>JAHFRP010000007.1 GCA_023266195.1 Sulfuricella sp.
CATCCGATTACCACCTCTCGCCTGGAAGCCGGCAACGTGTCGATCGCCCTGCTGCGCCGCCGAGCGCGCGGCTTCCGCGACATGACGCACTTCAAGCTCAAGATCTTCCAGCTCAACACCAAGGACACGCCGTCGTTCCTTTATCACACCATGCCAACGGCATCGCCACCAACTCGCCTGACTACCGTAGGAAAACCGTGAAGAGCCATTTTTCGGCATGAGCAAGAACAAATCGCCGCAGGCTCCCAAGAAAAACGAGGTCTCCATCGTCCGCTCCTCGGCGGCGGAATACCTGACCTTCGTTGCCGCCATCGGCGACAGCAAAGCCAGCGTGGAGATGCGCTATGAGGATGAAAACATCTGGCTGACGCAGAAGATGATGGCGACCCTTTACGATGTTTCGGTATCTGCGATCAATCAGCACCTGAAGCGCATTTTTGCCGACCGCGAACTGGAAGAGGCGGCAGTTATTAAGCAGTACTTAACAACTGCCGCCGACGGTAAAAGCTACCAGGTCAAGCACTACAGCTTGCAGGCCATCATCGCAGTGGGATTCAAGATCGAGAACGAGCGCGCGGTGCAGTTTCGCAAGTGGGCCAACCAGATCGTGAAGGATTACATCATTCAGGGCTGGGCCATGGATGTGGATCGCCTGAAACACGGCGGCAATCTGACGGATGAGTTCTTTGAACGCCAACTGGAAAAAATCCGGGAGATCAGGCTTTCCGAGCGCAAGTTCTACCAGAAGATCACCGACATCTACGCCACGGCCATCGACTACGACGTGACCGCGCAGGCCACCAAGCGTTTCTTTGCCACCGTCCAGAACAAACTGCATTGGGCTATTCATGGTCAGACGGCAGCAGAAGTCATCTACCAGCGCGCCAATGCCGGCAAAGACAATATGGGGTTGACCATCTGGAAGGATGCACCGAGCGGCAAAATTCAGAAATTCGATGTGGTCATCACCAAGAACTATCTGACCGAAGCCGAAATGGCGCAGCTGCAGCGGCTGGTGTCGGCCTATCTGGATCTGGCCGAGGACATGGCGCTGCGGCAGATTCCCATGACGATGCAGGATTGGGAAACACGCCTCAACCGTTTCATTGCGGCGACCGACCGCGAGGTATTGCAGGATGCCGGCAAGGTAACGGCGGAAATCGCCAAGGCCCATGCCGAAAGCGAATTCGAGAAGTACCGCATCGTGCAGGATCGGCTTTTCGAAAGCGATTTCGACCGGGTGGTCAAACAGATCGCCGCCAAGGAGGAGGAACCGGGCGACGGCGAGGGGTAATTACCCTTGAGCAGGGGTAATAGAGAGGGTAATAGCTGGCAGGTGCGGAGGCCGGTCTACGCATCGGTGGCCAACCGTGGTTTCTTGTTGCCCCGCAGAAAGACGCTCTATTGCGCTCTGGCCCCAATAGCGAGTAGTTCGGTAGTAAACTACGCACCACCAAATACACCTCCGAAGCAGTCCAAAAGTGAAACGCTTCTGGGCGCCTTGCCGTAAGACCACAAAAAGACTATATTCAGTCTTTGTCAAATCGGGGTACAGCCGTGCGCTATTCATCTCAAGTCAAACCGATCAGCTACCTCAAAGCCAACGCCGCCGAAGTGTTGACGCGCCTCGCGGAGCAGCGTGAACCCCTGGTCATCACGCAAAACGGTGAAGCCAAAGCCGTCCTGCAGGACGTGGCCTCGTTCGAGGAAACCCAGGAAACCTTGGCTCTGCTGAAGATCCTCGCCTTGGGCAATCAGGACATGGCGGCCGGCAAGGTCAAGCCTGTGGCAGACGTCGTCGCCCGTCTGCGCGCCAAGAAGAATCCCGCCTGATGGCAGGGGCAGAACCTCCCAAGTTTGAAGTTCTGCTCACCGAGGGCGCGGAGCAGGACTTGGAGGCCATTTACGACTACATCTCCGAGTTCGATTGTGTGGCCAACGCCAATTACGCGCTCGGCCAATTAATGGAGGTCGTTGAAAGCTTATCGAGGTTTCCTGAGCGTGGCAGCTACCCGAGGGAACTGGTTGCGCTGGGCATCAAGGAATACCGCCAAGCCGTCTTTAAGCCTTACCGCGTGATCTATCGTGTCACAGGCAACCAAGTCATCATCTACCTGATTGCCGATGGCCGCCGGGATATGCAATCCGTACTGGCCCGCAGACTGCTTGGCGCGTAATTCCGCTCCAATCCCCAGCGGTGCTCATTGACCCCAATAGCGAGTTTGTTTGGTTGTAACCTCCGCACCCCCAAAAACACAAAGGCCAGAGTCATCTCTGGCCTTTTTCACGTCCGGCCGGAGCGCCAGAACCGGCGCGGGTTTCGCAATTCGTGCGAAAGGCGGCCGCGGCCCAAACCTGGAAGTCCATCGCGCCTGTCTCGACATCCTTGATCAACCGCATTTTCGCGCTTTTCCAATTTGGCCTTGCAGATTTTCTTTTTTCTTGTAAGATAGTAACCAATTACTATCTTTTGAGATCGCCGATGGAAAACCACCCCAAACATCTTCCTGCCGATGAGCGTCGGGCCGCGACCGTCGAGTCGGTCGTGGCGCTTGCCGGTTCGCAAAACCCCAGCGAGATCACGACGGCGGCCATTGCCAAGCACATGCGCCTGACCCAAGGCGCGCTGTTCAGGCATTTCCCCAACAAGGAAGCCATTTGGCAGGCGGTCATGGAGTGGGTGGCGGAGCGCCTCCTGGCCAGAATCGACCGGTCCGCGCAGGGGATCGAATCGGCCTTGGGCGCCATGGAGGCGATATTCATGAGCCACGTCGAATTCGTGGTCGAACACCCCGGCGTGCCCAGGATGATGTTTGGCGAGCTTCAGCGCGCCGAATCGACACCGGCCAAGCGCATGGTGCAGACCTTGATTCAGCGATACGGAGAACGCTTGCATCGACTCATCGAGAAGGGAAAAGCCAGCGGCGAGCTGTCTTCTTCGCTGGACAACGAGGCGGCGGCCACGCTGTTCATCGGCACGATTCAGGGCCTGGTCATGCAATCGCTGCTGGCGGGAGACGTGGAACGCATACGCCGCGATGCGCCGCGAGTATTTGCGATTTATCGGCGCGGCATCGGGAGCACCCTATGAAACGTCTGCCTTTGCAAGGCCGCACCCTGGCGCTGCTGGCCGTCATCGTTCCGTTGCTTGCGCTTTTCATCTATGTCGGCCTGCGATCCGGACCGCTCGCGCCGGTCGCGGTGACGGTCGCGGCCGTGGAATCGCGGGCCGTCGCACCGGCGCTGTTCGGCATCGGCGCGGTGGAGGCCCGCTACACCTACAAGATCGGGCCGACAATTGCCGGGCGCGTCAAAAGCCTGGGGGTGCATGTGGGCGACCGGGTAAAGGCGGGGCAGGTGCTCGGCGAGATGGACCCGGTCGATCTGGACGACCGGGTGCGCTCACAGGAATCGGCGTTCCGACGTGCGGAAGCGGCGGTGCGCGAGGCGGAGGCGCGGCTGGCCTACGCCCAGACTCAGGCGCGCCGCTACGAGCAATTGTTCGCCGTGCGCTCGACCAGCGAAGAAGTCCTCGCCACCAAGCGGCAGGAGCTGCAGATTGCCGAGGCGGCCCTGTCCGCCGCACGGGAAGAACTCGCCCGTGCCCGCGCCGACAGCGAAGGGCTGGCGGCGCAGCGGCGCAACCTGCGCCTGATCGCGCCGGCCGATGGCGTGGTTGCGGCGCGGGACGCCGACCCCGGAACGACCATCGTCGCCGGCCAGGCCGTGGTGGAGGTGATCGATCCCGAGAGTCTGTGGATCAACGTGCGCTTCGACCAGATCAGCGCGTCGGGGCTGGCCGGGGCGCTGCCGGCCCGCATCGTTCTGCGTTCGCGCGGCGGCCAGACCTTGAAAGGCCGGGTGCTGCGCGTGGAACCCAAAGCCGATGCGGTGACCGAGGAAACGCTCGCCAAGGTGGTCTTCGATGTCATCCCCCAGCCCCAGCCGCCGGTGGGCGAGCTGGCCGAGGTTACGGTCGATCTGCCGGCGCTTCCGGCCGCTCCGGCCATCCCTAATGCCGCCGTCCGCCGCGAAGGCGACAAGGTCGGTGTGTGGCGAATCGTCGACGGCGGCCTGCGCTTCACGCCGACTGCGCTCGGCGCGTCCGACCTGGACGGTTACGTGCAGGTGCGCGAAGGTCTCGGGAATGGCGACCGGGTCGTGGCCTACAGTGAAAAACGGCTGTCGCCGAAGAGCCGCATCCATGTGGTCGATCGCATTCCGGGAGCGTCTCGATGATCAGCCTGGCCGGCCGCGACATTCTCCACGCCTGGGGAAAGTTCGTCTTCACCGGCATCGGCCTGGGACTCCTGATCGGCGTGACCCTGGTCATGGCCGGGGTGTACCGGGGCATGGTGGACGACGGCAAAGCCTTGCTCGACAACAGCGGCGCCGACCTTTGGGTGGTGCAAAAAGACACGCTGGGCCCCTACGCGGAGTCTTCCAGTCTCGACGACGACAGGTATCGCGCCATCCTCGCCATGCCGGGCGTCGCCCTGGCGGCGAACATCACTTATCTGACCATGCAGGTGCAGAAGGGCGGGAACGATGTACGCGCCATGGTGGTCGGCATCGCGCCCGGTCCATTGGGGAGCACGCCCGGATGGCCTCCGTATCTCGTCGCGGGGCGCCAGATCACGCGCGGCCACTACGAAGCGGTGGCCGACATCGCGGCCGGATTCGGGTTGGGGGATCGGATTGCCATCCGCCGCAATCACTATACCGTCGTCGGACTGACCCGGCGCATGGTGTCGTCCAGCGGCGACCCGATGGTCTTCGTTCCGCTCAAGGACGCCCAGGAGGCGCAGTTCCTCAAGGACAACGACGCCATCTGGCAAGGCCGGCGCCGCACCGAGGCCAATCCGGCTTTCAATCGGCCCGGCGTACCGGGACTGCTGGATGCCGTGATCGCCTCGCAGAGCACGAATGCGTTCGTCAACGCCGTGCTGGTCACGCTGAAACCCGGCCATGCTGCGGACGAGGTGGCCGAATCCATCCGGCGCTGGAAACGTTTGACGGTCTATACCCGATCCCAGATGGAAACCATCCTCGTCGGCAAGCTGATCGCCACCTCGGCCAAGCAGATCGGCATGTTCCTGGCGATCCTGGCCATCGTCAGCGCGGCCATCGTGGCCTTCATCATCTACACGCTGACCATGGACAAGATCCGCGAGATCGCGGTGTTGAAACTCATCGGCACGCGCAACCGCACCATCGCCGCGATGATCATGCAGCAGGCGCTCGCCCTGGGCGTGATCGGCTTCGTGGTCGGCAAGATCGCGGCCACTTTCTCGGCACCCCTGTTTCCCAAGTACGTCCTGCTGGTGCCGTTCGATTCCATCGCCGGCTTTTTTGCCGTGCTCGCGATCTGCGTGCTGGCCAGCATCGTCGCCATTCGCATGGCGCTCAAGGTCGATCCGGCCGAAGCCATTGGAGGCTGAGATGAGCGGCAAAGGCATACGCATCGAAGGTTTGAAAAAACGCTATGGCGAGGGCGACACCGCTGTCGATGCCCTGAAGGGCGTGGACATGCGGGTGGCGCCGGGCGAGGTGGTGGGCCTGATCGGCCCTTCCGGCTCGGGCAAGAGCACCCTGCTCAAATGCCTGGGCGCGGTGATCGACCCCACCGCCGGCCGCATGACGCTGGGCGACCAGGTGATCTACGACGAAGGCTGGAAAGTGCGCGACCTGCGCGCGCTGCGGCGCGACAAGATCGGGTTCGTGTTCCAGGCGCCCTACCTGATCCCGTTTCTCGATGTCACCGACAACGTGGCGTTATTGCCGATGCTCGCCGGCGTCAAGAACGGGGAGTCACGGGCGCAGGCCCTGGAGTTGCTCACGGCGCTGGATGTGCAACACCGCGCCCGCGCCATGCCCTCGCAACTCTCCGGCGGCGAGCAGCAGCGGGTCGCCATCGCGCGCGGCCTGGTCAATCGCCCGCCGGTGATCCTGGCCGACGAGCCCACCGCACCGCTGGATTCGGAGCGTGCCATGGCCGTCATCCGCATCCTCAACGACATGGCGCGCAAATACGAGACCGCCGTCGTCGTCGTTACCCACGACGAAAAGATCATCCCCACCTTCAAGCGCATTTACCACATCCGCGACGGTGTGACCCATGAGGAAGCGGGCGAAGGGCGGGGATTCCAATGAGCCTAGAAAAATCATTTAGCCACAGAGAGCACAGAGTTCACAGAGGAAAAACAATGGGTTGCGGGCTAACTGTTCTCACCAATTTGGTGAATACGGAAATGCCCAAAAACCCGCGTCATCTCTGTGATCTCTGTGGCTTGAACTGAGATTTTAAGGATGAGAGAACCATCGAATTTCGGGAGTTTCACATGACCAGCCGCAAACACCGCCTCAGCTCGGGAACCGTCGTCACGATCTTTGCAACCTGCCTATTCCTGTGGGGTTTCCAGCCGCAAGCCTGGGCCGATGGCGCCACCGCGGCCAAACCGCTGGAGCTGCGCAACATCATGCAGGACCTCGGGCGCAACATGCAGGCGATTACCGGCGCGATTTCGCAGGAGAACTGGGCGCTGGTCGCGCAGCTCGCGCCCAAGGTCGCCGCGCATCCCGAGCCGCCAGTTACCGAAAAAATGCGCATCCTTGCCTACCTTGGCACCGATGCCGCCAAATTCCGGGGCTTTGACGAAAAGACCCACGAAGCCGCGCATGCGATGGAGCAAGTTGCCGAGCGGGGCGACGGTAGGGCGGTGATCCAGTCCTTCGCCCGCGTGCAGGAAAGCTGCCTGGGTTGTCACCAGGGCTTCCGCAAATCCTTGGTGGAGCATTTCTATGGGACACGCTAAGACACCCCACGGCCTCCTCAGCCGGCTTGCCGCCTCTTTGCTGACGGCCGGCCTGGCCGGTTGCGCGGCCGGCCCGGATTTCCAGCACCCGGCCGCGCCGGAGACGGCTCGCTACACCGCGACGCCGGTGGCCGGCCAAACCGCGTCCGCACCCACGCAGCTCGGCGAAGCACAACGCCTGGTCGAAGGGCTGCCGATCGAAGCGCAATGGTGGCGCAGCCTGGGTTCATCCGCGCTTGACGGACTGATCGACGAGGCGTTCCAGGCCAGCCCGACGCTGGCGGCCGCCCGCGCCACCTTGCATCAGGCGCAGGAACTCCATGCCGCCCAGGCGGGCTCCACGCAGTATCCGCAGGTGGACGCCGGACTGGGCGCTCAGCGCCAGCGCATGAGCCCCAGCAGCCAGGGCTTGAGCGGGGACGCGCGTCAATTCGGCCTCTACAACGCCAGCGTGGGCGTGCATTACAACCTCGACCTGGCCGGCGGCAACCGCCGCGCACTCGAAGCCCTGGCCGCCCGCGCCGACTTCCGCCGCTTCGAGCTGGACGCCTCGCGCCTGACCCTGGCCGGCAACATTGCCGCCGCCGCCATCGCCCGTGCGCGGCTCGCCGGACAGATGGAAGCCACCGCCGCCATCGTGCGCGCGCAGGACGAGCAATTGCGCTTGGCCCGCGAACGCGTGCGCATCGGTCAGGCCTCGCCCGACGAAGCGCTAAGCCTGCAAGCCCAGGCCGAACAAACGCGAGCCGAATTGCCCGCGCAGCGCAAACAACTGCAACAGACCGAGCACCTCCTGGCCGTGCTCGCCGGCCGCGCGCCGGGCACAGGCGGCATTCCGGCCTTCGCGCTGTCCGATTTCACCCTGCCGGCCGAACTGCCGCTCGTCGTGCCCTCGCAGCTGGTGCGCCGCCGCCCGGACATCCAGGCGTCCGAGGCCTTATTGCACGCAGCCGGCGCCGACTATGGGGTAGCGGTCGCCAAGCTCTATCCGCAACTCAACCTGAGCGCGAGTCTCGGCTCCCAGGCACTGACCGCCGGCGCCTTGTTCGGCGGCGGTTCGGCGGTGTGGAGCGTGGTCGGGCAACTCACCCAGCCGCTGTTCAATCCGGGGCTGCCCGCCGAAAAGCGGGCGGCGCTCGCCGCTTTCGATGCCGCGGCGGCGAATTACCGGAGTGTCGTGCTGGAGTCCTTGCGTAGCGTGGCCGACATCCTGCGCGCGGTGGAAAACGACGCACAGGCGCTGGCCGCATTCGCCGCCGCCGACGATGCCGCGCAAGGCTCGCTTCAATCCCTGGAACGGCAATATCGACTGGGTGCGTCCAGCTATGTGCAAGTGCTCATCGCCCTGCAGCAGGCGCAGCGTATTCGAAACGATTTGATCGGCGCGCAGTCGCAGCGCTTAATGGATAGCGCTGCATTGCTTCAGTCGATGAGTGGCGGATAGCGGAGGGGCTAACGGTCATGGCGAATCGCCGCCCCGAATCATGAAACGGCGATTCGCCATGACCGTTTCCCTCTCCCCTAGCCCTCTCCCGCAAGCGGGCGAGGGGGACGAGGTCTCGCTTCGCGAGTTTCGCGCTAATCGAATCCGGCGCTTTTACGCGTGGCGTTCCGACGGGGGAACCTCGATCATGAATACGCCACCGCCGAGGTCCTTTTCCTTCAATTCCTGCATGTCGCCCAATTGGTTGAGCTTGGTGGAGGTCTCGTAGATCAGCTGGTCCAGCATCCGCAGCGATTCCGAATCGCCCGGCACGCGTTCTTCGCTTTCCAGCGCCAGGCGCACCAGTTGCAAATCGTTCAGGGAATTATTGACGATATCGTTGACGGTGCGCATCGTGGACTGGAATACGCGCAGTTTAGCCAGCTCTTCGTCAGTCTGTGGCTCAATCATGGAGCACCTCCAATTCCGTGTATGGGGAAATGATGAAGCCTCCGGCCTGAATTGAAAATAAGCAAAAAACCTATTTGGCGCTAAATTTTTTACCGAGTCCGCACCGGCGTATTTCCTGGCCCGGAAAATAAACATAACAGCATGTTTTTGATATTATAATTACACAGATCATGCCTACACAAATCGCTCCCGACGACATCCTGAACTTCTGGTATTCCGACCGGATGCGGCCGCGCTGGTTCGCCTCCACGCCGGAGCTGGACGCCGAAATTCGCGCGAAATACGAGCCGCTTTGGCTGGCGGCGGGCAGCGGCGCGCTGGACGGCTGGAAAGCGTCGGCCGAAGGATGCCTGGCGCTCGCCATCGTGCTCGACCAGTTCCCGCTCAACATGTTTCGCGGCGAAGCCCGAAGCTTCGGCACCGAGAAGAAAGCCGTCGAAACCAGCAAATACGCCATCGCGCACGGCCACGACCAAGCACTGCCGGCGGACCGGGTGGCGTTCCTGTTCATGCCGCTGATGCACAGCGAGGATCTGGCCGACCAGGATCTTTCCGTGCGGCTGTTCGAGCGGGCGAAGCTGGCCGACAACCTGCGCTTCGCCCGGCATCACCGCGAGCTGATCCGGCGCTTCGGCCGCTTTCCGCACCGCAACGCCATTCTGGGCAGGGACAGCAGCGCGGAAGAAATCGCCTATCTCAATTCGAAAGAGGCTTTTCTGGGGTAGGAGCGGCCTCCTGGCCGCGAACGCCGGATTTGCGGCCAGGAGGCCGCTCCGCCGTGCCTCGGCTCATCAATTTGCCTTTTACCTTCCATGGTCTTTAATGAATCTTTGCGATTTCATTCGAACCTGAAGACTGAGGAGGAACGGCATATGCTGGTGGGCAAAATTGGCAATCTGGAAGCGGCGTGGGCGCCGAAAAGCGACAACGATCTGATCCGTATCATCGAGGCGCGCCATCACGACCCGTTCGCGGTGTTGGGCATGCACCCGGATGAGGAGGGCTGCGTCGTCCGGGCTTTCGTTCCGCACGCGGCCGAGGTTTCGATTGCCGAGGGGAATCTGCCGATGAGCCGGATCGCCGGCACCGATCTGTTCGAATGGCGCGGCAAAACCAAGTCGGTTCCCGACCATTACCGGCTGATCTGGCGCGACACCGAAAACCGCCTGCACATCGCCCACGACCCCTACACCTATCCGCCGCAGATTTCCGACTTCGATCTGCACTTGTTCGCCGAGGGCAAGCACCGCCAGGCCTACGCCATGCTCGGCGCACACGAGCACGAGATCGACGGCGTCGCGGGCGTGCTGTTCGCGGTGTGGGCGCCCAATGCCGAGCGGGTCAGCGTGGTCGGCGATTTCAACCGCTGGGACGGCCGCATGCACCCGATGCGGGTGCGCACGGGCGTCGGCGTGTGGGAGCTGTTCATCCCAGACCTGGGGCCCGGCATTCTCTACAAGTTCGAGATTCGCAACCGGCACACCGGCCAAGTGCTGCTCAAGGCCGATCCTTACGGCCAGGAATTCGAGCTGCGGCCGAAAACCTCCTCCATCGTCGCGCCCACCTCCCATTTCCGGTGGCGCGACGACGAATGGATGCAACGCCGCGCCACGGCGGATTGGCAGCATGCGCCGATGTCGGTCTACGAAGTTCATCCCGGTTCCTGGCAGCGCGGAGTGGAGGGGGAAACGCTCAACTACCGCGAACTGGCGAAGAAGCTGGTCGATTACGTAGTCGAAATGGGCTTCAGCCACATCGAGCTGATGCCGGTGAGCGAGCATCCGTTCGACCTTTCCTGGGGCTACCAGGCCACCGGTTATTTCGCCCCCACCAGCCGCTTCGGCACGCCGGAAGATTTCCGCTATTTCATCGATTACTGCCACCGCCATGGGGTCGGCGTGCTGCTCGACTGGGTGCCGGCCCACTTCCCGAAGGACGGCCATGCGCTCGCCCGCTTCGACGGTACGCCGCTTTACGAGCACGAAGACCCGCGCCGCGGCGAACATCTGGACTGGGCCACGCTGATCTTCAACTTCGGCCGCAACGAGGTGAAAAACTTCCTCATCTCCAGCGCGCTTTACTGGCTCAAGGAATTCCATATCGACGGCCTGCGCGTCGATGCGGTGGCTTCCATGCTCTACCTGGATTATTCGCGCACCGAGTGGATTCCCAACCAGTATGGCGGACGGGAAAACCTGGAAGCGATCGGTTTCCTGCGCGAG
The DNA here is from genome assembly GCA_023266195.1 of Sulfuricella sp. Lineage (GTDB taxonomy): Bacteria > Pseudomonadota > Gammaproteobacteria > Burkholderiales > Sulfuricellaceae > Sulfuricella. The sequence continues at coordinate 10,932 of JAHFRP010000007.1, forward strand.
CTCAACGAGGCCAGCCATGCCGAATGCCCCGGCGTCCTCGTCATCGCGGAAGAATCCACCTCATGGCCGCAGGTGACGCGCCCGACCTATCTCGGCGGCCTCGGCTTCGACATCAAGTGGAACATGGGCTGGATGAACGACACCCTGGCCTATTTCTCGAAGGAACCGATCCACCGCCAGTACCACCACGACCTGCTCACCTTCAGCATGCTCTATGCCTTCACCGAGAACTTCATGCTGCCGTTCTCCCACGACGAAGTGGTGCACGGCAAGGGTTCCATGCTCAACAAGATGCCGGGCGACGAGTGGCAACGGTTCGCCAATCTGCGCGCGCTCTATACCTACTATTTCACCCATCCGGGCAAGAAGCTGCTGTTCATGGGAACCGAGTTCGGCCAGGGACTGGAATGGAACAGCGCCGGCGTGCTCGACTGGTACGTGCTGGAATACCCGTTCCATCAAGGCGTGCAGCGCCTGGTCAAGGACCTGAACCATCTCTACCACAACACTCCGGTGCTGTACCGCAACGAGTTCGAATGGCCGGGATTCGAGTGGATCGACTGCCACGATTCCGCGCAGTCGGTGCTGAGCTTCATGCGCAAGGCCGACGACGATTTCCTCGCGGTGGTGGTCAACCTCACCCCGGTTCCGCGCTTGGGCTACCGCATCGGCGTGCCGCGGCCGGGGCGCTACCGCGAAATCTTCAACTCGGATTCGGCGTATTACGGCGGCAGCAACATGGGCAACGGCGGGGCAGACCTGGTCGCCGAGGAAATCCCCTGGATGAACCAGCCCTTTTCGATCAGCATGACTTTGCCGCCGCTGGCCGGGGTGATTTTGGCGCCGCAGGGATAACGGCGGTAGGAGCGCCCTCCCGGCCGCGATCATCAAAATCGCGGCCGGGAGGCCGCTCCTACAAATGCTTCGCCTACGATTTCGGCAGGGTCTTCAAGGCCACCCGCGAGCGGCAGGGGCCGAAAGTGGCGAACTTTTCCGAGTGGTGCTTGATCCGGTTCAGGAAAGCCACGCCGCGGAAACTGTCGAGATGGGTTTCGACGAACAGCACGTCGGTGACGCGCCAGCCGAAATCCGGGTTGAGATGCCTGGCGTAGGTTTCCACGATCTTGCGCACCACGCGTTTCCCCAGGCCCTTGCCGCGCCGGGACTCGACGATTTCCAGGCGGTTGAGCGTCACCACCACCGTGCGGTTGTCCTGCCGGATATGGCAATCCAGATCAAACACGGAGTTCGGTTGGGAAAGCAGCGTCAAAAATTGCTTCTGGGGGTAAAGCAGGACAGCCATTTCCACGATGACAACTTCGGGCATAAGCGCCGTAGCTGGAAACGCCCATTGTTCCATTAGGGAGGGACACGGTTCGGGAGAAACTTCTGGGGCGGCGGCGGTTGTATTCATAGACGCTCGACGTTGAAAATAGCCAAGCTAATTAGAGCGAAAGGGAAGGGTGGGGTTCAATGATTAACCGGGATCGTTCATTAGCCCTCTCCCGCCGGCGGGAGAGAGGAAAAATCGTCGCATCGACGCGACTGGCCGCCAGTGCGGACGGGAACTATCCGGAGATCGCGGTGCCACAGCAGGATAAAGCGCAGGCTGGATGACGCACGGGCGGTCATTCTGTCCGCTCAGGCCACCGCCAAAAGGGTAAGACCATGTTTAACTCGACTGTTCGCCGTTTAGCCACGCTGCTTGGCGCCGCCATCCTGCTCGGCCTGTGCGCCGCAAGTCTGGCAGGCGACCGGGCGATCCGCATCCCCGACCCCGCCACCGATGCGCCGCAGGCAAAAACCGCCGAGCAGACCGCAGTGCTGGCCGGCGGCTGCTTTTGGGGCGTCGAGGCCGTGTTCCGGCACATCAATGGGGTGATCTCGGCAACCTCCGGCTACGCCGGTGGTTCGGCGGGCACGGCAAATTACCCGGTAGTGAGCACAGGCGCCACCGGCCATGCGGAATCGGTCAAGGTCGTATTCGACCCGGCGAAGGTTTCCTACGGCCGGCTATTGCAGGTGTTTTTCTCCGTCGCCCACGACCCGACCCAGCTCGACAGGCAGGGACCGGACAGCGGCAGCCAGTACCGCTCGGAAATTTTCTACGCGAACGGCGAGCAGGAACGGATCGCCCGTACCTACATCGACCAGTTGACGCGCGCTCACGCCTTTCCAGCGCCCATCGTGACCCGGCTGTCGCCGCTGACGGCGTTCTACCCGGCCGAGGCTTATCACCGGAATTACGCCGAGCGCCACCCGCATGACGGTTATATCGTGGTCAACGACCTGCCCAAGGTCGAGCACCTCAAGAACCTGTTTCCCGAACGGTATCGGGCCGGAGGGCCGGTGGCACAGTGACGCATGTAGGTCGGTTCAAGCGAAGCGGAACCGACGCGCCATGAAAGAAATCGTCGGTTCCGCTTCGCTTGAACCGACCTACTTCTACTTCTTCCGGCGCGCGGCGAGCGCCGCTTCGACCCGCCCCAGCGCCTCGGCGAGGACGTGACGCGGCGAGCCGATGTTGAGGCGCATGAAACCGCTGCCGCCTTCGCCGAACACCGTACCGGGGTTCATCCCGACCTTGGCCTCGCGCACGAAAAAATCCCGCAGCGCCGCATCGTCCATCCCCAAACCGCGGCAATCGAGCCACAGCAGATAGGTTCCCTCCGGCTGAATCAGGCGGATATCGGGCAGATGCCCGGCAAGGTAGGCGCCGACGAAATCCCGGTTGTCGCGCAGATAGGGCAGGAGGCGGTCCAGCCACGGCTCGCCTTCGCGGTAGGCGGCTTCGAACGCGGCGATGCTGAAAGGATTGGATTGGCCCAGGTGGAGCGTGTCGAAAACCCGGCCGATCGCGGCGCGTAGCGCCGGGTCGGGCGCGACCAGGCTGGACAGGCCCATGCCGGGGATGTTGAAGGTTTTGCTCGGCGCCACGGCGGTGACGAGCTTGTCGGCGGCGCCGGCCAGGGTGGCCAGCGCGATGTGGCGCTCGCCCGGATAGACCAGGTCGGCGTGGATTTCGTCCGCCAGCACGACCAGGCCGTACTGGCGGGCGATGCGCAGGATCTCCGCGAGTTCCTCCTGCCGCCAGACGCGCCCGACCGGGTTGTGCGGCGAGCAGAGCAGCAAGAGGCGCGCGCCTGCCGCGGCGCACCGTTCCAGATGGGGAAAATCGATGGTGTAGCGGCCGTGTTCCAGGCGCAGCGGGTTGAGAACCAGGCGCCGCCCGGTGCCGGTGACGGCGGTAAAAAACGGGAAATACACCGGCGGCTGGACGATGACGCCCTCTCCCCGCGCGGCGAAGGCCATTACCGCCGCATGCAGCGACGGCACCACGCCCGGTGCCATCGCGATCCACTCGCGCTTGACCGCCCAGCCGTGGCGCTTTTGCAGCCAGCCGATCAGAGCCTGGAACAGGCCGTCCGGATAAAAAGTGTAGCCGTAAACCGGATGGGCTGCGCGGGCCGCCAGGGCGCAGGTTACCGCCGCCGGGGCGGCGAAATCCATGTCGGCCACCCACAGCGGCAGCACGTCCGCCGTGCCGAAATACGCCGCGCGGCCGTCGTGCTTGACGCTGTGGGTGCCGGCGCGCGGAATGTCGCGGTCGAAATCGTCGGACATGCGCCGCGCCTACGCCGAACCGGGCAGGCTCACCCGCACCGCGGTGCCCTTGCCCGGCGCGCTGCTGACTTCGGCCTTGCCGCCCACCATGGCGGCGCGCTCGATCGCCCCCAGCAGGCCGAAGGTAATGGATTTGCGCGAATTCAGGTCGAAGCCCTTGCCGTTGTCGTTGATCGTCGGCACCACCGCTTCGCCCCATGCTCCGAGAGCGATGCTCACCTTGGTCGCGCCGGCGTGTTTCGCCACGTTGGCCAGGGGTTCCTGCACAATGCGGACCAACGCCGTGGATTGCCTGATGCCCAGACGCAGCCCTTCGTCCGGCAAGCGCAGTTCGCACGCGATCCCGCTGCTTTTCCGGAATTCCTCCACATAATTTTCAACGACGTATTCAAGCCCGAGGTCTTCCAGCTCGGTCGGCCTCAACTCGGCCACGGTTTGGCGCATGGCCTGGACGCCGTCCGCTTCGCGGCCATCCACGCGCAGGATCGCCTGATTGGCCTGGCTCAGCGCTACGTACAGGTTGTTGAGGGGACCGATGCACTGTTCCGCCGCTTTGAATTTTTCCATGTCGATATTTGACACCATAACCTGACGCCGTGAACATGGCGCCGAACTGATGATGCATAGAGTACATGGCCTAAAGTTAAGTTGCACCCGACATATGTAAAACGCCTTTTTTGGAGCATTTTGCCGAAAGCGCCGTTTACGTAAATCGTGAAATGCGCCTAGAATTAAAATGTTAGTCCGCTATGGCACCGGGCCGAGTTATCCCAACTCTCGATTTCAACAAGGAGAACGCTGAAATGAGGCGGGTTTCCCTGTATTTTCCCGCTCACCCGGCGGATGAGCGCGACCGTCTCGGCAACCGATTGTTTTTCCACTGCGAACTCGGTGCTCTCTGTGGCCAAATACATTTTTTATTATTGCGGAGAGCGCCATGACCACGACCAGGACGGAACGCGATTCCTTCGGCACCATCGAGGTGCCCGCCGACCGGCTGTGGGGCGCGCAGACGCAGCGCTCGATCGAACATTTTCGCATCTCCTCCGAACGCATGCCGGTCGAACTCATCCACGCGCTCGCCGCAACCAAACGCGCTTGCGCACTCGCCAACCGCGACCTGGGGCTGCTGCAACCGGAGAAGGCCGACGCCATCGTCCAGGCCGCCGGGGAAATCCTGGCCGGCCTTCATGACGGAGAATTCCCTCTGTCGGTCTGGCAAACGGGCTCGGGCACCCAATCCAACATGAACCTGAACGAGGTGCTCGCCAACCGGGCATCTGAGCTGCTCGGCGGGGCGCGGGGCGAAGCCTGGCGCGTGCATCCGAACGACGATGTCAACCTCGGACAATCGTCCAACGACATCTTTCCTACGGCGATGCACCTGGCTGCCAGCCTTGGCCTGACGCAGAAGCTGCTGCCCGCGCTGGGCATGCTGCGCTCTGCGCTGGAAGCCAAATCCGCCGCCTTCGCCGACATCGTCAAGATCGGCCGCACCCACTTGCAGGACGCGACCCCGCTGACGCTGGGGCAGGAGTTTTCAGGCTATGCGGCGCAGCTGGAATTTGCCGAATCGGCGATCGGCGCCGCGCTGCCCCCGCTTTATCTGCTGGCGGTCGGCGGCACGGCGGTGGGCACCGGGCTCAACACCCATGCCGAATTCGGTGAACGCGTCGCGGCGGAGCTGGCGCGTTCCAGCGGGTTGCCCTTTCGCAGCGCGCCCAACAAATTCGCCGCACTGGCCGCCCACGATGCCTTGGTGGCGGCGCACGGCACGCTCAAGGCGCTCGCCGCCGCGCTGATGAAAATCGCCAACGACATCCGCTGGCTGGCCTCCGGCCCGCGCTGCGGGCTCGGCGAGATCGGCGTTCCCGCGAACGAGCCGGGCAGCTCGATCATGCCGGGCAAGGTCAATCCGACCCAATGCGAGGCACTGACCATGCTCTGCTGCCAGGTCTTCGGCAACGATGTGGCGATCAACTTCGGCGGAGCCTCCGGCAATTTCGAGCTAAACGTATTCAAGCCGCTGATCGCGCATAATTTCCTGCATAGCGTGCGACTCCTGGCGGACGGCATGGCAAGCTTCGAGGCGCACTGCGTGCGCGGCATCGAGGCCCGGCCAGAGCGGATTGCCGAGCTGATGGGCCGCTCCCTGATGCTGGTAACCGCACTGGCGCCTTATATCGGCTACGACCGGGCCGCCGAGATCGCCAAACAGGCCCAATGCGACGGCGGCACGCTGAAGCAGGCGGCGCTGGCGCTGGGCTATGTCACGGCAGAAGAATTCGACCGCTGGGTGCAGCCGGAAAAGATGGCTCATCCTGACAGGCCATAAGGGGGGTAACCGGCCCACTATAATTTGATGACGAGGTTATTGGCCGCGTCAACCTCGAAAGGAATTTCCCTGACCCAAGTTAATCCGGCAAACCCCGCCTGCAAAATCTTCCTGGTCGGCGTATACGACAACGAAGCCGAAGCGAAACGCGCGGTTGAACAGCTGATCGAGCGGAATTACCCGATGGATCTGCTATCCGTGCTCGGCCGGGTGCATGCATCCGGCGACGACCCCCTGGGCATTTACCACGCCGGAGCGGGGGAGCGGATGAAGGTCTGGGCCAGACAGGGCGCGCTGTGGGGTGGGCGGCCCGCTCGCCGGTGCCGCCGGCATGTTCGTTTTGCCGCCCATCGGCGCCGTGCTCGCCGCCGGACCGATCGCCGAGGCCACCGCGTCCGCCCTGGAAGGCGCGGTGGTGGCCGGGGCCGCCATGATGGGTGCGACGGCGGACCCCCACTTGGCCATAGCCGTGCGCCGCATCGGCATTCCCAAGGAAAAACTGGATCGTTTGCACCAGGCCATCACGGAAGGGCGCTACGTCGTGGTGCTGCACGGCAAATCAGGAGAAATCGAACGCTGGAAACCGCTCCTGGGGCGGAGCGCCGGCGAAATCGTGGATCTGCCGTAAATGGCCACGGCCTGCGCGCCGCGGTAACCGGCCGGTCGGGCACCCGTGCCCGACCTACCAGTCGAACGGCACCCGCAGCGTCAGCTGGACATCCGGGGTGTCCCTGGTCAGGCCGGCGCCGAGGGTGAGGCTGGCGCTGGTCTTGTTGTTGACGCGGTAGGAATAGCCCATCAGCAGGCTGGCGAGCTGAATGTTGGTGGAGCTGGGCGGGGCGACGCCGTCGATCTTGCTCTTGCCGATCCAGGTATGCTCGTAGCCCAGGCTGAAGGCGGCCTTCTCGTTGAGCGCCAGCCCCATGCCGAAGTTGAAGCCGGCCGCGTCGCCCGGATCGACCGTGCCGATGGGCAAGCCCAGGATGGCCGTGTTCACGTTGCGCTTGATGTTCCACATGTAGTTGACGCTGCCGAAAAACACCGCCGGATCGGTCGGATAGATCACGCTGAGGCTGGGCTGAATGCCATAGAAACCCGACCCGGTGGGCAGCGTTTCCGGAATGGAGGTGATGCCGGCCGTCGAGCCCTGAACATAGCTCACCTGGAACGGATCCTTGCCGGTGCGCGTCTTCAGGCGCAGCCCGGCGACGTAGTACGGCCCTTCCGAGCCGGGCTCGTTGAGCTGGTAGCGCGCCGCCAGCTCGACGTCGCCGATGCCGTGGCCGGTGGCGTTGAAAGCGCTGTCCTGGTCGGCCCCTGAGCCAATCGGGCGGGTGACGGTATCGTCGTTGCGGTAGACATAGGGCAGCTTGGCTTCCACTTCCAGGCGGTTGGACAGGCCGTAGCGCGCGGTGACGGCGCCGACGAAAGTCTGCCGGTTGACGTGCTGCACGTCGATCAGGCCGATCACCAGCGCCGGGATGATGGTGTAGCCCACCAGCGAAACCCGGTCGTTCGACGAATAAGCATATTGGAGCGAAGGCTCGAACACCAGTTTTCCGCGTGCCGTGAGCACGCTGGGTTGTTCGAAAATCGGGGCGATTTCCGGTTGGCTGCCGTCTTTGGGCGCTTCCGGCGCCTGCCCAACCGGCTGGTTGGCCGGTTGCGCCTGGGCGACTTTTTCGGCTTCCGGTTTGGCTGGCGGCACACCCGCTTTAGCCAGCAAGGCATCAAGCTGCCGTTTTGTTTCCCTGAGCGCCCGCCTCTGCGCCTGCAATTTCTTTTCCTCCTCTTCAATGGTCCGCTGCTGCGCTTCCAGCAGCCGGCCCTGCTCTTCCAGTTGCTGTCGGATCGGGGCGAGGTCGGCGTCGGCGTCCTGCTGCGCAATAAGTACGCCTCTGGGAGCTTCCTGCTGGACGATGGGTGTGGTCTGAACCGTGGCGGCCGGTTCCGCTTCCTGGCCGGAAGCGGAACCGGCCGCGATCAGCGCCCACGCCAGGCCGCCTTTTATACCGGTTTTGGCATATTTCGATCGCATTTGTCTGCTCTTTCTTGTTTGGTTGTCTGTTTATATATAGCTCAAACTTCCCTTTTTGTTTTGCCGGGACGGCCCCGCCGCGAATTTACGCCGCCAGCCGACATCATCCTAATGAATGGCCTTGGCAAGCGCCTGGTTGATGGACAAGGCCATCGCCATGGAACGCGCCAGCACCTGGTTGGTCAGCGTTGCGTTGATGACCATGGAGGTGCTGATTTTCTGGTTGTCGAGCGTGTTCTGGATGATCGTGTTGAGCGCAGCCGTGCTTAGATTGAGCCCATTCGGCACGGTAAACGTATTGTTCGATCCGTTCTGGATCAGCGTAACCGAGTTGTTATTGCTGCCGGTAGTTATCGATAGGTTGCCCGTATTGCCGCTGGCGACAACCGGCGGCGAGCTGCCCGCCGAAATCGGTGGCGGATTGCCGGCGGGCGGATTTGACATCGAGCTGCCGGCGTTGCTGTTGGCCGATATTGACGTTGAGCCGCCGGCGCCACTGCCGGTTATCGATGGATTGCCCGTATTGCCGCTAGCGACAACCGGCGGCACGCTATCGCCAGCTGCCGAAATTGGCGGCGGGTTGCTGGAGTTGGCGCTGGCCGATGTTGGAGTCGAACTGCTGGCGTTGCTGCTGGGCGATGTTGCCGACAAACTTTGCTGCACACCGCTGACCGTAATTGACCGCAGGTTGGCGATATCCTCCGGAGACGGAAGGTTCAGCCTGGTAATCGCCACCAGTACGCCATTGATGTAAGTCACCCGCTCGATGGCAAAAGAGAGCTGCAATCCGCCATTGCTCAGCTCGAATCCGCCGCGCATTTTGCCTAGTTCGGTGTCGGTCGCGACGCGACTATCCTCAAAACCCCGGCCGAGAGCACCGGAATAGGCCGCTTGCCCCGAAAAGGCCGCGGCGACCAGCGCGGCCGTGACGGCGGCGCGTGTAACCCTGGTTTTCATATTGTTGCTCCTTACAAGTCAGAGGGAGCGCGGCGCAACAAGGTAATGTTAGCTAGATCGCTCGGCCCGGCCGCGATACCCAGCGGGGCTTTTTCTCTGATATGCCAATCCAGTTTGCTGTCGAAAACAGCCTTGTCCTTGGCATCGTTGATCACAAACAGGATGCGGTTGATCTGTTTTTTTTCGAATTCATCCCGTGAAATAATTCTCGCCCCGGCGGAAGGATCGCCGACCGCCACCTGGTCGTTGCGGACGCCTTTGATGACCACGAAATGGTTGTAGCCGTTGTCCCTGATGAGCGCGATCGCGGGGATTCCTACTTGCGCCAGCTTACCTAGCGACGCTTCGTACCCGTCCGCCGAATAGCCGTGTATTTCCAGGTAGCGCTTGATGTCGAGCAGCGAAAACCCTTCGCGGCGGATCTTTTCCTGGTCGCCGTTTTCCCACATTTCCCGGAAAGCCCGCTCCTCGCTGACCGGATCGTGATAATGGTAGGTCAGCAACGTTGCCAGCGCAGCCGATCCGCAGCTGTAGTCGTACTGTTGCCGCACGGTGGAGCGAAACTGGCGTTCCTTCATGCTCATCACTTTTACCGTCATGGAGGAGCCCGGAATGACCACCCAGCCGGCTTGAGCCGAAAAAGAAGCTAGCAGCGTGGCTGCTAGCGCAAATGACCGAAAGCCTTTCATGGCAATCTCCTATTGCAGCTTGAGATTCAGAATGGTCGCGTTCTGAATGATGACGTTGTTGCCGGAATTCTGGATTACAGTATTCATCCCGTTGGCACCGGCAAAGGCGCCCGAGGTGATCAAGTTGCTCCCGGTGATGTTGGAAATCGCCTGGTTATCGGTAAGCGTTGCATCGAGATTGTTGCTATTGATTTCCACGGTATGGCCGCCACGGTTGGCCGCAAGCTGGTCATCCGGGATGGCGGCGCCGAAACCGCCGACTGCGGGCCCGGCCTCTTCATCCGCCTGTGCACCCGGCGAAAACACATTCAGCGACAAGACCGTCGCACCGATAAGAAAATAGGTTAATTTTTTCATTGCGATGCCTCCACGGTGAAAAAGCCCGGGGCGGGGCAAACAGCCCGTCCCGGGCCCCACATCAACTTAGTGAACCGTCAAATTCGCCTGGACGGTGACACCTTGCTGAATCAGCGAGTTGGCGCCCGTGCTCTGGGCTACCGTGACGATGCCGGTCGAGCCGCTCAAGCTGCCGCTGAGGGTGTTGGACGCGTTGAACGTACCCGCATCGGCGCCGCTGGCGTTGCCGCCATTGCCGCCATTGCCGCCATTGCCCGTGCTTGCCGAAGCAAGGGCCTGACCGCTGGTCGCGGTGCCGCCCATGCCGCCGGCACCGCCGTTGCCGCTGGTAGCGGTTGACGTACCGGCACCGCCAGTTGCCGCGGCACCACCTGCGCCACCGGTTCCGCCGGTTGCACCTGCGCCGGCAAGACCGCCATTGCCGGTTCCGCCATTACCGGCAGCGCCAGTCGCGCCGGCACCGCCAGTGGCGGTGCCGGTTGCACCAGCGGCACCGACGGCGCCGTTACCGCCCAAGCTGGTGCCTGTTGCGCCGGTTCCCGTCGCTCCGGCAGCACCCAGACCCGCCGTGCTGGTTCCAGCCGCGCCGTTGCCAGCCGCGCCGGTTCCCGTCGCGCCCGCGGCAGCGGCGCCGCCGGTGCCGCCCGTACCCGACCCGCCCGTGCTGGAGCCGCTTGCGCCGCCGCCGGTAGACGAGCCGCCGTTAGCGCTGCTGGTCCCACCTGCGCCGGTATTGACCGTGTTTCCTGCGGTTTGGCTGGTGCCTCCGGGAGGAACGTTGGTATTGCTCGCCGTTGCCGCGCTGCTACCGCCCTTGGAGGTAGAATCACCGCCACTGGCTTTCGCATTGCCGGCGTCCGCGCTTGTGCTGCTGCCGGTGCCGATACCTTTTCCGGCGTTACCGCCGTCGCCGCCGCTGCCGCCGGCCCCAAACCCACCGATACCCAGCCCGCCCGCCGCTTTGCCGGAGTTGCCGCCAGCGCCGCCAGCGCCGCCCGTTCCGGCGCCGCCAGTGCTATCGCCAGCTTTGCCGCCATTGCCGCCAGCGCCGCCGTTGCCGCCCGCAGCGTAACCGCCTTTGCCGCCATTGCCGCCATCGCCGCCGGTTCCGGAGCCGCCTTTGCCGCCGGTCGCATAACCGCCGTTCCCGCCTTTGCCGCCGTTGCCGCCATCACCGCCAATACTGTCGCCGCCATAGGCCTTGGCATAGGCATCGCCGGTGCTGCCGCCTTTAGCCCCATTTGCCGTAGCGCTGCCGCTCTTGGCGGTTTGGTCGGCGCTGCCGCCATTGCCACCCTTGGCGCCATCACCCGCTATTCCGCCGCCATAGGCCCGGTTTCCGGTATCGCTGACGCGGTTGTCTTTTACGGTACCGTCAAGTTTGGTCGACGCGGAAACGGTGGTGTTGTTGGAATTTTTGTTGCGTACCGAGTTATCCGTGTTGTACGAATCCTTGGTATGCACCGAGTTATCCGTATTGAACGAATCGCGGTAATCGGTATGGGTCGTGGTGTTGTTCGAGTTCTTGTTCTTGGTATGTACCGAGTTATCCGTGTTGTTGGAATTCTTGGTATTTACCGAGTTATCCGTATTGTTCGAGTTCTTGTTATGCACCGAGCTATCCGGATTGCTCGAGTTATCGGTCCAGTTCTTCGAGTTCTGGTAGGCCTGAGAATTTTCATTCGCAGCGGCGCCGGATTGAGAGCTCTGGTTGGAATCAGCCGTCGCCGCCTGCGTGAGGCTGGTGCTGGTATCTGCATTGTTGTTGTTGGTCGGGTTCGCCCATACCGGGGCTGTGACCCCAAAGGCCAGCGCGATCGCTGCCGACAAGATCGTCTTTTTCATGTCACTCTCCTTAAATTTAAAGCCAGTTGTGTGGGTATTTCTCTGGGATGGGCAAACGCCAATCCTGGCAATACCCATGCAATCCCGAGACCACACGGGCAAAACACATTATTAGCGCCTTAATATCAAAGCGTTACGCACTTTGGCCAAGGAGGGCGAGTGAATCTGGATTGTAAAAAAATTGGGACACCCCCCCCTTTTTTTTTCATCAACCCTTTAAATATCAGCCTGTTAAAAAATCAGACGCTTGTTAAGCGGGAGAGACAGCAGTCGGTTGTCAGTAAAGCCATTGGGTTGGCTTCAAGCTATGGGCCGACCGCTGAATTTCGGCGGCCGAAATGCTATCATCAATGGAATCCCCCGGTTGGAGCCATTCATGACCAGTTCCGCCCAGAAAATCCGCAGCATGGCGCTGTTCTGCGACTTCGAAAACGTTGCGCTGGGCGTGCGCGACGCCAAGTACGACAAGTTCGACATCAGCAAGGTGCTGGAGCGCCTGCTGCTCAAGGGCAGCATCGTGGTGAAAAAAGCCTATTGCGACTGGGAACGCTACAAGGAATTCAAGGCCGCCATGCACGAGGCTTCGTTCGAGCTGATCGAAATTCCCCACGTGCGCCAGTCGGGCAAGAACTCCGCAGACATCCGCATGGTGGTGGACGCGCTCGACCTGTGCTACACCAAGTCGCACGTGGACACCTTCGTCATCATCAGCGGCGACTCGGATTTTTCCCCGCTGGTGAGCAAGCTGCGCGAGAACAACAAGACCGTGATCGGCGTCGGGGTGAAGAATTCCACTTCCGACCTGCTGATCGCCAACTGCGACGAATTCATCTATTACGACGACTTGGCGCGGGAAAACGCGGCGAAGGCGGAAAAAGCCAAGAAGCGCACCAGCCGGAAGAAGCCCGCCGCCAAAATCGCGGCGGAAGCCGCGCCCAAGGCCGTCCCGGAAGAGATCGACAAAGCCCAGGAGGCGATGGACCTGGTGATGGAAACGGTGGAGGCGCTGTTCGCGGAGCGCGGCGAAGAGGAAAAAATCTGGGGCTCGATGGTCAAGCAGGCGCTGAAACGGCGCAAGCCCGGCTTCAACGAGACCTACTACGGCTTCCGCTCGTTCGGCAAGCTGCTGGACGAGGCCGCCGCGCGCAAGCTGCTGGAGGTGGAACAGGATGACAAATCGGGTGGGGTAATCATCAAGAACTTCAATCCGGAGTATTAACGGCAAGCGGCATTATAAACCACCTGCGGCGCAGCCGCAGAACCCGCTTACCGTTCACTGTTAACGGTTTTTACAGCTCGATCTGTGTCCCGAGCTCGACCACCCGGTTGGTGGGAATCTTGAAATAGGCCGTGGCGCTGCCTGCGTTGCGCGCCATGCTGACGAACAGCTTTTCCCGCCACAACGCCATGCCTGGCGCGACGGTCGGGATCAGGGTTTCCCGGCTAAGGAAAAACGACGTTTCCATCATGTTGAATTCGAGCCCGAATTCCTTGCAGCGCACCAACGTGCCGGGGATGTCCGGTTCGTCCTTGAACCCATAACGCATGATGATACGATAGAAATCGTTGCCCAGCGGCTGCACTTCGACGTGATCGATATCGGGCACGTGGGGCACGTCCTCGGTAATCACCGTCAGCAGCATCACGCGCTCATGCAGCACTTTGTTGTGGATCAGGTTGTGCAGCATGGCGTGGGGCACGCCGTCGAGGTGCGCGGTCAGGAACACCGCCGTCCCCTCGACGCGGGTGGGCGGATGGGCGGTAATCCCGGTCAGGAAAGGCTCCAGCGCGATCGCGCTGTCGTGCATCCGCTCGAACATCAACTGCCGACCTCGCTTCCAGGTTGACAGCAGGGTAAATACAACCAGGCCGACCACCAGAGGAAACCAGCCCCCCTGGGGAATCTTGAGCGCATTGGCGCTGAAGAAGGAAAGATCGATGACCAGAAACCCAACGGCGATCAGCATGGCTCTGTACCGTCCCCAACCCCACAGACTATGGGCAACCATCACGGCAAGGATGGTATCGATCGCCATGGTGCCCGTCACGGCGATGCCGTAAGCTGCGGCAAGATTGCTGGAAGAACGGAAGCCGAGCACCAGTGCGATGATCGCCGCCAGCAAAGTCCAGTTGATCGCCGGCAGGTAGACTTGGCCGATGGCTTTTTCCGAGGTGTGCTGGATGTCCAGCCGCGGGCAATAGCCGAGCTGCATCGCCTGGCGGGTCACCGAAAACGCACCGGAAATAACGGCCTGGGAAGCGATGACGGTCGCCAGGGTCGACAGCGCCACCATCGGATACAGAGCCCACGAGGGTGCCAGCAGGTAAAACGGGTTCTGCGATGCGTCGGGATTATGGATCAGCAAAGCGCCCTGACCAAAATAATTGAGCAGCAGGGCCGGCAGGACAAAGGCAAACCATGCGGTCTTGATCGGCATGCGGCCGAAGTGGCCCATGTCGGCATACAACGCCTCGCCCCCGGTCACGGCCAGCACCACGGCACCCAGGGCAAGGAATGCGTGCCAGCGGTTTTCCAGGAAGAAATGCAGGCCATATAGCGGGTTGACCGCCTGCAGCACCGCCGGCTCGGCAATGATGTTGATCGCGCCGAGCAGGGCCAGGGTGGCAAACCAGACGATCATCACCGGACCAAACAATGCACCGACGCTGGCGGTGCCCTTGCGCTGGAAAACGAACAGGCCAGCCAGCACGACCAGTGTGACGGGGATAACGTAGGGATTAAAGGCCGGCGTGGCGATTTCCAGCCCCTCCACCGCGGAAAGCACGGAAATTGCCGGGGTGATGACGCCGTCGCCATAGAACAGGGCAGCGCCGAATAGCCCCATGACCGTGAGCAGCCAGCGCGAGCGGGCGTCGCCCGGCACGTTTTTCAGGGTCAGCGCCAGCAGTGCCATAATCCCGCCTTCTCCGTTGTTGTCGGCGCGCATGATGAACACCACATACTTGAGCGAAACCACGATCAGCAACGCCCACAAAACCAGCGACAGCGCCCCCAGCACGTTGTCGTGGATCGGCGCGACGGCATGAACGCCGTGAAAGACTTCCTTCATGGTATATAGCGGACTGGTGCCGATATCGCCGAAAACGACACCGATTGCGGCAAGGGAAAGAGTCAAAAAACCCTCTTTGTGCGGGGATGCCCCTTCTTCTATTTGGATCATTTGCTTGATTCCTGAAATCGGCTTACGGTCAGCTTTTGGTCGGCGTGATGCCGAGCTGCTTCAGTTTGCGGTAAAGGTGGGTGCGCTCCAGGCCGACATTTTCTGCCAGCCGGCTCATGTTGCCGCCGGCAATCTTGATCTGGTGTTCGAAGTAAATTCGCTCGAATTCGTCGCGCGCCTCGCGTAGTGGCTGGTCAAGCGGCAAATCGAGCCTTACTTCCGAGGCGGCGGGCGGGGCGAACAGGCCAAGCACGCGGTCGACGTCGGCAGCCGAGATCTCCTCGTCCAGGGAGGTCAACGCAAGGGTTTTGACCGCATTGTCAAGCTGAGGCAGGTTGCCCGGCCAATTTTCGTTCTGCAGGAGTTGAAGTGCGGCAGTCCCGAACCGGCGCAGCGGGGATTGGCTGGTCTCGATCAGCTGTGCCAGCGCCCACTTGGCCAGGTCAGGAATGTCTTCGCGGTGCTCGCGCAGGCTCGGCACCGCCAGCGTCAGGCCGCTGAGCGCCAGGAACAGCCGGCCATCGAACACGCCATCCGCGACCAGCAGGGGCAAAGGCCTGGTGCTGGCGCAGACCAGGCGCACGTTGTACTTCTCCCGTTTGTTCAGGATCAGCGCCAAGCCCTTTTGTTCGAGCTTGCCCAGGCCGCCGATCTCTTCCAGGTAGAGCAGGCCGTCGCGCGCTTGCTCGAGCAGACCCATCGGGTCGTCCGCCAGGGTCGAGAAAGCTTCCGGCGCGAGCCAGGGCGTATCCGGGCGGTGCAGGTAGCGCGCGCACAGCTCCATGCCGGCGCCGACCTCCCCGGCCAACAGCAGCGGCGTGGCCAGGCTGGCGACCTGCTCCAGCCGCCGCTTCAGTTCGCCCACCACGGCGCCCCCGCCCAAGCGGGCCAGCGCTTCGCCGTTGAACGACAACGGCTCGCTTTTTTTCACCGCGCGCTCCACCGTGCTGAGCAGTTTTTGCAGGGAAATCGGTTTTTCCAGGAAATCGGCGGCACCGATGCGCGTTGCCTCCACCGCGGTATCGATCGTGCCATGGCCGGACATCATGATGACCGGCATAGTCAACAAGCCGTTACTCTCCCACTCCTTCAACAGGGTAACGCCGTCGGTGTCGGGCATCCAGATGTCGAGCAGCACCAGGTCGGGCCTTTTCCGGTTGCGGTATTCCCGCGCCGCGCCGGCATTTTCCGCCAGCACGACGGTGTAACCTTCGTCCTCCAGGATTTCCCGCAACAGTTCGCGGATGCCGATCTCATCATCCACCACCAGAATCTGATTTACCGCCATTTAAGTCGCCCTCAATAGAGGTAAGTACACGCTTACGCTCGCGCCGCGAGGCTGAATGTTTTCGACTTTCATCCTGCCGCGATGCTCCTCAATAATTTTCTTGACGATCGCCAGCCCCAGCCCGGTTCCTTTCGGCTTGGTGGTGACGTAAGGCTCGAACAGCCGCGTCATCAGCTCCTCCGGAAAACCGCAGCCATTGTCGCGGATGCCCAGGCGGATCACGTTTTCCTCGACGCTCGTTTCCACCACGATCTGCGGCGCTTCCATGCCGGCCAGGGCATCCTGGGCGTTTTGCAGCAGATTGTGCACCACCTGGCGCAACAAGGTCGGATCGCCCTCGACCTGCGGCAGATCGAGCGCCAAGTGGGTCTCGATATGCGCGTCGGAGTGTTCGTATAGGGCCAGAATTTCGTGTATCAGCCGGTTCAGATCGACGCTCTGCAAATTCAGGCTGGGCGTCCGGGCGTACTCGCTGAACGCATTCACCATGCTCTTCAGCTCCGTCACCTGGTTGACAATGGTTTGCGTTGCGCGCTGCAATATCTCGGCATCGCCCGATGCCAGCTTGTCGGCCAGTTTATGCTCAAGACGCTCGGCCGAAAGCTGGATCGGCGTCAGCGGATTCTTGATTTCATGGGCGAGGCGGCGCGCCACCTCGCCCCATGCGGCATCGCGCTGAGCCTGGAGCAAATGGGTGATGTCGTCGAACACCACGATGTAATCATTGCCCACCGCTGCGGGCAAGCGCGTGCCGCGCACCAGCAGGACTCGATTTCCAACCGGGTAATCCAGCTGTTTCTGCCATTCCTTGCCCTCGCCCGAACGGAACAGGTTTTCCACTTCGTGCGCCAGGTCCTTCAGCGCGGCGTCGTTCAGCGCCCACTTGTACAACCGCCGCCCGCTCAACGCGGACAAGTCGACGCCGAGGATGTCCGCAGCGGCGGGGTTCATGGTCTTCAAGCGGAGATTTTCGTCGAATGCCAGCACGCCGCTCGATAAATGCGCCAGGATGCTTTCCAGATACGCTTTCGAGGTTTCGAGCTGGCGCTGGTTGAATTCGACCACTTCACGCGCTTCCGCCAGCTGGCGGGTCATGTCGTTGAACGACTGCATCAACGCATCCAGTTCGTCGCGGCTGCGCACCGCCGGCATTTCGCTGAAATCGCCCGAGGCAATCGCCTGCGTCCGCTTGGCGAGCAGGCTGAGCGGCGCGGACAGGCGCGCGCTGAGAACGAATGCCAGGGCAATCGCGGACAGCAGCGCCAGCAGCAGTGCCAGAGTCAGGGTGAGGCCATAGATTCGCTTCAACCCCAGCCGGGACACGGAAAGCTCCTGGTAATCGCGGTACCCCGCCTGCACCGTTTCCGCATCCTTGGCGAGCCGCGCCGGAACCGGCTGCAGCAGCTGCAGCACGCGCACGCTCTCGGTCAGGCCGAGGACATTGACCGGGACGACGACCCGCAGAAACAAGCCTTTTTCCGGCACCGCCTCGATTGCGCTGTACGGCTGCTGCTGGCGCACCTGGCGCAACAGCGAGGGGAGGGGCCGGTCGGGCAGCATGCTGGCGCGCTCGCTGCCGGAAAAGGCGATGATGGCGCCGCGCCCGCTGAACAGCGTCGCCTCCTGCACGCCGGCCTGTTCGCGCAAGTCGTTGAGCAGCGTCACATGGTCGCCGTCCGGCTTGTCCGTCAGCGCCAGCGCCATGTACTCGCCTTTTTTGGTGAGATCGCGCAACAGGTTGTCGAGCGCGCTGCGGCCCAGATTCAAGCCGCCTTCCAGGGCGGTGTCCACGCGCACGTCGAACCAGGACTCGATGCTCTTGCTCAAGAACTGCACCGATACGCCATACACCAGCATGCCCGGCAGCACCGCCATCAGCGCAAACATCGCCAACAGGCGCAGGGTCAGCTTCGAGCCGAATACCCGCGCTTTGAGCTTGCGCCGCAGATCCCACAGCTGGTAGCCGATCAGGGCCAGCAAACTGGCCGCCAGCAAGCCGTTCAGGCCGAGCAGCAGGGTGTAGTAATGGGCGAAGGCCGCCGTGTTGGCGCTGGCATTGGCGAGCAGATACAGGGCGACGGCGCCGAGGCTGACGCACAGGATCAACACGTATTTCATCGTTGCCGCCGGCTGCCAGTCAGCATCAGGGCGCCAGATTCCAGCGATGCCATTCCGAATCCAGGTTCCAGTCCTTGGACGCCAGCGCATTCACCTGCAGCGGTTTGGGCAGCATGGTCATGTCCAGCTTCATGCGCAGTCCGGCCACATAGACGGTATGCTTTTTCGCCAGACCCTTCTCCACTACCAGCCACTCGTGCTGCCGGCCCAGCTCGTGGCGGGCCTCGCTCAGGGAAGAAAAATTACGGTACTGGCCGTTGGAATTGAGCTGGTACTGGCGCGTCAAGGCGTGGTAGCTCAGGCGAACATGCTGTTGCGCCGCGGCGACGGTCTCGTCGAGCCAGTACCAGCGCGGCTTTTTCAGCTCGAATTCGGTGATGAAATAAAGCGGAACGCCCTTGTTCAGGGCGTCTTCGAGAGAGGGGCTGAGGCTGATTTCCAGCTCGGCGTTGAGCATGTAAGCCTCCTCCACCGGCGCCAGCTCGGCGGCCTTGACCTCGATGCCCTCGGCTCGCGCCGCCAGCGGCAGAAACAGGGTGAGCGCCAGCAGGCAGGCCCAGGTACCGGAAGAAAAGTTAGGTTTTATACAGAAGCGCATAATAAAAGCCATCGTGCCGGGTCGTCGGTATCAGCTGCCCGTCCCGCGCCTCCGGCAATATGGATGGTGACAGTGGCAAGCGCCGGGCGTCCTCGTGTCGTGCCAGGAAGCCGGCGATCTGCTCCTGGTTTTCCGCCGCGAACACGGAGCAGGTGGCATACAGCAATTTACCACCACTCTCCAGCGTGCGCCACAGCGCATCCAGGATTTTTGCCTGCTGCGCGGCGAAGGCGGCAATGTCCGCCTCGCGCCGCAGCCATTTGATATCGGGATGGCGCCGGGCCACGCCCGAGGCGCTGCACGGGACGTCGGCCAGTATGCGCTGGAACGGCCTGCCGTCCCACCAGTCCTCGGGCCGGGCCGCATCGCCGGCGATGCAGCGCGCTTCGAGCTTGAGACGATGCAAGGTCTGCCCGATTTTTTTCAGCCGCGCCGGATCGTTGTCGAGCGCGGTCAGTTCGATCCCGGCCTGCTCGAGCAGGTGCGCGGCCTTGCCGCCGGGGGCGGCACAGGCATCGAGCGCGCGCATGCCGTCGGCGACATCCAGCAGCCGCGCCGCCGACTGCGCGCCGGCGTCCTGCACCGACACCGCGCCCTCGCCGAAGCCGGGCAGCTTGTCCACCGCGCAGGGCTGCGCCAGCAGGATCGCGCTGTCGCCAAGCTGCGTTCCGGCGATGCCCCGCGCATTCAGCAACGCCAGGTAGTCTTCCGTGGCCGCCGCCCGACGGTTCACCCGCAGCGTCATCGGCGGATGCTGATTGTCGGTTTCCAGAATCGCCTGCCAGTCCTGCGGATATTGTTCGCGCAACTTGTCGATCCACCACTGCGGATGGGAATAGCATCCTTCCTCGCTCGCCGCGGCGCGTTCGAGCAAGGCGGGCCGCTGGCGCAGGAAGTTGCGCAGCACGGCGTTGACCAACCCCTTGGCCCAGGGTTTTCCGACCGCCTGGGCGGCTTTGACGGCATGGTCCACCACCGCATGCTCGGCCGCCCGGCTGTATTGCAGCTGGTACAGCGCCACCAGAAGTAGCGCGCGCACCGCCTCATCCTGCAGCGGTTTTTGCAGCAATTGGTCGAGCACCGCGCGCAGCTGCCCGTAAAAACGCAGCGTGCCGTAGCTCATGTCCTGGGCGGCGGCGCGCTGCGGCGGCGTCAAGGCCGCGCGGCGGGAAAAAAGGTCGAGGAGAACCTGGTTGAGATTGCGTCCAGCCAGAACCTGGGCGACAGCCGTGCTGGCCAGGCGTTGAGATTCGATCAAAAGTTTCTGCCTTGAGCCATCTCCATCAGCCGGGCGATACGCTCCTCGGTGGCGGGATGAGTGCGGAACAGGCCGCTCAGGCCGCCGCCGGACAGCGGGTTGATGATCATCATTTGCGCCGTTTCCGGATGCGCCTCGGCCGGCATGAGCGGCAGCCCCTGGGCAAAGCGCTCGATCTTGGCCAAGGCGTCGGCCAGCGCGCGCGGATCGCCGCTGATCTCGGCGCCGCCGCGGTCGGCCTCGAACTCGCGCGAACGGGAAATCGCCATCTGGATCAGCGCCGCCGCCAGCGGCGCGAGCAGGGCGACGAGAATGGCGGCGATCGGGTTGGCCGGACGGCCGTCCTCGCTGCGCCCGCCGAAGAACATGGCAAAGTTCGCCAGCGCGGAAATCGCGCCGGCCATGGTCGCCGAAATGGTCGAGATCAGGATGTCGCGGTGGCGGACGTGGGCCAGTTCATGCGCCATCACGCCACGCAATTCGCGCTCGGTGAGCATTTGCAGGATGCCGCTGGTTGCCGCGACGGCGGCGTGCTCCGGGTTGCGCCCGGTGGCGAACGCGTTGGGCTGCGCCTCGTCGATGACGTAGACGCGCGGCATGGGCAGGCCGGCGCGCTGGGTCAGGTCGCGGATCGTGCGGTAAAACTGGGGCGCGCTGGTTTCGTCCACTTCCTGCGCATTGTACATGCGCAGCACCATGTCGGCCGAATTCCAGTAGGCCCACACGTTCATCACCGCGGCGAACGCCAGCGCCAGCAACATACCGTTGCCGCCGCCCAGCATCGCACCGATCATGCCGAACAGGGCAACGATGGCGGCCATCAGTATGGCCGTTTTCAGGGTGTTTCCGAACATGGCAGTCCTCCCATGACAGTAATCCGTAGCGCTAAAATGGGTGCGCGCCGCGGCAAAATCAAGCGTCGAATTCTTGGCCTGGCGCGAGCGGATTCCCCGCCAGAAAGCTTGCCGCCGGCAGCCGCTTGCCGCCGGCTTTCTGGAGTTCGGTCAACAGCAGCGCGCCTTCGCCGCAGCCGACCAGGATGCCGTCCCGGTCCGCCGCCAGGATTTCGCCCGGAGCGCCCGGCCGGTCCACCGTCCGCGCCTGCCAGATGCGCCAGGTTTCGCCCCGGAAACGGGCCTGCGCGACGGGAAAAGGATTGTAGGCGCGCACTGCGCGGCCCAGTTCGACGGCGCTCCGGCGCCAGTCGATCGATCCTTCCGCCTTCGACAGCTTGGCGGCGTAAGTCGCCGCGGCGGTGTCCTGGGGCTGCGCCGGCAGAGCGCCTTGTTCCAGTTGCCGCAGTGCGGCAACGATGGTCGATGCCCCCAGCGCCGCCAGCTTGTCGTGCAGGGTCTGCGCAGTATCCTCGGCGGCAATCGGCACCGCCGCACGCATGAGCATGGCGCCGGTGTCCAGCCCCTCGTCCATCTGCATGATGGTGATGCCGGTCTCGGCATCGCCCGCCACCAGGGCGCGCTGGATCGGCGCCGCGCCGCGCCAGCGCGGCAGCAGCGAGGCATGGATGTTGAGGCAGCCGCGGCGGGGGATCGCCAGCACCGCCGGCGGCAGCAGCAGGCCGTAGGCCGCGACGACCATTGCCTCTGCCCGGACCGCCGCAAGCCGACCCTGAACCTCGGCATCCTTCAGGGTGGAGGGTTGCAGCACGGTCAAGCCGTGCAGCAACGCCAACTGCTTGACCGGACTGGGCGTCAGCTTCATGCCGCGACCGGCCGGCCGGTCGGGCTGGGTCAACACCAGGGCAATCTCGTGCCCCGCCTCAAGCAGCGCAGCCAGCGCCGCCGCCGCAAATTCCGGCGTACCGGCAAAAATCAGTTTCATGTTATTCAATTCGATAGCGTAAAGGTTTTTCAAGGAGGGCCGGTTTTTGCCCTGCACTTTACGCTCTATAGGGTTTCCTGCATCAGCTTTTTCATCTTTTGGCGGATGCGGTTGAGTTTCAGACGCGACAGGTACTCCACGAATACCTTGCCCTGCAAATGATCGATCTCGTGCTGAAGGCAAATTGCCAGCAGTCCGTCCGCCTCGATGGTGAAGGGCTTTCCTTCGAGGTTCAACGCCCGCACCGTAACGCTTTCGGCGCGGGTGACGGTCTCGTAAATGCCCGGAACGGACAGACAGCCTTCTTCGTGTTCTTTTTTTCCCTCGCTCGCCAGGATGATCGGGTTGATGCACACCAGCGGGCGGTTGCGCTCCTCGGAAATGTCCACCACGATGAGCCGCCGATGGACGTTGACCTGGGTAGCGGCGAGTCCGATGCCGGGCGCCGCGTACATGGTCTCCGCCATATCCGCCGCCAGGCGCCGGATTTCGTCGTTCACCTCGGCGACGGGAGCGGCTACGGTGTGCAGCCGTTCGTCGGGATAACGCAGTATCTTTAAAATAGCCATAATGTAATACTTGCTTGTTTAATTAATTACCTGCAAAATCCGACCCAACCCCTGAATTTGTCTAGGATTGTGGCGTCCCATCGATGCCCGTCAGGGACAACCCACGATCGAGGCCTGTCGATGAAAAAGCCTATTTTAGCTCTGATTTTGCTTTTCGGCTTAAGTTCGCTGTCCGGCGCCACCGGAATTGCGTTGCGGGATAACCCTCCAGACCACCATGTGGTGGTAAAAGGAGACACGCTCTGGGGTATCGCTGGAACATTTCTCAAAGAGCCGTGGCGCTGGCCCGAAATCTGGAAAATGAACCGGCAGCAAATCAAGAACCCGCACCGGATTTATCCGGGCGACATGATTGTGCTGGACACCCGCAACGGCTCGCCGGAATTGCGCCTGATCAGGGGTCAGGGGACCACCAAGCTGAGTCCGCGCATCCGCGCCGAACAAACCGAGGCTGCGGCCATCCCAAGTATCCCGCCAGCCGAGATCGGCCCGTTCCTCAGCAAGCCGCTGGTGGTTGAGGAAGGCGCACTGGAACAGGCACCGTATATCATCGGCACGGACGAAAGCCGCGTCGTCCTCGGCGCCGGAAATTCCGCCTACGTACAAACCATCCTCGAAGGGGGGCCGCTGCACTGGTACATCTATCGTCCGGGTAAGGCGTTGATCGACCCCGATACCGGAATCACGCTGGGCTATGAGGCAATTTATCTGGGCGACGCAAAAGTTCTGCGCTACGGCGCGCCCGCCACGGTTGAAATAACCAAATCCAATCAGGAAATCAATGTCGGTGACCGCCTGGTGGAGGCAAAGGAGGAAGCGGCCAGTGCCTACGCGCCGCACGCCCCGGATCACGCCGTCAACGGGCGAATCGCGTCGGCGTATGGCGGCGTGGCCGAAGTCGGCTCGGGTTCGATCGTCACCCTTAACCGAGGCCGGCGGGATGGCCTGGAAATCGGCCATGTGCTCGCGCTTTACCGCCATGGCCGCGACGTAACGCCCAATGAGAACGATAAGGCGTCGCCGGAAATCGTCAAGTTACCGGATGAACGTTACGGCCTGGCATTTGTGTTCCGCGTCTTTGACAAACTGTCCTACGCCCTGGTGATGCAAACCACGCGGCCGGTGCATGTGCTGGACGACGTGCACACTCCCTGAGCCGCCGGTTCGGTCTGGTAGCCGGTGCGTCGGATGAACGACGACCTCGCGTGTTGGGTGGGCCTGAGCCTGATACCGGGGCTGGGCAGCGGATCCTACCGCAAGCTGCTGCGCGCATTCGGTGAACCCGAAAATATTTACGCTGCTTCCTATGCCGCTTTGACCGACGTGGTCAGCAAACCGACGGCGGACGCCATCCGCTCCGGCATTCGCCGGGACGCTCTCGCACCGCTTGCGAGCTGGCTCGAAAACGATGCCAACCACGTCATCACCCTTGCCGATCCGGATTACCCCCGATTGCTGCTGGAAATCCCGGATCCACCGCCCCTGCTTTACGCCAAAGGCCGGCGCGAGCTGCTCAATCGGCCGGCGTTGGCGGTGGTGGGAAGCCGCAATGCCACCCCGCAAGGAGCGGCCAACGCCGAATCGTTCTCTCGCAGCCTGAGCGACAGCGGACTGTGCATCGTCAGCGGCCTGGCGCTGGGCATTGACGCGGCAGCCCATCGTGGCGGCCTCGCCGGCACGTCCAGCAGTATCGCCATAGTCGGCACCGGACTGGACATCGTCTACCCGTCGCGCAACCATGCACTGGCCCACGAACTTGCGCAGCAAGGTGTGCTGGTATCCGAATTCGCGCTGGGAACCCTCGCCAAGGCGCACAACTTCCCGCGCCGCAACCGCATCATCTGCGGCTTGTCCCTGGGCTGCCTGGTGGTGGAGGCGGCGATACGCAGCGGCTCCCTCATCACAGCGCGGCTGGCAGTTGAGCAAGGGCGGGATGTGTTCGCCATTCCCGGCTCGATTCACTCACCACTGTCCAAAGGCGGTCACGCCTTGATCAAGCAAGGTGCCAAACTGGTCGAAAGCGCCAACGATATTCTCGATGAATTGAAGTGGGCGTCGGCGCAGCCCGCCGCCGTAACAGGGCAGGATGCGGCGAGCGCGCCTTGCCCTTTGCTCGATTCGCTCGGCTTCGAGCCGGTGAGTATCGACGCGCTGACCGAAACCAGCGGCTTGACGAGCGATTCCGTTTGCGCCATGCTGTTGCAACTGGAGCTGGAAGGCCGTGTAGCCAGCCTGCCCGGCGGGCTTTATCAAAGGATCGCTCCATCCAGCTGACTCCAACGCTGAACTCCTCACCGAAGCGCGCACAATGTTCGAAATTCTGGTTTATTTGTTTGAGAACTATTTTGAGGTGGACGTCTATCCCGACGAGGGGACGCTAACGCGCGAACTTAGCGCGGCCGGCTTCGACCGGGACGAGATCAACCTGGCCATGTCGTGGGTCAACGGCCTGGAAAGTTTGGCTCAGCAGGCCCCCTTGCCAGGGCTGGCCGGCTCTCGCGCGCAACGTTTCTATTCTGAGGCGGAGGAAGCCAAGATTGGGACCGATTCGCGCGGCTTCCTGCTGTTTCTAGAAACCTCCGGCATTCTCAACCCGGTACAGCGGGAGTGGGTCGTCGACCGGGTCATGGCGCTCAACGAGCAGGAAGTTTCGCTCGAGCAGGTCAAATGGACCGTATTGATCGTCTTATGGAGCCAAGGCCAGGCAAGCGACTTCATGTTCATCGAAGACTTGCTGTTCGGCGATTCCCAGCCTACGATGCATTAAACGGCCAAACGCTTCTTGTCATCCCCGCCGTTTTTTCATTATCATCCGCGCCCAAACCCACTAATTTTTTGCGAGAGCGCATGTCCTCCAGCCTCCTGATCGTCGAGTCTCCATCCAAAGCCAAAACCCTGAAGAAATATCTTGGAGCGGACTTCGAAATACTGGCCTCCTACGGCCATGTACGCGACTTGGTTCCTAAACAGGGAGCGGTCGACACAGAACATGACTTCAAGATGAAGTATCAGCTGATCGAGCGCAATGCCAAGCACGTCGACGCAATCGCCAAGGCCGTCAGGCTCGCCGACAACATCTATCTAGCGACTGACCCGGATCGCGAAGGTGAGGCGATTGCATGGCATCTGGCTGAAATTCTGAAGTCGAAGAAACTGCTCAGCAAAAAAAACGTGAAGCGCGTAGTGTTCCACGAGATTACCCAGTCTGCGGTGCAAGCGGCCGTAGCTGCGCCGCGCGATATTCTGATGCCGCTGGTCAACGCGCAGCAGGCGAGACGGGCACTGGACTATCTGGTCGGCTTCAATCTTTCACCGCTGTTGTGGCGCAAGATCCGACGCGGGCTCTCTGCCGGCAGAGTGCAGAGCCCCGCGTTGCGCATGATTGTCGAGCGCGAGGCCGAGATTTTGGCTTTTAAAACCCAAGAATACTGGAGTATCCATTTCGATTCCCGCAAGGGGAAGCAGAAATTTTCCGCCAAGCTGTTCCAGTACCAGGGTGAAAAACAGGGCCAATTCAGCATCGGCACGGAAGCAGCGCAAGCAGGCATCGTCGAGTATCTGAACAAGAACAGCGGCAGCAGGGCGACGGTGGTACAAGTTGACAAAAAACGCAAGCAACGTCAGCCTGCCGCACCTTTTACCACGTCCACCCTGCAGCAGGAAGCCGTTCGAAAGCTTGGCTTTACCACCGACCGCACCATGCGCGTCGCGCAACAGCTTTACGAGGGGATAGACACCGGCAACGGTGCGGTCGGCCTTATCACCTATATGCGTACCGACTCGGTCAACCTGGCCAACGAAGCCCTAGCCGAAATTCGCGACTATATCGCCAGCAAATTTGAGCCGGAATACCTGCCCAAACAGGCGATACAGTACAAAAATAAGTCTAAAAACGCCCAGGAAGCGCACGAGGCCGTCCGGCCCACCTCGATCCTGCGGACGCCGGACAGTGTGCGGACTTTCCTCACCGCCGACCAGGCCAAGCTTTACGAAATGGTCTGGAAGCGCACTTTGGCATGCCAGATGAACCCGGCCAAGTTCGATACCGTCAGCCTCGACCTCAAGGTCGCAGATGATGCAACCCTGTTCCGCGCCTCCGGCCAGACTTTGGTTTTTCCCGGCTTTATTGCGGTCTATCAGGAAGGAGAGGACGACCAGGAAGAAGAGGGTGAAAGCAAATTGCCGCCATTGGAGAAAGGGGAGGTGGTCGCCGTCGACAAGCTTTACGGCGAACAGCATTTCACCCAACCGCCGCCGCGCTATACCGAAGCTAGCCTGGTCAAGGATCTTGAAGAACACGGCATTGGCCGCCCTTCGACCTACGCCAGCATCATCTCAACCCTGCAGGCCAGAGAATATGTGCTTCTCGACAAGAAACGGTTTTTCCCCACCGATGTGGGGTCCGTCGTCAACAAGTTCCTCACCGAACACTTCACCCGCTATGTCGATTACGATTTCACCGCCAAGCTGGAAGACCTGCTGGACGTCGTTGCCAACGGGGACAAGGAATGGATCCCGGTACTGGCGGATTTCTGGAAAGGCTTCAGCCTGCAGATCGAGGAAAAAAAGAACATAGAGCGCAAGGATATTACCCACGAGCAGCTCGACGAAGCCTGCCCGAAATGCGGCAAACCTCTGTCGGTCCGGCTGGGCAAGCGGGGCAAGTTTGTGGGTTGCAGCGGCTACCCCGAATGCGACTACACACGCAGCATGGACGGCGAAGTCAAACCCGACGAACCGGTGGTGGTGGAAGGGCGGCTTTGCCCCAAGTGCGAGAGCCTGCTGCACATTAAATCGGGCCCTTACGGAAAATTCATCGGCTGTT
Source organism: Sulfuricella sp. (assembly GCA_023266195.1). Classification (GTDB taxonomy): domain Bacteria; phylum Pseudomonadota; class Gammaproteobacteria; order Burkholderiales; family Sulfuricellaceae; genus Sulfuricella. The sequence continues at coordinate 38,454 of JAHFRP010000007.1, forward strand.
CCGCCTACCCGAAGTGTAAATTTATCGAGCCCCTGGAAAAACCCAAAGATTCCGGGGTTGTTTGCCCGGAGTGCAAAAAAGGGAGCCTGATCGAGCGTAAGAGCCGTTATGGTAAGATGTTCTACTCCTGCAACACCTATCCAGACTGCAAATACGCGGTGTGGAATCCGCCCGTCGCCGAAACCTGCCCAAAGTGCGGCTGGCCAGTGTTGACCATCAAAACGACCAAGCGCCGTGGAACCGAGAAAGTCTGCCCGCAAAAAGAGTGCGGTTTTTCCGAACAGATGGCGACGGCCGAGGAGTGAATCCAGGAATTGCAGATAAAACAAAAGGGGCCGATCGGCCCCTTTTTCTTTCCTGGCCTTGACGCGTCAGGCAGCGACGCGGCGCTTGAATTCTGCAGTACGCGTGTCAATCTCGATCTTGTCGCCAATTTCGCAGAATAAGGCGACCGGTAGTTCAAAACCCGTGGAAATCTTCGCCGGTTTGAGCACCTTGCCGGAAGTGTCGCCTCGGACGGCGGGTTCAGTATAGATAATTTCGCGTACGACGGTAGTCGGCAACTCCACCGAAATCGCCTTGCCTTGGTAGAACACCACTTCGCAAGGCATGCCATCCTCAAGGTAATTGACGGCGTCGCCCAGGTTTTCCTGTTCAACCTCGTGCTGGTTGTATTCCGTGTCCATGAAAACATACATCGGATCAGCAAAGTAGGAGTAGGTTACTTCCTTGCGTTCGAGGATCACAACTTCAAACTTGTCGTCGGCCCGATAGACTGCCTCGCTGCCGGAACCGGTCAATAGGTTCTTCATTTTCATCTTGACCACAGAAGCATTGCGGCCGGATTTAGTGTACTCGGCTTTCAGAACCACCATCGGGTCGTTGCCGATCATGATTACGTTGCCAGGGCGGACTTCTTGAGCGGTTTTCATGTCTTTTCCTGCAGAAAGTTATAAAGTGAAGCGGATAAAAAGTCGGCTATTGTAACTTATTGTTGCAAAATTTCACTAGCTTTGTCGCCAAATCATCTTTTTTTATCATGGTGTTTGCCCATTGTTGAGCATGCCTTTCCAGTGTGGATCGATAACCCCACAGAGTGTTCCAATCCAGGTTTCCCATTTCTTCAGGCTGATTCCACGAATCGGTAAAGGCTTTTAACGCCATGGCCGTGGCCCGCGGCAAATCAGCGCAATATCGATTCAGGAAAGCCGCCAGTTTTGGCTGGTGCGCCTCTTCCCGCTGGGGATAAATTTGCCACGCCATCGGTCGAGCCGCCCACTGCGCCCGAACGAAAGAGTCCTCACCTCGCACGAAGTTGAAGTCGCACGCCCATAATAGCCGGTCATATGCGTCCTGTTCCAAAAAGGGTAACACTCTGACCAGAAGATTATTCTTGCTGAAATAGTTCCCTGCCCCAGAGTAGGGCTGTCCGAAAAACTCTGCAATCTGCGTGGCCGCAACTCCTTCCGGCACGAAGCATTGGACGGGTATCGACCCGCCGGCCCAGGACGACAACAGCGCCGGGACAGAATTATTCGCATAACAAAACAGAGAAACTCGAATTTCTTTTCCATTTTGCGCCGGTATGCCCAGCCCGCGCCAAAATGCGCCGCTCAATCCAGGCTCAGACTGAAACTGGCGACGGCGACTGACCAACCCCTTTTCGGCCAAAAGTCCGCCACTGATTTCGGAAAAACCAGGAAAGAAAAAATGCTTTACCAGTGGCAATCCGGGATGGGGGGAGGGGAGGCCGTGATGGCTATCGATCCAACTTTCCGCAGTGAGATATTCTAGGTTAACCCACGCGTGCTTGCGCCCGTTTTTTGCCATGGCCGCAACATAGTTTTCCGGGATATTGCAGGCGAAAGCCTCGATCACTACATCCGCTGGCACGGCATTCAAACCGGTTTTGATCCACTGCCTAATTTCCACGCCACAGATGGTTTGCGTCAGGAGGAGAGGATTAACCTGGGGACATATCCGGAAAAAACTCGACAGGTCATCTGTCCAAAGACGCACTTTTAACCCATGCTCCTCCCCTAGCTGACGTGCCAGGCGCCAACAAACTCCGATATCTCCAAAATTATCAACAACGGTACAGAAGATATCCCATGTTGCGCGGTACGTTGTGTCAGATATCGAGATTTCTCGCCCCGAGTGCATTGCTCTCGATAAAGGCGCGCCGCGGCTCGACCTGGTCGCCCATCAAGGTGGTAAAAATCCCGTCAGCGGCAATGATATCCTCGATCTGCACCTTGAGCAGCCGCCTTACCCGCGGGTCCATCGTCGTCTCCCACAGTTGATCGGGGTTCATCTCGCCAAGGCCCTTGTAACGCTGTATTCCCATGCCGCGCTTGACTTCTTCCAGCAACCAGTTCATCACTTGCTTGAATTCGGTCACGGACTGGCTACGCTCCCCCCGTTTGATGCAGGCCCCTTCCCTTAACAAGCCTTCCAGAATCTGCGCGGTCTTGGACAATTGTGCGTAATCCCCGCTTTGCAAGAAATCCCCGTCCAAGTAACTGGTCTGCAAGTTGCCATGCATCATCTTGCTGATCACTAAGCGGCAATTTTCAGTTGTTTCGTCGTATATGGCCGAAACGGTGTAGAGATCGTTGCCCAGCGCGACTTTCAGCTGCTCCGCGCTTGCTTTTGCCGCTGCCAGGTCGCTCAGGTCGAGATCGATGTTTTTTAGCAGGGCGTACAGTACCGGTTCGGCAATAATGCGGCTCAGACGCTCGACGATCGCTTCGGCAAGAAGAAATTCCTTCGCTACTTCTTCCAATGCCTCTTTGCTTAAAGACACCCCTCCGGTGTGAGTAGTCAACTCCGCCTCGGTCAACGCCATCTGCAGCATATACTGCTTAAGTTCATGATCATCTTTAAGGTATCGTTCCTGCTTGCCGTGCTTCACTTTATATAAAGGGGGCTGGGCTATATAGATATGGCCGCGTTCTACCAACTCCGGCATCTGGCGATAAAAGAAAGTAAGCAGCAGGGTGCGTATATGGGAACCGTCTACATCCGCGTCGGTCATGATGATAATTCGGTGGTAACGCAGTTTCTCCGGTGAATATTCATCCTTGCCGATGCCGGTGCCCAGTGCCGTAATTAAGGTAGCAATTTCCTGGGAAGATACCAGGCGATCGAAACGTGCCCGTTCGACGTTAAGAATTTTTCCCTTGAGCGGCAAAATAGCCTGAAATTTCCGATCTCGCCCTTGTTTGGCGGAGCCTCCGGCGGAGTCGCCCTCCACGAGGTATATTTCTGATTTCGCTGGGTCTTTCTCCTGACAATCAGCCAATTTTCCCGGTAGCCCCATCCCATCCAGCACGCCTTTGCGACGCGTGATTTCCCGTGCCTTGCGGGCTGCTTCACGAGCACGCGCTGCCTCGACAATCTTGCTGCAGATGATTTTTGCGTCATTCGGATTTTCCAACAGGTATTCGGTCAGTTTCGCAGAAACAACTTCCTGAACAATCGGCTGGACTTCTGATGAAACGAGTTTTTCTTTGGTTTGGGACGAAAATTTTGGTTCCGGCACTTTCACCGACAGTACGCAGGTTAGACCTTCGCGCATGTCGTCACCGCTGGTTTCCACCTTCGCTTTCTTTGCTTGGTCCGTCTGGTCGATGTAATTATTGAGGGTGCGCGTCATTGCGGTACGCAAACCGGTCAGGTGAGAGCCCCCATCCCGTTGCGGTATGTTGTTGGTAAAACACTGCACCGTTTCCTGATAGGAATCGTTCCATTGCATTGCAACTTCCACTGTCATACCATCTTTTTCGCCTAGTGCGTAGAACACTTTTTGATGCAGAACTGTCTTGGCGCGATTTATGTATTCAACAAATCCCTTCACTCCACCGCTAAAAGCGAAATTCTCGCTCTTGCCGCTACGCTGGTCGACGAGTTCTATCCGTACCCCATTATTCAGGAAGGATAATTCGCGTAAACGCTTTGCCAAAATCTCATAATGAAATTCCACGTGGCCAAATATTTCTTCGTCCGCCATAAAATGCACTTCGGTTCCACGCTTTTCCGTTGGGCCTCCTATTTTCAACGGCTCTACCGCCACACCACGCTGAAACTCCATGGTATGCGTCTGCCCATCTCGGCGAATGGTCAACTTGAGCCATTTAGACAAGGCATTTACACAGGACACACCAACACCATGCAACCCGCCTGATACTTTGTAGGAATTGCTATCAAATTTTCCGCCGGCATGCAATTCAGTCATCACGATCTCTGCCGCGGACCTCTTGAATTCGTCGTCATCCTTTATTCCGGTAGGTATTCCTCGGCCATTGTCGTAAACAACGATGGAATTATCCGAATGAATAATAACCTTGATGTCGTTGCAGTACCCGGCCAGCGCTTCGTCAATGGCATTATCCACAACCTCAAAAACCATGTGGTGTAGCCCGCTGCCGTCGCTCGTATCGCCAATATACATCCCGGGGCGTTTGCGTACCGCCTCCAGTCCCTTCAATATTTTGATACTTTCGGAATTATATTCAGACATTATTTGTAGGTTCCACGTGAAACAATGTTGGCTTAAATGCGCATCGGCATTACGACATATTTAAAGAACTCATTATCCGGGACGGTGATCAGGCCACTACTGTTCGCATCACCGAATGAAAGCGTAATCGCCTCATCGGCGAGGTTGTTTAGAACATCAAGCAGATAATTTACATTGAAGCCAATATCAAGGGCGTCTCCGTCATAACCGATCTCTAACTCTTCTTGTGCTTCTTCCTGTTCGTTATTATTACATATGATACGCAAACTATTTTGAGTCAAAACCAGACGAACACCCCGGAATTTTTCGTTGGACAGAATGGAAGCACGTTGAAGAGCCTGCAGCAATGTTGCTCGTTCTATTTTTATGTGATTCTGATAGTTAGTCGGTATAACACGATTGTAATCGGGGAATTTTCCTTCGACAATTTTCGAAACCAGCACAATATTTGCAAACAAAAATCTCGTTTGATTATGGCTGATCTCTATCGTAATTTCTTCGTCGGTATCGTGAAGAAGCTTTACCAATTCAGTAACGGTTTTACGCGGCAAAATCACTTCGTGGCATTTTTGAGCAGCTATTTCTTGTTCATCAAGCGGATGACTTGCCATGCTAAGGCGATGGCCATCCGTGGTTACTACCCTGAATAAACCAGGTTCAATTACCAACAACAGGCCATTGAGATAATAACGAATGTCTTGTTGAGCCATGGCGTATTGCACATGATTTAGTAGCTTTTTTAGGGTGTTCTGCCCCATTTTGATGACAGACTGATTTTCCGCGGATGATGATAATTTCGGGAAATCGATGGCGGGCAATGTTTGTAGGTTAAAACGGCTTTTCCCAACCTTGATCTGAAGACGAGTTTCTTCACTTTCTAGCGCAATCTTAGCGCTCTCCGGAAAAGCTCGACAAATATCCTGCAATTTCTTAGCGGCGACTGTTATGGCAAAGTCAGGTGCTTCTTCTTTGCATTCGGATGTCGCGGTAATTTGTATTTCGAGATCAGTGGCTACAATCGAAAGTCCGTGCGAATTTTTTTCAATTAACACATTAGATAATATCGGTAGTGTATGCCGTCTTTCCACGATACCGATAACGGCTTGTAACGGTTTTAATAGCGCATCCCTATTTGTTTGAATTAATAACATATATATTCCTAAGAATAATAATAAGCCTTCATGTTTATCGGGACTATTCTAAATTAAATTTATAAATCAACAAACTGTACGTTGGTTAAGGCTGTGGAAAAAAGCTTTTTTCCCTGTGGAGTAAATGGGGTTATATTTTATGTTGAGCAGCGGAGCTACTGTTATCCACATTTAAGTCACAAATCTATCCATGTAACATTTGCATCAGAATTTCAAAATCGCGATTGATTACCACATCGGAGGTTCGTAGCTCGGCGATTTTGCGACAAGCGTGGATGACTGTGGTGTGGTCGCGGCCACCGAAGGCTTCCCCTAGTTCTGGATAACTCAATTGGGTAAGTTCTTTGGCTAGCGCCATCGCAAGTTGCCTAGGCCGCGCTACGTTCCTAGACCTTTTCGGGGAAAACATTTCTGCCACCTTAATTTTGTAATAGTCAGCGACGGTTTTTTGTATGTTATCCAGGGAAATCTGCCGATTTTGGACGGCAAGCAAATCTTTGAGGGCTTCCTTGGCGAGTTCAAGAGTTACCGGGCGTCCAGTAAAACGGGAGAATGCCAGCACCCGTTTGAGGGCTCCTTCCAATTCGCGCACATTGGAGCGAATTTGTTTAGCTATGAAGAACGCTACTTCTTCCTGTAAACACAGCTCTTCAGTCAAGGCTTTTTTCAAAAGAATAGCAACTCGCATTTCCAACTCTGGCGGCTCGATCGCAACCGTTAAACCCCAACCAAACCGTGAAATGAGCCGGTCCTCCATTCCCGAAATTTCCCTGGGAAACGTGTCGCACGTGATAATAACCTGCTTGTGCGCTTCAATTAGCGCGTTGAAAGCATAAAAGAACTCTTCTTGGGTACGGTTTTTACCGGAAAAAAATTGAATGTCGTCGATTAGTAGCAAATCGAGTGAATGATAGTAGCGCTTGAAGTCGTCAAAAGCCTTGTGTTGGTAAGCGCGCACTACATCTGAAACGTAGCGCTCAGCGTGAAGATAACTGATTTTTGCGTTACTATTCTGCTCCTGGACAAGGTTGCCGATAGCCTGAATTAGATGTGTTTTCCCTAAGCCTACCCCGCCGTAAACAAATAAGGGGTTATAGGCCGTGCCGGGGTTTTCGGCCACTTGAATCGCCGCGGCGCGAGCGAGCTGATTTGCTCTGCCGGTAACAAAATTGGCGAATGTAAATAATGGATTAAGGCGGGAATTATCGACTTTTTGATGTTGTTTAGGAGTAACTTTTTGCGAAACCATGGCAATGAGTGCCGGCGCTGAATTATCTGGCGTGTTGTCGGGTGTGGCGAGCATCAATGATAACGGCTGTGGAAAATGAGTTTCCGCTATTTGTTCGATGCGGTTAAGAAATTTGTCCTTAACCCATTGTAAAATGAATCGATTGGGCGCAATCAGACGCGGAACGCCGTCAGAGCAATCGAACGCGAGGGGTTTGATCCAGGTATTGAACTGCTGAGGGGGTAAGTCCTCCCTCAATTTATTCAAGCAATCAAGCCAAAAACTGTCCATCTGGAAACCCAAAGAAGTGCCCGGAATATTGTTCTGAGCGGTGGCGGCCAAGCGTTCTGGTGGCGAGGAATTAAAGCGGCCAAGGCGCATTTTAGTCTTTTTGGGAATACTTATCCACAACCATTTGGATAAATACCCGTTGACAAAAGTACGCATTAAATAGTCTAATTGCGCGTTTCTGCTAAACGAGATTTTGAGGTAACAAAAGATGAAGCGCACCTATCAACCTTCAGTAGTAAAGCGTAAACGCACTCACGGCTTTCGCGCACGGATGAAAACACGCGGCGGTCGCGCCGTTGTAAATGCGCGGCGCGCTAAGGGGCGGTCGAAGCTCAGCGCATAGTGGTTGCAGGAGAACCTGCCATCCATGCTTTTCAGGAAAGCAAGCGATTAAGAAAAACGGATGAGATTTCATCCGTTTTTTCTTTTAAGTGCCAGGCATACGGGGAATTCCTGAGGATCATCGCAAAGCCAAATGGGCGGGATTTTCCACGCCTTGCTGTTATAGTCGCAAAAAAAACAGTGTTACACGCAACCGCCAGAAATTACATCAAGCGCGTGTTAAGAGAAATATTTCGTTTGAACCAGGCCCATGTTGGTGAGTTGGATGTGGTCGTCTTGGTACGAAAAAGCTTTTCCTGCGGAGCATATGGACTGGTGGAGCAGGATTTTTTAGGGCTAATCGAACAATTGAAAAAGCGGCGGACATGAAAGTATTTTCACGTTTAGCGATAGCCGTGGTCAAAAGTTATCAATATTTGATTAGCCCATTACTGGGAGCGCGCTGCCGTTTTTCGCCAACCTGTTCGGAATATACGTGTCAGGCATTAGCGAAATACGGTTTTCTTAGAGGGGCGTGGCTCGGGGTAAATAGAATTTGTCGTTGCCACCCCTTCCGTCCAGGAGGCTATGATCCGATTCCCTAAATTAATAGAGGCAACATGGACATCAAACGGCTGATATTATTCGTTATTTTTTCTTTTTCCATCTTGATGCTTTGGGATGCGTGGCAAAAGGATCTGCATCCGGTTCTTACCCCTGCTCCGCAAGTTGCATCGGACAAAGCCGCGCCGGTTCAAACAGGTAAATCTACGGCTGACTTCGCGGGGAAGGTCGCCCATGATTTCGGCGGCATGCCTTTAGCCGGGAAACGACTCAAGGTGCAGACAGATTTAATTTCTGCTGAACTTGACACGCTTGGCGGTGATTTGCGCAGGGTGGAACTGCTGAAATACCAAGACAGCGTGGATAAGACGAAGAGATTGGTTTTGCTGGATGACAAGCCGAAGGATGTTTACGTAGCTCAGTCGGGTTTGATAGGCAGCGGGTTGCCTACACATAACACCTTGTTTTCTTCCACAGACACGCAATATAAATTGGCCGACGGGGAAGATAGCCTGGTTGTCAAACTGAACTGGGCGGACCCTAATGGAATTAGGGTAGGGAAGATATACACTTTTCACAGGGGTAGCTACGTTGTAGATGTCACCTATGAAATTGACAATGGCAGCGTAAATCGGCTAGTGCCGCATTCCTACTTCCAACTCGTACGAAATGGCCGGCCACCGGTCGGCGACCCTAAATTCATCTCTACCTACACCGGCCCTGCGATCTACACCGAGAAGGAAAAGTTTCATAAAGTCAGTTTCTCCGACATTGAGAAAAACAAGGCGGCCTACCCGATGCAAAGCGACGATGGCTGGGTTGCGATGATCCAGCTATATTTTCTTAGTGCGTGGATACCCCCCAATAACCAGCCACGTGAATATTTTGCTAAAAAGCTTGGGGACGACCTCTACGATGTTGGCGCAATCTTGCCGTTGGGCGCGATTGAGGCCGGGGCATCGAAAACGATCACCATGCATTTCTATGCGGGGCCCCAAGAACAGGTTCAGTTGAGCAAGGTTGCCCCCGGCCTTGATTTGACGGTGGATTACGGCAGGCTCACGCTGATCGCCGCGCCGCTTTTCTGGGTGCTGGCGTGGATTCATAAGGCGGTTCAAAACTGGGGCGTGGCCATCATTTTGTTAACGGTGCTGATCAAAGCCGCGTTCTATCCGCTGTCCGCAAAAAGCTATCGTTCCATGGCGCAGATGCGGATTCTCGGGCCTAAACTGCAAAAGCTTAAGGAGCAATACGGAGACGACCGTCAGCGGTTGCATCAAGCGATGATGGAGTTGTATAAAACAGAAAAGGTCAACCCGTTAGGGGGCTGCTTGCCGGTAGTGGTACAGATACCGGTATTTATCGCGCTGTACTGGGCGTTGCTGAATAGCGTCGAAATGCGGCAGGCGCCGTTTATGCTGTGGGTCACCGATTTGTCTGCGCCGGATCCGTATTATATTCTGCCGATCGTGATGGGCCTGACCATGATTATTCAGACCAAACTCAATCCTACGCCGCCGGACCCCATTCAGGCAAAAGTGATGATGATCATGCCGATCGCCTTCAGCGTATTTTTCTTCTTTTTCCCGGCCGGATTGGTGCTGTATTGGGTGGTAAACAATACGCTTTCGATCACCCAGCAATATTATGTCACGCGCAGCATCGAGCGGGCTAAAACCGCGAAGGGGCATGCCAAGGGCTGACACAATCGCTGCTATTGCCACCGCGCCGGGGCGCGGTGGCATTGGTGTTGTGCGTGTTTCAGGCTACGACGTCAGCGATTTGGCGCAAGCGGTGTTGGGGGAAATGCCAGAGCCGCGTAGGGCGACCCTAAGTAACTTTATCGCTGCCGACGGCAGCGTTATCGACCAGGGCCTGGCGCTCTTTTTCCCCTCTCCCCATTCGTATACGGGCGAGGATGTCCTTGAATTACAGGGACACGGCGGCGACGCCGTGTTGCGCCTGCTGGTTTCCCGCTGTCTCGAGTTGGGTGCGCGACCGGCGGAGCCCGGCGAATTCACCCGACGTGCATTTCTAAACGACAAGATGGATTTGGCCCAAGCCGAAAGCGTTGTCGACTTGATCGATGCTGCTACCACGGAAGCGGCGAAGACCGCTATGCGCTCCTTGCGAGGCGAATTCTCGGCCGCCGTCCATCGACTGGTGGCGGGGTTGATCAACCTGCGCATGCTAGTGGAGGCAACGCTGGATTTTCCGGAAGAAGAAATAGATTTCCTCGCTGAATCAGATGCCTATGGGCTACTCAAAGCACTGGCAGCACAGCTAGAAAAAGTATTTTGCCAAGCGAAACAGGGTAGCTTATTGCGCGAGGGGATGCACGTCGTTCTGATTGGTCAGCCGAATGCCGGTAAGTCCAGCTTGCTTAACCTGTTGGCGGGTGAAGAGGTCGCAATTGTCACGCCGGTTGCGGGGACGACGCGCGATGCTATCCGCCAGCACATTGAGCTTGACGGTGTTGCACTGCATTTTGTCGATACTGCGGGGTTGCGCGAAACTGATGATGAGGTGGAGAAAATCGGCATTGCGCGTGCTTGGGAAGCTATCGGGCACGCTAACGCGGCCTTGCTGCTAATCGACGCGACGCAAGGGGAGCAGCCGGGTGACCGGGAGATTGTCGCCAGGCTGCCAGCGGGGCTTCCGCTGGTGCGGGTGTTCAACAAAATCGACCTTCTGGAGCAGGAGCCTGGGATGGCGGGTGACGAGGCGATTTACCTCTCCGCTAAAACCGGCTCCGGAATGGATCTGCTCCATCGGCGCCTGTTGCAGCTTGCCGGCTGGCAGCAGGGAGAAGAGGGGGCGTTCATGGCGCGCGCACGCCACTTGAGCGCTTTGCATGAAGCTGGCAAACATCTTGCCCTGGCCGGTTCGTGCGACGGTCGCACCGAGATCTTCGCAGAGGAGCTGAAAGCGGCACAGTCCGCACTTTCCAGCATCACCGGTGAGTTTAGTGCGGACGACTTGTTGGGGGAAATATTCTCCCGATTCTGCATCGGAAAATAGCGCACCATGTGATTTTGGCGCGTGTTTCACGTGAAACACGCGCCATTTTGGGTTATGATTCGGCTTCGTTCCCGTGCCCGGTTAATCCATGCTTTATCCCACCCCTTTCGACGTCATCGTAATCGGCGGCGGCCACGCCGGTACAGAATCCGCGCTGGCCGCTGCCCGCATGGGCCTGAACACGCTATTGTTGACGCACAACATCGAAACCCTCGGCCAAATGTCGTGCAACCCTTCCATTGGGGGCATCGGTAAAGGCCATCTAGTCAGGGAGGTGGATGCCCTGGGCGGCGCCATGGCGGCAGCGACCGACGAAGCGGGCATCCAGTTCCGCACCCTGAATTCAAGCAAGGGCCTGGCCGTGCGGGCGACCCGCGCCCAGGCGGACCGCGCCTTGTACCGGCAGGCCATCCGTCGTCGCCTGGAAAACCAAGTCAACCTGTGCCTGTTTCAGCAGGCGGTCGATGATTTGATCGTGGAGCAGGATCGTGTTGTCGGCGTAGTGACGCAGTTGGGGCTTCGCTTTCAGGCTAAAGCCGTCGTGCTGACGGCGGGTACCTTCCTGGCCGGTCTGGTGCACGTTGGCCAGTCGAATTACCAGGCGGGGCGCGCCGCAGACCCTCCTTCCATTACCTTGGCACACCGGCTGCGCGATCTTGCATTGCCGGTGAAGCGCTTCAAAACCGGAACGCCGCCCCGCATCGATGGCCGCACGCTGGATTATTCGGTGATGGAGAAACAGCCGGGAGACGATCCCGCGCCGGCGTTTTCCTTCCTCGGCGACCCGGCCCAGCATCCGCGGCAACTGCCGTGCTGGATTACCCATACCAACGCGCATACGCACGAACTCATTCGCGGTGGGCTGGATCGCTCGCCGCTTTATACCGGTGTAATCGAGGGGGTCGGGCCGCGTTATTGTCCCTCGATAGAGGACAAGATCATGCGCTTTTCCGGCAAGGACTCGCACCAGATTTTCGTTGAGCCGGAGGGATTGGACACCCACGAGATTTACCCGAACGGCATTTCCACCAGCCTGCCGTTCGATGTGCAGTTGGCTTTGGTGCGATCAATCCGTGGTTTCGAAAACGCGCACATCACCCGCCCTGGCTACGCCATCGAGTACGATTATTTCGACCCGCTTGGGCTGAAAAGTTCACTGGAAACCAAGGTTATACAGGGTTTGTTCTTCGCCGGCCAGATCAATGGCACTACCGGTTATGAGGAGGCTGCGGCACAGGGGCTCCTGGCCGGGATTAATGCGGGCTTGTCGGTGCAGGACAAGGGTTCCTGGCATCCGCAGAGGGATCAAGCCTACATGGGGGTGATGGTCGATGACCTGATTACGCGCGGTGTCGCCGAGCCTTACCGCATGTTTACCAGTCGAGCCGAGTATCGTCTGATGCTGCGCGAGGACAATGCCGACTTGCGGCTGACCGAAGCCGGTCGGCACCTAGGTGTGGTGGACGACGCACGTTGGCAGTGTTTCGAGGCAAAGCGGGAGGCGATTGAACGCGAGCAGAGCCGACTGAAAAGCACTTGGGTAAACCCGCGCTTGCTGCCGAGGGAAGACGCGGAAAGGGTGCTGGGTAAGGATATCGAGCGGGAGTACTCCTTGCTGGACCTGTTGCGCCGCCCTGATGTCAGTTATCAAGAGCTGGTGACGCTGCCGGGCGCCGGGCCGGGCGTGGCCGACGCCAAGGTATCTGAGCAGGTCGAGATCCAGGCCAAGTATCAGGGCTATATCGCCCGTCAGCTCGAAGAAATCGCGCGCCACCAACAATACGAAGCGCTGCTATTGCCGCAAGCGCTGGATTACCGCGAGGTTCACGGTTTGTCGATCGAGGTGCAGCAAAAACTAAATTCACATCAGCCGGAAACGCTCGGCCAGGCGGCACGCATCTCCGGCATAACTCCCGCCGCGGTTTCCGTGCTGTTGGTGCACCTAAAACGCGGGCTTGGAGACAAGGGTCAGAAAAGAGCGTGAGCCTGGAACAACAGTTGGCCTCCGGCCTGGATCAATTGGGCCTGCAACTCCAGGCGGAAACACGGCAGCGGCTGCTCGATTACATCGGTCTAATGCTGAAATGGAATCGGGTTTATAACCTGACTGCAGTGCGCGAGCCGGCAAAAATGCTGACGCAGCACCTGCTCGACAGCCTGGCCGTGCTGCCTTACGTTTCCGGTCACCGGCTGCTCGACGTCGGCACCGGGCCCGGCTTGCCGGGCATTCCCCTGGCCCTGGCCAACCCGGCGTTCGCGGTAACCTTGCTGGACAGCAACCACAAGAAAACCAGCTTTCTTCGCCAGGCGTGCCTGGAACTGGGCTTGACCAACACCGTGGTCGTTTGTGAGCGGGTAGAGACGTGGAAGCCGGAAGAAAAGTACGACGTGGTGATCTCGCGCGCCTTTTCCGATCTGGCGGAATTTGCGGGCCTGACGTTGCATCTGTGCCGCGATGACGGCTCGTTTCTGGCCATGAAGGGGGTTTACCCTCACGAAGAATTGATGCGGTTGCCAGATACCGTTGCCTTGCGGCGTGCGGTGCCGCTTAAAGTGCCGGGGTTGAATGCCGAGCGGCATTTGCTCATCCTGCAACCGGTGTTGTCGTAGGCAACACAAAGAGAGGCGATGCAATGGGGAAAATACTGGCAATAACCAATCAAAAGGGCGGGGTGGGGAAAACCACTACCAGCGTCAATCTCGCTGCCAGTCTGGCCGCGACCAAGCGCAAGGTGTTGTTGATCGATCTCGATCCGCAGGGCAACGCCACTATGGGCAGCGGCGTGGACAAAATGGCGTTGGAGCATACCGTGTATCATGTCCTGCTGGAGCAAAAAAGCATCGGGCAAGTGAGTGTTCACTGCGTGCGCGGAAAATACGACCTGATCCCCGCCAATCGGGACTTGGCCGGTGCGGAGGTGGAGCTGGTGCAGGAGCTGGCACGGGAGTGGCGGTTGAAAACGGCGTTAAGCAAAATCGAGCAGGCCTACGATTATATACTGATCGATTGCCCGCCGGCCCTGAACCTGCTTACCGTCAACGCGCTCTGCGCCGCCCATGCGGTAATGATTCCGATGCAATGCGAGTACTACGCGCTGGAGGGCCTCAGCGATCTGGTGCAAACCATCAAGAAAGTCCGGGCGGCACTGAACCCCCAACTGGAAATCGAAGGTTTGTTGCGCACCATGTTCGACCCGCGCAACACTTTGGCCCAGCAGGTCTCCGAGCAGCTGAAAAAACATTTCGGTGACAAGGTGTATCGCACCGTTATTCCGCGTAACGTCCGGCTGGCGGAAGCCCCCTCCTATGGCACGCCGGTGCTGTACCACGACAGGGGATCGAAAGGCGCGCAGGCCTATTTGGCGCTGGCGGGCGAACTGGTGAGAAAGTGAGAAGAAAATGGTGAAAACGAAGGGGTTGGGGCGAGGACTGGATGCCTTGTTGGCGGCGAATGAGGCCGACAACAGTGGCGATGCCCTGAAGAACCTGGCCGTCTCGAAACTGCGGCCCGGTAAATATCAGCCCCGCACGCAGATGGATCAGGACTCCCTCGCCGAACTGGCTGCGTCCATCAAATCCCAGGGAATCATGCAGCCCATCCTGGTGCGGGCGCTGGTCGCGGGCGACTACGAAATTATCGCCGGCGAGCGCAGGTGGCGGGCGGCGCGCCTAGCGGGGCTGACCGAGGTGCCGGTGTTGGTGCGCGAAGTGCCGGACGAAGCGGCGCTGGCGATGTCGCTGATCGAGAATATCCAGCGCGAAAACCTCAATCCTCTGGAGGAGGCGACGGGTATCCAGCGCCTGATCAACGAATTCAGCATGACTCACCAGCTCGCCGCAGAAGCGGTAGGGCGCTCGCGCAGCGCGGTGAGCAACCTGCTGCGCCTGCTCAATCTGGCGGCGCCGGTACAGGAAATGTTGCTGCATAACCGGCTCGACATGGGCCACGCCCGCGCGCTGC
Source organism: Sulfuricella sp. (assembly GCA_023266195.1). GTDB lineage: Bacteria > Pseudomonadota > Gammaproteobacteria > Burkholderiales > Sulfuricellaceae > Sulfuricella. Next base: position 53,513 of record JAHFRP010000007.1, read on the forward strand.
TCGGACTAGCCAATGCGGCACAGGTTGCGGCGGCGAACGAAATTGCCGGCAAAGGCCTGTCGGTCCGCGAGGCGGAGCGGCTGGTTCAGCGTCAGCAGCAACCGGAACCGAAGCCCAAGGCGAAACCCGACCGGGATATCTTGAGACTGCAGGAAGAGTTGGCCGAAAAGCTCGGTGCCGTCGTGACGTTGAAGGCGCAGAACAAGGGCAGGGGCAAGCTGATCATCAGCTACGACAGCCTGGAGCAGCTGGACAACATCATTGGCAGGCTTGGCCAGAAATAACGGCAAAAAGCAAAATCAAATCAGGTCACTGCCGGTTAATCGCCATTAGGGCAATTAATGCATTTATTAGCGCATTTAATTGATCTGGCTCAATCAAAACACGTCAATCCTACGCAAAAATTGACGGACAGGCAAGAGTGAACTAAAATCGCGGCTCTTTTCAACAGTAATTTACAAATTGGCGCGGCCTACCGCGTGGTGGGCGTTCAGTCCGTCTCTATAGCGGTTGGTGCGTCGGCTTGGTATTTTTGGCTAGGAAGCGATGCCGCCGCGGCGGCTTTTTTTGGCGGCGCGGCAGCTGTGACAAATGCGCTGATTCTGGTCGTGGGCTTGCATGCCGGTGCGGCGCGAACAGGGCAAGACGCGCGTCAGGAATTCGTCTGGTTGGTGCGTTCCAGCATGGAACGTTTTTTTATGGTCGCGCTGCTGATCGCGGCGGGGCTGGGATGGTTGAAACTGATGCCGGTGCCTTTGCTGATCGGCTTCGTTCTCGGGCAGTTGACCCTGGTGGTTTCGACAATATTCAGCGGAATAGAGAACTAATCAATGTCTGGCGAAACACTAACCTCCTCGGAATATATCAAGCATCACCTGCAGAACCTGACTTATGGCCATCTACCGGATGGTTCCTGGGGCTTTGCGCATAGTGCCGAGCAAGCCAAGGAAATGGGCTTCTGGGCGATCAACGTGGATACCTTGGCCATTTCCTTTGTCCTTGGCGCATTGTTCCTGATCATTTTCGGGCGCACGGCGAAAAAGGCCTCCGCGGGAGCTCCTTCCGGCTTGCAGAACTTCGTCGAGTGGATCGTCGAATTCGTCGATACCAGCGTGAGAGGGTCGTTTACCGCCAGAAACGACATGGTGGCGCCGCTCGCCCTAACCATTTTCGCCTGGGTCCTGTTGATGAATTTGATGGATCTGCTGCCGATCGACTATTTGCCCTTCGTCGCCCACGCGGTGGGTGTTCCATTCTTGAAGGTGGTCCCCACGACCGACCCCAATGCCACATTCGGCATGTCCATCGGGGTGTTTGTGCTGGTGGTGTATTACAGCATCAAGATGAAGGGGGTGGGCGGATTTGTCGGCGAACTGACGCTGCAACCCTTCGGTAAATTCGGCTTGCCGGCCAACCTCTTCCTGGAAGGCGTGAACCTGATCGCCAAGCCGATTTCGTTGGCGCTGCGCTTGTTCGGCAACATGTACGCCGGTGAAATGATTTTTATCCTGATCGCACTCATGGGCGCTTCCTGGGTGAGCGCCACCTTTGGCAGCTCGCTGCTGTTCGGCTCGCAAATCGTGCTCTCCCTGGGCTGGGCGATTTTCCATATCCTGATCGTGACGCTCCAGGCGTTTATTTTCATGACGCTGACTATCGTTTACCTGGACATGGCGCATCAGGAACATCATTAAGCAATTCGAACCTTTTCTTTTTAATTAACCAGGAGTTACACAATGGAACATGCACTGCTTTTCATCGCCGGCGCGATCATGATGGGTCTGGGCGCACTCGGCGCGGCTATCGGTATCGGCATTCTGGGCGGACGTTTTCTCGAAGGTGCCGCGCGTCAACCCGAACTGATTCCGATGCTGCGCACCCAGTTCTTCGTGGTGATGGGTCTGGTCGACGCCGTGCCGATGATCGCTGTGGGTATCGCGATGTACGTCCTGTTTGCGGTTGCCGGCTAAGGCCCATCGTAATGCTTAACACAAGAAAGGTTCATGCATGAATATCAATGCAACCCTTCTCGGGCAAACGATCATGTTCGTCGTGTTCGTCTGGTTTTGCATGCGGGTGGTATGGCCGCCCATTATGCAAATATTGACGGCGCGCCGGCAGTCCATCGCCGATGGCCTGGCCGCCGGCGAGCGCGGCAAGCACGAGCTGGAGCTGGCTTCGAAGCGCGGCGCGGAAAGACTGCACGAGGCCAAAGAGAAAGCCTCCGACATTATCGCCCAGGCGGAAAAACGTGCAGCACAGATTGTCGAGGAAGCCAAAGGTAACGCCAAGGTCGAAGGCGATCGCCTGCTGGCGGGCGCCAAGGCCGAGATCGAGCAGGAAGTGCATCGTGCCAAAGAGGGCCTGCGCCAGCAGGTAGCCGATCTGGCCGTTGCCGGTGCCGAGAAAATCCTGCGCCGCGAGATCGATGCTAAAGCGCATGCCGAGCTGCTGGCTTCCATCAAGCAAGAGCTATAAGGGATAACATGGCAGAAGTCACTACCATAGCCCGGCCCTATGCCGAGGCGGTTTACCGCATCGCCCAGCAGGGCGGGGCGCTGGACCAGTGGTCCCAGATGCTGGCGTTCGCGGCGCAGGTCGTCGACGATCCACAGATGCAGGCCGTCATCGGCAACCCGAGGCTGACGGCGGAACAGCAACAAGCCCTGTTTCTTTCCGTATGCGAAAACAGCCTCGACGAGCAGGGTGTCAATCTGATGCATGTGCTGCTGGAGAATGGGCGGCTGACCGTGTTGCCGGCAATCCGCGAACAATTCGAGCAGCTTCGGGCGCAGCATGGCGGCGTGATGGAAACCGAGATCGTCAGTGCTTTCCCGTTAAGCGAGTCCGAGAAAGCCGATCTGGTGAGCCGACTTGAAAGCAAGTACGGCCGCAAGGTTGAAGCAACGGTAAGCCTGGACCCCGAGCTCATCGGCGGCATCAAAATTATCGCCGGAGACGTGGTGATTGACGCGTCGGTGCGCGGCCAATTACACAATATGGCGTTTACGCTCAAAAGTTAGGAGTGATCATGCAGTTGAACCCCTCAGAAATCAGTGAACTGATCAAGAGCAAAATCGAAAGCCTGGCGACGGCTGCCGAGGCGCGTAACCAGGGCACCGTGGTGTCGGTGACCGACGGTATCGTCCGCGTCCACGGCCTGTCGGATGCGATGCAGGGCGAGATGCTGGAATTCCCCGGCAACACCTTCGGCCTGGCGCTCAACCTCGAGCGCGACTCGGTTGGCGCCGTGGTGCTGGGCGAGTACGAACACATCACCGAAGGTGACACCGTCAAGTGCACCGGCCGCATTCTGGAAGTGCCGGTGGGCGAAGCGCTGATCGGGCGCGTGGTGAATTCCTTGGGCCAGCCGATTGACGGCAAGGGTCCGATCAACGCCACGGAAAAATCCCCGATCGAGAAAATTGCACCGGGCGTGATCGCGCGCCAGTCGGTTTCTCAGCCGGTGCAGACCGGCCTCAAGTCGATCGACGCGATGGTGCCGATCGGCCGCGGCCAGCGCGAGCTGATCATCGGCGATCGCCAGACCGGCAAAACCGCCGTGGCGGTCGATGCCATCATCAACCAGAAGGGCACTGGCGTGATCTGCGTCTACGTGGCTGTCGGCCAGAAGGCGTCCTCCATCGCCAACGTGGTGCGCAAGCTGGAAGAGCACGGCGCCATGGGCCATACCATCATCGTCGCCGCCACCGCCTCCGATTCGGCCGCGATGCAATACATCGCGCCCTATTCGGGCTGCTCGATGGGCGAATACTTCCGCGACCGCGGCCAGGACGCGCTGATCATTTACGACGACCTCACCAAGCAAGCCTGGGCCTATCGCCAGATTTCCCTGCTGCTGCGCCGCCCGCCGGGCCGCGAAGCCTATCCCGGCGACGTGTTCTACCTGCACTCCCGCTTGCTCGAACGTGCTGCGCGCATCAACGCCGAAGACGTCGAAAAGCGCTCCGGTGTGAAGGGCAAGACCGGCTCGCTGACCGCGCTGCCGATCATCGAGACCCAGGCCGGCGACGTCTCCGCCTTCGTGCCGACCAACGTGATTTCGATCACCGACGGCCAGATCTTCCTGGAAACCGACCTGTTCAACGCCGGCATCCGTCCCGCCATCAACGCCGGTTTGTCCGTGTCCCGCGTCGGCGGCGCTGCGCAGACCAAGGTGATCAAGAAGCTGGGCGGCGGTATCCGTCTGGCGCTGGCGCAGTACCGGGAATTGGCTGCGTTCGCCCAGTTCGCTTCGGACCTCGATGAAGCGACCCGTAAGCAGCTGGAGCGCGGCAAAATGGTGACCGAGCTGATGAAGCAGGCACAGTTCGCCCCGATGACCGTAGCGGACATGGCGGTCACGCTGTTCGCCGTGAACAAGGGCTACCTCGACGATGTCGAGGTAAAAAAAGCACTGGCCTTCGAAGCGGCCTTGCAGGCGTTCATCAAGAGCAAATACAAGGCGTTGCTGGACAAGATCGAAGAAACCAACGAACTCGACGCCGAGGCGGAAAAGACCTTGGGCGCGGCGATCGAGGACTTTAAGGCCAGCTCCGTTTATTGAGCGCGGACGAATTCACAGCGGAGTTGACTGATGGCTGGTGGTAAAGAAATCCGGACCAAGATCAAGAGCGTCCAGAATACCCAGAAGATCACCCGCGCCATGGAAATGGTCGCGGCATCCAAAATGCGCAAGGCGCAGGATCGGATGCGCGCGGCCAGGCCCTATGCGGAAAAAATCCGCAACGTGGCGGCGCACATGAGCCACGCCAACCCGGAATACAAGCACCCGTTCCTGGTGAAGCGCGATTCGGTGCGGCGGATCGGGGTTATCGTGGTGACCTCGGACAAGGGCTTGTGCGGCGGGCTGAACACCAACGTGCTGCGCATGGTGCTGGGCAGGATGAAGGAATGGGAAGGCGCCAATCACGGCGTCGAGATTTGCGCCGTTGGCACCAAGGCGCTCGGGTTCATGCAGCGCATGGGCGCCAGCGTCCTGTCCCACGTCACGCATCTGGGCGATACGCCGCACATGGAGAAGCTGATCGGACCGGTGAAGGTGGTGCTCGACGCCTATAACGAAGGCCGCATCGACGCGCTTTACATTTGCTATACCCGCTTCATCAACACCATGAAGCAGGAGCCGGTGCTGGAGCAGCTGCTCCCCATCAGCGGCGAGGCATTGGGCAGCGCGACCGGCCACTGGGATTACATCTACGAGCCGGACGCCAAAGAGGTGGTCGACGAGCTGCTGGTGCGCTACATCGAAACGCTGGTTTACCAGGCGGTGGCGGAAAACATCGCCTCCGAGCAGAGCTCGCGCATGGTGGCGATGAAAGCCGCTTCGGACAACGCCGGCAACGTGATCGACGAACTCAAGCTGATCTACAACAAAACCCGCCAGGCCGCGATCACCAAGGAACTGTCCGAGATTGTGGCGGGCGCTGCTGCGGTATAGACGAATTAATTGCATTTATCTAAGGAAGTGATGATGAACCAAGGAAAAATCGTGCAGATTATCGGCGCGGTGGTGGACGTGGAGTTTCCACGCGAATCCCTGCCCAAGGTCTACGACGCGTTGAAACTGGCGGATGTCGGCCTGACGCTGGAAGTGCAGCAACAGTTGGGTGACGGCGTGGTGCGTACCATCGCCATGGGCTCGTCCGACGGCCTGCGCCGCGGCATGCCCGTAGTCAATACCGGCGCGCCGATTTCCGTGCCGGTCGGCACCAAGACCCTGGGACGCATCATGGACGTGCTGGGCGAACCGGTGGACGACAAAGGCCCGGTCGGCGCCGAACATTCCTGGCCGATTCACCGCAAGGCTCCCGCTTTCGACGAACTGTCCGCTTCCAACGAACTGCTCGAAACCGGCATCAAGGTGATCGACCTGATCTGCCCGTTCGCCAAGGGAGGCAAGGTCGGCCTGTTCGGCGGCGCCGGCGTGGGCAAGACCGTGAACATGATGGAGCTGATCCGCAATATCGCGGTCGAGCACAGCGGCTACTCGGTGTTTGCCGGCGTGGGCGAGCGCACCCGCGAGGGCAACGACTTCTACCACGAAATGAAAGAAGGCGGCGTGCTGGACAAGGTGTCCCTGGTTTACGGCCAGATGAACGAGCCGCCCGGCAACCGCCTGCGTGTGGCCCTGACCGGCCTGACCATGGCCGAATACTTCCGCGACGAAGGCCGCGACGTGCTGTTGTTCGTCGACAACATCTACCGCTACACCCTGGCCGGAACCGAAGTGTCCGCGCTGCTGGGCCGGATGCCTTCCGCGGTGGGCTACCAGCCGACCCTGGCCGAAGAAATGGGTCGTCTGCAGGAGCGCATCACTTCCACCAAGAAGGGCTCCATTACCTCGATCCAGGCCGTGTACGTGCCGGCCGACGACTTGACCGACCCGTCGCCCGCCACCACCTTTGCCCACCTGGATGCAACCGTGGTGCTGTCGCGCCAAGTTGCCGAGCTGGGTATCTACCCGGCCGTGGACCCGCTCGACTCCACTTCGCGCCAGCTCGACCCGCTGGTGGTGGGGGATGACCACTACCAGGTGGCGCGCGCGGTGCAATCGACCCTGCAACGCTACAAGGAGCTGCGCGACATTATCGCCATTCTCGGGATGGACGAGCTTTCTCCGGAAGACAAGCTGGCGGTGGCGCGCGCGCGCAAGATCCAGCGCTTCCTGTCGCAGCCGTTCTTCGTCGCCGAAGTGTTCACCGGCTCGGCCGGCAAATACGTGTCGTTGAAGGACACCATCGCCGGCTTCAAGGGCATCGTCAACGGCGAATACGACCACCTGCCGGAACAGGCTTTCTACATGGTCGGCACCATCGACGAGGTTGTCGAAAAAGCCAAAACCATCTAAGGCGAATCAATCATGGCGATGACGATGCATGTGGATGTGGTGAGTGCCGAGCGCTCGCTTTTCTCCGGATTGGCGGAATTTCTCGTCGCTCCGGCCGAAATGGGCGAAGTGGGTGTTTACCCTCGCCATACTCCGCTGATTACAAGGATCAAGCCGGGCACTGTTCGCCTCAAACTGCCCGATCACGACGAAGAGGAATTGATCTACGTGTCGGGCGGCTTGCTGGAAATCCAGCCGCAGGTGGTGACCATCCTTGCCGACACCGCGGTGCGCGGGCGGGATTTGGATGAAGTCAAGGCTCAGGAGGCCAAGCAGCGGGCAGAGGAGGTCATGCGCGACCGTTCCGCGGCGATGGATTATGCCAAGGCGCAGTCTGAGCTGGCGGAAGCGGTTGCGCAGTTGCACGCGATCCAGAGGTTGCGCAAACAAAAATAATGGCGTGGCGCATGGCTTCGTAACCCGTAGTACTACAAGGCGGCTTTCGGGCTGCCTTTTTGTTTTGAGGTGCCCTTAATCTTGCAAACCACACTAAACATCGTCATTCTTGCCGCCGGCAAAGGTTCGCGCATGCACTCGGATCTGCCCAAGGTGCTGCATCGGTTGGCCGGGCGTCCCCTGCTCGGCCATGTTATTTCGGCCGCTCGCCGTCTTGATCCCGCCCGCCTGCTGGTGGTTTACGGTCATGGCGGGGAGGCGCTCCCCGACGCATTTCCAGACGCCGGCCTTTCTTGGATCAACCAGGCGCAACAACTGGGCACCGGCCATGCTTTGCAGCAGGCGGCCGGCGAACTGGATGAAAACGGCGTTACGCTGGTCTTGTACGGGGATGTGCCACTGATCTCCGTCGAGACGCTACACGCGCTTCTTGCGGCGACCGAGAGCGGATCGGTGGGCCTGCTCACGGTCGTGCTGCCGGACCCGGCCGGCTATGGGCGGATCCGGCGCGATGCGCAGGGGCGGGTCACAGCCATCGTCGAGCACAAGGATGCCGATGAGGCCGAGCGCGCTATTCGCGAGATAAATACCGGCATCATGGCATTGCCCAATAGCCGGTTGAAGCTATGGCTGGCCGCCTTGCGCAACGATAACGCACAGGGGGAATTCTACTTGACCGATGTCATCGCAATGGCCGTGGCTGAAGGGGTGGATGTAAGCACATGCCAACCCGGCCGCCATTGGGAGGTTTTGGGGGTCAACAGCGCGGCACAGCTTGCCCATCTTGAAAGGTTGCTCCAGCATGAGATTGCTTCGACCCTGATGGAACGGGGCGTTCGCCTCGCCGACCCGAAGCGGATCGACGTGCGTGGCGAGCTGACCTGCGGTCGAGACGTCAGCATAGACGCCAACTGTATTTTTGAAGGCGATGTCGTTTTGGGCGATAATGTCTCGGTGGGTGCCAATTGCGTGCTGCGCGACACAGCGGTGGCGGCGGGCACGCGGATTGCGCCGTTCAGCCTGATCGAAGAGGCGCGAATCGGCGCCGGCGGGCGCATCGGCCCGTTTGCCCGCATCCGGCCGGGAACGGCACTGGCGGAAGATGTGCACATCGGCAATTTCGTCGAGGTGAAAAATAGCCAGGTCGATCGGGGCAGTAAAATCAATCACCTGAGCTACGTCGGCGATGCCACGGTGGGCCAGCGGGTGAACATCGGCGCCGGCACCATTACCTGCAATTACGACGGCGCGAACAAGCACCGCACGGTGATCGAGGATGAAGCCTTCATCGGCTCGGATACGCAGCTGGTGGCGCCGGTCACCGTCGGCCGGGGCGCCACCATCGGGGCCGGAGCGACGATCACTCGCGATGCGCCAGCGGAGCAGCTGACGTTGTCGCGGGCCAAACAAGTGTCGATTCCTGGCTGGAAACGACCAACCAAGGGGACATAAAGCTTATGTGCGGAATCATCGGAGCGGTGGCGCAGCGCAATGTTGTGCCGATACTGCTGGAAGGCCTGAAGCGGCTGGAATACCGCGGTTACGACTCGGCCGGTCTGGCGATAGTGGCCAACGGTGGGTTGACGCGGGTGCGGAAGCCAGGCCGCGTGGCGGAACTGGAAGCGGAAATCAAAATTCGGCAAACCCATGGCCGCCTCGGCATCGCCCATACCCGGTGGGCCACACACGGTGCGCCGAACGAGCGTAACGCCCATCCACACGTTAGCGCGAACTCGTTTGCCGTGGTGCACAACGGCATTATCGAAAACCACGAGGATCTGCGTCAGCGCCTGAGCGACATCGGCTATGCTTTCTCTTCCGAAACCGATACGGAAGTGATCGTTCACTTGGTTCATCACTACTACCAGCAGGAAAAAGACCTGTTCGGAGCTACCCGCAAGGCAACCCGCGAGCTCAAGGGCGCCTACGCCATCGGCGTGATCTGCGCCGACGAGCCGCACAAGCTGATCTGTGCACGGGAGGGCAGCCCGCTCCTGATCGGCGTCGGCATCGAGGAGCATTTTATCGCCTCGGACATATCGGCATTGCTGCCGGTCACGCAAAAAATCGTCTATCTGGGGGAGGGCGACGTGGCCGAAATCGGCCTGCTTGATTTCAAGGTATTCGACCGCGACGGCAATCCGGCCCAGCGGCAAGTACAGACCAGCGAGCTCAGCGCCGAGCGGTCGGAGCTGGGGGGCTACCGGCACTTCATGCAGAAGGAGATTTTTGAACAGCCGCGCGCGCTGGCGGAAACCCTGGAAGTGGCCCTGAGCTGCGACAGCCTGGAGCCGAAAATGTTCGGTGACGCCGCGCCGTCCGCCCTTCAAGAGATAGATAGCGTGGCCATCATCGCCTGCGGCACCAGCTTTCACGCTGCGCAGGTGGCGCGTTACTGGCTCGAAGGGATCGCCGGGATTCCGTGCAGCGCCGAAGTCGCGAGCGAATACCGCTACCGCGACAGCGTGGCCAATCCGCGGACGCTGATCGTGACGATCTCCCAGTCGGGCGAGACAGCGGATACCCTGGCGGCGCTCAAGCATGCCAAGGCCATCGGTCACATCCATAGCCTGTCCATTTGCAACGTGCCGGAAAGCGCCCTGGTGCGCGAATCGAGCCTGCGCTTCCTGACGCGGGCCGGCCCCGAAATCGGCGTGGCTTCGACCAAGGCTTTTACCACACAATTGGCAGCGCTGTATTTACTGACGCTGACGCTGGGCAAATTGCGTGGCCGCATCGATGAGCCACGTGAACGTGGCTTTCTCGAAGCGTTGCGCCATTTGCCGGCAATGGTCAATCAGGTGCTGCTGCTTGAGCCGCAGATCGAATTCTGGGCCGAGCGCATGGCGTTCAAGCAGCATGCTCTGTTCCTCGGCCGCGGCCTGCATTACCCGATCGCCATGGAAGGCGCGCTGAAGCTGAAGGAGATATCCTATATCCATGCCGAGGCCTATCCCGCCGGCGAGCTGAAGCATGGCCCGCTGGCGCTGGTTGACAGCGACATGCCGGTGGTGGCGATCGCTCCCAACGATGCCTTGTTGGAAAAGTTGAAATCGAATTTGCAGGAAGTCCGTGCGCGCGGCGGCGAACTTTATGTCCTGGCGGACCAGGATAGCCAGATACAGGCCCAGGAGGGGGTGCACCTGATCAAGCTGCCGGAGCATGCCGGCTTGCTGAGTCCGATTCTGCATACCGTGCCGTTGCAGATGCTGGCCTATCATGCAGCCTTGCAAAAAGGGACCGACGTGGACAAGCCGAGGAACCTGGCAAAATCCGTGACCGTGGAGTAAGCGATGGCGGTAATCGCGATATTCAACCAGAAGGGCGGCGTCGGCAAGACCACGACCAGCCTTAATCTGGCGGCCGCCCTGGCCAGCCTGGAACGGCGACCTTTGGCGATCGATCTGGACCCCCAGGCGCACTTGACGCTTTCCCTCGGTGTCAAGGCGGAAAAAGGCAGCGAAACCGTCGCGGCATTCTATCGCGGCGAACAGCCGCTCTCCGGTTTGGTGCGCGAGCTTCCGGACGGGGTGCGGCTGATTCCTGGGCACATGGAACTGTCGAAAATCGATGCGCTGTACGGCAAAAGCACCAGCATCGCGTCCCGCCTGCGCGAGGGGCTGCACGAGAGCCTGGCATGGGAGGACAACCCGATTCTGATCGATTGCTGCCCGATGTTGGGCGTGCTGTCGCTCAACGCGATTTTCGCCGCCGACCGGGTATTGATACCGGTTTCCGCCGACTATCTTTCGATGCAGGGCGTGGAACGGCTGGATGGCGCGTTGACCGTGCTGGAAAAGGCGCTGAAACGGCCCATCGAGCGCCGGGTCGTGGTGACCCGGTTCGATTCGCGCCGAAAGTTTTCCCACCATGTCTATGGGCAGCTGAAAGAGCGTTATGGCGCGGCGCTGTGCGCCACCCGCATCACCGAAAATGTCAGCCTGGCGGAAAGCCCCTCCCATGGCAAAAATGTGTTCGAGTTTGCGCCCCACAGTCAAGGCGCAAAAGACTATTTCGCGCTAACCGCGGAATTGCTGGAAAAAGGATTTATCCAGTAGGTGTGTTTTTCGCGTCAACTGGCCCCGGGCCTTGGGGCCCCAATCCCATGCTTCAGGGCGAAGGTGGCGACTTGCACCCGGTTGTCGAGAGCCAGTTTTTCTAGGATGCTGCGCAAATGATTGCGCACGGTGTTGTCGGACAGCCCCAGCGCGTCGCCGATGGCCTTGTTGCTCATGCCGCGGGCCACCAGGCCGACGATTTCCAGTTCGCGCGAGGATAGCCTGTTGCCGGGGTCCGGCGCCAGCTTGCTGCGCATGCTTTCGTCCATCACCGGGGTCCGGTGCAAACCCGATTCCATGGAAACAGACGAGATTGCCTGAAGAATCTGCTCCGGCTCGCTGGTCTTCAACACGTAACCATCCACTCCGGCCTCGACCGCTTGACGGATTTCATGCGCTTCCTCCGCCACGGTCAGCATGATCACCTTGATTCCGCGGCGCTTTAACTCCGGCACCAGGGCCAGGCCGTCCTCGTCGCGCAAATTCCGGTCGAGCAGGGCGACGGAGCAGTCGCCGCCGCCATGTAACCAGTCGAGCGCGTCCTTGATCCCGGAAAATTGTGCTGCCACCTTGATGTCCTCGCCGTGCGTTTCCAACAGGTGCGACAACCCCTTGCGAAACAGCGGATGATCGTCGATCAGGATGAGAGCGGTGGCCATCGAGCGGCGATCCTACTTGCGGGCGCGCTCCTGTCGAGCCCGCTTGATCAGCTGGTCGACCACATTCAGCATGCCGGCGTGGCCGCCTCCCAAGGAAACGTACGTACGGTACTTGCCATCCACGATAACGGCGGGTACGCCATTGATGCCATAGTCCTTGCTCAGCTGCTTGGCGCGCATCGCCTTGCTTTGGATGGCGAAGGAATAGTAGGTGTCGGCAAAACTTTTCCGGTTGATGCCCCGTTTTTCGACCCAATCGAACAAGGTAACCTCATCGTCGACGCGCAGGTGCTGGACATGAATCGCTTTGAAAAATTCGCCGTGGAGCTTATCTGTCATCCCAAGAGCTTCAAAGGTATAAAATGCCTTGGCGAGCGGCATCCAGGATTCGTGAAAAATTGCCGGCAACCGACGAAACTCCACATCCTTGGGGAGTTGCCCGACCCAATTGTTGAGGTCCGGCTCCAGGTTGAAGCAATGCGGGCAGGCATAGGAGAAAATTTCCAGAACCTCGATTTTTTTCCCGGTTTCGACGGCTTGGGGCGGGGAAAGCAGTTCGTATTCCTTGCCCGGTTGAATATCCGCACGGACGGTGAATCCGGCCATCGCCAACATGGCGGCAATGAATATCCGAAACGAAACTGTCGAGGCGTAACTGGTAAAGCCCATGGTGTCTGCTCCCTGGAAAATAGGTTTCCGTCGGTGAATTTACGGCGTTGTCGTGTCGCGAACCTTGACCGGGCTGGCGGAAAGATGGTTTTGCGTCAATAAGTCGCGGGCGCGATTCATATCGTCGATATTGGTAAATGGCCCGATGCGGACCCGGTGCCAAATCCCCTTGTCCGGGATGTCGGCCGTCTGGATCGAGGCTTCCAGCCCGAGCAGGGCGAGTCGGGCCTTCATGTTGTCGGCCTCGGTCGCGGTCTGGAATGAACCGGCCTGGAGAAAATAAGTCTCCTTGGCGGCGCCTTCCGGCCTTTTTTCCTGTTTGAGATCGCGTTCCGTGGCGGGCACTTCGCTACCGGGCAAAATCGTGTAGAAATCGAAGCGCGGCTTGCCGGTGGGCTTCTCGGCCTTGCCTGCCGAGCCACTCGGGTTTTCCGGCGGCAGTGCGGCAGTCTCGCTGCTGGCCGGCGCTTTGCCCGCTTCGGCCGGCGGCTTCGGCTTGTCGCGGCTGACGAAGGGTTTGGGGCTGAAATTGATGTAAACGGCAACGCCGATGGCTACGGCCAAGCCGACGAACAGGCCGATCAGGACGCCGGTAAACAAGGGGCTGCCGCCGTCTTTGGCGGCGCGGCGATCGGATTGCTTGTAATCGCGGCTCATAATGGTTGTTTGGCGTTCTCCGACAAAACTACATTTTTTCCGGGCTGCCGACGCCGAGCAGGGCCAGCCCGTTGCGTAGCACCTGGCGGACGGCGGTGATCAGCGCCAGCCGGGCCAGGCGTATGCCCTCGTCCGCGACCAGGAACTGCTCTGCATTATAGTAACTGTGAAACTCGCCGGCCAGGTCCTTGAGGTAATAGGCGATCAGGTGGGGGGAAAGCTCCCGCGCCGCGCCTTCCACCGTGCCGGGGTAATCGCCCAGCAGGCTCATCAGGGCGAGCTCGTGCTTGCCGTCAAGGGCGCCGGTTTCGGCCTCGGCCAGCTCCGCCGGGTCGCCGCCCCACTGCGCCAGCACGCTGCAAACGCGGGCGTGGCCGTACTGGATGTAGTACACCGGGTTCTCGTTGCTTTGCGACTTGGCCAGTTCGAGATCGAAGTCCAGATGCTGGTCGCTCTTGCGCAGCACATAGAAGAACCGTGCAGCGTCGTTACCGACTTCCGCGCGTAATTCGCGCAAGGTGACGAAATTGCCGCTGCGGGTGGACATCGGCAGTTTTTCCGCGCCGCGCCAAAGCACGGCGAACTGCACCAGGGCGATAACCAGGCGTTCCGCATCGAGGCCCAGCGCGGTCAGCGCGCCCTTGACGCGGGGAATGTAGCCGTGGTGATCCGCGCCCCAGATGTTGATGACGCGATCGAAGCCGCGCTCGAACTTGTTCAGGTGGTAGGCGATGTCGGAGGCGAAATAGGTGTAGAGGCCGTTTTCGCGCTGTACCACGCGGTCCTTTTCGTCGCCGAACGCCGTCGAGCGGAACCACTTGGCGCCGTCCTGCGGGTAGATATGGCCGTGGGCTTCCAGCGCGGCCACGGCGCGCGTTACCAACCCGGTATCGAACAGCGATTTTTCCGAAAACCAGGAGTCGAAGGTGACGCCAAACTCGGTCAAGTCGTCGCGGCAATCTTCCAGCTGCTCGGTCAGCGCGAGGTTGTGGATGTAGGCGTAAGCCTCGCCCAGCAGCGTTTTGGCGTTGGCGATGAGGGCGTCGAGATGGCCCTCCCCGTCGTCTTCGTGAGCCGGCACGCGGTCGAGCACGGCAGCGGGCTGGTGGACGTAGCGGCTGCCGTGAGCCTCCTGAACCAGCCGCGCCATGTCGCGCACGTAGCTGCCCTGGTAGGCGTTGGCGGGAAAGGCGATCTGCACACCCTCCAGCTCCAGGTAGCGCAGCCAGGTCGAAAGCGCCAGGATGTCCATCTGCCGGCCGGCATCGTTGACGTAGTATTCGCGGCTAACCTCGTAACCGGCGGCGCTCAGCACGCCGGCGAGGCTCATGCCGAACGCCGCGCCGCGGCCGTGGCCGACGTGCAACGGCCCGGTGGGGTTGGCGGAAACGAACTCCACCTGGATTTTCTGCCCTTGCCCCAGGGTGCTGCGACCGAAATCCGCGCCTTGCGTCAAAACCTGTTTGATCACCTGCTGCTTCGCGCCTGTCGCCAGAAACAGATTGATGAAGCCGGCGCCGGCGATTTCGCTTTTGGTCACGTAGGGCGAGGCGGGTAGGGAAGCCAGCAGGCGCGCCGCGATTTCCCGCGGATTGCCGCGCAACGGCCGCGCCAGCTGGAGCGCCAGGTTGCAGGCAAAATCGCCGTGCTGCGCCTGTTTCGGCCGGGTGATTTCGAAAGCGATGCCGACATGCTCCGGCGCCACCTGGCTCAGGGCTTGCGAGAAAAGTTCGTAAAGGTGGTGTTTCAAAGCGGCAACTCGTACTTAAAGGCGCCATTTTAACGGCTAATTGCCTGCGCTGCACGAAAACCCCAGGAGATTGTCCGTTTCGCGGAGATTATTCCGCATTGAACCGGCGATCGGAACCCCGGCTTGAGCTCAGTGCGCCGGTGCCGCCGCCAGCGCCGGAGCGCTCCAGCCGCCGCCAAGGGCCTTGAACAGGTCTACGGCGGCCGACAGGCGGGCCTGGCGGGCACGGATCAGGGTCAGGCTGGCGTCGTTGGCGCTGCGCTGGGCGTCAAGCAGCTCCAGGTAGGGCGAGTAGCCGGCCTGGTAGCGTGCCTCCGCCAGCGCCAGTACCCTGGCCGCCGCCTTGGCCTGGACATCCACCGCCCGCTCTTTTTCGCCGGCTTGGTGCAGGCCGGCCAGGGCGTCATCGACTTCCTTGAAGGCTGTCTGCACGGCTTTGCTGTAGCCGGCCAACGCCTGTTTTTGTTGGGCGGTGGCCTGATCCACCCGCGCCGACTGCCGGCCGGCGTCGAACACCGGCAGTACGAGGCCGAGGCCGCCGGACCACAGGTTCGAGCCAGACCGGAACAGATTGGCCAGCTCGGTGCTTTCCGCGCCCAGGCTGGCGGTGAGGGAAATGGTCGGGAACAGCGCGGCCTTGGCGACGCCGATCCTGGCGTTCGCCGCCGCCAGCTGGGCTTCGGCCTGACGCACGTCGGGACGGGCGTCGAGCAGCGCCGAAGGCAGCCCGGCGGGCGGCGTCGGCGGCATCGGCAAGCGGCTGAAATCGCCCGCCGGCAGCGTCAGGCCCGGAGTGCCGGTGAGCAGCGCCAGTTGGTGCTGCGCCACGGCCCGCTGCTGCACCAGGTCGGCGATCTGGGCGACGATGGCGGCGCGGGCGCTTTCGGCCTGACGCACGTCGAGCTCGGAGGCAAGCCCGGCGGCAAAGCGGTGCCGGCTGATGGCCAGCGACTTGTCGCGGGTGATCAGGGTGTCGCGCGACACCGCCAGCTGGGCATCGAGCGCCCGCAGCGAAAGGTAGCTCTGGGTCAGCAGCCCGACCAGCGTCAATTCCACCGTGTCGCGGCCATAGTGGCTGGCCAGGGCCAGGTCGCGGGCGGCTTCGGTGCCGCGGCGCAGCTTGCCCCAGAAATCGATTTCGAACGACGTGCCCAGCGTTGCCTTGAAGTCGTTGTGGCGCAGCATGTCGGCCGGCAGCGCCGGCACGGTATTGGCGCTGGAGCGGGAGCGGGTAGCGTTGCCGGCCAGGTCGATTTCGGGAAACAGCGCCGAGCCGGCTTCGCGCAGAAAGGCGTCGGCCTCCTCTACCCGGGCCGCGGCCTGCTGTACGTCGGCATTGGCTTGCAGCGCCCGCTCGACCAGGTCGTTGAGAGAGGCGTCGTTGAACAGTTTCCACCATTCGCGGTTTACCGGTGCGACGACGGCGTCGGCCGCCTCGACGAATTTTTCCGGCAGCGGCGCGGCGGGGCGGACGTAATCGGGGCCGACGGTGCAGCCGGCCAAGGCCAGTGCGATGGCCAGTGGCGCCAGGCGGAAAATTCGCAGGGGGCTCATCGGGCGTCCTCCTTGTTCGCGGCGTCTTTCGGGTTGGCCGGTTTGCCTCCGGACAGCCAGCTAAAGAACATGGGAATGAAAATGGTGGCGATGAAGGTGGCTGCGATCATGCCGCCGAACACGCCGGTGCCCATCGAGCGGCGCGCCGCCGCGCCGGCGCCGGTGGCCAGCACCAGCGGCACCACGCCGAGGACGAAGGCGAGCGAGGTCATGACGATGGGGCGGAAGCGCAGGCGCGCGCCTTCGACGGCCGCTTCCAGCACGCCCATGCCTTCCGCCCGCTTCTGCGAGGCGAATTCGACGATCAGGATGGCGTTTTTCGAGGCCAGTCCGACCAGGGTCACCAGGCCGATCTGGAAGTAGATGTCGTTGGGCATGCCGCGCACCAGCACGGCGATCAGCGCGCCGAACAGGGCGAACGGCACGGCCATGATCACCGCCAGCGGCAGCGACCATTTCTCGAATTGGGCCGCCAGGATCAGGAACACCATGACGATGGCGAAGACGAAGGCTATGACCGACGAGCTGCCGGTGCGCTTTTCCTGGTAGGCCTGGCCGGTCCAGGCAATGGTATAGCCTTCCGGCAGGGTTGCCGCAGCCGTTTCCTCCACCAGCCGGATGGCGTCGCCGGAGCTGACGCCGGGGGCGCCGCTGCCCATCACCTTGGCGGCGAGGAAGCCGTTGAAGCGCTCCACCTGCTCCGGGCCGACGATGGGCTTGACCTTGATCACCGCCGACAGCGGAATCATCGAACCGGTGCCGGAACGGACATAGACCTTGCCCAGATCCTCGGGCCTGGAGCGGAACTGCTGTTCCGCCTGCAACTGCACGCGATAGGTGCGGCCCGCCTTGTTGAAATCGTTGACGTACAGCGCGCCCATGGTGCTTTGCAGGGCGTCGTAGACGTCAGTCAGCGGGATGCCCAGCGACATGACCTTGGGTTCGTCAACCTCGACGAACAGCTGTGGAATGGTCGGCCGGTAGAAGCTGTTGATGCCGGTCAGCTGTTTTTTCTGGCGCAGGGCGTCCATGAAGCTCTTGACCACTTCGTCGAGGCGGCGCGGGTCGGCGTCAACCCGGTTCTGCACGTACACTTCGAAGCCGCCGGCGGTGCCCAGGCCGCGGATGGGCGGCGGGTTGAACACCAGCCCCATGCCGTCCGCCAGCATCATGCCCTTGCCCATGAGCTGCTTGGCCAGGTTTTCCGCCGCCTCCGCCCTTGTGTCCCAGGGTTGCAGGTTGATGAACATGGAGCCCGCGTTGGGCTTGTTGCTGCCGCCGATGAGGTCGAAGCCGCCGATCATGAACACATGCTCGACCGACGGGCTTTTCTGGATCGCCTGGCGAAATTGTTCGCCCATCCTGCCGGTGCGCGGCAGGGTAGCGGCGTCCGGCAGCTGGAGCGAGCCGATCAGGTAGCCCTGGTCTTCCGACGGCACGAAGCTGCCGGGAACGATCTTGATCAGGACCGCGGCCGCGACGATGACGATGGCGAAAACCACGGTACCGATGATGCGGTGGTGCAGGGTTTTGTCCACGACCCGGATGTAGAGCCGCGTCAGGGCGGCGAACAGGCGGTTGAACGGCCGGAAAACCGGCGATTCCTGGTGGGTCGGCTTGAGCAGCAACGCGCACAGGGCCGGGGTCAGGGTCAGGGCGACAATGCCGGAAATCACCACCGACACCGCCACCGTTACGGCGAACTGCTGGTAGAGCTTGCCGGCAATGCCGCCGAGGAATGCCACCGGGACGAACACGGCGCACAGCACCAGCACGATCGCCACCACCGCCGAAAACACCTCGCGCATGGCTTCGAACGCGGCCTCCCTGGGCGGCAGCCCTTGTTCCGCCATCAGCCGCTCGACGTTTTCCAGCACCACGATGGCGTCGTCCACGACGATGCCGATGGCCAGCACCATGGCGAATAGGGTCAAGGTGTTGATGGAAAAGCCGAACAGCCACAAACCGGCGAAGCTGCCGATGAGCGACACCGGCACGGCGACGATGGGGATCAAGGTGGCGCGCCAGCTCTGCAGGAACACATAGACCACCAGGATCACCAGCAGGGCCGCGATACCCAGGGTGTGGGTCACTTCCTTGATCGAGGCCTTGACGAAGCGGGTGGTGTCGAACGGGATGATGTACTCGACGTCGGGCGGGAAGTTCTTTTTCAGTTCCTCCATCTTGGCGCGCACGACATCCGCCGTGGCCAGGGCGTTGGCACCGGTCTGCAGAATGACGCGGATGCCGATGGCCGGTTTGCCGTCCATGTGCACGAAGGCGTTGTAGTCCTGGGCGCCGAGTTCGATCCGGGCCACGTCCTTCAGCCGCAATACGCCCGACGGCCCGCTCGCGCGCAGGATGATGTTGCCGAACTCCTCGGGCTGCACCAGGCGGCCCTTGGCGATCACGGTGTAGACCAGCTGCTGGTCGGCGGGCGCCGGTTCCTGGCCGATCTTGCCGGCGGCGAACTGGTTGTTCTGGGCGCGGATGGCGCCGGCGATGTCGCTGGCGGTGAGTCCCAGCTGCGCCATCCGGTCGGGCCGCAGCCAGATGCGCATGGAGTAGTCGCGGGCGGCGAAAATGCCGGCGTCGCCGACGCCGGGCAGGCGCTTGATTTCATCGACGATGTTGATCGAGGCGTAGTTGCTGAGGAACAGCGTGTCCTGCGTGCCCTTGGGCGAGCGCATGCCGATCGCCAGCAGGATGTCGTTGGAGCGCTTCTGCACCACCACGCCGTTCCGGCGCACGTCGTCCGGCAGGCGCGGCAGGGCGGCATTGACCCGGTTGTTGACGTTCACCGCCGCCAGGTCGGCGTTGGTGCCGACCTCGAAAGTGACGGTGATGGTGAGCGAGCCGTCGGCGGCGGCTGACGAATTGAAAAAGCTGAGGCCTTCGACGCCGTTCAACTGCTCCTCGATCGGCGCCGCCACCGTCTTGGCCAGCGTCTCGGCGCTGGCGCCGGGGTAGTTGGCGATGATCACCACCGTCGGCGGCGTGATTTCCGGATACTGGGCGATGGGCAGGGTGCGCGCCGCCATCAGGCCGGCGATGACGATGACGATAGCGATGACCGCGGAAAAAATCGGCCGGCTGATAAAAAATCGGTGCATGGTCGGCTTCCCCGCTTACGGCTTGCCGGCGGGAGCGCCGGAGGCAGGCGTTGCCCCCGCCGGTTGCTCGCCCGGCTTGTGCGGCGCCACCGGGGCGCCGGGGCGCAGCTTGAGCAGGTTGTCCACGATCACCCGGTCGCCGGCCTTGAGGCCGCCCAGAACGACCCAATCCTTGCCCTGCCATTCGCCGGTCTTGACTGGGCGCGGTTCCACCTTGTTTTCGGGATTGGCGACGAACACCACGCGGCCCTGGTCGGATTGAACGACGGCGGCCTGCGGCACGAGAAATACGCCGTCGCGCTGGCCCACCGTCAGGCGGGTGCGGACGAATTGTCCCGGCAGGACGCGGCCTTCGGCGTTGGCGAATTCGGCGCGCAGCTGTAGCGTGCCCAGCCGGGGATCGATCTGGCTGCCGGCGAAGTTGAGCCGGCCCTTGACCGGATAGGTCGATCCATCGGGCAGGACGACTTCCACGCCGCGCACGGAGGCGGGGGTCGGCCGGCCGCCGGGCAGCTGCGCCAATTCGTTGTCGGACAGGGAAAAGCGCACCCAGATCGGGTTCAGCTGGACCACCGTGGTCAGCAGGCTGTCGCCGGTGGAGATCAGGTTGCCTTCGGATTTCACCGCGCGGCCGGTGCTGCCGGCTACCGGCGAAGCGACGCTGGTGTAGGACAGGTTCAGTTCGGCTTGCTGGAGCGCGGCATGGGTCACGGCCGCGCTGGACTGCGCATCGTCGTATTCCTTCCGGCTCACCGCCTGCTGCGCCAGAAGGCCCTTGAGGCGCGCCATCTCGCGGGTTGCCTGGTCGGCCTTGGCGTGTGCATCCGCCAGGGCGATCTCGAATGGCGCCCGGTCGATCTGGAACAGAACCTGGCCCGCCTTGACGGGCGCGCCTTCCTCATAGAGGCGTTTCTGCAGGATACCGCCCACCCGCGCCCGCACTTCCACCTCCCGCGCTCCCTCGGTTTGGCCGACGGCCTCGACTGTCAACGGAACCCGCGTCGGCTGGACATCGATCACGGTGACCGGCAGCGGCGGCTTTGCCGCTTCTGCCGGCGCGCTGGGGCGGGAACAGCCCGCCGCGAGGGCAGCCAGGCTCGAAATCAGGACGGCAAAAATGGCGCTACGGCGCAAGGCGGGATTCTGGTGTTCCATGGGAACGCTCCGGGGATGGCGAGTATCGCGGCAATTATATACAATCTTGTTTGTCTGTAAATAGTCCACGAGGATAGCATGGTGCGAAGAACCAAGGCCGAAGCCGAACAAACGCGGCAGCGCATCATCGTTGCCGCGCGCAAAGTGTTCTACCAATCCGGTGTCGGCCGCAGCACGCTGGAAGAAATCGCCAAAGCGGCCGGTGTGACGCGCGGCGCTGTCTATTGGCATTTCGAAAACAAGACCGACCTGTTTTTCGCCATGCGCGCACAGGTGACTTTGCCTCTGATCGACCGCGTCGACAGCATGCTGCAATCGGGGCGGGAAGAAGATCCCCTGACAGGAATCGAGGCCGCGCTGAATGAAATCCTGACTATCCTCGAGACCGACGAAGCGACGCGCGAGGTGTTCAGGATCATCAAGTTGCGCTGCGAATATGTGGACGAGTTTGCGGGGGTTCTGGCCGAGATCAACAATTCCCAAAGCGGCTTTGCCGAGCAATTGACCCTGGCCTACCTGCGCGCGAGGGAAAAGGGCGTGCTGCGCGAAGGGCTGGACCCGCGGGCCATGGCGCTCGATACGTCGGTCTTCATGGCCGGGCTCATGCAGCGCTGGCTGTCGGAAAGCGCGGCCGGCCAGATCGCCGCGAACGCCCGCCGGATGATCGAGGCTCACGTCGCGCTGCGCCGCCAAAGCAGGCAAGTCGGGGGATAGGGATTCCGGGAATGGCCGGCAGAAGTTTCCCCGATTGGCCACGATGTTCGGCAAAGCCTAAGGCAATGCTTCGATACCTTAAACGGCATTCCCGCTGTCGCGGGAATGCCGAGTCGAAATAAAACCCGCTTTTTTCCGAGTTATTCGGGCGGTCCCGGTTAATCCCAGTCGCCGCCGGAGCTGTCGGCGACGCCTGCGTCGTCCCAGGAAGAACTGTCCGCGACGCCGAAATCCGCGCCGCCCATGTCGTTGGAAGAGGAATTCCACGAATCCGCCGGCATTGGCGCGGCATTGGCGCCGTGGCCGCCATCCATGAAGTGATGGGCAAGCGCCTCGCCGGCGACCATGCCCGCGCCAACCGCGGCGCCGGTTGCCAGGCCGGACATGATGCCCGAGCCGATTCCTCCGCCGGCTGGCGCCATGGGCGCAACGCCTCCGCCCGGGTAAGGCTGTCCGCCAGGACCAGGCAGTCCCGGCTGATAATTGCCGGGATAGTTGCCTGCTGCCGGCGCCGAATTGCGCGCTGCGATCGCTCGCATGATCATGGAAATCACCGCGATGGCGCCGATGCCCAGCAGCAACATCCCCCAGGGGAATCCGCCCGCCGCATCGGTGTGAACGCCGCTCATCGCGGGCTGGTTCCGGTGGGCCGCGGCAATCCTGGATTTGAGTTCCTGCACGGCTTGGGGTTTTGCGAAAGGCAGTCCCGGCTCCAGCCGTTCAGCGGTGTCCAGTTCTTCCCCGGCATTCCCCAGTTTTCCTTGCTTCGCCAGGATCTCGGCTTCGACAAAATGCGCCTTGCCGCTATTGGGGTGTTCCTGCAGGACTTTTTGCATCATGCCTTGCGCTTCATCCAGCCGGCCCGCCTGTGCGGCCTGGTAGACCTGGTGCAACGTGGGTGCGTCAGCGGCGACCGCCCATCCGTTCATGGCCAGAAAGGCCGCTACGATTAAACCGTATATTGCTTTGCGTAACATGGGATTTCCTCTGTTATCAAGTGCGGTGAAATAGGCAACTATAGGAACGGTCACTGAATATTGAAGCTCCATCATTCCCGCGCAGGCGGGAATTTCAGTATCGACAAGACCCCTGGATTCGGGGGCAAGTCCGGAATGACGACATTTAATGCCCGACTCAATAAATTGAGCCATGCGGGGCGAATTCAAGCCCAAGTCTTCGCGGCTCTAAAATTCCCCTGTGTTATCAAGACCTCGCCCGGGCGAATTTGTTCACTCTTGAAGATTACTTGCTGTTGGGGCTCTTGCAAAACGCTCTCTCCGAACGGCGTTTTTTCGCGTCGAGAGGCGAAACCGAGGGGTGCAGACGGCCATTTCTGGCTTGGCGAGGTTGTCGATGCCAACACCATAACGCCTGCGAAATGAATGCTACCCGACGCGAACCGATCACGCAACGCTGGAACGTCATTCAGCACGACCTGCTGCCCGAGTTGCGGGAGCAAGCGGGAACCCTGACGCCGAAGCTGGAGCGGGTTGTGCATACCCTGGATGGGTTCGCATCGAGGAAATCACAGCGGCGTCGTGCGGCCGGGATGAGGTGCGGGGAATTGCGGTAGGATATAATGCATGGATAAGTTCGACCTGCGGATTTCCATATAAGCGCGATTTTCGAAAGGATAACGACTTGATCCTGGTTACCGGCGGCGCCGGCTTTATCGGCGCAAATTTCGTGCTGGACTGGCTGGCACAGGCGGACGAGCCGGTCGTTAACCTGGACAAGCTGACTTACGCCGGCAACCCGGAAAACCTGGCCGGGCTCAGGGACGATCCCCGCCATGTCTTCGTCCAGGGTGACATCAACGACCGACCGCTGGTGGCGAAACTGCTGGCTCGGCATCGGCCGCGCGCCATTGTCCATTTTGCCGCCGAGAGCCATGTGGACCGCTCCATCAACGGCCCCGGCGAATTCATCCAGACCAATATCAACGGCACTTTCAGTCTGCTGGAAGAAGCCCGTGCCTTCTGGCAGGGGTTGGCGGGCGCGGACAAGGCGGCGTTCCGCTTCCTGCATGTGTCCACCGACGAAGTGTATGGCTCGCTCGGGCCGAACGACCCGCCTTTCGCCGAAACCACGGCGTATGCGCCGAACAGCCCCTATTCCGCCTCCAAGGCGGCGTCCGATCATCTGGTGCGGGCCTATCGTCACACCTACGGGCTGCCCACGCTGACCACCAACTGCTCCAATAATTACGGCGCCTGCCAGTTTCCGGAAAAGCTCATTCCCCTGGTGCTGCTCAACGCCCTCAACGGCAAGCCGCTGCCGATTTACGGCAACGGTCTCAATGTGCGCGACTGGCTTTACGTGGGCGACCACTGCGCCGCGATCCGTGCAGTGCTGGCCGGCGGTCGGCTGGGCGAAACTTACAACATCGGCGGCTGGAACGAAAAAACCAATCTCGACGTGGTGCATACGCTATGCGCCATTCTCGACGAGCTGAAGCCCGCCGCCAACGGACAGCCCTATGCCTCGCTGATCACCTACGTGAAGGATCGCCCCGGCCACGATGCGCGCTACGCCATCGATGCGCGCAAGATCGAGCGGGAGCTGGGCTGGAAACCGGCGGAAACCTTCGACAGCGGCATCCGCAAGACGGTGGCCTGGTATCTCGCCAACCTCGGCTGGGTGGAAAACGTAGTCAGCGGCGAATACCAGAACTGGATGGCGACGAATTACCAGAATCGGGGAGCGTCATGAAAGGCATCATCCTCGCCGGCGGCTCCGGCACCCGGCTGCACCCGGTCACCCTGGCCGTTTCCAAGCAGTTGCTGCCGATCTACGACAAGCCGATGATTTACTATCCCCTGTCCACGCTGATGCTGGCAGGGATACGCGACATCCTGGTGATTTCCACCCCGCAGGACACGCCGCGCTTCGAGCAGCTGCTCGGCAATGGCGCACAATGGGGTCTCGATATCAGCTACGCGGTGCAGCCTGCGCCGGAAGGCATCGCCCAGGCCTTCATCATCGGCGCGGAATTCATCGGTAACGACCCGTGCGGGCTGGTGCTGGGCGACAATATTTTTTACGGCCACGAATTGTCCAAAGACCTCCAGGCGGTGGCGCAGAAAGGCAGCGGCGCCACCGTATTCGCCTATCCGGTGAACGACCCCGAGCGCTACGGCGTGGTGGAATTCGATCCGGCCGGCAAGGCGCTTTCCATCGAGGAAAAACCTGCCGTCCCGAAATCCCGCTACGCGGTCACCGGCCTGTATTTCTACGACAACCAGGTGGTGGAGATCGCCCGTAACATGAAGCCCTCCGCCCGCGGCGAGCTGGAGATCACCGACGTCAACCGGGTTTACCTGGAGCGCGGCGAGCTGGAAGTGTCGCTGATGGGGCGCGGTATGGCGTGGCTCGACACCGGTACCCACGAATCCCTGCTCGAAGCCTCCCAGTTCATCGAGATCATCGAAAAACGCCAGGGCCTGAAAATCGCCTGCCCGGAGGAAATCGCCTACCGCATGGGCCACATCACAGCGGAACAGCTGGCGGCGCTGGCTCAACCCCTGGCCAAGAACGGCTATGGGCGGTATTTGTTGGGCTTGCTGCAGGAACGGGTGCTCTAAGAGGCTCTAAGTTGACTCGGAACCATTCTGTCGCATTTTTCGATACGCAGTTCCAGAAGCAAGTCGGCACGGGGGATTTTGCGCTCAATCCGTTCGAGCTGGCTGTGTTGCCGCACCTGTCCGGACGGGTGTTGGATTTGGGCTGCGGACTCGGCAACCTGAGCATCGCAGCGGCGCGGCGCGGTGCCGATGTCGTGGCGATCGATGCCAGCCCCACTGCCATCGCCCACGTTGGACGGGTGGCGGCGGCGGAAAACCTCGCGCTCAAAGGCATCCGGGCCGATCTGGCGGAATACCGGCTGGACGGGCAGTTCGACGCGATTGCGGCCATCGGGCTGCTGATGTTCTTCGACCAGGCGCGGGCGCTGCAATTGCTCGACGACATCCAGCAGCACGTCAGGCCCGGCGGCCGTGCGGCAATCAATGTCCTGATCGAGGGTACTTCCTTCCTGGGCATGTTCCAGCCGGATCATTATTACCTGTTCGGCCGCGACGAACTGGAACGGCGCTTCGCCGGCTGGACGGTGCTGGAGCTCACTCACCAGACCTTTCCCGCACCGGGCGACACCGAAAAGGCATTTGCGACGATCGTCGCGCAGAAGCCTGGCCAGTGATTTGCTCCTCGGCCGTCAGGCCGAGTAATCGACCACCCGCCGCTCGGACCGGACCGCCTTGACGAAGGGCGCGACCTCGGCGTGGGCGGGGTGCTTCTGGTAGGCATCCAGCGCCTGCCTGCTTTCGAACTCCGAATACAGCACCACGTCGGAGGAGTCGTTGTCCCGGCTGAAATCGATCCCCACCTCCAGCCTGAGCAGGCCGGGAATGCGGCCATTGAGTCCTTCCAGCAGCCGTTTCAGCCTGAGCGCATTGCCCGCCTTGTCGCCGGCCTGCTCGTCGAGCCGCCACATCACGATGTGTTTGATCATGCTATATCCTTTCTTTCGCGTAAGTTCTGCTGACTCTGCCCACACCGAGCAGCAGCAGGGCTGACAGCACCGCACCGCCGAAAGCGGCCACCGTCGCCGTTACCGGCAATGCCGCCCGACTCGCGATCATGTAGCCGCCGATGAACACCAGGATGGCCGCATTCTCGCCGAAGTTCTGGATCGCCAGGGCATGTCCCGCCCCGACCAGTTCGTGGCCGCGTTCCTGCAGCAGGGCATTGAGCGGCACTACGAAGAACCCGCCGCACAGGCCGATCAGAATCAGCAGAACCACCGCGAAGCGCAGGCCATGCACATTTGCCAGCAGCAGCACCAGCGGGCCGATCAGAACGCCGCCGAGGAGCGCTCGATTCGCCCTGTCCAGGCTCACCAGCCAGCCGGCGAGACCGGCGCCGAAGACGATGCCGATCGAGACCGCCCCCATCAGCAGCGCCGGCGTCTGATTGTCGGTGATGGCGAGCGCCACCGGCACCCAGGCGAACAGCAGCAGGCGCAACGTCGAGCCGGTACCCCAGAACACGCTGGTGCCGATGATGCTGAAACGGGCGTCGTGATTTCGCCACAGCAGTTTCATGGCGGCGAAAAAGTCCAGCGCCAGCGCCGCCGGATTGAACCTTTCCAGCGCATGCTCCGGCGCCAGACGCGGAATCAGCAAATTCGCCGCCACCGCCAGCAGGTAAAGCGCCAGAATCGCGCCGAACGCGAGGGAAATGGAGCGATCGGCCAGCGCACCGCCGGCGATCACCCCGAGCAGGATCGCGACGATGGTCGAACCTTCGAGCAGGCCATTCGCCTTGACCAGCTTCTCCGGCCCGAAGAACTGGGTGAGGATGCCGTATTTGGCAGGTGAATAGGCCGCCGCGCCGATACCGACCAGCAGGTAGCCCGCCAGCGGGTTGAGTCCGGCGAACATCATGGCCGCGCCGGCGAATTTGGTCAGGTTGGCCACCAGCATCACCCTTCCCTTTGGCAGCGCATCGGAAAACGGCCCGACAAAGGGCGCCAGCAGAATGTAGGAGACGACGAACGCCTCCTGCAGCCAGGGCACCAGCGCATCGCCATGATCCGTCGCTTTCAGCAGGGCGATGGCGGCAATGAACAGCGCATTGTCGGCCAGCGCGGAGAGGAATTGCGCGACCAGGACGGCAACCATGCCGCGGCTGAACAATCGGGTATACAGCGGCGCAGCTTCTCCGTTCAAGTTGTCATCCTTTTGAGAAGAAAATTACTCATTGCTCAGGCCGCTTCCGCCAGCTTCTTCAGCGCCACGTAATCGGTCTTGCCGGTGCCCAGCAGCGGAATCTGCTCCACGGCAACGATCTTGCGCGGGATGGCGAGCTCCGGCGCGCCGACTTCCTTCGCCGCTTTCAGCAGCGCGTCCCGTGCCAGCGGCGCGGTGGTGAACAGGACGATGGACTCGCCGCGCTGCGGGTCGGCAATCGCCGTGGCGGCGTGCATGCAGCCCGGCCCGGCGGTGGCGGCGATCTTTTCCACCACTTCCAAGGAGACCATCTCGCCCGCCACCTTGGCGAAGCGCTTGACGCGCCCCTTGATGAAGACGAAGCCGGCGGCATCGATCTCCACCACGTCGCCGGTGTCGTGCCAGCCGGGGCCGGCTGTGTCGGATCGGGGCGGCTGGACGACACCGGGCTGCTCGAAGCGCAGGTAGCCCAGCATCAGGTTCGGCCCGCGCAGGTGCAGGCGGCCGCCGTTTTCAATGCCCGGCACCGGCTCCAGATGGGCCTCGATGCCCGGCAGCAATTGGCCGACGCTGCCCGCCTCGTTCGCCATCGGCGTGTTGACGGCAATGACCGGCGCGGTTTCCGTCGCACCGTAGCCTTCCAGGATGCGGATGCCGAAGCGGTCCATCCAGGTGCGGCGCACATCGTCGCTGAGCCGCTCGGCGCCGGAGATCACATAGCGCAGGCTGCGAAAATCGTAGTCCTCGGCGAAGCGGGCATAGTTGCCGAGAAAGGTGGAGGTGCCGAACAGCACGGTGCAGTTGCGGTCGTAGATCAAATTGGGGATGACGCGGTGATGCAGCGGCGAAGGGTAGAGGAACAGGCGCGTGCCGGTCAGCACCGGCAACAGCGCTCCCGCCGTCAGGCCGAAAGCATGGAAAATCGGTAGCGCGTTGAAGATCTTGTCGGCGGGCGAAAAATCGATCACCGAGCGGATCTGGGCGACGTTGGCCAGCAGTGCACGATGGGACAGCACCACCCCTTTCGGCCTGCCTTCCGAGCCGGACGTGAACAGCACCGCTGCCGGCTGATTCTCGCCGATTTCAGCCGCGGCCAGGCCGGGAAAGCGGATCGCCCACAGCACCAGCCACAGCTTGTCGACCACACCGAAATGCCGGCGCAGGTCTTCCAGGTAGGCGACGTTCACATTCTCCAGCGCGCCGATCAGCCCTTCCAGCCGGGCCTGCTGCACGAAAGCGCGCGAGGTGACGACGGTGCGGATGCCGGCCGCCACACAGGCGCTATGCAGGCTTTCCGCGCCGGCGGTGTAGTTGAGCATGGCGGGCACGCGGCCGAACGCATTCAGCCCGAGGAACAGGTTGATGGTGGTCGCCACGTTCGGCAGCAGCACGCCGACGACTTCTCCCTTGCCGCCCAGGCGCGTGCCGATGCGGCCGAGCGCCATGATGGACTTGAGCAATTCCCCGTAGGAATACTCGATCTGATTCTTGTCCTCGACGAAACGGGTGCGTCGGCCGAATATCGACAGCGCTTCGAGAAACGCCTGGAACACCGTCTGCCGGGGGCGGGAGGCGAACAACATTTCCTGCATGATCTTGCGCATGGCCGCCGCGGCCAGCTTGCGGCGCTGCCGGGGTTTGGCCGCATCTGTCAGCGGGATGGTGCGGGAGGGCTGCACCGAAAGCGTCACGCGCGGAAAAAACGTGCGCGGATAAATCCCGGCAACCCGGCTGAAATAGGAGCGCAGCAGGCCGTCGATGCGCACCGGCACGACGGTCGCCCCGGTTTTTGCGGCGACGAAGGACGGGCCTTCGTAGACTTTCATCAGGCTGCCGGTCACCGTGATGCGACCTTCCGGAAAAATCACCACCGGCCGGCCGCTGCTGACCAGTTTCACGATCTGCTTGGTCGCCATGGGCAAGGAAGGATCGACCGCGAGATACTCGGTCAGCCGCAAGATTTGGCGAAACAGGAAGTTGTTCGCCACGCCGGTATGCACCACGAACACCGGATCGACTGGCAGGAACAGGCCGAGAAACAGCCCGTCGAGAAAGGACTGGTGGTTGGCGACGATCAGCACGCGCTCTGCTGCAAGCGCCTGTTCGTCGCCCTCGATGCGCACCCGGAATAAAAGCTGGAATACCTGCCGGAGCAGCCCCTTCAGGATTTTTTTCACGATTCCTCCCGATTGCCGTAGTTTTCCCGGATGTAGTCCAGCACGTCCTGCAGCGATGCTTCCAGCACCTTGGCGTCCAGCTGATAGAACACCTCCTTGCCTTCCTTGCGCCGGCGCAGGATTTTTGCATCATGCAGGGCTTTAAGGTGGTGCACTACCGCGGAACGCGACAGGGTGGAGGCCTCCACAATCTGCGTTACATTCAGTTTCTCGCCGGGATCGAACAGGAGCAGGATGCGATGGCGGTGCTCGTGGCCCAGTGCCATAAACACCTTCGAGATGCGGCGCCAGGCGCCGGGAAGCTTGCGCGAATAGCCGGTTTTCATGCGCCCCTCGAAAGTCAACCCTTGTTTATGCGTTTGTTGTGGTTAAAAGACTAGTCCAATAGTTATATTGGTGTCAAGAGGCGTCAGGAAAGGCGTGGCGAGAATGAGGCAACAAGACGTTATTTCGACAAATTATCGATCTGGCTGCCATGCATCCTGCCCAGGGCAATCTGGGCGACGATTGCGCCGACGAGGGCAAACGCCATGTCCGACTGCGTATCCCAGATATCTCCCTGCGTCCCGAGAAAAGCCTCCGCCGCCGCCCCCGACGCCAGCGCCACTCCCCACTCGATCAGCTCGTACAGCGCGCTGATCGCCAGGCAGATCGACGTGACGATGAAGAATCGCCAGTTCCCCGCTACGACCACGGCATTGCGGATCAGGATTTCGCGCGCCACGATGGCCGGGACGAAACCCTGGGCGAAGTGCCCGAGCTTGTCATAATTGTTCCTGTGCCAGGCGAAAACGTCCTTGAGCTGGTCGAACAGGGGTACTTCGGCGTAGGTGTAATGCCCGCCGACCATCAGGATGATGCAATGCAGCAGAATCAGGAAATAGGCCAGCGGCGTAAAATGAAACCGGCGGCGCGTGCCCCACAGCAAAGCGAACGCCAGCAGTGCCGGAAACACCTCGAGAAACCAGGTCAGAGCGTCCCTGGGGTTGACGACAGACCAGGTCAGCGCCGAGAAAAAAACGAGAAGCCAGGCTTTGGTCATTTTCCCGTGCGCCGCCAGGGCGGCGCTATTTCGCCTTGCCTTCACTGTCCCACGGCTGCAGCTCATGCAGCGGCGGTTTGCTGATCAGGTACAACACGATACCGCAGCTCAGGAAAAACAGCGTAATGGCGAGAAAACTGGCGGAGGCGACATCGCCGATGCCGCGGGTCTTCAACATGTAGATGAAGACGGGCAGGCTGGCGGCCACGCCGACGAACGAGACGATGCATAGGCCGAAGGCGATTTTCTTGCCGGTGGAACGGGGTTGCATGGGGTTTTCCTTGATGGGCCGAGAGTGCGCCGGTTATTTATTGCCGCCGTTGCGGTTGAATTCGCAGCGCACTTTTTCCAGCTCGCGGCGGTAGGCTTCCGCGTCGCCGAAATCGATGAAATGGCTGTAGCGGGAATGCGCCTGCAGTAGCCTCTGCGCGTGCTTGATCGGGCACCAGTACTGTTCGGTGCGCGCCACGACCTCCTTGACGTAGGACAGCAGGCCGTTGCCGTAGGAGCAATAGCTGCAGTTGATCTTCTCGAACAGGTTGAGATAGGCCAGGTTGTGGCGATCGAAGATCAGGTAGTCGCGCCGCCTGACCTTGGGGATGCCGTAGAGCGGAAAGCACACGAACTGATACACGGTGACGCAGGCATCGAGCAGCAGCAGAGGGAAGAACATGGCATAGATGATCGGCGCCGTGACCAGGTTTCGCAGCCGCGCCTGCAACAGGTAGCGCAGCAGACCGGTTTTCAGCTGGCGGTGCTGCGCCAGGATTTCCTGCTCGAACAGAACCTTGCGGTTGATCAGGCTGAACCGCAGCTCTTCCCGCCGGGTGGCGAGCTCCATTTCGAGCTCGCCCTCGAGCTTCCTGATCCGCTCGATCAGCTCGCCGATCTGCGGCGCCATCGGTTTACTTCGTGTCGAGGATGGTCAGTGTCGCCTGGAGCGCTTCGGCCACTTCGCGCCCGAGCGCGGTGAGGTAGCCGCCGTCGGTCTGGGTGACCAGCTTCTTGTCGTGCAGCCGCTGCACGGCGGCAATCACGGACGAATCGGCTTCCTTGTGCACCTTGATGCCTTCCTGCATGGTGTCGAGGTCATAGTGGGCGAGGAAGTCCAGTTCCGCCACGAGTTCAGGGGTCAGTTTGGGAGGAGGGATCAACATAGTGTGCCTTTCTTGTCTGTCTTGGGCTATTGTGGCACGGAAACCGGCTCCACTCCATCGGGGCCGCCTTCTTTTTTCGCCTTGCGGTTCGATCCGGCCACCATCTCGTAGACAAACAGCCGGCAATCCAGCGCGCCGTTGTAGAGCGGGATGCGGCGGCTCACCGACAGCCGGATCAGCTTGGCCAGGCGCATGTCGGCGCTGAAGAAGCCGGCGCGCCAGCCGCCGAACTTCTGCTTGAGCAGGTCGCCGAGCCGGGGATAGAGCCGCGCCATTTCTTCCTGTTCGCCGATGCGCACCGCATAGGGCGGATTGGTGACCAGGACGCCGGCGGGCGCGGGCGGCGAGATGTCGAGCATGTTGATCTGCTTCAGCGTCACCACGTCTTCCAGACCGGCCGCTTCGAGGTTGGCGCGCGCCGCCGTCAGGGCGGTGCTGGAAACGTCGCTGCCCCAGATCGGCAAGGGCGTTTTCGGCAGCTCGGCCGCCGTCGCTTCCTGATAGATCGCATCCCACAGGGCGGCATCGAAATTCGTCATCTGCTCGAAGGCGAACCAGCGCTCCGCGCCGGCGGCGATGTTGAGCGACATCTGGGCGGCCTCGATCAGGAAGGTGCCGCTGCCGCACATCGGATCGAGCAGCGGCGTTCCGCGCTGCCAGCCCGCCAGAAGCAGGATTCCCGCCGCCAGGTTTTCACGCAGCGGCGCTTCGCCCTGTTCCTGGCGGTAGCCGCGCTTGAACAGCGCCTCGCCGGAAGTGTCGAGATACAGCGTGACCCGCTCGGCGGTGAGAAAAGCGTAGACCCGCATGTCCGGCGCGGCGGTGTCGATGCTGGGCCGCTCGCCGCAGGCGGCGCGGAACTTGTCGCACACCGCGTCCTTGATTTTCAGGGTGACGAAATCCAGGCTGCGCAGCGGGCACTTGATCGCGCTGACTTTGACGCGGAACGTGCGCGCCACGTCGAACCACTCCGGCCAATTCACGGCGAGCGCGGCACGGTAGATGTCATCCTCGCTGCGGTACGACTGTTCGGCAAGGCGCCACAGGATGCGGCTGGCGATGCGGCTGTGCAGGTTGGCGCGGTAGCACAGCGCCATGTCGCCGGCAAAACCGACGCCGCCGTCGGTAGGCAAGATCGCCGTTGCGCCGAGCGCCTTGAGTTCGTCGGCCAAGACAGGTTCCAGGCCGCACGGGCAGGGGGCGAAGAATCGCTGGGGGTTTTTCATGATGGACATTTTATCTCAGAAAGGACGATTTACCGCGGAGGACGCAGAGGGCCGCAGAGGAAAAACTTAAGGCCCTTTGAGTTTTTGACTTCCTCCGCGTCCTCTGCGTCCTCCGCGGTGGATCATTTGTTTTATTTCAGCAATCTGCGCCGGGTCAAAACCAGCGCGATGTAATAGCTGAGTGCGCCATACGCGAACAAGGCCAGCAGATGTGTCGCCACCTGCTGCGGCGCGCCGCCTTGTACCAGCGGCCGTGCCAGGACGATGGCGTGGGTCAGCGGCAGCCACGCCGACACCGACTGCAACACCGGCGGCAGCTGGTCCACCGGGTAGAACACCCCGCACAGTAACACCATCGGCGTGATGGCGAGAGTGAAGTAATACATGAAAAAATCGTAGCTCGGCGACAGCGCCGTCACCACCAGCCCCATGCCGGAAAAACAGAAGCCGATCAGGACGATCAGCGGAATCAGCCACAGCGTCTGCCCCAGCCCGGCCAGCCCCATCACCCACACGATGACGAGGATCGCCAGGCCGGAAAGCAGGCTCTTGCTGGTCGCCCACAGCAGTTCGGCGAACAGGACATCGTCCAGCGTGAGCGGCGCGTTGAGGATCGCGTCCCAGGTCTTTTGCACGTGCATGCGCGAGAAGCCCGAATACAGCACCTCGAAGGTGGCGCTGTTCATCGTGCTGTAGCACACCGTGCCGGCGGCGAGGAAGGTCAGGTAAGGCACCCCGCCCACCTCGCGGAGCAGCCCGCCCAGCCCGTAGCCCAGGCCAAGCATGTAAAGCGCCGGATCGGCCAGGTTGCCGAGAATGGCGGGAATGGCGAGCTTCTTCCACACCAGGAAGTTGCGCCGCCACACCGGGTAGAAGCGCAGGCTGAGGGCCGGCGGACGCCAGAAGCGGGTCATTCCAGTTCCGAGGTGCAGAAGCCGCAGCGCGTCGCCTTGGCAGGAATCGCGTTGAAACAGTAGGGGCACTCCTTGGTGGCCGGCGCGGCGGCGACCGGCGCCGGCTCCTCCGCCGCGAGCGAATTCTTGAGCCGGTTGATCTGGAGCACCAGGAAGAAAACGGCGGCGGCGACAATCACGAAATCGATCAGCGTGTTGAGAAACAGGCCATAGTTGATCGTGGCGATGCCGGCGGCCTTGGCCTGCGCCAGGCTCGTCACCGGCTGGCCGGAAAGGTTGATGAACAGGTTGCTGAAATCGAACCCGCCCAGCAGTTTGCCGATCGGCGGCATCAGGATGTCGTTGACGAAAGACGTGACGATCTTGCCGAACGCCGCGCCGACGATGATCCCGACGGCGAGATCGACGACGTTGCCCTTGACCGCGAATTCCTTGAATTCCTGTAGAACGCTCATGGTGTTTTTCTCCTGTGTGGCTAATCCTACTTTGTCAGACGCGGCTGACGGCAATGTTTCCCCCCTTTGAAAAAGGGGGGTTAGGGGGGATTTAAAGCGGCACCACGACCCGCAGGCATTTTTAAATCCCCCTCAATCCCCCTTTTCCAAAGGGGGAAAGGCCCAACAGCCGTACCCACAGCGATATTGGATCAATCCCGCAAATCGCGCCCGGTCAGCTTGAGAAACACATCCTCCAGGCTGGCCGGACGGCTCGAATAGCGCAGATCGTCGTGCGGCGCCAGCTTCTGCAGCAGCGCCTCGCTGCTGCGGGTGTAGCAGAACACGGTCTCGCCCACCCGTTCGGCGCGCTCACACAGCGTGGCGCCGTGCGCCGTAACCCAGTTTTCCACCCCCTCG
Organism: Sulfuricella sp.; assembly: GCA_023266195.1. Classification (GTDB taxonomy): domain Bacteria; phylum Pseudomonadota; class Gammaproteobacteria; order Burkholderiales; family Sulfuricellaceae; genus Sulfuricella. Next base: position 88,247 of record JAHFRP010000007.1, read on the forward strand.
CCCCAGATCTCCACCACCTGCGGCTCGATGTGGCTTTTGATCAGGGCCTGCGGGCTGCCGCCGGCGATGATCCGGCCGTGATCCATGATCGCGAGCCGGTCGCACAGCCGTTCCGCTTCTTCCATGAAGTGGGTGGTCAGCACCAGAGTCTTGCCCTGGCCGAGCAGCATGCGCAGGCGTTGCCAGATCATGTGCCGCGCCTGCGGATCGAGACCGGTGGTCGGCTCGTCCAGAAACAGCAGGTCGGGATTGTTCACCAGTGCCCGCGCCAGCGTCAGGCGCCGCTTCATGCCGCCGGAAAGGGCGTCGATGCGCGCCTCGGCGCGGTGCTCCAGGCCGGCGAATTCGAGCAGGCCGGGAATGCGCGCGGCGATGTCGGCGTCCTTCATGCCGAAATAGCGCCCGTAGACCATCAAATTCTCGCGCACGGAAAAATCGGGGTCGAGATTGTCCAGCTGCGGCACCACGCCCACCCGCATCCGCGCGCGACGCGCCTCGGCCGGCACCGGCAGATCGAACAGGCTGATCGAACCGCCGTCCGGCGCGGTCAGCCCGAGTGCGAGGCGCAGCGTGGTGGTCTTGCCCGCGCCGTTCGGCCCGAGCAGGCCGAAACATTCGCCCTTGCCGACCGCCAGGTCGAGCCCGGCCACCACTTCGACCGCGCCGTAGGTCTTGCGCAAACCGCGGATATTCAGGAGTGGCGGAGCTACCTGTTCCATGGGCAAACTCCGTCTGCGACGATGCGGGCTAGCAGGGGAAGCTGGCCGTGAAAAAAATGGCCGACTCCCGGCACCACCACCAGCGGCAAGCCCTGCGGCCGCGCCCAGTCGAGCGCGTCGGCGAGCGGCACCACCTCGTCCTGTTCGCCGTGCACCACCAGCGTGTCGGGAGGCACCGCGCCGACGTCGAAGCGCTTCACCGCCGGCGCCACCAGCACCAGCCGCGCCGCATCGAGCTCACGCCGCACCCGCGTCTGCACAAAAGCACCGAAGGAAAATCCCGCCAGCAGAACCGGCAAATCGCCCGCCTCGCGCCGCGCATGCGCCGCCAGCGCCAGCATGTCGGCGGTTTCGCCGATGCCCTCGTCGAATTCGCCCGCACTCTCCCCCGCTCCGCGAAAATTCACGCGAAACGCCGTCAGCCCGAGCCGGGCGAACGTCTTGGCCAGAGTCTGCACCACCTTGTTGTCCATCGTCCCGCCAAACAGCGGATGCGGGTGAGCCACCAGCGCAATGCCGCGCGGCGCCTGGTCGGAGGGGGTGACGGCGGCCTCCAGCCTGCCCGCCGGGCCGTCGATGAAAAAACGTTGCTGGATCAATTGGGAATCGGAAGGTTGGGATTGGATGAATTATAGGCAGATACGCGGTGGGGCGCCAGTTGGCGAGCAAGGCGATGAACGCGGACTTGCCCTGTGGTGGATCAAGCTCCTTGAGCCTGCTGATCGAGCAATTTTTGGCGGGTTAGCGGGGTTGGGCATGGCGCTGTGTTAAAAAACGAAAAATGACCCGATAAAAATCGGTTTGCTTTGATATTAAATTGTGTTTACAGTTTATGCCATGAATATAAACCAACCCGATAAAATTTTAGGTATTTTATCGGGGTCTACTTTACGTTCGGCGTCACAATCATCGCGGCAGTTCCGGCGGGCGCTTGTGAGGGGCCGGTCGCGGGCACACTCTCGGCTCTCCGGTGTCCTTGTCGCACCAGTCGTCACCGGGAATGTCGGGGCGCGTAATCCGAAGACCGACATCGCTTGCCCAATCCTCGAACCACCGAATGCTGTCCTTGGCCGCTTCGACAAAAGTCTTGATCCCTGCCTCGAAATCACCCATTGCGTGCGGATCGAACCCGGTTTCCCGCTCGTACATCTCGCACCACGCGCGCTGCTTTGCCGTGTATTTCCCTCTTGCGAATTTCATGTTGCCTCCTGTTGTCTTGGCGGGCAGTGCCGCCGAACCCATCATTCCACCGGACCTGCTGAAGCAGGCCGGTGAATTCAGACGTTGGGCATCTCAATTCAACACGCCATCTCGACCCATGCGCTCGCTCCTTGCCTTCCTGTTCATCGCACTAACTGCAACCGCTAACGCGGCTACTTTCACTCTTGGAAAGATTGAGAACGGCAGAAACATCGCTGGGATTTTGGTTGAAGGTGAAATTGTCCCTGGGGATTTCGCGAAATTCGAGTCCGAAGTACTTCGCCGACAGAACATCGACCCGATATGGCTTGCTTCGCCTGGCGGAGACATGATTGAAGCAATGAAGATCGGAGAGCTTATTCGCGAGTTGAAGCTATCCGTGTGGGCTCCGAGCAAGAATGGCCTGCTATTTCCAGTTGTCTCCAATCGAGCAAACGCTGTTTGCGCAAGCGCTTGCTTCTACCTTTATGCCGCAGGTGTGCAGCGAAGAGGTGAAGTTGTCGGAATTCACCGCCCCTATCTTCCTCAAGCCACGCTTGCTTCCATGGAGTTAGATGCAGCCGCACAAGCCCAAAGCGTCGCCCTGGGAATTTCTCGTGAGTTTCTTACCAGGGCTGGGGTTCCACCAAGCATTATCGAGCGCATTGTGTCCATCGCCTCAAACCAAATTGTCTGGCTAAACGCTGACGAGTTGTCGTCACTGAACGGCTTCATCCCCGAGTTCGATGAGTGGTTCAAAGCGAAGTGTGCTGAAGATCCTAAGACTCACCTGCCGCTGACCCTGGAAGGGCGATTCGAATGTCAGAGCAAGTTGATCGAGTCTGAACAAGCTACCGCGAAATTTCGATGGTTACTACGAACGGCACCTCGCAAGAAACAATGAGCCACCGCGCGCAACCGATGCCCAACCCGGCAGTCGAGCGGACCTGCGCGAAAAGCCGCGCAGGCCGCTCACTTCTACGTTAGGGCGCACAAGTGACATTCGCCGCATCCCTCGCTGACCTCAATGAGTGGCACTTCTTCAAGGAGTTCGTGTACTCCAAGAACACGTTTCGCCCGACTCCCCAGCAAGAACTAGAGCTGGCGGATAACGTCCTGTGGCTGGGTAGTCTCCTAGTTGTTTTCCAATTGAAAGAGCGCGTGGCCGAAGCAACCACTGATGCAGACGCCGAGAAGAAATGGTTTCAGAAGAAGGTTCTCGATCAAGCGACTCGTCAGATCCGAGACACACTTCGCTACCTTGGAGAGAATTCCTCAATTGGCCTTACCAACCACCGGGGGCATGAGCGCCAACTCTGTTTCGACTCAATCACCCAATTTCACCAAGTCGTCGTGTACCTGCCCGGCAAAGCCTTGCCGGCAGACTGCCTCAACGTCCGATTCCATGTCAGTCGAACGGCGGGCCTCATTCACATCATCCCAGCGCACGACTACCTCGGAATTGTCCGAACTCTGCTAACGCCAGCCGAGGTGGCCGACTACATGGACTTCCGCACGGAATTGATTGAGCGCTGGCATGATCGCGTCAACGGGGTTCCTGAACCCGCGCTAGTCGGCCAGTACCTGCATGGCGATGCCACGGTGGCCCCTGCTCTTGACTATCTTGCTTACCTGAAGTCGCTTGATCAGAGAGCTGATGAATGGGATTTGTCAGGCGTCATATCGCTGTTCCCGGATCGGGTTACGACTGAGAACGGCCCTACAGACTACTACCCGATAGTTATGGAACTCGCCTCGCTCAAGCGCAATGAGCTGCGAGAGTTCAAGACTCGTTTTCAACTCGCTGTCGAAAAGTCACGTGCGGAAGAAGTCACTCGCCCGTACCGAATTGCGGTCCCGCGGACCGGATGCGGCTTCGTCTTTATCCCTTTGCCCAAAGCTATGTTTGAGCACAGGCAAACAGCGCTGCTGAACTTCACCCAAGCGCTGAAGTACGAGCAGCGCCTCGAAAAGTGCATTGGCGTCGCGGTTGGCAACCATCAGCCAGACGGGTGGTTCCACGCCGAGTGGTGCTACGCACACGGCGAGTGGATGCAAGACGATGACATGGACCGACTACTGTATGAGAACAACCCATTCCGTCCGGCAAGGACAGCAGAACTACCCAGATATACCCACAAGCCATGACGAATGTTGCGCCAGTGCGCCCTAACCCGGCAGTCGAGCGGACCTGCGCGAAATAAAACAATAGGGGGTCAGACCTCTATTCCCTGGTCTTTACATCATCACTAACAGCACAGGAGAATTTATGATTCGTCGTATCGTCACGCTTGCCATCGTTTTTGCCCTAGTCGGCTGTGCAACTTACGCACCGTCAATCCCAGCAAACTACAGCGGCCCCAAAGCCAAACTTGAAGACTCCGCTACGACTTACGGCAGCTCGAAGGCTGACTTCTTCGTTGTGGAGGAGATCGATGGCGCTAAGGTAGACAACAGCCTCAATGAGACATTTCGCCGGAACCAGGGAAGGGGGATGTCAATGACGCCTTACTTCATTGATAGACCATTGATCGCCGATAAGGCGGTGAAAATCGGTATCAAGGGAAGAACTCATTTCGCTGCGCCAATACAGGAGCTGGCGGGCACGGTGTATCAGGTGAAGGGTGTGGTCGAGTTCACACCAAAGACGGACGGTATATACATCGTTCGCGGTGAATTCGCGGAAGATCATTCTGCGGTCTGGATTGAAGACCACGCGACGAAACAACCAGTCGGCCAAAGGGTGGAGGTGAAGGGCTCTGCGAAACTTGGCTTCCTTGAAAAATAGTGCGCGGCAGACCTAAAACAAAAACAACGCTTTGCTGCTGCACTTTCACCTTCCGTCGATCCTGTTCATCCGCTTCATGTATGGCCCGCGCATGGTGGGACCGCTGTTTTTCGGCATGGCCCATGTTGGCCGAGTGCGGTTTCTCGCGCTCAATCTGGCGGGTGCGCTGCTGTGGGCGGTGGTGGTCGGCGGAGCGGGCTACCTGTTCGGCAGCCTTCTGGAATTGCTGTTCGCCGATCTGCGCCATTATGAAGAAGCGCTGCTCGGGCTGATGGCGGGGGCGAGTTTTGTTGTCTGGCTGGTCTATCGCTGGCGCCAGCGGCGACGGTAACGCGGTTGGCGGAGCCTGTTGATTGTGCGAACGACTTCGCACCTGCATCGACGCCGCCAATTTCAAATCAAGCCCTACAGCATTTCGATCACCCACTTCGTCACCGTGCCGGTGGCATGGGCGCATTGCTTGCCGCGCGCTTTGTCGAACGCCTGGTATTCCTCGGCCTGCCACATGTCGTAGGTGCGGCCGGTGAACTGCTGCTGGAGCTCGGCGCAGGTGATGCCGCCGAACTCCTGGCGAAAGCGCTCGACCAGTTCCTTGGTTTTCTTGAAGTTGTTGATGCAGCGGCCGCGATCGAGCTTGTCGCGGTCGCGGCCGTATTTGGCGCTGAGCGCCATCAGGCCGCCGGTCAGCGCGCCGCAGGCCCCTTGCGCCATCAATCCGCCGCCGCCGGACAGGCCATGGCTGGCCTTGATCGTGGCGTCGTCGACGATGCCGACGGTTTCCTGCACGGTGGCGAGCACGCACTGCGGGCAGCAGCCGTAATCCAGCTCGTATTGCAGCGCCTTGGCGTATGCCTGCTCGGCCAGCGCCTGTTTTTCTTCCTTGTTCATGGCGGCTTCCTTTACTCCACCGGCCACGCCGCCACTTGCGGCAGATGCCAGATGTCGCGGTTGTAGTCGAGGATGGTGCGGTCGCTGGAAAACTTGCCGCTGGCGGCGGTGTTGAGAATGCTCATGCGCGTCCAGCGTTCGGTGTCGCGGTAGACGCGGGCGACTTCCCGCTGCGCATCGACATAGCCGCGGAAGTCCGCCGCCGTCAGCCAGGGGTCGCCGGCGCTGTAGATGGACTGGATGATCGAGTCGAAAATACCCGGCTCGAACAGGTTGAAATGGCCGCTTTCCAGAAGCTGAATGACGCGGCGCAAATCCTCATCCGCGGCGACGATGGCGGCGGGATCGTAGCGGCCCCTGGCGGCGTCCACCTCCTCGGCGGTGAGGCCGAACAGGAAGAAATTGTCCGCCCCCACTTCCTCGCGGATTTCGATGTTGGCGCCGTCCAGCGTACCGATGGTGAGCGCGCCGTTCATCATGAATTTCATGTTGCCGGTGCCGGAGGCTTCCTTGCCGGCGGTGGAAATCTGCTCCGACAGGTCGGTGGCGGGGCAGATCACTTCCATCGCCGAGACCCGGTAATCGGGCAGGAACGCCAGTTTCAGCATGCCGTCGGTGGCGGGGTCGTCGTTGATCACCTTGGCCACCGACGCGATCAGCTTGATGATGCGCTTGGCGATCATGTAGCCGGGCGCGGCCTTGCCGCCGATCAGCACGCAGCGCGGCGTCCAGTCCGCCGTGTCGTTGCGCTTGATGCGGTCGTAAAGGTGGATCACGTGCAGCACGTTCAACAGCTGGCGCTTGTACTCGTGAATGCGCTTGACCTGGACGTCGAACAGCGCCGCCGGATCGAACTCGATACCGCAGTCGCGCCGCACCATTTCCGCCAGGCGCGCTTTATTGGCCTGCTTGACCGCGCGCCACTCGGCGCGGAACGCCGCGTCGTCGGCGTGGACAGCAAGCTCCTTCAGCCGGGGCAGGTCGGTGATCCAGCCTTCGCCGATGGTGCGGGTAATCAGCGCGTTCAGGGCCGGGTTGCTCCAGGCCAGCCAGCGGCGCGGCGTGACGCCGTTGGTCTTGTTGTTGAATTTTTCCGGCCACAGTTCGTGGAAATCGTGGAACAAGTGCTGGCGCAGCAACTGCGAATGCAATTCCGCCACGCCGTTGACCGAGGCGCTCGCCACCACGGCGAGATAGGCCATGCGGATCTGCGGCTCATTCCCTTCCTCGATGATCGACATGCGCCGCAGGCGGTCGGTGTCGCCCGGCCAGCGCAGCGCCACTTCGGCGAGGAAGCGGGCGTTGATTTCGCAGACGATGTCGAGGAGCCGCGGCAGCAGCCGGCCGAACATGCTCACCGGCCAGCGTTCCAGCGCCTCCGGCAGCAGCGTGTGGTTGGTGTAGGCGACGGTGTTGCGGGTAATCTCCCAGGCGGCGTCCCAGCCCAGGTCGTGCTTGTCCATCAGGAGGCGCATCAGCTCCGGCACCGCGCAGGTGGGATGGGTGTCGTTGAGCTGGAAGCAGTTCCTGGCGGCGAAGCCGCTGAAGTCGTGGCCGTGCGCGAGCACCCAGCCGCGCAGCACGTCCTGCAGGCTGGCTGAGGCGAGGAAATATTGCTGGCGCAGGCGCAGTTCCTTGCCGTTCTCGCTGGCATCGTTGGGGTAGAGCACCATGGTGATGTGCTCGGCGGCATTCTTGGCGGCGACCGATTCGGTGTAGCTGCCGGCGTTGAATTCGCCCAGGTCGAATTCGTCGGTGGCGGCCGCCTTCCACAGGCGCAGGGTGTTGACTGTGCCGTTGCGGTAGCCCGGAATGGGCACGTCGTAGGGCACCGCCATCACGTCCTGAGAGTTGACCCAGCGCGCGCGCAGCGTGCCGTCGGCGCGGGTATGAAACTCGGAATGGCCGCCGAACCCGACCCTGACCATGAATTCCGGCCGCTCGATTTCCCACGGATTGCCGTCGCGCAGCCAGTGGTCGGGCTCTTCCAGCTGGTTGCCGTTGTCGATTTTCTGGCGGAACATGCCGTATTCGTAGCGGATGCCGTAGCCCATCACCGGCAATTGCAGCGTCGCGCAGCTATCCAGGAAGCACGCGGCCAAGCGCCCCAGGCCGCCGTTGCCGAGGCCGGCGTCGTGTTCCTGATCGGCGATTTCCTCCAGCACCAGGCCCAGCTTGCGCAGCGCATCCTTGGTCGGCCCGTTCACGTCCAGATTCAGCATCGCATTGCCGAGCGCCCGCCCCATCAGGAATTCCAGCGACAGGTAATAGGTGCGCTTGCAGCGGGCTTCCTCGTAGGCGTACTGGGTGTTCTTCCAGCGCTCCACCAGACGGTCGCGCAGCGACAGCGACAGCGAGGTGTAGACGTGATAGGCCGCCAGGCACATCTTGTCGCGCCCCAGGGTATGGCTGAAATAGCGGCGGAAGTCATCGACGATGCTGTCGGCGTCCATGCCCAGCGCGGGCAGTTCGGTGATGCCCTGCACCGGGCGGCTGAGGATAAGCGGTTCGGTATGAATGATGGCTCTCCAGGGTCAGTTTTCAGCTATCCGTTGTCAGTAAAGCGGGCGGCCGCCGCCTTCAACTGAAAACTGATTACTGGTGACTGAATAATTACGATTCCGGCAGCAGCACGCCCAGCCACGGCAGCAGCTGGCCCAGCAGCACCAGCGCCAACAGGGCGGCGATCAGCAGCATCCAGCGCCGTTCGCGCGCGTCCCTGGCGCGCAGTTCCTCGCGCAGGCGCTGGATTTCGCCGCCTTCGCTCAGGGCGCGGTGCGCAAGCCGCGGCAGCTGCGGCAGCAAGGTGCCCCACTGCGGCGCCTCGGCCCTGATCGATTTGACCAGGCCGCGCCAGCCGAGTTGCTCGCTCATCCATTGTTCCAGGAAGGGCTTGGCGGTTTTCCACAAATCCAGGTCGGGGTCGAGCTGGCGGCCCAGGCCTTCGATGTTGAGCAGGGTTTTTTGCAGCATCACCAGCTGCGGCTGGATCACCACGCCGAAGCGGCGCGAGGTCTGGAACAGGCGCAACAGGAAGCGGCCGAAGGAGATTTCCTTGAGCGGGCGGTCGAAGATCGGCTCGGACACTGCGCGGATCGCCGCCTCGAAATCGTCCATCCGGGTTTCTGCGGGCGCCCAGCCGGCCTCGATGTGGGCCTGGGCGACGCGCTTGTAGTCGCGGTTGAAGAAGGCGAGGAAATTCTGCGCCAGATAGTTCTTGTCGCTGTCGGTGAGGGTGGCCATGATGCCGAAGTCGAGCGCGATGTAGCGCCCCTCCGGGCTGACCAGGATGTTGCCGGGATGCATGTCGGCATGGAAGAAGCCGTCGCGGAACACCTGGGTGAAGAAGATCGTCACGCCGTCCTCGGCCAGCTTCGGGATGTCCACGCCCTGGGTGCGCAGGCGCGCAACCTGGCTCACCGGCGTGCCGGCCATGCGCTCCATCACCATCACGTCGCTGTGGCACCAGTCCCAGTAGATTTCCGGCACCAGCAGCAGGTCGGAATCCTGAAAATTGCGCCGCAGCTGGCTGCCGTTGGCGGCCTCGCGCATCAGGTCGAGTTCGTCTTCCAGGTGCTTTTCGAATTCGGCCACCACCTCGCGCGGGCGCAGGCGCTTGCCGTCCTGCCACAGGCTTTCGACCAGGCCGGCGCCGGCATACAGCAGCGCGACGTCGTGGGCGATCACCGGGGCGATGTTGGGGCGCAATATCTTGACCGCCGCGGCGCGGCCGTCGTGCAGGCGGGCGAAGTGCACTTGCGCCACCGAAGCGCTCGCCACCGGAACGGGGTCGAATTCGGCAAACACCTCGCTGGCCGGCTTGCCGTAAGCCTGCCGGATGGAGGCCAGGGCGATTTCCGGCGCGAACGGCGGCACCCGGTCCTGCAGCCGGGCCAGCTCGTCGGCGATGTCGGCGGGAATCAGGTCGCGCCGGGTGGACAGCACCTGCCCGAACTTGACGAAGATCGGCCCCAGCGTTTCCAGCGCCATCCTGAGCCGCACGCCGCGCGGCGCGTCGAGCGGACGCCAGAACAGCGCGATCCTGACCAGCGGGCGCAGCCAGCGGAAGCGTTCATGGCCGAGGACGAATTCCTCCAGGCCGTAGCTGAGGACGATGTGGAGGATTTTGGCGAGGCGCAGGAGTTTCATTTTGATTTTATCGGCTGCAAAAAGGCGCAAAAAGCACAAGGGAAAACTTGGGTCTGTGCATTTTGCACTTTTTTGCGGCTATGGTTTTTTTGAAGTTTCATTGCTTGTGGTTGAGTCGCTCGATTTTTTGTTCAAGCCGCTCGACCCGCTCGCGCAGCTTGTCCACTTCGCCTGCAAAGCTACGCGCGGCTTCCGGCTGGGCAAGCAGCGGGCTTTCTTCCTGCCAGTGTCCGGCCCAGGCTTGGGCGAGCGTGGCGGCGGCATTCTTGTGCCAGTCGAGCACGCCTTTGGCGCCGGAAGCCAGCTTATGCGCCGCGACGTCGCCGACCACCCGGCTCAGGTCTTCTTCCGTGTCCCAGCGCAGCTGGCCGAATATTTCCGCCAGCTCCCGTGCCAGCCCGGCATTCTCCCCAGCGGCGGCAAAGCGCGTGGCGGGTTCCGACGCAAGCAGCCAGGCCAGAGGATTGGGCGTCAGGACGGCATCGATGGGCGCGCCGGCTGCCGCCGGGGCGACGCTGCCGTCGGGCTGGATGGCGAGCCCGACGGGCGCCGGCGGCAGGCGCAGGACTTTTCCGGCATGCGGCCGCAGCCGCGCCATGGCCCCGGATTGCTGCTTGAGCAGGTGATTGAGAAGCCCGGCCAGCGCGGCTCCGGGCAAGGCCGAAAGCGCGCCGCCGGGCTGTTTGCGCGGCGTTTCCGGGTTCAAATCGTCAGACCTGCTGGATGCCCGAGATGAACCAGGTGGCATTGGGCTGGGACAGGGATTTCTGGATGTGCCAGATTTCGTTGAATGCTTCCGCCGGGGCGTTGGCTTCTTCGCGGATCATGCCGGAAAAGCGCACGCTGGCGATGACCAGATCGCTTTCGGTCACCACGTCGGCCATCTCGGCGTTGAGGGTGACCACTTCGGTCTTGTTCGGCTTGCCGCCGCGCTCCTGGATTTGCAGGCTGATCTCGGCGTACATTTCCGGCGTGACGAATTCGTGGATGTCGTTGATGTCGCCGCGGTCGTTGGCATCCTGCAGGCGCAGGAAATTCTTTTTCGCCTCGCGCAGGAATGGCTCGTCCTCGAACCAGGCTGGGCGGGAGCCGGCGCTTGCCGCGGCCGGGGCGGCATAACCCGTCGCGGCGGCCATGTCGGCCACGACTGCTCGTTCCGTGTGGCCGGCGTACTGCGCCGGTTGCGGCTGGGGCTTGCGCAGCATGCGGATGATGAAGAACACGCCCGCAGCCAGCGCCAGGATCATCAGGATATCGCCGAAGCCGCCTCCAAGGCCGTGCCCCATGAACATCGAGGCGAGCAGGCCGCCGGCGGCCAGTCCGGCCAGCGGGCCGAGCCATTTGCCGGGCCCGGCCGGGGCGGGTGCCGCGGCAGGAGCTTGTGCCGGCTTCGCCGGCGCGGGCGACATCTGGCGCTGCTTGCCGATGCTGCTGCCGCCGCCGAAGCGCCGGGCATCGGCATCATGAATGGTCAAGCCGAATCCGATCAGCGCAACAAAAAATACGGTAAGAAACTTGTACATGCGAACCTCCTGCAATTACAGCTTGAAACCCTTGTGCAGAGCGACGACGCCCGCTGTCAGGTTGAAATATTCGACCCGCTCGAAGCCGGCTTGTTGCATCATCTGTTTCAGCTCTTCCTGGCCGGGGTGCATGCGGATGGACTCGGCGAGGTAGCGGTAGCTTTCCTCGTCGTCCGCCACCAGCTTGCCCATCACCGGCAGCGCCTTGAACGAATAAAGGTCGTACAGCGGCTGCAGCGGCTTCCATATCTTGGAGAATTCCAGCACCAGCAGGCGCCCGCCGGGGCGCAGTACGCGGTACATCTCCTTCAGCGCCGCGTCCTTGTGGGTCATGTTGCGCAAGCCGAAAGCCACGGTGACGCAATCGAAACGATTGCCCGGGAACGGCAGCTTCTCGCCGTCGCACTGCGCCGCCAGGGGCACGATGCCATCGTCCAGCAGCCGGTCGCGGCCGACCTGGAGCATCGAGCTGTTGATGTCGGTGAGGATCACCTGGCCGCTTTGGCCGACGCGCTTGGCGAAATGGCGCGACAGGTCGCCGCTGCCGCCGGCGATGTCGAGCACCCGGCTGCCTTCCCGCGTGCCGCTTTGCTCGATGGTGAAGTGTTTCCACAACCGATGCAGCCCGGCCGACATCAGATCGTTCATCAGGTCGTAGCGCTCTGCCACGGAGTGGAAGACTTCAGCGACTTTCTTGGCTTTTTCCGATTCCTCGACAGTCTGGAAACCGAAATGGGTGGTTTTTTCCATGCGGGTAAGATGGGGCGTTTGGCTAATATAGAAAGGGGAAATCATAACCGAGTTGGGGTAAAACATAAACCGGCCGGAACGTGCCCATATCGCCGCGCATTTTTTGTCATCAAAATGTCACATTGACGGCATAATATCCGCTGCTTTAATCTGATCTCGTTTACACAGGCCATGCCGGCGACGATTCTGGTGGTAGAGGACGAACCCGCGATCCGGGAACTGGTGGTGCTCAACCTGCAGCAGGCCGGCCATCGCCCGGTGGTGGCCGACAGCGCCGAGCTGGCGCTGGCGTCGATGCGCGATGCGCTGCCCGACCTGATCCTGCTCGACTGGATGCTGCCGGGCATGAGCGGGGTGGAATTCGCCCGACGTATCAAGGCCGATGCCTACACCAGGCAGGTGCCGATCATCATGCTCACGGCGCGGGGCGATGAGCAGGACAAGATCACCGGCCTGGAAATCGGCGCCGACGATTACATCACCAAGCCTTTTTCCCCGCGCGAGCTGAACGCCCGCATCAAGGCGGTTCTGCGCCGCCTGGCGCCGGAGATGGCGGGCGACCTGGTGGAAATGGCGGGCTTGCGGCTCGACCCCGCCACGCACCGGGTGGCCGGCAACGACCGGACGATCGAACTGGGGCCGACCGAATTCCGTCTGCTGCACTTTTTCATGACCCGGCCCGAGCGGGTGCACTCCCGCGCGCAGATGCTCGACCAGGTATGGGGCAATCATGTCTTCGTCGAGGATCGCACCGTGGACGTGCATATCCGCCGCCTGCGCCGCGCACTTGAAGCATCCGGCCACGATGTCCTGATCCAGACCGTGCGCGGATCGGGCTATCGCTTCTCGGCGCGCGCCGAGGAGTGAGCGGGCGTCATAGAATTGTCATCATGAGCGGTCTACAATAGCGCCCATGCTCGGTTCCCGATCTTTCTCCCATGTCTAGTTTCTGGCTTCGCCCTGCCGCCACCTTGTCAACCCTGGCCGCTTTTCCGCTGGTGCTGTGGGCAGCGGTGGGCGCCGTGCCGGCGCTGTCGCTGTTTGTCGCGCTGCTGTTGTCCTACCTGCTGCATCACTTGTACAACCTGCGCGCGTTGGCCGGATGGCTGAACAAGCCGGACGTGGCGACAGTGCCGCACGGCTCGGGCTTGTGGGAAGAAGTTTTTTCCGTGCTGTACCAGCGCGAGCGGTTGCAATCGTACAGCCGGCAGTCTCTTTCCACTGCGCTGGAGCGGTTCCAGAGCGCCGGTGAGGCGATGCCCGACGGCATCGTGATGCTCAACAGCGGCGACCAGATCGAGTGGTGCAACCCGGTGGCCGAAGACCAGTTCGGCCTCAACCTGGCCCGCGACCGCGGCCAGTGGCTGACGTACCTGATCCGCCAGGCCCAGTTTACCGATTACCTGGCGGCGCATAATTACCGTGAGCCGTTGATTTTCAAGCCCACCCGAAACCGCGAACTGGTTTTGTCGCTCCAGCTGATCCCGTTCGGCGACGAGCAGAAACTCCTGATCAGCCGCGACATCACCCAGCTTGAGCGGGTGGAAACCATGCGCCGCGACTTCGTCGCCAACGTGTCCCACGAACTGAGCACGCCGCTGACCGTGGTCGGCGGCTTTCTCGAAACCCTGGCGGACATGACGCACCTGGACGAGGCCCAGACCAAACATTACCTGGATCTGATGCTGGACCAGACCTCGCGCATGCAGCATCTGGTGAAGGATCTGCTGACGCTGTCCCGGCTGGAGAGCAACCATTCGGCCCATGCGGAAGTGAAAATCGACGTGCCCCGCCTGCTGCGGGCACTGTTCCGGGAGGCGCAGACCTTGAGTGGCGGGCGCCACCGGCTGCGGCTGAACCTGGACAGCACGCATTGGCTGCTGGGCAACGAGGCCGAACTGCATAGCGCGTTTGGCAACCTGACCAGCAACGCCATCCGCTACACCTCGGAGAACGGAGAAATCGTCTTGCAGTGGGAAGAATGGGAGGGCGAGGGCGTGTTCAGCGTGCAGGACAGCGGCATCGGCATCGAGCCGCAACATATCCCGCGCCTGACCGAGCGGTTTTACCGGGTCGATCGCAGCCGTTCGCGCGAAACCGGCGGCACCGGGCTGGGCTTGGCCATTGCCAAACACGCCCTGACACGCCATCAGGCGCGGCTGGAAATCGAAAGCACCCCTGGCCGGGGCAGCACATTCAGCGCCTGTTTTCCGGCGCGGCGGCTGATCGAAGCCTCCAAACCGCTTGGTCGCGAAGAGGCGCAGGATTCGTAATAAAGCTGATTTACTTGTCGCCCCGGCGAAGGCCGGAATGATGAATTCCGAAATCCCCAAGCGGGCTTCCCGCCCGGTCAGCAGATTTTCACCACGATGTCGTGCAACGTGTTGGCGCAATGTGCCATGCGGTCGGCGGCGTTGGAAAGGTGGCGGTAGATTTCGCGGCGCTTGAACATGTCGATGAAGTCCTCTCCCTGAAACAGTTCGGCGAGGGCCTGGCGGTACAGCCTTTCCACCTTGTGCTCCGCCTTGCGCGCCACATCGGCGTCTTCCGCCGCCGGTTCGGGGGCGGAGCCGAGCTTGCCGTAGCCGCTGACCAGTGCGTCCACCCCGTTTTTCAGCAGGCGCGCCATTTCCAGCATGAAGAGATCGGGAGCGACGCCCAGCATGTCCATTTCGTTCACCGTGCTCTTGCAGTAGTTCACCACCTCGTCGAGGTCGGTGATGGCGCGGTAGATGTCCTCGCGGTCGATCGGTGTGGAAAAAGCCTCGTTCAGGGTATGCAGGTTCCGGACCTTGATGGTGTCCGCCTCGTGCTCGTCCTTCTTGATCTCGTTGCCGAACTCCGGGTTGCCGGTTTCCATGAAGGCGACCAGCACATCGACGGTGCGGGCGACCATGACGCTTTGCTCGGCCAGCAGCTTGAAGAAATCGGGCGACTTGGGAAACACATGGTCGAACAGGGCTGAAAAGTAGGGTTTGGATTTTTCGCTCATTGCCTGAATGCTCTTGCGGTAAGGGGCTTCGTTAATCGATATATTTTTTGACCGGCCGCCAACAGGATTATCATACTACCAGTCGTCAGCAGACTGATTCCCGAGGCGCCATGACCCAAACGACCACAACAACCATCGGCTTCAAGCAATTTCTCGGGGCCAGGCATGACCCCGGCGATTTCTGGGGCGGGCTGGCCGCCATGCTGGTCGCGCTGCCGGCGTCCATCGCCTTCGGCGTCACGGTGTATGCGGCCATCGGCCCGTCCTACGCCGCCGCCGGCGCGCTGGCCGGCATCATCGGCGCTACCGTCATCGGCCTGGTCGCCTCGACGCTGGGCGGCACCGACCGCCTGATCAGCGCGCCGTGCGCGCCCGCCGCCGCCGTGCTGTCGGCGTTCGCCATCGAACTGGTGGGCCAGGGCGTCACGCCGGACACGATCGTCCTGCTCCTCGTCATGCTGAGCGTGATCGCGGGGGTGATGCAGATTCTGTTCGGCTTCGTCGGCATCGGCCGGCTGATCAAATACATTCCCTACCCGGTGGTGAGCGGCTACATGAGCGGCGTCGGCCTGATCATCATCGGCAGCCAGATCCCCAAGTTCATCGGCGCCCCGCTCGGCACGCACTGGAACGACGGCCTGCTCTCGCCCTGGCTGTGGGACTGGCGCAGCCTGGCCATCGGCGGGGCGACGGTGGCGGTGGCCCTGATCACTCCCCGGCTGACCAGGAAAGTGCCGGGCACGATCCTCGGCATCCTGGCCGGGCTGGCGACTTACTTCGCGCTCGCCGCGCAGGATCCGCGCCTGTGGCAGGTCGCCGGCAATCCGCTGGTGGTCGGCCCGCTCGGCGCCGCCAAGGACGGCTATTTCGCCGCCACTTCGGGGCGCTGGCACGAAATCGGCGAGCTGCGCCTGGCCCAGATCGCCGGCCTGTTCGGCAACGCGCTGACCCTCGCCGTGCTGCTATCCATCGACACCCTGAAGACCTGCGTGGTGCTCGACCAGCTCACGCGCAGCCGCCACGAATCCAACCGGGAACTGATCGCGCAGGGCATCGGCAACATCACCTCGGCCGCCGTCGGCGGCATGCCGGGATCGGGCACGATGGGCGCGACCCTGGTCAATCTCAACAGCGGCGCCAGCACGCGCATGTCGGGCGTGATGGAAGGCATGTCGGCGCTGGTGGCTTCCCTGATTCTCGGCTCCTTCCTCGCCTGGATGCCGGTCGCCGCCCTGGCCGGCATCCTGATCGTGATCGGGGTGCGCATGATCGACCGGGAGCCCCTGCGCTTCATCGAGTCGCGCGCGACGGTGTTCGATTTCGCCGTGGTTCTCGCCGTGGTGGTGGTGGCGCTGACCGTCGGCCTGATCGCTTCGTCGGCGGTCGGCGTGGCGATGGCCATCATCCTCTTCGTGCGCGAACAGATCGGCGGCTCGGTGGTGCGCCACAAGATTTACGTCAACCAGAAATCCTCCAACTGGCACCGCCCCGAATCCGAAATGCACATTCTCGAACAAAAGGGCGACCAGGCGGTCATTTTCGAGTTGCAGGGCAGCCTGTTCTTCGGCACCACCCACGAACTCTACGCCGAACTCGAACCGGAGCTCGCCACCCGCAAGTTCGTCATCCTCGATTTCCGGCGCGTGCAGTCGGTCGATGTCACCGCCGCGCACCTGCTCCACAACGTGCTCGACGCGCTGCAGGAGCGCGGCGCGTTGCTGTTGCTGAGCAACGTGCTGGAATGCCTGCCCAACGGCCGCAACCTGCGCGAATTCCTCGAACAGACCGGCGTGATTCGCCCGGAAGACAAGACCGTGCGTATCTTCCCGGAACTGGACAGCGCCATCGAGTGGGTCGAGGATCGCCTCCTCGGCGAGCTGGAAACCGCGCCGGCGGAAGAACCCCTGATGCAGTTGCAGGAAATGGAGCTGTTCCGCAATCGCAAGGACGAGACCTTGCAGGAGCTCGAAACGCGCATGGTAAAGCGCCTGTACAAGGCCGGCGAGACGATCTATTCACGCGGCGAAGCGGGCGACGACATCTACTGGATCGGCCGCGGCAGCGTGCGCATCTTCGTCCCCCTGGGCGCCGGCCGCACCAAGCACATCGCCAGCTTCGGCCGGGGCGACTTCTTCGGCGGCCTCGCCTTCCTCGACGGCCGCCCGCGCAGCAACGACGCCATCGCGTTCACCGACGCCGAGCTGTACGTCCTGTCGCGCGAACAGTTCAACCTGATCGCCGAAGGCCACAAAAAATTGGCCTTCACCCTGGTGACCGCCATGGCCCGCACGCTGTCCATCCGCCTGCGCCACGCCGACGCGGAACTGGCCATGCTGCAGGAATATTGAGAGGTTGCGAAAAATTCAAAATCCACCGCAAAGGCGCGAGGGCGCAAAGCCGTGTAGGTCGGTTCAAGCGCAGCGGAACCGACAATTCCAAACCTGTCGGTTCCGGCCTTTGGCCTTGAACCGACCTACCCGACTGTTGGGATACTGAGCGGTTTATTTCAGCGCCAGCCGCACCAGCAAGCTGCAAACAACGGCCACCAGCGCCGCGCCGGGAATGGTGATCAGCCAGGTGGCGGAAATTTCCTCCGCCTTGGCCCAGCGCACCGCCTTGGGCCGCTCCGAGGCGCCGATGCCCATGATCGAGGTGGCGACCACGTGGGTGGTGGAAACCGGCGCGCCGACCAGGGAGGCGGCGAGGATCACGCCCGCCGAGGCGAGCTGGGAATCCAGCGCGTGCAGCGGACGCACCTTGTAAATGGCGAAGCCCAGGGTGCGCACGATGCGCCAGCCCCCCGACACGATGCCCAGCGTGATCGACGAGGCGCAGGCCAGCATCACCCACAGCGGCACGGCGAATTGGTGGATGAAACCGCCCAGCAGCAGCACCAGGGTTAGAATGCCCATGCTTTTCTGCGCATCGTTGGCGCCGTGGGAAAACGCCAGCCCGGCGGCGGTGATGAACTGCACGCGGCGCAGATTGCGGTTGACCGCCGGCCGCGCGCCGCGCAGCAGGAACAGCATCAGCCGGTGCAGGAAAAATCCCGCCCAGAATCCGACCAGCGGCGACAGAAGCAGCGCCAGCAGCACCTTGGTCACGCCCGTGAAATGGCCGTGCATGAACAGCTCGGTGAACCCCCACGCCACATGGTTCGCCCCGACCGACACCACCACCGCGCCGGCCAGCCCGCCGACCAGGGCATGGGAGGAGGAAGAAGGAATGCCGCGCCGCCAGGTGAACAGGTTCCAGACAATCGCCCCCACCAGCCCGCACAGGATGATGGTCAGCGAAACCGCAGTGCGCAGGTCGCTCAGGCTGATGAACGTGCCGATGGTGTTGGCCACCGCCGTGCCGCCCAGCAACGGGCCGAGGAATTCGAAAAAGCCGACCACCAGCACCGCCTGCGCCGGTGTCATGGCGCGCGAGGCGATCACCGTGGCGACGATGTTGGCGGCGTCGTGAAAGCCGTTGGTGTAGTCGAACAGGAGCACGATCGCCACGGCCGAGATCGCCAGTATCAGGATGGGGTCCATGGTTGGCGAACAGGAATAAGAGGGTATTAGGCTACCATCGTTCGGCGCTTTTTTCTAATCCAGCGTCTTCCTGTACCGCTTCAATCCGATCGCCACCACCGCCAGCAAAAACACGCCGATCGGCCACAGGTTGGGCCAGATTTCGAGGAAGCCGTTGCCCTTCAACAGGATGCCGCGCACCATGCGCAGGAAGTGGGTCAGCGGCAGCAGGCTGCCGATGTTCTGCGCCCATTGCGGCATGCCGCGGAAGGGGAACATGAAGCCGGACAAAAGCAGCGACGGCAGGAAGAAGAAAAATGTCATCTGCATCGCCTGCATCTGGTTTTTCGCCACGGTGGAAAACATCAGGCCGACCGCCAGGTTGGCGGCGATGAAGGCCAGCACCACGGTGTAAAGCAGCATGACGCTGCCGAGGATCGGCACCTGGAACAGCAGCCGCGCGGCGAGCAGGATCAGCGTGACCTGGATGTAGCCGACCATGATGTAGGGCACGATTTTTCCGGCCATCACCTCGAACGGACGCACCGGCGTGGCGAGGAGGTTTTCCATGGTGCCGCGCTCGCGCTCGCGGGTCATCGCCAGGCCGGTCTGCATGATCATGGTCATGGTGAGGATCACGCCCATCAGCCCCGGCACGATGTTGTACTGGGTGATGCCTTCCGGGTTGTAGCGGCGGTGGATTTGCACGTCGAACGGCGCCGGCTTGCCTTGCAGCGGCCGCAACGCGCCTTGCAGGTCGCGGTCGAACACGGTCTGGGCGAGTTGGGCCAGCGCACCCACCGCGTTGCCCACGGCGGTGGGGTCGGTGGCGTCGGCCTCGACCAGGATGGCCGGGCGCTCGCCGCGCATCAGCTGGCGCGCGAAGTTTTCCGGGATGCTCACCACGAACTGCGCGTCGCCCTCGGCGATCAGCCGCTCGGCCTCGGCTTCGTTTTTGGGCTGCATCGTCACCTTGAAATAGGCGCTGTTTTCCAGCGCGCGCACGAAACTGCGCGAGAATTCGCTGGTATCGGCCACCAGCACCGCGGTCGGCAAGCCCTTGGGGTCGGAATTGATGGCGAAGCCGAACAGGATCAATTGCAGCATGGGAATGCCGACCATCATGGCGAAGGTCAGGCGGTCGCGCCGCATCTGGATGAATTCCTTGGTCACCACGGCGAGAAAGCGCTGCCAGGAAAAACGGTCAGCCATGGCGGTCGGCCCCTTCCATCATCTGGATGAAGATATCCTCCAGGCCCGGCTGCGCCTTGGTCCAGCGGCAGCTGGCCTGTTCCCTGAAGGGCGAGATGGATTGTTCCAGCAGCGCCGCGTCGGTGCCGCTGACGTGGAGCTGGTTGCCGAACGGCACCACCTGGCTGATTCCCGGCAGGCCGCGCAACTGCGCGCCCAGCGCATAGAGATCGGCGCACTCCACCGTCCAGGTGACGATGCCGGAATTCTGGATGACTTCCGATACTGTGCCCTGGGCGAGCAAACGGCCGCTGGCGATATAGGCGAGGCGGTGGCAGCGCTCCGCCTCGTCCATGTAGTGGGTGCTCACCAGTACCGTGATGCCCTGGCCGGCGAGGTAATGGATTTCGTCCCAGAAATCGCGCCTGGCCTTGGGATCGACCCCGGCGGTCGGCTCGTCGAGCAGCAACAGCCTGGGCTGGTGCAGCATGCAGGCGGCCAGCGCCAGGCGCTGCTTCCAGCCGCCGGACAAATTACCCGCCAACTGCTTCTGGCGGTCGGCCAGGCCGAGGCGCCGCAGCGATTCTTCCACAGCTTCCTGCCGGTTGGGCATGCCGTAGATTCGGGCGGTGAAATCCAGATTCTCGCGTATGGTGAGGTCCTGGTACAGGCTGAAGCCCTGCGTCATGTAACCCACGTTGAGCTTGATCTGGCGGGTTTCGCGGATCACGTCGTAGCCCAGGCAGGTGCCGCGTCCGCTGTCGGGCGTGAGCAGGCCGCACAGCATGCGGATGGTGGTGGTCTTGCCGCTGCCGTTGGGGCCGAGAAAGCCGTAGATTTCGCCGCGCCGGACCTGCAAGGCGAGGTCGTCCACCGCCACCAGCTCGCCGAAGCGCTTGGAAAGGCCGGCAACGTCGATGGCCAGGGCGTCGTTCATAACAAACAGACCAAGCGGAAACAATGATGTCCCCCCCTTTGTAAAAGGGGGGTTAGGGGGGATTTAAATGCGTGGCAAATGGCCGGCGTCGTCAAATCCCCCTCAATCCCCCTTTTACAAAGGGGGAGGCGGCCAGTCATTGTCATGTTCATGCCTGTCATCTTGGTAAAGCCTGTAGCCTCACATCCACCGGCTGGCCCGGGCGCAGCTTGGTCGCGTCGGCCACGGCCGGGCGCGCTTCGACCAGGAACACCAGCTTGTCGCGGTTTTCCTTGCTGTAGATCACCGGCGGGGTGTATTCGGCCTGCGGGGAAATGTAGCTGATGGCGGCGGAAATCGGCGCGGCGCAGCCGTCGCAGGTGACGGTGATGGCTTGGCCGGGCTTGAGGGAAGAGGCTTTGGCTTCGGGGACGAAAAAGCGCACCTTGATGTTCTGCGGCGGCAGCAGGGACACCACCGGGCTGCCGGCGGGCACCCATTCGCCCTGCACATAGAGCGTGTCCTGCACCCAGCCGGTGACCGGCGATTTCACGCTTTTTTGCGCCAGCGACCAGTCGGCGCGGGCCAGTGTGGCGCGGGCGGCGGCCGCTTCCGCCTCGGCCGCGCGGATTTCGTCCACTCGTGCCGGCAGTCTGGCGGTGGCGAGCTGGGCTTCCATTTCCTTGAGGCGTTCGCGGTCGCGCTTCAACGCGCTGAGATCGGCGTCCAGCTTCTGATGCGAAATGAAGCCGGATTTTTCCAGCCGGTCGTCGCGCGCATAGTCGTCCTCGGACAGCTTCAGGGCGGCGCGCGCCTGCTCGCGCTGGGCCACGATGGCATCGATCTCGGTGGGGCGCTTGGCCTTCTTCAGGTTTTCCAGCTGCGACTCGGCCTGGCTCAGGCGCTGCGCCGCTTCGTCGCGCGCGGCTTTTTCGTTTTCCTGTTCCAGGGCGAACAGCGGCGCGCCGGCCTCGACTTGTGCGCCGCGCTGTACCGCAAGGTGAGTCAGCGAGCCGGCGTAAGTGGCGGCGACGCGCACGTACTCGCCTTCGGCGTAGCCCTGGTAGAACGGCGGCGCCTTGTCCGCGCACCCGGTTAACGTCGCCGAGGCGAACAGCAGAACCCAAATCCAACGCATTTTTCGCGCTCCTTTTTTTGTTTTTTTCTTGCGGATGCCCGCCTGTAATTTGTCGGTCGGCTCAAGCGCAGCGGAGCCGCTCAAGCGGTCGCGCACCAATTTGGTTTGTCGGTTCCGCTACGCTTGAACCGACCTACGCCCTGTTCTCCGTGGCCGATCGCTTTATTCTTTATTCTTCTTTGGGATGCCGCTGCTGCCAGCGTTCCAGCGCGTTCTCCACCAACGAGTATACCGCCGGCACCACCACCAGGGTGAGCAGGGTCGAGGTGATCATGCCGCCGATCACCGCCACCGCCAGCGGGCCGTTGGTCTCGGCGCCGGCGCCGAGGCCGAGCGCGGCGGGAAGCAGCGCCAGGATGATGGTCATCGAGGTCATCAGCACCGGCCGCATGCGGATCGGGCAGGCGTTCCTGAGCGCTTCGTCCACGGCCATGCCGCCCTCGCGGCGCTGGTTGGTCAGGTCCACCAGCAGGATGGAGTTTTTCGCCACCAGGCCGATCAGCAGAACCAGGCCGATCATCGAATAGATGTTGAGGGTGTGGCCGAACAGCCACAGCGCCATCACGCCGCCGATGATCGCCAGCGGCTGCGCCAGCATGATGATGAAAGGCTGGATGAAGGAGTTGAACTGGCTCGCCAGCACCATGTAGAGCAGCACCATTGCCAGGCTGAAGGCGAAAACCATGTTTTGCAGGGTTTTGCCGAACTCCTCGGCCTGGCCGATCATCTTCACGTTATAGCCCAGCGGCAGCATTTCGGCGGCGACCTGCTTCACCTTGTTGACCGCCTCGCCGAGCGGAATGGTGGGCGAGGCGAAAAAGGTTGCGGCGTATTGCAGGTCGAAGCGGCCAATCGTCGCCGCGCCCAGGGTCTCTTTGATGCCGGCGACGGTGTCGAGGCGCACCAGCTTGCCGTCGCGGGAGCGCAGGTAAATCTTGTTGAGGTCGCTCACCTGTTTGAAGGCGCCTTCCCTGGCCTTCAGGCGGATGTCGTAGCGCTGGCCGTCGCCCGGCTCGTCGTTGAACTTGGCGATGTCCACCCCGCCGCTCATCATGTTGAGCGCCAGCGCCACGTCCTGCGAAGTGAGGCCGGCGGCGGCGATGCGGGTGCGATCCGGCGTCAGGGTCAACTGCGGCAGGTCGAGCTGCAAATCCAGGTCCATCCGGCCCAGACCCGGCTCGGTCGAGAGCCTTTGCTGCATCGCCTGTGACAGGCGCCCCACCTCTTCCAGGTTGGGGCCGGAAAGCACGAACTGGAGCGGCTCGCC
Organism: Sulfuricella sp.; assembly: GCA_023266195.1. Lineage (GTDB taxonomy): Bacteria > Pseudomonadota > Gammaproteobacteria > Burkholderiales > Sulfuricellaceae > Sulfuricella. Next base: position 111,265 of record JAHFRP010000007.1, read on the forward strand.
GCGCTGCCCGCCGACGATCGGATAAGGTGCCGCGAAGGCGCGCGCGCCGGGAATCTGCGCCAGCTCCCGGCGCAGCACCGGAATGACCTCCTGCTGCTTGATGCTGCGCTCGCCGCGCGGCGCCATGCGCGCCACCACCGTCCCCTGGTTGACCTGGCCGGCCTGGCCCAGGCCGATCAGGGCGAACTCGGTGACGATTTCCTTGTGCTTGAACAAAATGGCCTCGACCATGCGCAGACGGCTGTCGGTGTAATCGATGCTGGAACCGAGCGGGGTGCGCAGGTTGATCAGGAAGCGTCCCTCGTCCTCGTCCGGCACGAACGCCTTGCCGACGCTGGAAAAGAAATAGCCGCTCGACACGATCACGGCCAAGGTCAGCCCGACGACCTTCCAGCGGTGGCGCAGGGATTTGTCGAGCAGATAGCGGTAAAGCCGGTCGAGGCGATGGAACACGCCGTCGATCAGGTAATAAAGCCTGCCGTGCTGTTTCTGCACCTTGAGGAAGCGCGAGCACAGCATCGGCGTCAGGGTGAGCGAGACGAACAGCGACACCAGCACGCCGAAGGTGACCACCACCGCGAACGACTTGAAGAACTGGCCGATGATGCCGCCCATGAAAATCACCGGCGCGAAAATACAAACCAGCGACAGCGTCGCGGCAATGACCGCGAACACCACTTCGCGGCTGCCGTTGACCGCTGCCGCGACGGGGTCGGGGTCGATTTCCTCGCGGTGGCGGAAAATGTTTTCCAGCACCACGATAGCGTCGTCCACCACCACGCCGATCAACAGCAGCAGCGCCAGCATGGTGAGCGAATTGAGGGTGAAACCGGCGAAATAGATCACCGCCACCGCGCCGAGCAGCGACACCGGAATGGCGACGGCGATGATCAGGGTGGAACGGATCGAACGCAGGAACAGCCAGACGATCAGCGACGCCAGCAGCGTGCCTTCGATCAGGTGCTCCTTCAGCGAATTGACGATTTCCTGGATGAAGATGGCGTCGTTCGACACCACCTCCAGCGACATGCCCGGCGGCAGCTGCGGGATGATTTCGTTGTTCAGGCGTTTCTTGATCTCCTCGACGATCGCCACGGTATTGGTGTTGGCCACCTTGACCAGGCCCAGGCCGATAGTGGTCTTGCCCATGAAGCGCGCCAGCTGGCGGTAATCGGCCAGCTCGTCCTCGATCTCGGCGACGTCCCGCAGCCGCACCGGCGCGCCGTCGCGATAGGCGACCACCATTTTTTCCAGGTCGTCGAGGCGGTGGAATTCGAGGTCGAGCTTGATCAGGTTCTCGGTCGCGCCGCCGACCAGGAAGCCGCCCGGCAGCTGGACGTGCTCGCGGTTGAAGGCATCGGTCAGATCCTGGCTGGTGACCTGGAACGCGGCCATCTTCTCCGGCGCCAGATTGACCCGGATGGTGCGGTCGCGGCGGCCGCCCAGGCGCACTTCACCCACCCCGTCGATGGTTTCCAGGCGCTTTTTAACCACATTGACGGCGTACTGGTTCAATTGCTGCTGCGTGCGGTCGCCGCGCAGCGCCAGCCACATGATCGGCATCGCGTTGGTTTCGACCTTGGCCACCACCGGCGGGTCGGCGTCCTTGGGCAGGCGGCGCAGCACCTGATTGACCTTGGCCTGGACTTCGTTGAAGGCGATGTCGATCTTCTTGTCCAGGCTGAACGTGATGTTGATCACCGACGCGCCCGGCGAGGAGCTGGACTGGATGTGCTCGATCCCCGGCGTGCTGTTGATCGAAGTTTCGATCACGTTGGTAATGCTGGAATCGACGATGTCGGGGTTGGCCCCCTTCAAGGTGGTGGTGATCGAAACCACGGGAAACTCGATGTAGGGGAAGCGGTCCATGCCAATGCGCTGGTAGCTGATGATGCCGAACAGCACCAGCACCGCGGACAGCATGAACGCCAGCACGTGGCGCTTGATGGAAAGTTCGGGCAGGGTCATGGTTATATCCTACAAAACTCGGTTGAACCGGTTGAACCGGTTGAACCGCAGAGGACGCAGAGGACGCGGAGGAAGTCAACGGCTGATCCCTTCCGAACTTGGACTCAGCCAGGGAACGCGTCCGTGAATGGGTTTCCTCTGCGTCCTTCGCGTCCTCTGCGGTAATTGTCTTTCTTAAGGTTTTTTGTTGGCGCTCACCGTCAGCGCCGCCTGGTCGGTCAGGAAGCCGGCGCCGTCGGTCGCCACGGTTTCGCCTGCCTTCACCCCGGACAGGATTTCCACCAGGCCATCCTGCCGGACGCCGGTGGTGACGACGCGCTGCATCGCCTTGCCGTTTTCGACCACGTACACCACCTTGCCGGCCGGCCGCAGCACCACGCTGATTTCCGGCACCGCCACGGCCTGTGGATGCTCCTCGATCACCACCGCGCCGTTCACCGACGCGCCCGGCTTCCAGTCGCCCGGATTGGCGACGCCGATGATGGCGTCGAACGCGCGGTTGGAGCTGCCCACCATCGGCCGCACCTGCTCGATCCTGCCGGCCATCGCCTTGCCCGGCGCGGTCGGCGTGGACAGCTGGACCGTCTGCCCAATCTTGATGCGCGAAGCCGCCGACTCGGGGAAAGGCAGGCGGATGCGCAGACGCTCGCTGGTCGCGATCTGGAATACCGGTTTGCCCAGATCGATCCAGTCGCCCACCGATACCATCCGGTTGTCCACCCGCCCGGCCACCGGCGACACGATGCGGGTGCGCGCCAAATTCTTGGCGGCGCGGGCGTATTGCTCGCGCGCGGTCACGTCCTGCGCGTCGTAGCCTTCCAGCGCGGACGGCGAAATGAAGCCCTTCCTGGCCAGTTCCCGATAGCGCTCGGTCAGCTTGCGCTGGCTCACTGCCTGCGCTTCCAGACGCTTCCTGTCGGAGTCGTAATCGGTCGCGTCGATCTCGGCCAGCAGCTGCCCCTTCTTGACCGGGTCGCCGATCTCGGCGGCGATACGGACGATCCGCCCGGCCACTTCGGCGCCGACCTTGGGCGCGGTGGAGCTGTCGGTTTCGCCGACCGACTGCTCCAGCACCCGCATGGCGCGGACTTGCGCCGGGGCGGCGCCGATAATCGCCGCGGGCGGGCCGGATTTCTTCTGCTCCTCGGGTTTCTTGGCGCAGCCTGGCAGCAACAGGGCCGCGCCAAGCAGACAGGGAATCAGGATCGAGGTCTTGCGCATCTTTTCATCCTAGAAAAAGTAGTTAGCCACAGAGAACACAGAGAACACAGAGAAAAAACAGGGGGTTGCCGGGCCAACTGTCTCACCCATCAGGTGAATGCAAAAACACCCAAAAACCCGCTTTACCTCTGTGTTCTCTGCGATCTCCGTGGCTTGAATTGAGGTTTTATGGTTCATCCGTTTAATTGATTTTTCGGCAAAATGCCGTGCAACAAAATATCCGCCAGCATCGCGCTGTAGCGATCCGGCGCTTCGGTGAAGCCGACATCGGGAAAATGGCGCAGCACCTCGCGCCCCTGGAAGAAAAACACGTCGGCGCCGATCAACAGCGTGGCCAGCATGGCGGGATCGATCCCGTCGCGCAGCTCGCCTTTTTTCTGGCCTTCGCGCAAGATTTCCACCAGGCGTGCGAAGTTCTGGCCAAATACCTGCTCGGCGAATTCCTTGCCGCGCTGCGAGCCGTTTTCCAGCAAGTCGCGCTGAATCAGGCGGGAGATTTTTTCGTCGCGCAGCAGGTTCGCCAGGTGCGCCTGGGAAAAGTCGCGCAGATGCTCGACGAATGCCCCCTGATCGCTGCCGAGCCGGTCGATTTGAGGGCTGGATTCGTTGCAGGCCGCCTTCAGCACGGCGAGGTAAAGTTCGTTCTTCGACTTGAAATGATGAAACACATTGGCCTTGCTGACCCCGGCGCGCTCTGCGATGGCATTCATCGACACGGCGTCGAAGCCGGCTTCGGCAAACAGGTGCTTGGCGGCGGCGAGTATTCGTTTCGCGGCATCGGCTCCGGTTACGGAGGAGTTATCGGTGGTTCCGGTCAAGGCGGGTTTCCTGTTTCAAAGCGGGAGTGCCCCCGTAAATTAGCACTGACCGACCGGTCGGTCAATACGAAGATCGGTCGATGGGCTGTAAATACCAAAGGAGATTAATCGCGGGGTTCAACAACAAGAAAAGCGACCGGCGTTTGTCCACCGGTTTCGAGTGAAACCGGTGGCATCGGGAGGAGCGAGAGCGTCAGGGCAGCAGCCGCTCCAGGGCGAACAGCTGATCGATTTTTTCGCGTTCGCGGATGGATTGCATGGTTTTTTCCTGCACCATGACTTCCGCCGCGCGCGGACGGGTATTGTAGTTGGAGCTCATGCTCATGCCGTAGGCGCCGGCCGACATCACTGCCAGCAGGTCGCCTTCGGCCAGATGCAGGTGGCGGTCGTGACCGAGGAAATCGCCGCTCTCGCAGACCGGGCCGACGATCTCGTAACGTTGGGCAACCCCTGCGCCTTCCCAGACCGGCAGGATGGCGTGATAGGCGTCGTATAGCGCCGGGCGCATCAGGTCGTTCATGGCGGCATCGACGATGGCGAAATTCTTGGTTTCGCCATGCTTGAGATACTCCACCTGGGTCAGCAGCAGCCCGGCGTTGCCGACCAGGGCGCGGCCGGGTTCGACCAGAATCCTGAATTTCCGCCCGGCGAGTTTTTCCAGCAGGGCGTCGGCGTAATCGGCCACCGGCGGCGGCGTCTCGTCGCTGTAGCAAATGCCCAGGCCGCCGCCGAGATCGAGGTGATGCATCGCGATGCCTTCCCGTTCCAGCGCGTCGATCAGCGCCAGCACCTTGTCCAGCGCGTCGGCAAAGGGCGAAACCTCGGTGATCTGCGAGCCGATGTGGCAGTCGATGCCGGTCACTTCCAGGTGCGGCAGATCGTTCGCCTTGCGATAAACCCGCACCGCGTCGGCATAGGCGATGCCGAATTTGTTGCCCTTGAGGCCGGTGGAAATGTAAGGATGGGTTTTCGGATCGACATCCGGGTTGACGCGCAGGCTGACCGGCGCGCGCTTGCCCATCTCGCCGGCGATCCGGTTGAGCCGGTCCAGTTCGCTTTCCGATTCGACGTTGAAGCACAGAATGCCGGCTTCCAGCGCCGCACGCATTTCCTCGGCGGTCTTGCCGACGCCGGAAAACACCACTTTGCCGGCATCGCCGCCGGCCGCGAGCACGCGCGTCAGCTCGCCGCCGGATACGATGTCGAAGCCTGCGCCCAGACGCGCGAACAGGTTGAGGATGGCCAGGCTGGAATTGGCTTTGACCGCGTAGCAGATCAGGTGGTCGCGCTCGGCGAAAGCCTGTTCGAAGCTGCGGTAAGCCGCGCTCAGAGCGCCGTGGGAATAGACGTAACAAGGCGTGCCGAATTGTTCGGCGACGCGGGAAAGCGGTGTGGATTCGACGCACAGCTCGCCGTCGTGGCGGGAGAAGAATTTCACGGTGTCTTCTCCTCCGGCGCGGCGGGGGGAACGGCCGCCGGGGCGGCAACGGCGGGCTTGGGCTCCGGCGGCGGCAGGACCAGCGGGCCTTTGTGGCCGCAGCCGGGAAGCATCAGGACAAGCAGAACTGGCAAAAAAACGAAACGCATATTATTCTCGGGAATCAGGACAGCGCAACATCTTATCACAAGGAAATATCCAATGACCGAGAGCGAATTCAACCAACTGGCGGACAAAACCCTGGCCCGGATCGAGCAGGCGCTGGACGAGGCCGATACGGACATCGACTACGAAATGAACGGCGGCATCCTGGAATTGACCTTCGCCAACGGCAGCAAGATCATCGTCAACCGGCAGACGGCCGCGCGGGAAATATGGGTGGCTGCGAAATCGGGAGGCTTTCACTTTGTCTGGCGCGATGAAGCGTGGCGCGACACGCGCGACGGAGGCGAGCTGTTTGCGGCGCTGGGAAGGTATGCCAGCGAGCAGGCAGGGTTGACGGTAAGCTTCTGAATCATAATCCAACACCAATTTATTTTATGGAGCCCCGCATGAGAGCCCTGCATATCGACAACCCCGATTCACTCATCGACTTCGATGCTGCCATGAAGCTTGCCCAAGCCACTGCCGCCAACGAGCTCGGCGACAATATGCTTCTCTCTTGGTACGACAGGGAACGCGACCTCGAATCCCCGCGCGGCGCCAGCGAATGCCACGAGGGCTGCGCGGTGAAAGGCTACTGGGATTACGCGCTGAATCGCGGCGGCGCGCTGGCCGTCAATTTCGACCAGGGACGGTTCGTATTTTGCTTCCAGCCGCTGGGAAAATTTGAGTAACGCGATCCCCCGCAAAAGGCGAAACTCAAATATAGGACTTCATCGAACTGCGCTTGCCCGGTTTTTTCTTCTGGATGATCACGCCCTTGACCACTTCCAGCCCGGGAATCTCGTCGGTGGGATATAGGTCGTTGAGCGGCTTGAGGAACCAGCGCTCGTTGTGCTGCACCAGCTGGCGGAAGATGTATTCGTCCTTGTGGTAGGCAACCACGTAGGAGCCGTCGCGCGCCAAGCCTTCCGGCTCGATCACGATGATTTCGCCTTCCTCGAATTCGGGCAGCATGCTGTCGCCCAGCACCATCAGCGCATAGGGCTCGGCGCTGGCGCAGGCGGTGGCTTCGTCGGGCAGTTCCGACTCCGGGATGATGGGGATGATTTTTTTCGGTGTCATGGTCCTATGCTCAAAAAGTCGCCAGATATTGCCGGCCGCGCTGGATCGCCGCCCTGACCTGTGCCGGCGCGGTGCCGCCGATGTGGTCGCGGCTGTTGAGCGAGCCTTCCAGGGTGAGCACGGCGTAAACGTCGTCGCCGATCAGGGGTGAGAACGCGCGCAGCGCATCCAGTTCCAGTTCGCTCAAGTCGCAGCGTTTGCCTTCGGCATGCCGCACGGCCAGCGCGACGACTTCGTGCGCATCGCGGAACGGCAAACCTTTTTTCACCAGATAGTCGGCCAGGTCGGTGGCGGTGGCGTAGCCCTGGAACGCGGCCTGGCGCATGGCTTCCGGCTTCACCGTGATGCCGCCCATCATGTCGGCGTAAATCCGGAGCGTGGCGACCAGGGTATCGACCGTGTCGAACAACGGCTCCTTGTCTTCCTGGTTGTCCTTGTTGTAGGCCAGCGGCTGGGATTTCATCAGGGTCAGCAGCGCCATCAGGTGGCCGGTGACGCGGCCGGTCTTGCCGCGCACCAGTTCGGGCACGTCCGGATTCTTTTTCTGCGGCATGATCGAGGAGCCGGTACAGAAGCGGTCGGCGATGTCGATGAAGCCGACGCGCGGGCTCATCCACAGGATCAGCTCTTCCGACAGGCGCGACAGATGGGTCATCACCAGCGCCGCCGCGGCGCTGAATTCGATGGCGAAATCGCGGTCGGAGACGGCGTCGAGCGAGTTTTCGCACACGCCGTCGAAGCCCAGTTCGCGCGCCACCATTTCGCGGTCGATCGGGTAGCTGGTGCCGGCCAGCGCCGCCGCGCCGAGCGGCAGGCGGTTGATGCGCTTGCGGCAGTCGCGCATGCGCTCGCCGTCGCGCTTGAGCATTTCGAAGTAGGCCATCAGGTGGTGGCCGAAGGTGACCGGCTGGGCAACCTGCAGATGGGTGAAGCCGGGCATCACCGTATCGGCGTGCCGTTCGGCCAGGTCGAGCAGGGCAGCCTGCAATCCCTCGATCAGCCCCGCGATCTGGTCGACACTGGCGCGCAGCCACAGGCGCACGTCGGTGGCCACCTGGTCGTTGCGCGAACGGGCGGTATGCAGGCGCTTGCCGGCTTCGCCGACGATGGCGGTAAGGCGTTTTTCGATGTTGAGATGGACGTCTTCCAGGTCGAGCAGCCATTCGAACTGGCCGGCGCGAATTTCTTCGAGGATCTGCGCAAGACCGCTCCGGATCGCGGCCCGGTCGCCGGCCTGGATGATGCCGCAAGCTTCGAGCATGGCGGCGTGGGCCAGCGACCCCTGGATGTCGAACTCGGCCAGGCGCCGGTCGAATTCCACCGAGGCGGTATAGCGCTTGACCAGTTCCGCCACCGGCTCGCTGAAGCGGCCCGACCAGGTTTTGTCCGCCGACGTGGGTTTTTGTTGCATCTGTGTGCCACCTTGACCAAAATTCGAATATGCCGATTATAAAGCAAAACCCGGCCGCCCCCACAGCGCCCCCCCCGCCTCCCGCCAACGGCGCCGTACCGCTGCCGAATTTCTGCAACCTCGGCATCTGGCTGCGCATCCTGGTCATCGTGGACGCCATGAGCGCCGTGGCGGCGGCCCTGAAAGCGCCGACCCTGGACGGAATGTGGCGCGAACTGATGGACTTGTCCGCGCTGGTGCAGCCGGTGCTGCTGCTTTCCCTGCTCGCCCTTTGCCTCGGCCGCCGGCTTCTGGCGCGGCTGCCTTACTCCGCCGGCGCGGCGGCCGTGCTGGCGCTAACGCTTGCGCTGACCAGCCTGGCACACATCCTCAGCCGGCGCCTGTTCGATGCCGACGTCGGCACGCTCGGGCGCCACTGGCTGTTCGCCGCGCTGGCGAGCGGCGTGCTGCTGGGCTATTTCCACCTGCGCAGCCGCGCCTTTTCGCCGGCGATCAGCGAGGCCCGGCTGCAGGCGCTACAGGCGCGCATCCGGCCGCATTTCCTGTTCAACAGCATCAACGCGGTGCTCAGCCTGATCCGCTCCGACCCGAAACGGGCGGAACGGGCGCTGGAAGACATGGCCGACCTGTTCCGCGTGCTGATGGCGGACAACCGCCAGCTGGCGCCGCTGGAAAAGGAAGTGGCGCTATGTCGCCAGTACCTGGAATTGGAACAGCTGCGTCTGGGCGAACGGTTGCAGGTGGTCTGGCATGTGGAAAAAGTGCCGGGGGATGCGCTGATCCCGCCGCTGGTGCTGCAACCCTTGCTGGAGAACGCGGTGTACCACGGCATCGAGCCCTGCACCGAGCCGGGAGAAATCGTGATCAATCTTTACCTGGCGCGCGACCGGGTGCACCTGGTGCTGGCCAATCCCTACCGGCTGGACGGCGGCCACCACGGCGGCAACAAGATGGCGCTGGGCAACATCCGCGAACGCCTGCAACTGCACTTCGACGCGGAGGCCTCGCTGACGGCGAAAGTCAGCGGCGGCACTTACCAGGTTCACATCATCGTGCCCTACGTGAGCGAGACAAATGCCTGAACCTCTGCGCGTATTGGTGGTGGACGACGAAGCGCCGGCCCGCAACCGGCTCAAGGAACTGCTGCTGGACTGCGCCGCCGAACTGCCCCTGGCGATCGCCGGCGAAGCCGCCAACGGCCTCGAACTGCTGCAACTTCTCACGCATGAACCGGCGGACGTGGTGCTGCTCGACATCCGCATGCCGGGCATGGACGGCATCGAGGCGGCGCAGCACATGCAGCGCCTGCCGTCGCCGCCCGCCGTGGTGTTCACCACCGCCTACGACGGCTATGCGATTCAGGCGTTCGAGGTGAACGCGCTGGATTACCTGCTCAAGCCGGTGCGGGCCGAGCGGCTGCTGGCGGCGCTCAACAGGGCGAAGGCGCTGGGCACCGGCGGCATCCAGGCGCTGCGTGGGCTTGCGCCGCAGGGGCGGTCGCATTTGAGCGTGTACGAGCGCGGCCGGGTCGTCCTCGTCCCGGTGGAAAAAATCGTGTTCCTGCGCGCGGAGCTCAAATATGTCACCGTGAGAACAGCGGAGCGCGACTACCTGGTGGAGGAATCCCTGAGCCATCTGGAACAGGAATTCGCCGCGCGTTTCGTGCGCATCCATCGCAACTGCCTGGTGGCGCGGGCTTACGTGATGGGCTTCGAACGCCAGGCGCCGGACGAATCGGGCGAGGCGCAATCGGGTTGGGCGGTGGTGCTCGACGGCTGCACGGAAAAGCTGCCGGTGAGCCGGCGCCAGCAGCATATCGTCAGGGAATTCGGGCGGAGCTGAAACGGCGCGGCTTTAGCCGCAAAAAGGCCAATGTTTTTGGCTATTTCCCCGTGCGCAGCTTCGCCAGCGCCTCGTCGATGCGCTGATCGAGGAAGCCGCCGTAATAATCCGGCGTGGACAAGCCGACCAGCGGCTCGACCAGTTCGTTGCCTTGGGCATCGAACAGCTTGATGGTTGGGGTAAGCTGGATTTTGTTGGTTTTGGAAAAACGGGCGTGGGTGGTGATTTTGCCGTTGAAGAGGCGCAGCTTGGCGGAGCTGCCGGCATCGACCTGACGCATGATGACTTTGCTATCGTATTCCGCGTTGTGGCTCATCGGCACCAGGAATTCCTTCAGCAGCTGGTCGCAGAAGGCACAGTTGCGGCGCCCGAACATGACCAGGATCGGCACGCCCTTGGCTTCGGCGGCTTTCGCTTCCAGCGTGAAATCCCGCACCAGCGGGATTTCGGCTTGCTCCTGGGCGTAAGCGCAGGCACAGGCGATCCATGTTAAAATGAAGACCAACAGGCGGTTAGCGGATTTCATGTTCGAATACTTACCATTGCGGCGGAGTCGTTGTTGAAAACAGTCACGAAAATCACCATCGCGTCGCGCGAGAGCGCGCTGGCGATGTGGCAAGCCCATCATGTCAAACAGCAATTGCAGACATTATATCCCCAACTTGAAATAAATATCCTGGCGATGACCACCACCGGCGACCAGATTCTCGACAAGACCCTGTCGAAGATCGGCGGCAAGGGGCTGTTCGTCAAGGAGCTGGAGCAGGCGCTGATCGACGGGCGGGCGGATTTCGCGGTGCATTCGATGAAGGATGTGCCGATGGTGCTGCCGGAAGGATTTGTCCTGGCCGCCACCGGCGAACGGGAAGACCCGCGCGACGCTTTCGTTTCCAGCCAGTACGGCAATCTGGAAGAATTGCCCGCGGGCAGCGTGGTCGGCACTTCCAGCCTGCGCCGCCAGTGCCAGATCCAGGCGCGTTTTCCTTTGCTAAAGATCGAGTCGCTGCGCGGCAACGTGCAGACCCGTTTGCGCAAGCTGGACGAAGGCCTGTACGCCGCGATCATCCTCGCCGCGGCCGGGCTGAAGCGCCTCGGCCTGGGCGAGCGCATCACCGCGCTGCTGCCGGCCGAGCAGAGCCTGCCGGCGGTGGGCCAGGGCGCGCTCGGCATCGAATGCCGCGCCGGGCGCGACGATATCGTCGCCCTGCTGGCGCCGCTCAATCATGCCGACACCGCCGCCTGCGTCGCCGCGGAGCGTGCGATGGGCCGCGCGCTGGGCGGCAGCTGCCAGGTTCCGCTGGGCGGTTTCGCCGAAATCGACGGCGGCGTGCTGCGGCTGCGCGGGTTCGTTGCCAGCACCGACGGCGTGCGCACGGTGCGGGCGGAAGTATCCGGCAGCCCCGAACAGGCGGAAGCGCTGGGCCAGGAAATGGCGCAGCGTCTGGTCGGCATGGGCGCGGACAAGATTCTGGCCGAACTAGACCTCTGAGAATGAAGCCGCTTGCGGGCGTCGGCGTGGTGATCACCCGGCCGGCGCATCAAGCCGGGCCGCTGGCGCAATTGATCGAGCAGGCCGGCGGCAGGCCGATCCTGTTTCCCGCGCTGGAAATTTTCGATGCGGAGGACATGACGCCGCTTTCCGCCGTCATCGCCCGACTGGAACAATTCGACTTGGCGATCTTCATCAGCCCCAACGCGGTCAACAAGGCGATGAACCTGATCCGGGCGCGACGCGAATGGCCGCCGGGGCTGCGCAGCGCGGCGGTGGGCAAGGGCAGCGGCCAGGCGCTGGCGCGGCTGGGCATCCACAATGTGCTGGTGCCGCCGGGCCGGTTCGACAGCGAGGCCCTGCTGGCTTTGCCCGAGTTGCAAAAGATGGCCGGCAAGCGGGTGGCGATTTTCCGCGGCGAGGGCGGGCGCGAACTGCTTGGCGAGGAGCTCGTCCGGCGCGGCGCCGAGCTGACCGTGGTCGAATGCTACCGGCGCGGCTGGCCGGTCGATGCGGATGTCGGCGCGCTGCTGCACCGGTGGGCACGCGGCGAGATCGGCGCCATCACCGTGACCAGCGGCGAAAGCATGCGCAACCTGTTCGATCTGGTAGGCAAGCTGGGGCAGCAGTGGCTGAAAAAAACCCCGGTGTTCGCGTTTCATGACAATATCGCGGCAGTGGCGCGCGAATTGGGCGTGGAACAAGTGTTCGTGACACCTTCGGGAGACGAAGGATTGTTGAGCGGTTTGATCGAGTGGCGGCAAAAAGCACCAAAAACATAGAGAACAGCATGAGCGAGAATATACCGAACAGGCAACCAGAAACGCAGGCATCGGCGGAAACCGGGCCGGCGAAGGCGTCGCGCTTCAATCCCGGCCTGGCGTTGGCGGTCGTCGCTCTGGTGCTGATCGGCTGGCAGTGGCTGGACAGCCGGCAGCACAGCAATGCCGTCGAACAGAACCTGGGCCGCCGCCTGGCCGAATTCGACAGCCGCAACAAGGAAAGCCAGATCGTCGCGGCGCGCGCCCAGGAGGAATCCCGCCAGGCGATGGTCAAGCTCGGCATGCTGGAGCAGAAGGTGACCGAATCGCAGAACCAGCAGGTGGCGCTGGAGGCGCTTTACCAGGAGCTGTCGCGCAACCGCGACGAATGGGTGCTGGCCGAAATCGAGCAGATCCTGCTCATCGCCAGCCAGCAGTTGCAGCTCGCCGGCAATCCCAAGGCGGCGCTGATCGCCCTGCAAACGGCCGACAGCCGTTTGCAGCGGCTGGACAAGCCGCAATTCATCGGCCTGCGCAAGGCCATCGTCAAGGATATCGAGCGGCTGCAAGCCCTGCCGGCGGTCGATGTGGTGGGCTACAGCCTGCGCCTCGACAGCCTGGCCAACGCGGTGGACGACCTGCCGCTGCTGATCGGCGGCGAAGTGCCCGCAGAGCACGCAGCGGCCAAGCCGCGCGGCGAGGAACCGCCGTGGGCCAAGCTCGGGCGGGAAATCTGGCAGGACGTGAAGCAGCTGGTGCGCATCCAGAACATGGAAAACCCCGAAGCCCCCCTGCTGGCGCCCACCCAAGCCTATTTCCTGCGGGAAAACCTGCGCCTGCGCCTGCTGTCGGCGCGCATCTCCCTGCTGCGCCACGACGAAGTCACCTACAAAACCGACCTGAAAGCGGCGGATACCTGGCTGCGGCGCTATTTCGACGTCAAGGCCAAGCCGACCCAGGCCGCGCTGGCCAATCTGAAGCAGCTGGCCAGCGGCCCGGTGAGTATCGAGATGCCGGACATTTCAGGCAGCCTCAACGCGGTACGCAACTACAAGCTGGTGCGCGAAAGGTCCGGCAAGTGAAGGCGCTGTTCTGGATTCTGGCCATCCTCGCCGCCGCCGTGGCGCTGACCCTGGCCGCCGGACACAACGCAGGCTACGTGTTGCTGGTTTATCCGCCTTATCGCGCCGAGCTTTCGCTGAATTTGACGGTCATTCTGCTCTTGGCTGCGTTCGCCACCGCTTATGGCGCGGTGCGCCTGGCGCTGCACACCCTGCATCTGCCCGCCTACGTGCGGGCCTTCCGCGAGCGGCGCCGCCGCGACAAGGGGCGCGAGGCGCTGGACGAAGCGTTGATGAGCTTTTACGAAGGGCGCTACGCCATGGCCGAAAAACAGGCCGTCGCCGCGCTGGAACTGCAAGCCTCCCCCCTGGCTGCAGCTCTGCTGGCGGCGCGCGCCGCCCACGAGCTGAAAGGCTACGACCGCCGCGACGGCTACCTGGTACAGGCCGAACGTGTGGCGCGGGAGCATCCCGAAGCGCGGCTGATGACCCAGGCCGAACTGCTGCTCGACCAGCGCCAGTTCCAGCCCGCGCTGCGGGCTTTGAAGGAGCTGCACACCCTGACGCGCAAGAATGTCGCGGCGCTCAAGCTGGAGCTGAAGGCGCAGACCCAGGCAAAAAACTGGGACCAAGTGCTGACGCTGGTCGCCCAGCTGGAAAAGCGCGATGCGATCGACCCGGTGCAGGCGGTGCAACAGAAAATCCACGCGCACCAGGAAAATTTACGGCGCAAGCAGCAAGACCCGGCGGAATACCGCGCCTACTGGCAGAAGATCCCCGACGCCGACAAGACCGACGGCAAGATCGCCCGCGTCGCCGCGCAAGGTTTTCTTGCCTTGAAGGATTGCCAGGCTGCCATGGATATTCTGACCGCCAGCCTAGCCAGCCAGTGGGACAGCGAGGTGGTCGGCCTGTATGGGGAGTGCCTCGGCAAGGAAGTGCTGAAGCAGATCGAGCGCGCCGAAAACTGGCTCAAGGAGCACCCGGAGGACGCAGCCCTGCTGCAAACATTGGGCAAGCTATGCATGAAGCAGGAGCTGTGGGGCAAAGCACAGAGCTACCTGGAAGCCAGCCTCAGCATCGAGCCCGGCGTCGAAGCGCACTTGGCGTTGGCCCAGCTGCTGGAAAAGATTGGCCGCAGCGACGAAGCCGGCCGCCATTACCGCGAGGGCATGGGGCTGCTGCGGGCTGAGTCGGGACCTACACGCTCACCGCCTTCGGTTTGCTGAAGGTAAACGCGTCGGAGAAAAATTCTTCGGAGGGCAGGCCGCGCAGAGTGGTAAATTCCCGGTGCGCCGCATCCACCATTACCGGCGAGCCGCAGGCATAGACCTGGTAGCCGCTCAGGTCGGCAAAATCGTTCAACACCGCATTGTGCAGGTAACCGGTTTCGCCCTGCCAGTCATCCTCCGGCAGCGGTTCGGACAGTACCGGCACGAACTTGAAGTGAGCGTGCTCCGTTGCCCATTTTTCCGGCAGTTCCCGCATGTACAGGTCGGCAAGGTGGCACGCGCCCCAGTAGAAGGTGATCGGGCGCTGGATGCCGTGGTGGAAGGCGTGTTCGAGCATCGCCTTGACCGGGGCGAAGCCGGTGCCGCTGGCGAGCAGCAGGATCGGCTTGTCGCTTTCCTCGCGCAGGAAGAAGCTGCCGAGCGGTCCTTCGAAGCGCAGGATGGCTTTTTCGTGCATCTGGGTGAAGACGTGGTCGCTGAAGCTGCCGCCGGGCACGCGGCGGATGTGCAGCTGGAGGTAGCCGTCGTCGTGGGGGGCGTTGGCCAGCGAGTAGGCGCGGCGCTTGCCGTCCTTGAGCAGGATGTCGATGTATTGGCCGGCGAGAAATTGCAGCCGTTCGCTGGCGGGCAGTTTCAGGTAGAGCACCGCCACATCTTTCGCCACCTTGGCGATCTTCTCCACCCGGCACGGCATGATCTTGACCGGTACGTCCTTCGATTCGGCGACTTCATGCACCTCGACGACGACATCGGTTTGCGGCGTGGCGCAGCAGAACAGGGCCAGCCCTTCCTTCTTCTCGGTCTCCTTCAGCGCGCTTTCCTGATAGTTGCCGTAATCGACCGCGCCCTCCAGTATCTTGCCCTTGCATACCCCGCAGGCGCCGTTGCGGCAGCCGTAGGGCAGCGCATGTCCTTCGCGCAGGGCCGCATCGAGGATGGTTTCGCCCTCTTCGGCCGACAGGACGTGGTTGGTCGGCTTGATGGTGATGTTGTGAGACATGCATGACTCCTCGGCTGATCGTTCAACTCTTGCGTTTAGCGTGAACCTCGCGAAGCGAGACTTCGTCCCCCCTCGCCCGCATACGACTCCGCACGGGCTTTAGCCCGTAGCGGATCGGAGTCCTTTAGGGCTCGCGGGAGAGGGCTAGGGGTGAGGGAAACGGTCATGGCGAATCGCCGTTTCATGATTCGGGGCGGCGATTCGCCATGACCGTTCGCCCAGATATTACCATAACGTCCGGGCCGCACCATTTCAGGGCAGCCGATCGCGCTCCTCGACCCTGCGCCAATCGCCCTCGATGACGCCATCGTCGGCGGCGGGAGGCGGGCTGGGCCCTTTGGGTGATGGCAGCAGGAGCAGGATCAGGGCGAGGACGTCGCTGACGACGCCGGGAAAGATCAGCAGCAGGCCGGCCAGCACGTTGCGGAAACCGAGCAGCAGGGCCAGGCTGAGAGAGTGGCCCGACTGCAGCGCGGCGAACAGCCGCAACGGCACCATGGCGCCGGCTTCGCGTACCAGCCAGCCGCCCCAGACCGCGCCCGCCAGCAGCCAGACGAGCAGCCACCAGCCAATGACGTCGGCCAGCTTGAGTAGAACGACAATCTCCAGGGTCGGAAAACCGAGTAGAATAATCAGAATTAATAAACCACGCATGGATGGAGCCTCAATTTGGAAGCGGTGCTGGTGATCACGAACCTGCCGGACCGGGGTTCCGCCCGCAAGCTGGCCGAGAAGCTGGTGGAGCAACGGCTGGCGGCCTGCGTCAACATTCTCGCGCCATGCGAGTCGGTCTATCGCTGGCAAGGCAAAATCGAACGCGCGCAGGAAGTGCCGCTGCTGATTAAAACATTACGGGCGCATTACGACAAGGTTGAAAAAACCATCCGGCAATGTCACCCTTACGAACTTCCGGAAATTATAACGGTTCCAATCGCGGCCGGCCTGCCCGCTTATCTCGACTGGCTGGCCGCCGAAACGATGAACCCCATGGAATAAGCTGATAAAGATGCGCTACCTGTTGACGGTTTTTTTTCTGGTATGTTCCTGGGGCGCGCAAGCCGCCGACGATCTGCTCGAACCTGAGCAGGCATTCAAGTTCTCCGCCCGCGTGGTGGACGGCCACACCATCGAGGCGCGTTACCAGATCGCCGAGGGCTACTACCTGTACAAGGAAAAGCTCAAGTTCCAGGCGGAACCGTCCGGCGCGGTGCTGGGCACGCCGCAGCTGCCGGCCGGCAAGGTCAAGCAGGACGATTATTTCGGCAAGGTGGAAACCTACCGCCACGAGGTGCTCATTCGCCTGCCCTATACCCGCGGCGGCGCGGCGCAGATAGCCCTGAAATCGATCTCGCAGGGCTGCGCGGATGCCGGCGTGTGCTATCCGCCGCAGACCCAGACAGCGAAGCTCGATCTTTCCCAGCCGCCGACGGAAGGCGACGCCAAGCCTTCCTTCCTCAAAAAGCTGCTGGGCGGCCAGGCCGAATTCCTGCCGCCGGAGCAGGCGTTCAAGCTGACGATCAAGGTCATCGACAAGAATACTCTGCTGGCCAGCTTCAACATCGCTGAAAATTATTACCTGTACCGCGACAAGATCCGGTTTTCGCTGAGAAACAGCGGCGTCGCCATCGACTCGGTGATCCTGCCGCAGGGGGACACCAAGGCCGATCCCAATTTCGGCCAGACCGAGGTCTACCACCATTCGTTCCAGGCCGTCATCCGCCTCAAACGCGACGACAACAGCGAGCTGCCGATCAATGTGGTGGCCGCCTATCAGGGGTGCAGCGAGAAGGGCGTTTGCTACCCGCCGATACAGAAGAATATCGGCCTCACCCTGTTCGGCGGCCTGCCGATGACGGATGCGCGCTTCACCTTGCCGCAAGCCGGCCCGGCCGGCGCCGCGGCGCCGGCTACAGCTGCCGCCCAGCCGCCGACCGCGGCCGGAGCCGCGCCCCGCCCCGACGCGCCGGCCGTTGCGCCGGTGCCCGGCAACGATGGCTCGCGCATCGGCTCGCTGCTCAAGGGTGGCAGCTTTCCGCTGATCCTGGCGACCTTTTTCGGTTTCGGCCTGCTGCTGGCGCTGACGCCGTGCGTCTTTCCGATGATCCCGATCCTGTCCGGCATCATCGTCGGCCAGGGCCACACGCTGACCAAATCCCGTGCCTTCGGCCTGTCGCTTGCCTACGTGCTCGGCATGGCGATCGCCTACGCCGCCGCCGGCGTGGCGGCGGGCCTTTCGGGCACGCTGCTGTCCAACGCGCTGCAAAACCCCTGGGTGCTGGGCAGCTTCGCCCTGGTGTTCGTGCTGCTCGCGCTGTCCATGTTCGATTTGTACGAATTGCAGATGCCCAGTTTCATCCAGAGCCGCTTTACCGAGGCCAGCAACCGCGCCCGCGGCGGCGGCCTCGCCGGTATATTCGTCATGGGCGCGCTGTCGGCGGTGATCGTCGGCCCCTGCGTCGCCGCGCCGCTGGCCGGCGCCCTGCTGTATATCAGCCAGACCGGCGACGTGGTCCTGGGCGGCTCGGCGCTGTTTGTACTGGCGCTGGGCATGGGCGCGCCGCTCCTGCTGGTGGGCGTTTCCGCCGGTGCCCTGCTGCCGAAGGCAGGCGCCTGGATGCAGGCGGTGAAGGGGTTTTTCGGCGTACTGCTGCTGGGCGTGGCGATCTGGCTGATTTCGCCGGTGATCCCGGCGGCAGCGCACATGCTGCTGTGGGCGGCGCTGCTGATCGTTTCGGCCATGTATTTGCGCGCCCTAGACCCGCTGCCGCATCCGGCCAGCGGCTTCGCCAGATTCTGGAAGGGCGTGGGGGTGATGGTGCTGATCGCCGGCGTTTCCCTGGTGATCGGCGCGTTGTCCGGCAACCGCGATATCCTGCAGCCGCTGTCCGGCCTGCGGGCGTTCTCGGGTGAGGCGAAAGCGGCGGAAGGCGCAGCGCTCAAATTCGAGCGGGTAATAAGCGTGGCCGAGCTGGAGCGGCGCGTGCAGCAATCCAAGGGCAAATACGTGATGCTGGATTTCTTTGCCGACTGGTGCGTTTCGTGCAAGGAATTCGAACGCTTCACCTTCGGCGACGCCAAGATCCAGGCTAAATTGCGCGACGCGGTGCTGCTGCAGGCCGACGTCACCGCCAACACCGACGACGACAAGGCGCTGCTGAAGAAATTCGGCCTGTTCGGCCCGCCCGGCATCATCTTCTTCGACAAGTCCGGCAAGGAATTGAGCGCTTCGCGCGTGGTCGGCTATGAGCCGCCGGAAAAATTCCTTGGCAGCCTGGATGCCGTAATCCGCTGACCCAATAGCCGCGAAAAGGCGCAAAAAGCACAAAAGAGATATGCCCGCTTCTTGTGCGCCTTTTTGTGGCTGATTTTTAACGAGTAGACTCCATGTCGAAAACCAAATTATTACTTGCGTTGGCCGTCGTGGCGCTGGGCGCGGCCTATTTTGCCGTTTCCTACAAGGAGGCAGACCAGACCATCACCCCGGCGGCGGTTTCGACCGAACCGGTGTTTTCCGCCAGCTTCAGGGATCTCGACGATAAAACTCAGGCGCTCCGGCAGTGGCGCGGCAAGGTGCTGGTGCTGAACTTCTGGGCGCCGTGGTGCCCGCCGTGCCGCGAGGAAATCCCCGATTTCGTCAAGCTACAGGACAAATATCGCGCACGCGGGCTGGTGTTCGTCGGCGTGGCGCTGGACGAGAAGATCAAGGTACAGGCGTTTGCCGATGAAATGGGCATCAACTACCCGGTATTGCTGGGAGAAATGGAAGCGGTGGACCTGGCGCACAAGATCGGCAACCGGCTGGGTGGGCTGCCGTTCACCGTGGTGATCGACCGCAAAGGCGGCATCGTCGCCAGCGAAGTCGGCGGTCTGACCATGGCGCGGCTGGAAAAAATGGTTGCGCCGTTACTGTAATCCATGCTGAAAACCAAGTTCAGGGAAAAACTGGACAACTTCACCCTATTTCGGCAAACTTGCCGCCATGAAAACGAAAAACCAGGAAACTGGCGGACGCGGCAACCGGTCGGCCACTACCAGTAAAATTCTCGTTCTCCATGGCCCCAATCTGAATCTGCTCGGCATGCGCGAGCCGGGCCATTACGGACATGACACCCTGGCGCAGATCGATTCCCGGCTGCAAAGCCTAGCGCGGGAAGCCGGCGTGGAACTGGAGGCTTTTCAAAGCAACAGCGAAGCCGACCTGATCGGACGGGTGCATCAGGCGAAGCCCGCCGCCGTCGATTTCATCGTGATCAACCCCGCGGCCTACACCCATACCAGCGTTGCCCTGCGCGACGCGCTCGCGGCCGTGGCCATCCCCTTTGTCGAAGTTCATCTTTCCAATGTATTCGCGCGCGAGCCGTTCCGCCATCATTCCTACTTTTCCGACCTGGCCGTGGGCGTCATCAGCGGCCTCGGGGCGAAAGGCTATGAACTGGCACTGGAATTCGCCCTGCAATACCAAGCCAAGGACTAAATTATGGATTTGCGAAAAGTTAAAAAGCTGATCGACCTGGTCAGCGACTCGGGCATCGCCGAGCTGGAAATCACCGAAGGCGAGGAAACCGTGCGCATCAGCCGCTATGGCCAGATGCCGCCCCAGGCCATGTATTCGCACCCCTATCCGATGCAGATGCAGAGCGCCGCGCCCGTAGCGGCACCTGCGGCGCCCGCCGAAGCCGCCGCCCCGGCGGCGCCCGAAGGCCATGTCGTGAAATCGCCGATGGTAGGCACTTTCTACCGCTCGTCTTCGCCCGGCGCCAAGCCGTTCGTCGAAGTGGGCAGCTCGGTCGGCGCGGGCGAAACCCTGTGCATCATCGAGGCAATGAAACTGCTCAACGAAATCGAAGCCGACCAGGGCGGTGTGATCAAGGCGATTCTGGTGGAAAACGGGCAGCCGGTGGAATACGGCGAGCCCCTGTTTATTATCGGTTAAAAAGCTTTCGCCGCGGAGGACGCGGAGGAACGCGGAGGAGTGCAGCCCATCGGCAAGCCGGGTTTCCTCCGCGTCCTCCGCGTCCTCCGCGGTTCAAATTAGGACTTCAAATGTTTGAAAAAATCCTCATTGCCAACCGCGGCGAAATCGCCCTGCGCATCCAGCGCGCCTGCCGCGAAATGGGCATCAAGACCGTGGCGGTGCATTCCGAAGCCGACGCCGAAGCCAAGTACGTCAAGCTCGCCGACGAATCAGTGTGCATCGGGCCGGCCCAGTCCACCTTGAGCTATCTCAACATTCCCGCCATCATCAGCGCCGCCGAGGTGACCGATGCCGAGGCGATCCACCCCGGCTACGGCTTCCTGTCGGAAAATGCCGACTTCGCCGAGCGGGTGGAGCAGAGCGGCTTCGTCTTCATCGGCCCGCGCCCGGAAACCATCCGCCTGATGGGCGACAAGGTCAGCGCCAAGGATGCCATGAAAGCCTCCGGCGTGCCCTGCGTGCCTGGCTCGGAGGGGGCCCTGCCGGAAGATTCCGACGAGGTGATCCGCGCCGCCAAGGAAATCGGCTATCCGGTGATCATCAAGGCGGCGGGCGGCGGCGGCGGACGCGGCATGCGCGTGGTGCACACCGAAGCCGCATTGCTCAACGCGGTCAGCATGACCAAGAACGAAGCCCAGACCGCTTTCGGCAACCCCATGGTGTACATGGAAAAATTCCTGGAGAACCCGCGCCACATCGAAATCCAGGTGTTGGCCGACGAGCACGGCAATGCCGCGTTCCTCGGCGAACGCGACTGCTCGATGCAGCGCCGCCACCAGAAAATCATCGAGGAAGCGCCGGCGCCCGGCCTCGACCCCAAGCTGCGCGACAAGATCGGCGAGCGCTGCGCCGAGGCCTGCCGCAAGATCGGCTACCGCGGCGCGGGCACTTTCGAATTCCTGTACGAAAACGGCGAATTCTTCTTCATCGAAATGAATACCCGCGTCCAGGTCGAACACCCGGTGACGGAACTGATCACCGGCATCGACATCGTGCAGGAACAGGTGCGCATCGCCGCCGGCGAAAAGCTGAGCTTCCGGCAGAAGGACGTCAAGCTCAAGGGCCACGCCATCGAGTGCCGCATCAACGCCGAAGATCCCTACACCTTCGTGCCCTCGCCCGGCCGCATCACCGTCTACCACGTGCCCGGCGGCCCCGGCATCCGGGTCGATTCGCACGTCTACCAGAACTATGTGGTGCCGCAGTACTACGATTCGATGGTGGGCAAGCTGATCGCCTACGGCGCCACCCGCGACCAGGCCATCGCCCGGATGAAGACCGCCCTTTCCGAGATGGTGGTGGAAGGCATCAAGACCAACGTGCCGCTGCATCAGGACCTGATGCGCGACACCGCGTTCGTGCAAGGCGGCACCAGCATTCATTACCTGGAGCACAAGCTGGCGGCGGCGAAAAAAGCGCAGTAATTTGAGCCGGGTGACCTGAACAAAAAATATTAACCGCAGAGGACGCGGGGGACGCGGAGGAAAAACTTTTCCACCCTCTGCGTCCTCCGCGTCCTCTGCGGTGAAACTCTTTCAAAAGTCGTAGAGATCAAGGAATTTCCATGTCCTGGTTGTCGCTGAAAATCGAGGCGAA
The DNA here is from genome assembly GCA_023266195.1 of Sulfuricella sp. GTDB lineage: Bacteria > Pseudomonadota > Gammaproteobacteria > Burkholderiales > Sulfuricellaceae > Sulfuricella. The sequence continues at coordinate 133,304 of JAHFRP010000007.1, forward strand.
CGAGCAAAGCGCCGGCCTGCTGAGCGATGCCCTGCTCGATCTCGGCGCACTGTCGGCCGGCATCGAGGATGCCGATGCCGAAACCGAGCGCGAGCGGCCCATCTTCGGCGAACCGGGCGAGCCGGTGGATAGCCTGTGGCAGCACAGCATCGTCAGCGGGCTGTTTTCGGAGGATGCCGACATCCCCGCCATCCTGGCCGAGGCCGCTACAGCGGCGGGGCTGGCCGAGGCTCCGCGCTACCGGGTGGACAAGGTGGAGGAGCAGGACTGGGTCAGGTTGACCCAATCCCAGTTCGATCCGATCAGGATTTCGCAACGGCTGTGGATCATCCCGACCTGGCACACCGCGCCCGATCCGGACGCGATCAACCTGATTCTCGACCCCGGCCTGGCTTTCGGCACCGGCAGCCACCCCACCACGCATCTTTGCCTGCAATGGCTGGAGCGCAACATCCGGGGCGGCGAATCAGTGCTCGATTACGGCTGCGGTTCCGGCATTCTGGCGATCACCGCCAGGAAGCTGGGCGCAGGGCGCGTGCAGGGCGTGGACATCGATCCGCAGGCGGTGGCGGCGAGCCGCCAGAATGCCGAACAAAACCAGGTTGAAGCCGAGTTCGGCCTGCCTGACACGGCACCGAAAATCCAGGTAGACATTGTGGTTGCCAACATTCTCGCCAATCCACTCAAGGTGCTGGCGCCGGCTCTGGCCCAGGCGGTCCGCCCCGGCGGGCGCATCGTGCTGTCGGGAATTCTTGCTCCGCAGGCGGAAGAAACCCTGGCGATCTACCGCCAATGGTTCGAGGTCGAAGCGGCCGGCGAACTGGACGGCTGGGTCTGCCTGGCGGGCACCAAACGCTAGACACCATGGCGATGCTCACCACTTGCCCGGCCTGTCATACCCGTTTCCGGGTCTCGCCCGAGCAATTGGAAGCGCACCACGGAGATGTGCGCTGCGGCCGCTGCGCCAAGGTGTTCAACGCGCATGCCTATCTGGAGCGGGAGCCGGAAGCAGAAGCGCTCATCCCCCCAAAAGAACAAATCGTCGAGGCATTGCCGCACCCCGAACCCGAGCCGTCGCCCCCGGTTGAGGCGGAACATTTCCTGTTCGAAATGTTGCCTGATTTTCCCCCGCTTCCGCACAAAGAGCCCGCCGAATCGCCGGCGGAAATGGGCGCCGCCGAAATCGTGGCACCGGTCGAGCCGGAAGCCGTTGTGGAACAACCGGCCGAAGAAATTATTCCCGCTTCGGCAGAGACCGCGATAGCCGAGCCGAAACGAGTGCCGGAAACAGAGCCTTCGGCCGACGAGGAAATTGCCGCCGAAAAACACCGCTTTGGCTGGCTCTGGCTGATCGGCTCCGGCCTGCTCCTGCTCGGCCTGGCCGGCCAGGGGCTGTACTTCTTCCGCACCGAGATTGCCTCCCGCCATCCGGATTTCAAGCCGCTGCTCCAGCAATATTGCGGCGTGCTGCGCTGCACCGTTCGCCTGGCGGCCATTCCCGACCTGCTCAGCATCGACACCTCCAGCCTGGAGGCAGATCCGCAACAGGTCAGTCAGGCCACCCTCAACGCCATCCTGCGCAACCGCGCCAGATTCGCGCAGGAATATCCGAACCTGGAACTGACGCTGACCGACACGCAGGACAAGATGATCGCGCGGCGCGTGTTTCTGCCGAAGGAATATGCCCAGAACGCCGACTTTGGGCGCGGCATGCCGCCGAATGAGGAAAATACAGTGAAATTGCGTCTGGACCTGGACGACCTGAAGGCGGCAGGGTATCGGGTGTTCCTGTTTTACCCGCAATAACTCGCGGTTATACCTGGCTAATTCCCGCTTCTTGTCATACCGCTCAGGCTTAAGGTATAGTTCGGTTGCCGTAAAATTCATGCGGGAGAGCGTGCGAGACTTCTCGCACCGCCGAAGGCGCAAGCACCCGTAACCGCTCAGGCATAAGGAACCGCGTGAATAGGCAACTCTGGAGAGCGATGGCCGATAGGCCTCCACCGAAGGGGCACGCGATGGTCAAAAACAAAGATTACCTCGCAATCTCTCAGGTATACAGGACAGAGGGGTGAAGCCGATCAACCCGGCTTCACCCTTTTTTTATTTCCAGCCAGGGGCCCGTCATGCTGAAACAAACTCCGCTCAATTCCGTTCACCGCGCCACGGGCGCCCGCATGGTCGATTTCGGCGGCTGGGACATGCCGGTGAATTACGGCTCGCAGATCGAGGAGCACCACCAGGTGCGGCGCGATGCCGGCATGTTCGACGTGTGCCACATGCTGGTGGTGGACGTGACCGGCGCGGGCATCCGCGATTTCCTGCGCCATCTGCTCGCCAACAACATCGACAAGCTTCAAACCCCCGGCAAGGCGCTCTATTCCTGCATGCTGAATCCGGCCGGCGGCGTGATCGACGACCTGATCGTGTATTTCATGCGTGAAGACTGGTTCCGCATCGTGGTCAACGCCGGCACGGCTGAAAAAGACGTGGCGTGGATGGAGCGGCAACGCGCCGCCGCTACGGCGCAGCTGTGCATCCAGCCGCGCCGCGATCTGGCGATGATCGCGGTGCAGGGGCCGAACGCGAGGGAAAAAGTGTGGCAGGCGATCCCCGGCTCGCGCGCCGCGACCGAGTCGCTCAAGCCGTTCCAGGCCGCCGAATTCGCCCAGTATTTTATCGGCCGCACCGGCTACACGGGGGAGGATGGCTTCGAGGTCATGCTGCCGGCGCCGGAAGCGGCGGATTTCTGGAACAAGCTCAACGGCCTGGGCGTCGCGCCGATCGGCCTGGGCGCGCGCGATACGCTGCGCCTGGAGGCGGGCATGAACCTCTACGGCCAGGACATGGGCGAGGACGTCAACCCGCTGGAAGCCGGGCTGGCCTGGACCATCGACCTGAAAAGCCCGCGCGACTTCATCGGCAAGGCGGCCTTGCAGGCCAAGCCGGCCAAGATGCAGATGCTGGGCCTGGTGCTGCTCGACAAGGGCGTGCTGCGCGGCCACCAGAAAGTGGCCACACCGCATGGCGCCGGCGAAATCACCAGCGGCAGCTTTTCGCCCACCCTGAACCAGTCCATCGCCTTTGCCCACCTGCCGTTGGCGGTGGCCGTGGGCGACACGGTGCAGGTGGAAATCCGCGACAAGCTATTGAACGCCAAAGTGGTGAGGCCCCCTTTCGCCCGCAACGGCCAAGCGATGGTTTAACCGCATAACAAACAATACCCGGTGTTACCTTGTGCCCTTCGCTTTCCTTGCAGTAAAAAAGAATTAATATTTAGGAGAAAAACATGAGCATCCCCAGCGATCTGAAATACACCAAGTCCCACGAATGGGCCAGGCTTGAAGCGGACGGCACGGTAACGGTCGGCATCACCCACCATGCCCAGGAACTGCTGGGGGACATGGTCTACGTGGAAAATCCCGCCGTCGGCCGCCAGCTTGCCGCCGGCGAGGAATGCGCCGTGGTGGAATCGGTCAAGGCCGCATCCGACGTGTATGCGCCGTTGGCCGGTGAAGTGGTGGCCGCCAATGAAGCCGTGGCGGACTCCCCGGAAGCGATCAACCAGGATGCCTACGCCGCCTGGATGTTCAAGCTCAAGCCCGCCAACCCGGCCGACGTGGCCAGCCTGCTCGACGCCGCCGCCTATGGGGCGCTGGTGGAAAGCGAAGCACACTGAATTAGGGAGGAGCGAGGAGTTAGGGGTGAGGAGTAAAATCAAAAGCACCACGCGGAACGTGGCCGGCTTTTCTCCTAACTCCTGACTCCCAACCGACTTCCCTTCCTCACCGAGATAACCCATGCCCTTCATCCCCCACACCGAAGAAGAAATCCAAGCCATGCTGTCCAGCATCGGCACGGCCTCGATCGAGGACTTGTTCGACGAGATTCCACCCGCACTGCGCGCCGGCCAACTTTCGAACATGCCGCCGGCGCTGAACGAGATGGCCGCCTCCCGCCTGATGCAAGAACGGGCCGAGGCCGATGGGCGCTACCTGAATTTCATCGGTGCGGGCGCCTATGAACACCACATCCCGGCGGCAGTCTGGCAAATCGCCGGGCGCGGCGAGTTCTACTCCGCCTACACGCCCTACCAGGCCGAAGCGAGCCAGGGCACGCTGCAACTGCTGTATGAATTCCAGACCATGATGGCCTCGCTCACCGGCATGGACGTATCCAACGCGAGCCTGTACGACGGCGCCTCCGCCTTGGCCGAAGCCGTGCTGATGGCGGTGCGCGCGCACAAATCGGCACGCCGCGTGCTGGTGCCGGGCTGCGTGCATCCGCTGTGGCGCGGGGTGGTCGAGGCGCTGGTGAAGAACCAGGGCATCGAGCTGGTCGCCGTGCCTTACTGCACCGCCGGCGGCGATATCGTCGCCGACGCGCTCAAGCAGTTCGAAGGGCAGGATTTCGCCGCGCTGGTGATCCAGCAGCCCAATTTTTTCGGCGTGCTGGAAGAAGTCGACGAGCTGACGAACTGGGCGCACGCCCAGGGCATGCTGGTGATCGGCGCGGTCAATCCGGTTTCGCTCGGCCTGCTCAAGGCGCCCGGCCAGTGGGGCAGCAAGGGCGCGGACATCGCGGTGGGCGAAGGCCAGCCGCTGGGCGCGCCATTATCCTCCGGCGGCCCGTATTTCGGCTTCATGTGCTGCAAGCAGGCGCTGGCGCGGCAGATGGCGGGGCGCGTCGTCGGCCGCACGGTGGACCTGGACGGCAAGCCCGGCTTCTGCCTGACCCTGCAGGCGCGCGAACAGCATATCCGCCGCGCCAAGGCGACTTCCAACATCTGCACCAACCAGGGCTTGATGGCGACCGCCGCGACCATCCACCTGGCGCTGCTCGGCCAGGACGGCCTCGCGCGCGTCGCCTCGGCCTGCCACGCCAACGCGCGGGCATTGGTCGAACAGGCGACAGCGGTAACCGGCGTCGAGCGGATGTTCTCCGAACCGTTCTTCCACGAAGCGGTGATCACCTTCGACGCGCCCGTCGCCGACGTGCTGCGCGCGCTGGAAGCCCAGGGCATCCTGGGCGGGCTGGACCTGGCGCCCTATTACCCGGAGCTGGGCAACGCGCTCCTGGTGTGCGCCACGGAAACCAAGACCGAAGCGGACATCGCCAGATTCGTGGAAAACTTGGCGCGCATCGTTGCGCGCCAAAGCTCGGCCCCGTCCTGTACCAGACTGAAACCCACCGCCACCAGCAAGTGGTGATTTTCCTCACTAACAAGGAGAACGATCATGGCAACCGTGACATTGGAAGGCAGCCCTCTTGAAGTCATCGGCCACTTCCCCCAGCCCGGCGAAACGGTGCACAGCTTCATGCTGGTGGACAAGAACCTGAACGACGTTTCCCTCAGCCAGTTCGCCGGCCAGCGCAAGGTACTCTCCATCGTGCCGAGCATCGACACGGCGGTGTGCGCCGCTTCCACCCGCCGCTTCAACGAAGCCGCCAGCAGCCTGGACAACACCGTGGTGCTGGTGATTTCCGCCGACCTGCCGTTCGCCCAAGCGCGCTTTTGCGGCGCTGAAGGGCTGGACAAGGTGATCATGCTGTCCACCCTGCGCGGGCGCGACTTCCAGAAAGATTACGGCGTGTTGATCCACAGCTATCCGCTGTCCGGCCTGTGCGCCCGCGCGGTGATCGTGCTCGACGAAAACGACCGCGTGGTCTACTCGCAACTGGTGCCCGAAGTGACCGACGAACCCGATTACGAAGCCGCGCTGCTGGCGGTAAAAGGATAGTTTTAGCATGCTGATTTTCGAACTTTCCCGGCCGGGCCGCAAAAACCCGTCTCAGGCGCCGGCCGCGCCGGCCGAAGCGAACGACATCCCGGCCCACTTGCTGCGCCGGGACAAGCCGCTCCTGCCCGAAGTGTCCGAAATGGACGCGGTGCGCCACTACACCCGGCTGTCGCAGAAGAACTTCTCGATCGACACCCATTTCTACCCGCTCGGCTCCTGCACCATGAAGTACAACCCGCGCGGCTCGCACCAGATGGCGATGTTGCCGCAGTTCCTGGCGCGCCACCCGTTGGCGCCGGAAGCCACCGGGCAGGGCGTGCTGGCTTGTTTCCACGAACTGCAGGAAATGCTCAAGGACGTGACCGGCATGGCCGGCGTTTCGCTCACCCCGATGGCCGGGGCGCAGGGCGAGTTCGCCGGCGTGGCGATGATCCGCGCCTATCACGCGTCGCGCGGCGATGCGGCGCGCACCGAAATGCTGGTACCGGACGCGGCGCACGGCACCAACCCGGCATCGGCGGTGATGGGCGGCTTCACGGTGCGGGAGATCCCCACCGACCGCGACGGCAACGTCGATCTGGCCGCGCTGAAAACCGCGGTCGGGCCGCAGACGGCCGGACTGATGCTGACCAATCCGTCCACCCTGGGTGTGTTCGAGAAGAACATCCAGGCCATGCAGCAGATCGTGCACGAGGCCGGCGGCCTGCTCTATTACGACGGCGCCAACCTCAACGCCATCCTCGGCCGCGTCAGGCCGGGCGACATGGGCTTCGACGTGATCCACGTCAACCTGCACAAGACCTTCTCCACCCCGCACGGCGGCGGCGGCCCCGGCTCCGGCCCGGTCGGCGTGAGCGAGCGCCTGCTTCCGTTCCTGCCGGTGCCGGTGGTGACGCTCGATGCCGGACGCTACCGCCTGGTGACGGAACACGACCTGCCGCAAACCATCGGCCGCCTGTCCGCCTTCATGGGCAATACCGGCATTCTGCTGCGCGCTTACGCCTATGCGCGCACGCTGGGCGGCGAAGGCATGCGCCGCGTGGCGGATTTCGCCACGCTCAACGCCAACTACCTGATGGCCGAGCTGCAAAAAGCCGGCTTCGACATCGCCTTCCCGCAGCGCCGCGCCAGCCACGAGTTCATCGTCACCCTCAAGAGCCTGAAGGACAAGACCGGCGTTTCCGCGATGGACGTCGCCAAGCGCCTGCTCGACAAGGGCTTCCACGCACCCACCACCTATTTTCCGATGCTGGTGCCGGAATGCCTGCTGATCGAGCCGACCGAAACCGAGTCGAAGCAGACGCTGGATGCATTCGTCGCCGCATTGAAGGAAATCCTCGAAGAGGCTCTCGCCACCCCGGAACTGGTGAAATCCGCGCCCCACACCATGCCGGTGCGCCGGCTGGACGACGTGAAAGCGGCGCGCGAGCTGGATTTGACCTGGAAAGCGTAGAAGGCATAATTTTCATCAATCTGTAACACGCGCCGCTTAAACTGCCTTCGATATGGAAAGCCCGCACAAAGGAAAAACGGGCCTGAAACGCCTGTGGAATGCCTTTCACTACTCCCTGGCGGGATTCAAGGCCGCCTACCGGCACGAAGATGCTTTCCGGCAGGAAACGCTGCTTGCCGCGGTGCTGCTCCCGGTCGCCCTGCTCTCCCCCGCCGGCTCGACAGGCAAGGCGATGATGATCGCCAGCGTGGTGCTGGTGCTCATCGTCGAACTGCTCAATTCCGCCGTGGAAGCCACGGTCGACCGCATTTCCCTGGAAGACCACCTGCTCGCCAAGCGCGCCAAGGACATCGGCAGCGCCGCCGTGCTGCTGAGCCTGGCCAACCTGGCCGTGGTATGGCTGCTGGTGCTGCTGGACTGACTGTCACAAAAACTTAAACATCCTGTCATCAAACGTTCTTCTTGTCGCGGCAAATTGGCGGCATGGAAAAATCCGCTGCCGCCCTCTTGTCACCCCCCGTCGCGGGACGTTCGCTTTGCGTAGCCGTAGTCACGGAGACCTATCCGCCCGAGATCAACGGCGTCGCCCTTACGGTCCGTCACCTGGTCGATGGGTTGCGCCAGCGCAATCATCGCATCCAGCTGATCAGGCCGTGCCAGGGCCCGGACGATACCCCGCAGGATGAGCCCGGCCTGGCCCACTTTCTGCAGCGCGGCTTCCCCATCCCGCGCTATCCGCATTTGCGCATGGGGCTGCCGGCCGGGGCTGAACTGAAGCGCATCTGGCGCACACGGCGGCCCAATATCGTGCACATCGCGACCGAAGGACCGCTCGGCTGGTCTGCGCTGAATGCGGCGATCCAACTCGGCATCCCGGTGTCCACCGCTTTTCACACCAATTTTCATAGCTACACCAAACACTACGGCATCGGCTGGCTGCGGCAGCCGATCAGCGCCTACTTACGCCATTTTCACAATCGGGCACGGATGACGCTGGTGCCGGATGAAGGCCTGCGCCGCGACCTGGAAAGCCAGGGCTACCGAAATTTGGCCGTCGTCGGCCGCGGCGTGGACATCGCCCTGTTTGACCCGGCGCGGCGCAAAGCGGAATTGCGCCGCCGCTGGGGCGCATCCAGGAACGATCTGGTGGCGCTCTATGTCGGCCGGCTGGCGGCGGAAAAAAATCTCGACGCAGTGGTCGATGCCTTCGACGCGATGCGCGCACGGCATCCCCGCGCGAAACTGGTATGGGTGGGCGACGGCCCACAGCGGACGCAGCTGCTGGCCAGATACCCCGACCATATTTTCGCCGGCATGCGGACCGGGATCGATCTGGCCGAACATTATGCTTCCGCCGACGTATTCCTCTTTCCCAGCCTGACCGAGACTTTCGGCAACGTCACGCTGGAGGCGATGGCCAGCGGGCTGGCGGTGGTGGCCTACAACTACGCCGCAGCAGCTGAAAATATCCGCCACGGCGAAAATGGCCTAGTGGCGGAATTCGACGATTTGGCGCGGTTTTGCGAGCAGGCTGCGGGCCTGGCGGCCCGTTCAGAAATGATCGTCCATCTCGGCCGGAACGCGCGCCTGAGCGCGCAAAATCGGGCATGGAGCCACATCTGCGAACGATTCGAAGCCCTGTTGCTGGATATCGCCGGTGCAAGGGGGCGGCAGGCCGGGCCGGAGCCTTTCATGCCGGCGGCGAATGCTCGCCTGGAATCCGGCTCTGCGCCGCCGCCTTAACGTAAAACTCGCGGAGCGAGTACTTCTCCCCTCCCGCCTGCCTGCGGGAGAGGGGAACGCCGAGTTCCCGCATCCCAGCCAGGTTGCGGGAGCTGCTATAATCCGCTCAACGAATGTCGAGAGGATTTCATGAATACGCTCATCTGCGGCTCCCTGGCCTACGACACCATCATGGTGTTTCACGACCATTTCAAGAACCACATCCTGCCGGAACAGATCCACATCCTCAATGTGGCCTTCCTGGTGCCGGACATGCGGCGCGAGTATGGCGGCTGCGCCGGCAACATCGCCTACAACCTGCGCATGATCGGCGGCGAACCGCTGATCATGGCGACGGTGGGCGACGATTTTCAGCCCTATACCGAGCGCCTGGAGCGGCTCGGCCTGTCGCAGGAACATGTCCGCCGCATTCCCGAGACCTTTACCGCCCAGGCGTTCATCACCACCGACCTGGCGGACAACCAGATCACCGCCTTCCATCCTGGTGCGATGAATTACTCCCACCGCAACCACGTGCGCGATGCGGACGAGGTCAGCCTGGGCATCGTCGCACCGGACGGCCGGGACGGCATGCTGCAGCACGCGCGCGAGTTTCAGGAGGCGGGCATCCCGTTCGTGTTCGACCCCGGCCAGGGCCTGCCGATGTTCAACGGCGAGGAGTTGATGAAATTCGTCGAAATGGCCGATTACGTCGCGCTCAACGACTACGAGGCGCAATTGCTGCAGGAGCGCACCGGGCGGAAGGTCGAGCAGCTGGCGAAACTTGTCAAGGCACTGATTGTCACAAGGGGAGCACAGGGGTCGGAGATTTATGCCGGGGGTCAACGCCATGATATCCCCTGCGTTATGGTAAACGAAATGGTGGATCCCACCGGTTGCGGCGATGCCTACCGCGCCGGCCTGCTGTACGGCATCGGCCGCGGCCTGGATTGGGTGACGACCGGACGCTTGGCTTCATTGTTGGGTGCGGTCAAGATCGCCAGTCGCGGCGGGCAGAACCACCACCTCGCGTGCGAAGAGCTGCACGCGCGTTTCAAGGAACACTTCGGCATGAATTTTGAGGGCTAAACGATGAACATACATTCGGGGAAATCGATCGCAATCCTGCTCGCTTCCATGGCCGTGCTCGGCGGCTGCGCGTCAAGCATGTCGGGCGGCGCCTACAGCCGCGGACAAGCGCGCCAGGTACAGGAAGTCAAGATGGGCGTGGTTGAAAGCGTGCGCCAGGTGCGCCTGGAAGGCACCAAGAGCGCGGTGGGCACCGGCGCGGGCGCGATTGTCGGCGGCGTGGCCGGCAGTAACATTGGCCAGGGCAAGGGCAGCACCATCGGCGCTGTTCTGGGAGCCGTCGCCGGCGGCCTCGCCGGCTCCGCGATCGAAGAGGGGACGACGCGCAAGGATGGCCTGGAAATCACCGTCAAACTGGATAACGGCCGCATGATCGCGGTCACTCAGGAAGCCGATGAACCGTTCGTGGCGGGCGAACGGGTGCGGGTGCTGTCGGGCGGCGGCGTGACGCGCGTGACACACTAATCGCACTCAGCGGCAGCTTGAAACAAAGCCGACCGTTCCGGTTCCCCCTGCCGGATGTTGCGCGCCTGCACTTCAAGGCCTGCTTGCCACCTCACTTCAATTCTTCAACTCGGACAGCCTGTTAGCGAAGCCACCTGTAATAAATGTGTAACGCCGCTGTCATTGTTCAGTAATGCGCCACGCCTATAGTTCCTCCATCCATCAACACAACCGGAGGAAGCGATGCAGTTACAACAGGCCCAGGCACCCGGCAGCACCCCAGCCAAGCTTTATTTGTCCTACGCGCAATCCGTCAGCCAGGTGAAAGAAGCGCAACGCCTCCGCTACCGCGTGTTTGCCGACGAAATGGGCGCGCGCCTCACGGGCGATGAGCAGGGGATCGACGAGGATATCTATGATTCCTTTTGCGAGCATCTCCTGGTGCGCGACGGCGACACCGGCGAAGTGGTCGGCACCTATCGCATTCTGTCGCCCGCCCAGGCGAAAAGGATCGGCGGCTTCTATTCCGCCAGGGAGTTCGACCTGACGCGCCTGTTGTATCTTTCCGACCGCATGGTGGAAGTCGGACGCTCCTGCGTCCACCCAGACTACCGCAACGGCGCGGCGATCAGCCTGCTATGGTCCGGCCTGGCGAAGTACATGCTCACCAACGGCTACGAATACCTGATCGGCTGCGCCAGCGTAAGCATGGCCGATGGTGGACACTCCGCCGCCAGCCTTTATAATAATCTCAAGGTCGACAACCTGAGCCCCGTCGAGTGGCGCGTTTTCCCGCGTTGCGCCCTGCCGCTGGACCGCCTCAGCGGCAGCGCCGATTTGCCCGCGTCCCTGCCGCCGCTGCTCAAGGGTTACTTGCACGCCGGCGCCTATGTGTGCGGCGACCCAGCCTGGGACCCCGATTTCAACACCGCGGATTTCCTGGTGCTGCTGCCGATGGCCAAGGTGAACCGGCGTTTTGCCCGACATTTCATGGGAACGACAGATTAATCGACAGAACGGTTTCTTCATCCGCACGGTGCGGCTCTTCCTGCTCATCCTCCATCTGCTGGTGGGCGTGGCGAAGGCGGCACTGGTCCTTCCCCTGGTTGAAAAATCCCGGCGCACGGCGATGATCCGGGCATGGTCGGTGCGCGTGCTCGCCATCCTCCGGGTCGAACTGGTGGTTAAAGGGCAGCCCGACGCTTCGTCGCGCAGCGCGCTGTTCGTCGCCAATCATGTTTCCTGGCTGGATATCTACCTGTTGGACGCCGTCTGTCCGGTGCGCTTCGTCTCCAAGGCCGAAGTCCGGACCTGGCCGGTGATCGGCTGGCTGGCGGCGAAGGTGGGAACGCTCTTCATCGAAAGAGCCCGGCGCCATGATACGGGACGCATGAATCAGACAGTGGCCGAGGCCCTGATCCGGGGCGACCTGGTTGCCTTGTTTCCCGAGGGCACCACCAGCGACGGCTCCCTGCTACGCCCATTCCATGCCCCCCTGCTGCAGGCTGCGATCGACAGCGGCGCCCGCCTGTGGCCGGTGGCGATCCGTTATGCCAAGCCGGACGGGTCGCCGAATCCGGCTCCGGCCTATGTGGACAAGATGAGCTTTGGCGAATCGTTGTCCCGAATACTGGGCGAGCCGCGGCTGGTGGCGGAAGTCACCTATCTTGACCCGCTGCCGAGCCAGGGCCTGAACCGGCGCGAACTGGCCGCCATAGCAGAGCAGACTATTGCCAGCGCGTTGAGCCTGCCAGCGCCTTGCAGGAGACCTGGAAAACCTGCCGATCCTCCAGGCGTACCGCCGTCAGGTAGCCTCCCCACAGGCAGCCCGTGTCCAGCGCGATCAGATTGCTGCGTACCTCCAGCCCCAGTGCCGACCAGTGACCGAAAATGATCGTGGCGTCGCGACTTCTGCGGTTGGGTGCTTCGTACCAGGGCAAGTAGCCCGGTGGGCAGATTTCCGGCGGCCCCTTGTGGCCGAATTCCATTTCCCCCTCGGGCGTGCAGCAGCGCAGCCGGGTCATGGCGTTGGTGATCAGGCGCAGCCGCGCCATGCCGCGCAGGTCTTTGGACCAGGCGATGGGCTCGTTGCCGTACATGCGCGCGAAAAAATCGAGATAACGCTTGCCGCGCAACTGGGCTTCGACTTCGCCGGCGAGGGCGAGCGCTTTTTTCACCGTCCACTGCGGCAGCAATCCGGCGTGCACCAGCGCGTACTCCCCCTCCGCGTAAAACAGGTGCTGGCGGCGCAGCCAATCGCAGAGCTCATTCTTGTCCGGCGCGGCCAGCAGGGCATCCAGCGTGTCCTTGCGGTGCGGCTTGACGAAGCCGTAAGCGACCGCGAGGAAATGCAGGTCGTGGTTGCCGAGCACCACCACCGCGCTGTCGCCCAAACCCCGCGCCCAGCGCAGGACGGCAAGGGAATCCGGCCCGCGGTTGAGCAGGTCGCCCACCAGCCAGAGCCGGTCGCGCGCCGGGTCGAAATCGATTTGACGCAGCAGCAGTTGCAGCCCTTGAAAGCAGCCTTGTATGTCGCCGATGGCGTAAGTGGCCATAGTTCTGAGTCCTGAGTGCCGAGTCCTGAGTAGGTTGCCGCCATTTTACAGGGTGTCGCTGTCGCCTGTGTTAAAATCGGCCTCCCACTCTTGCCTAAACACTCGGCACTCAGGACTCGGTACTCATGCTGTCCCACCTCAATCCCCCGCAGCGCGAAGCGGTGAAATACCTCGACGGCCCGCTCCTGGTGCTGGCCGGCGCGGGCAGCGGGAAGACCCGGGTGATCACCCACAAGATCGCCTACCTGATCGAGGAATGCGGCTTCCCGGCCGCCCATATCGCGGCGATCACCTTCACCAACAAAGCGGCGCGCGAAATGGCCGAGCGCGCGGCGAAACTGTTGCAGGGCAAGCCGGGGCGGGGGCTGACCGTCACCACCTTCCATGCGCTCGGCATGAAGATGCTGCGCCAGGAAGCCGCGCATCTGGGCTACAAGCCGCGCTTTTCGATTTTCGACGCAGCCGATGCCGCGCAGATTCTGAGCGACATCGTCAAGACCACCGACAAGAGCGAGATTCGGCGGGTGCAAAGCCGCGTCTCGCTGTGGAAAAACACGCTGGTTTCGCCCGACGCGGCGCTGAAAGCCGCCGAGAACGACCTCGAACACCACGCCGCGAAAATCTACCTGGCCTATCAGGACACGTTGCGCGCCTATCAGGCGGTGGATTTCGACGACCTGATCCGTCTGCCGGTGGAACTGTTCGGCGCCAAGCCGGAAGTGCTCGAAAAATGGCGCAGCAAGCTGCGCTACCTGCTGATCGACGAATACCAGGACACCAACAGCTGCCAGTACCAGCTGCTGCGCCAGTTGACCGGCGACCGCGGCGCCTTCACCGCGGTGGGCGACGACGACCAGGCGATCTACGGCTGGCGCGGCGCGGACGTGAAGAACCTGCATGTCCTGCGCGAGGATTTCCCGCGCCTGCACGTGGTCAAGCTGGAGCAGAATTACCGTTCCTGCATCCGCATCCTGCGCGTGGCCAACAGCCTGATCGCCCACAACGCCAAGCTATTCGACAAGAAGCTGTGGAGCGACCTCGGCCTGGGCGACCCGATCCAGGTGGTGGCGGCGAAAAACGAGGAACACGAGGCGGAAAGTGTGGTGATGCGCCTCCTGGCGCACAAGTTCGAGCACCGCACGCGCTTCGCCGACTACGCCATCCTCTACCGCGGCAACCACCAGGCGCGCATCTTCGAGCAGCAACTGCGCAACGAACGCATCCCCTACCAGCTTTCCGGCGGCAGCTCGTTTTTCGACAAGGCCGAAATCAAGGATGTGACCGCCTACCTGCGCCTCCTGGCCAACAGCGACGACGACCCCGCCTTTATCCGCGCCGTGGCGACGCCCAAAAAAGGCATCGGCGCGCAAACCCTGGAAAAACTCGGCACCTACGCCGCCCAGCGCCAGCAGAGCCTGTTCGCCGCCGCCTTTGAGGCCGGCGCCGAGGCCCAGATCGGCGCCACGCCCTACCATGCCCTGATGGAATTCAGCCGCTTCATCAACCAGCTGCAATCTCGCGCCGAGCGCGAACCGGCGGGAACGATCATCGAGGATTTGCTCAAGGCGGTCGGCTACGAGTCGCACCTGTTCGACAGCGAGGAACCGCGCGCCGCCCAGGCCAAATGGAACAACGTGCAGGAATTCGCCGCGTGGCTGGCGAAGAAAGGCGAAGAAGACGGCAAGAACATCGTCGAACTGGCCCAGACCATCGCCCTGCTCAACATCCTGGAAAACCGCGCCGACGGCGATGTCGATGCGGTGCGCCTGTCTACCCTGCATGCGGCGAAAGGTCTGGAATACCCCCACGTCTTCCTGGTCGGGGTGGAGGAAGGCATCCTGCCGCACCGCGAGTGCATCGACGGCGGGCTGGTCGAGGAGGAGCGCCGCCTGATGTACGTCGGCATCACCCGCGCCCAGCGCGGACTGACGCTGAGCTATTGCGCCAAAAGAAAGCGCGGACGGGAATGGCAGGCGTGCGAACCGAGCCGGTTCATCGCCGAACTGGCGCCGGACGACCTGCGCATCAGCGGGCGCGAACGCGCGCCGGAAGAACAGAAGTCGGAAGGCACTGCACGGCTGGCGCAGATGAAGGCGATGCTGGGCAAAAAATAAGGGCGGCCCGAAAGCCGCCCTTGCTCTGGTGCCGCGGAGACGATTTATTTCGCCAGCCCGACCATATATTCCACCGCCGCCTTCACTTCCGCGTCGGACAAGGCCGGGTTGCCGCCTTTCGCCGGCATCGCGCCGGACTTGCCGGCGAAGCCGCCGAGTGCGTGCTTGAACAGCGTTTCCTTGCCCTGCGCAATGCGCGGTCCCCATGCGGCCTTATCTCCGGCCTTGGGCGCGCCCGCCGCACCGGTGGCGTGGCAAGCCTGGCACAGCGAGTCGTAGACTTTCTTGCCGTCCACCACGCCGCCTGCTTCCGGCTTGGCCTCACCAATGGCGACCTCGCCCACCGGTTTCAGGCGCTGGGCTACTTCCTGGTCGGCAGCGGCGGCATCGTTCCCCGGAATATGGGTGGCCTGGATGCCCATGACCAGTTTAAACAGCAGGAAAATCACCAGCAAAACGGGAATCAGGGCGCCGATCAGGGCCGCCAGGAATTGGGTGACGGTGGTTTTTTCCATTTTTTCTGTGCTCATCGCTAATCCTTGTCTTGGTCAATTCTCAAAACTTGCAATTATAACGAGAATTCGTCTAACTACAAAAGCCCGCCATGGACTCCCGCTCAAAAAACCGCTATGATTCGCCGCTGAAATCATCAAAATGCGCCCGTAGCTCAGATGGATAGAGTATTGGTTTCCGAAGCCAAGGGTCACAGGTTCGAATCCTGTCGGGCGCGCCAGCGATGCTTTTAAGGAAGTGCTGAACAATTCACCCAACCGGTAAAGCCTGTGGTGGTTTTTATGGTTTTCATCGGGAAAGTCAGTGTTTTTGAGGTGTTAAGCAAGGTTTTTGGGTGCATTTTGTTTATTTTCCGTTTTCAGGGCGCTCCTTGGATGTTCGCATTGAACGGCCATCGGTGAGCCAGCATCGAATTGGCGAAGCCAAACAGCGAGAATAGCGGGGCGGTGTTCTTGGCCGATCCCTTACGGTGCGTCTTGCGATGACGGAAGAGGTTCTTCACGACAGGAAGGGATGCTCGACCTTGGCGCGAGCGCTGGCCTTGGCGAGTCCGTCTTCCCCTGCAAACCACCCAGTGCCGTTTTAGGCAATTCCTTGCGTTTGTCCGTGCGCATCGCAACATGCCAGTTCACCGGTAGCGAACCCATTCCAGGGTATGCACAACCCGCTCCAGCTTCGGCGTCAGGGTTCCCGCTTGCCCCCGCAACTCGGGCAGCAGTTGGTGCTGAATGATGTTCCAGCGTTGCATGATCGGTTCGCGTCGGGTAGTTTCATTCCGCAGGCGTTATGGTGTTGGCATCGATAGCCTCGCCAAGCCAGAACTGGCCGTCTGCACCCGCGGTTTCGCCACTCGACGCGAAAAACCCCGTTCGGAGAGAGCGTTTTGCAAGAGCTTCTTTAGGCGTAAAATACGCCGATGCCGAAGATATTGCTCGTCAAAACCTCGTCGATGGGGGATGTGATTCACAATCTGCCTGTCGTCAGCGACATCCGCACTCATTTTCCCGGTGCCCGGATTGACTGGGTGGTGGAAGAATCCTTCGCCGGCATCCCCGCCCTGCATCCTGGCGTGGGGGGCATCCTTCCCGTCGCGGTGCGGCGCTGGCGCAAGACCCCGCTCAGCCGCTCCGTGTACGGTGAAATCGGCGCCTTCGCCCGATTGCTGCGCAGCGAAGTTTACGACGTGGTGCTTGATACCCAGGGGCTGATCAAGAGCGCGGTGGTCGCGCGCTTCGCGCAGGGTGCGCGCTGCGGCTTCGATTGGGTCAGTGCGCGCGAACCGCTAGCCGCGTTGTTTTACGATAAAACGGTGCGGGTGGACAAAATCCGGCACGCGGTGGAGCGCAACCGCCTCCTGGCCGGGCGCGCGTTCGGCTATGCGCCGGACGAGGCGGTGAACTATGGCATCGCAGCGCCGGCCATGGCCTTGCCCTGGCTGCCGGCGCTGCCTTTTGCCGTGCTGCTGCACGCCACCAGCCGCGACGACAAGCTCTGGCCGGAAGCCGGCTGGATTGCGTTGGGCACCCACCTCGCCGGCCGAGGGATAACCTCAGTTCTGCCGTGGGGCAGCGAAACCGAGCACCGGCGTAGCCTGCATCTGGCGGAACGCATTTCCGGCGCCGTCGTTCCGCCGGCACTGACGCTCGCCGAGGCGGCGGCATTGCTATCCCAGTCCGTGGCGGCAATCGGCGTCGATACCGGCCTGATCCACCTGGCGGCGGCGCTGAACGTGCCGGCAATCGCCATTTACCGCGCCTCCGACCCTGGGCTCACCGGCCTGTATGCCGGCGGCAAGACGGCCAGCCTGGGCCGGGCGGGAGCGCCGCCCGATGCGGCGACGGTGATCGATTCCCTGGACCGGCTTGTCGCATGACGCGCCGGCTCTACACGTTGCTGCTCTACCTGCTGCTGCCCTACATTTTTTTCCACCTGCTGTGGCGCTCGCGCCGCCAGCCCGAATATCGGCACCATCTTGGCGAGCGCTTCGGTTTCTACCGGGGTGAGCCGCCCGCCCGGCTGATCTGGCTGCATGCCGTCTCGGTGGGCGAAACCCGCGCCGCGGTTCCCTTGGTCGAACGGCTGTTGGCGCGCTATCCCGGCCACAAAGTCCTGCTCAGCCACATGACGCCGACCGGGCGGGAAACGGGTCAGCAACTGTTCGGCGAGCGCGTGATGCAGTGCTATCTGCCTTACGATTTCCCGTTTGCCGCAAGGCGATTTCTCCGGCACTTCAAGCCCAAGGTCGGGCTGCTGATGGAAACGGAGATCTGGTTCAACCTGGTGCAATCCTCTCGGCAAGCCGGTGTGCCGCTATTGCTGATCAATGCACGGATGTCGGAGAAGTCCGCCGCCCGATACGCCCGATTCGGGTCTCTCTGCCAGGAAAGCCTGCAATCTCTGGCGGCAGTCGCCGCCCAGACCGACGCCGATGCGCAACGGCTGGCCCGATTGGGTGCCCCGCCGGTTCCAGTGGCCGGCAACATCAAATTCGACGTGGCCGTACCGCAAGAATCCATCGACATGGGCCATTCCCTGCATGCCCGTTTCGGGGCGGAGCGGCCGGTTTTACTTGCAGCCAGTACGCGCGAAGGCGAAGAAGCCTTGATTTTTCAGGCGCTGTCCGCCGCCGGCATACCCGACTTGCTGACCGTGATCGTGCCGCGTCATCCGCAGCGCTTCGATTCGGTGGCGGAAATGCTGGTGCAGCGCGGCATCCGCTTCCAGCGCCGGTCGCAAAACCAACCGGTCGCGCCGGAAACGCAGGTGGTGCTGGGCGACAGCATGGGAGAGATGTTTGCGTATTACGCCGCCTGCGATGTCGCCTTCATCGGCGGCAGCCTGCTGCCGCTGGGCGGGCAAAACCTGATCGAAGCGGCGGCGCTGGGCAAGCCGGTTTTGCTCGGCCCGCACACCTTCAATTTCACCCAGGCTTCCGAACTCGCTATTCAGGCGGGGGCGGCGCTGCGTGTGGGAAGTGCCGAAGAACTGATCCAAACGGCGGAGAGTTTATTGCGGGCGCCGGAGAAAATCCGCGCCATGTCGGCAGCGGCGCTTGCCTTCGCCGGCCGGCATCGCGGCGCAACCGAGCGGCTGATGACCCTGATCGAGCCTTTCATGGCCGAGGAAGAACCGAACCCCGTCATCCCCACGATGGCGGGAAGCCAGGAGTTCAGGAGCTTGTCTTAACCAGTCCCAGCCTCACATTGCCGCCGCGAGAATGACGAAATCGGGTGAACGGAGCTTCACCCTTTTACCCGTCATTTCCCGGCCAGCCACTGATCGACCTGTTCCAGGTCGTCTTCCTTCAGTGTGCCCACCGCCGAGCGCAGCTTGAGCTGGCTGAGGATGTAGTTGTAGCGCGCCTGCGACAAATCGCGCTTGGCGGTATAGAGCTGCTGCTGGGCGTTGAGCACGTCGACGTTGGTGCGCACCCCCACCTCCTGCCCCAGCTTGGTGGAATCCAGCGAGCTTTGGCTGGAGACCAGCGCCTGTTCCAGCGCCTTGACCTGGGCCACGCCGCTGGTCACGCCCAGATAGGCCTGGCGCGTTTGCAGCGCCACTTGGCGGTTGGCCTGCTCCAGATCCTGCTGCGCTTTTCCCCGGTTCGCAATGGCTTCGCGCACGCGGGAACTGACCGCCCCACCCTGGTAAAGCGGCAGGTTGAATTGCAGCCCGATCGCGGTGCTTTTCATTTCTCCCAAAACGCCGACAGCAGCGCTGGCGTTGTTCGCGTCGCGGTAGGACGCCACCAGATCCAGCGTGGGATAATGGCCGGCACGGTTGCGCTCGACCTCCAGGGTGGCGATTTCCAGCGCCGCGCGCTGAAGCTGCAGGGAGGGATTCAACTGCTCGGCCGATTCCACCCATTTGTTCATGTCGTCGGGTACCGGCAGCACCAGCGGCAACTTCTCGCTGAGTGCGGCGAGGGACTCCGGAATCTTGACGATGATCTGCTGCAAGGTGCGCTTCTTGATTTCCAGGTCGTTCAGGGCGGCGATTTCCTGGGCGTTGCTCAAGTCGTATCTCGACTGGGCTTCGTGGGTATCCACGATGGTCGCGGTGCCCACCTCGAAGTTGCGCTTGGCCTGGGCCAGCTGCTCCGCGATAGCGGCCTTCTGTGCGCCCGCCAGCGCCACGTTGTCCTGCGCGAGCAGCACGTCGAAGTAGGCTTGCGCCACCCGCAGGATCAAGTCCTGGCGGGCGCTGGCGAACTGCGCCTCGGCCTGGTCCACCTGGCTTTTGGACTGCTCGTACTGGACAAAATTCTGCTTGCGGTAAATCGGCTGACTGAGGGAGAGTGTGTAGTCGTTGGAATTGAAGCTCCTGCTCGAACTGCCGTTGTCCACCCGGTTTGCGGTGGTGTCGGCACCCAGGCCGACGGTGGGCAGCAGCAGCGCCCGGCCCTGCGGCAGCTTTTCCAGGCCGGCCTCTAAGGCATAGCGGGCCGAGGCGTAGGCCGCATCCTGTTGCTGCGCCTCACGGTAGACGTCAATGAGATTGGCGGCCTGCAAAGCGGGGCTGGCGATAAGCGCGAGAAGCGCAAACGACATGCGTTTCATCAGAACGGTCATGGCGAAATGCAGTCCCTGAAAATGAAATTTGCCGGCGCCATGACCGTCTCCCTCACCCCTAGCCCTCTCCTTGCACCCGCAAGGAGTGTCCCCGCCGAGAGCGGCGGCAAAGCCGCTCGCTCTGGCGAGACGGGCGAGGGGGGCGAGGTCTCGCTTCGCGAGTGTCATGCTACCGCCCGGCAGCCGGGAAGCCGCGCTGTGCTCAACCTTCATTTTTCACCCTTTTAACCAAACTTGACTGTAGGCGCAAAATAACACTGACCGACCGGTCGGTCAACCCGATTGGGCGGCCAGCGACAGTCGGCTTAAAACACGAAGCGCTGGGGCTGCATGGCATTCTTCAGCGACGGAATGCTGGTTTCAAACAGCTGGGTCGTGCGGTAAGCGTCTTCCGCCACGCGGGTAATCAGCTGCGCCTCCATCACCGGCGCCTCGCCGACCACGGCGAACAGCCTGCCGCCGACTTTCAGGCTGGCCAGAAAGGCTTGCGGCAGCACCGGCACCGAGCCGGTCAACACGATCACGTCGTAAGGCCCGCGTTGCGCCCAGCCGCGGGCGGCATCGCCCACTTCCAGGGTGACGTTGGCGATGCCGTATTTTTTGAGTATAGCGGCAACGCCCGCGGAAAATTCGGGCACCATCTCCACGCTGTGCACCCGCCCCTCCGACGCCAGCATGGCCAGCAGGGCGGTCATGTAACCGCTGCCGGTGCCGACCTCCAGCACCCGGTCGGCGGGTTTCACGCCGACTTCCTGCACGATCCGCGCTTCGAGCTTGGGCGGCAACATCGATTCACCGAGGCCGAGCGGAATTTCCAGGTCGGAAAAAGCCAGGTTGCGGTAAGCTTCGGGAACGAAATCCTCGCGCCGAACCTGATGCAGCAAATCCAGCACGTCCTGATCCAGCACGTCCCAAGTGCGGATCTGCTGCTCCACCATGTTAAAACGGGCCTGCTCCATGTCCATGACCATATGCTCCGAAATTAAGGCGAGGAGCCCGTCGGACTTAAAGAATCGAAGCGAAAATTCGCCTGGGCGGATTTGCAGCCGATTTCCTTTAAGTCCGACGGGCTCCTATGCTAATACTTGCAATTATTCCACATTTCAATTAGTTTCACACACTTTGCTAGGGGTCCCCGCAAGGGGTGAGAAATACCCTCTGAACCTGATGCGGACGAAGCCGCCGTAGGGAAGCATTTGCCACAATGCTCCTTGCGATTTTCCTGGAGCGCCAATGAACGACCAATCCGTTTTCCTCAGCCGTACCGCGCGCGTCGATGAAGCCGCCGTACAGCCCTTCGCCAACTCGCGCAAGGTCTACCTGCCGGGTTCGCAGCCCGACATCCGCGTGCCGATGCGCGAAATCAGCCTGTCCGACACGCCCGCCAGCATGGGCGCCGAACGGAACCCGCCGGTATACGTCTACGATACCTCCGGCCCCTACACCGATCCGGCCGCCAACATCGACATCCGCCAAGGGCTGCCGGCCATCCGTGCGCCCTGGATCGCCGCGCGCGGCGACACCGAGGCGCTGCCCGGCCTGACTTCCGCGTATGGCCGCGACCGGCTGAACGATCCCGCTCTGGCCGATATGCGCTTCAACCTGCACCGCACGCCGCGTCGCGCCTGTTCCGGCATGAACGTCAGCCAGATGCACTATGCCCGCCAAGGCATCGTCACGCCGGAGATGGAATACGTCGCCATCAGGGAAAACCAGCGCCGCGAAAACCTGTCCGACCTGATCACCCGTCAGCACCCCGGGGAATCTTTCGGCGCCGGCATTCCGAAGATCATCACGGCGGAATTCGTGCGCGACGAAATCGCCCGCGGCCGCGCCATCATCCCGGCCAACATCAACCACCCGGAGCTGGAGCCGGCCATCATCGGCCGCAACTTCCTCACCAAGATCAACGCCAATATCGGCAACTCGGCGCTGGCCTCGTCGATCCACGACGAAGTGGAAAAAATGGTTTGGGGCATCCGCTGGGGCGCCGATACGGTGATGGACCTCTCCACCGGCAAGAACATCCACGAAACCCGCGAATGGATCATCCGCAACAGCCCGGTGCCGATCGGAACGGTCCCGATCTACCAGGCGCTGGAAAAGGTCGATGGCAAATCCGAAGAGCTGACCTGGGAGATTTTCCGCGACACCCTGATCGAGCAGGCCGAGCAAGGGGTTGACTACTTCACCATCCACGCCGGCGTGCGCCTCGCCTACGTGCCGATGACGGCGAAACGCATGACCGGCATCGTCTCGCGCGGCGGTTCGATCCTCGCCAAATGGTGCCTGGCCCACCACAAGGAGAATTTCCTCTATACCCATTTCGAGGACATCTGCGAGATCATGAAGGCCTACGACGTCAGCTTCTCGCTCGGCGACGGCCTGCGCCCCGGCTCGCTCTACGACGCCAACGACGAAGCCCAGTTCGCCGAACTCAAGACCCTGGGCGAACTCACCCACATCGCCTGGAAGCACGACGTGCAGACCATCATCGAAGGCCCCGGCCACGTGCCGATGCACATGATCAAGGAGAACATGGATCTCCAGCTCAAATACTGCGACGAAGCGCCGTTCTACACCCTCGGGCCTTTAGTCACCGACATCGCGCCCGGCTACGACCACATCACCTCCGGCATCGGCGCCGCGATGATCGGCTGGTACGGCTGCGCCATGCTGTGCTATGTCACGCCGAAGGAGCACCTCGGCCTGCCCGACAAGGAGGACGTGCGCACCGGCATCATCACCTACAAGATCGCCGCCCATGCGGCCGATCTCGCCAAGGGCCATCCCGGCGCTCAGATCCGCGACAACGCGGTGTCCAAGGCACGCTTCGAGTTCCGCTGGGACGACCAGTTCAACCTCGGCCTCGACCCCGACAAGGCGCGCGAATTCCACGATGAAACCCTGCCCAAGGATTCCGCCAAGGTCGCCCATTTCTGCTCGATGTGCGGGCCGCAATTCTGCTCGATGAAAATCTCCCAGGACGTGCGCGACTACGCCGCCGCGCAGGGCGTTGCGGAAGACGAGGCGCTGGAGAAGGGGATGCACGAAAAGGCCGTGGAATTCGTGAACACCGGCGCCAGCCTTTATCGGAAAGCCTGACCCATGGATGCGCTTCTGCTGTTTAAAGCCCTGATCCTCGGCGTCGTCGAGGGCCTCACCGAGTTTCTGCCGGTCTCCAGCACCGGCCATTTGATCATCGTCGGCGATCTGCTGAACTTCAACGACGAGGTGGGCAAGGTATTCGAGATCGTGATCCAGCTCGGTGCCATCCTGGCGGTGTGCTGGGAATACCGAGCCCGGCTGGGCAGGGTGGCGGCCGGCCTGGCCGGCGACGGGGTGGCGCGGCGCTTCGTCTTCAACCTGTTCGTCGCTTTCCTGCCGGCTGCCATACTGGGACTGCTATTCATCAAGACGATCAAGGCGCATCTGTTCAACCCGTTTTCGGTAGCGATCGCCTTTATCGTCGGCGCGCTGGTGATTTTCTGGGTGGAGAAGAAGGCGTTCCATCCGCGCATCGACCGCGTCGACGACATGACCTGGAAAGACGCGCTGAAAGTCGGGCTGGCGCAATGCTTCGCGCTGATCCCCGGCACTTCGCGCTCGGGCGCGACCATCATGGGCGGCATGGTGTTCGGCCTG
Organism: Sulfuricella sp.; assembly: GCA_023266195.1. Classification (GTDB taxonomy): domain Bacteria; phylum Pseudomonadota; class Gammaproteobacteria; order Burkholderiales; family Sulfuricellaceae; genus Sulfuricella. The sequence goes on from JAHFRP010000007.1 coordinate 157,151, forward strand.
TCGCGCAAGACGGCGACCGAGTTTTCCTTCTTCCTCGCCATTCCCATCATGTTCGCCGCCACCTTCTACGATGTGTACAAGCATTGGCAGCTGCTGCATTTGCACGACCTGGGCACTTTCGCGGTGGGCTTCGTCACCGCCTTCGTCAGCGCTTTTGTCGCCATCCGGGCGCTGCTGCGCTACGTGGCGCATCACAGCTTCACCGGATTTGCCTGGTACCGCATCGTGTTCGGCGCGGTGCTGCTGGTCTACTATCGCGCCGAGCTGTTCCAGGCGATGTCGTAGCCGTTTTCGGGAAAACAAAACGCCGCCGCGCCCGTTCTCCGGGTGCGGCGGCGTTTTTCTTGGATTAGCGCTTGACGAAGCCGGCGATGTGGCCGAGCAGTTCCTCTTCCTGGAACGGCTTGCCGAGATAGGCGTTGACGCCCAGTTCCCTGGCGTAGTTGCGGTGCTTGTCGGCGGTGCGCGAGGTGATCATGACGATCGGGATGTGCGCGGTAAGTGCGTCGCCGCGCACGTTCTTGGTCAGCTCGAAGCCATCCATGCGCGGCATCTCGATATCCACCAGCATGACGTCGGGCAGCGATTCCTGCAGTTGCTGCAAGGCATCCACCCCGTCCTTTGCGGTGACCACCTGATAGCCTTCCTTCAGCAACAGGCGGCTGGTGATCTTGCGCACCGTCAGCGAGTCGTCCACCACCATGATCAGCGGAGCGGCGGCAATGCCGAGGTCGGCCGGCGTAGCGGCCTTGGGCGCAGCGTCGGCGGCGGCGTCCCGCAAAGCGTAGCGCTGCGCCAGCGGTACCGGGTTGATGATCAGTGCGACTTGGCCGTTGCCAAGCACGGTCGCGCCGGCGATGCCCGGTATGCGGGCGAGCTGCGGCCCGATGTTCTTGACCACGACCTCGCGGTTGCCGAGGATTTCATCCACGTGCACCGCGATGCGCTGGCCGCCGCTCCTGAGCAGCAACGCCACGCTGTAACGGTGCTGCTCCGGCGAGCTCTTCCGGTCGCCGAGCAAGCGCGGCAAATAAAACAGTGCATAGCGGTTGCCCAGCCATTCGATCTCGCCTTTTTGGTATATCCCTTCCAGCGCGGCGGCCTTGAACTCCTGCACCTGTTCGATCATCGCCGACGGCAAGGCATAAACCTTTTCGCCGACCCGCACCAGCACGGCCTGCGCCACGGCAAGAGTGAGCGGCAGGTAAATGGTGAAGTTCGCCCCGCCGTCCACGCCCGGCGCGGCCTCGATCCGTCCGCCGAGACCGGTGATTTCGCTACGCACCACATCCAGACCGATGCCTCGGCCGGCAATTTGCGTCACTTCCCTGGCGGTGGAAAAACCCGGGTCGAACATCATGTCGATCAGCCGTGCCGGCGCGATATCATCGCACTCTGCCCCAAGCTTGCCGAGTTCCACTGCGCGGCGGCGAATACCGGCCAAGTCGAAGCCGCTGCCGTCATCGCTCAGGGTCAGCACGATTTCGTTGCCCACCTGGCGCGCTTCGATGCGGATCGTCCCGGCTTCCGGCTTGCCCGCGCCGAGCCGTTCGGTGGCGGTTTCCACGCCGTGGGCAAGCGAATTGCGTAGCAGATGTTCGAACGGCGCCGTCATTTTTTCCAGCACGCTGCGGTCCAGTTCCACCTGGCCGCCCTTGATTTCCAGGGTGGCGTTCTTGTCCAGTTCACGGGCGGTTTGTCGCACGATGCGGTGCAGCCGCTCGGCGATGCTGGACAACGGGACCATACGAATATGCATCAACTCCTGCTGCAGCTCGCGGTTGAGCCGCGCCTGCTGGAGCAGTGCGGCATCGACTTCGCCCAGGCTTTTCAGCAGGTTCTGCTGCACGGTGGCGACGTCGTTGACGGACTCCGCCAGGAAGCGGGTCAGCTCCTGAAAACGGGTAAACCGGTCGAATTCGAGCGGGTCGAACGCCTCGGCCGTCCCGCCCTGGTTCGACTGCGACTGCATCCGGCCTTCCGCCTGGATTTCGATTTCGCGCACCTGGTTGCGCAGGCGGATCACGTTTTCGGTCAATTCCAGCAGGGATTGCTTGACGCCCTGCATCTCGCCCTCGATGCGGGAGCGCGCGATGCTGATCTCACCCGCCTCGTTCACCAGCCGATCCACCACATCGGCCCGTACGCGCAGCTGCTGTTCTCCGGATTTTGCAGCCGGCGCCTGGATCGCCGCAGGAGGCGGACCCTCGGTCGCCGCGAGCGCATCGACAGCCGGGGCCGCCGGCCTGGGCTGGAGCTTCTCCAGGCCGTCGCCGATCCGGTCAAAATAGGCGTCCAGTTCGTCGAAGTAGGCGGCGGTCGGATACGCGCTATCCAGCGCATCGATCACGCGGGTTTCCATGTTGTGGACCAGGTCGCCCAGCTGCAGCGCTCCGGCCATGCGCGCGCTGCCCTTGAGGGTATGCAGGGCGCGTTGCAGGTTCTGCGGTGCCTGATCTCCCGCGGGGGAGTCGCGCCATGCGCGCAGCTGCGTGCCGACCAGGGGGATCAGGTCGTGTGCCTCTTCCAGGAACAGGGGCAGGATTTCCGAATCGATATCGTCGCGTGATGTCGGTGCCGGCACCGGTCGGGCGGCAAGCCCAGTCTGCTCCGGCATAGAGGGTTCCTCCGCCGGGGCGGACATCTGCGGCGTGGTTTTTTCAGCCTCGGCGCGGGCTTTTTTCAGCAGGGCCTGCACCGAGCGGATCAACTGCTTGGCCGGCTTGGGCGGCTTTTTCTCCTCGATCGACTGCACCATTTTTTTCAGCGCGACGATGACATCGCCCATCACACCGAGTTGTTTGCCCTTGACTGGCTGCGGATGTTCCAGCATTTGCCGGAGCAAAGCCTCCAGCTCAAAACTGAGCTCAGCCGGCGCGCTGAATCCCACGGTGCGTGAAATGCCGCACAGGGTGTGGGCGGCGCGCATGAAATCGTGCCGGACCGGATGATCCGGATGATCCTCCAGCTGCGTGATTTCGGTCTGGAGCGTGGCGAGCCGCTGCCTGGCCTCGTTCAGGTAAATGCCGAGCAGGGCGGAAGACAGGCTTACGTCGCCAATCGTCACCTCGGTTTCGGGCGGCGGCGCGGGCGTCAACCCCGCCTCCTGGCCGGGCGCCACGATTTTCCGCACCGCCTCCGGCACGACGATCTCTTTCGCCGCGGCCGGGGCGGTAGGCTGTCCGGGCGCCGCCCCTTCTGCGGGGGCCTCGATTTCAATGGGGAGCGTATTTTCCGCCACGCCGAAAACAACCGGCGCCGACACCTCGACGGCTGCCGTTTCTTCCTCAAGCGGCGCTTCGATGGGCGGCAGGTCGATTTCCTCGATAGCAGCCGGCGCGGCCTCGGCCGGCACAGGCAGCTGATCGGCGTTTTCCCGGCCGCGTTTCACCTGTTCCGCCAGCGCCAGCAAGGCATTGGCATCGACACCTACGCTACCCGCTACGCGTAGCTGGCCGATCCAGTATTCGAACCGGCTATGGGCGTGCGCGACGAAATCGAACAGCGCGGATGTGGCAGCCTGTTCCTCCTGCAACCATTTGTTCAATACCTGTTCGACCGCCCAGGCAACCTCGCCCAGATCGGTCAGGCCGACCATGCGGCCACTGCCCTTCAGAGTGTGGAAGCCGCGTCGTATCGTGGTCAGCGCCTCGCGATCGGCGGGGTCCTCCTGGCATATTTGCAGGTTTTCGCCGACCGTGGCCAACACCTCGGCGGCTTCTTCCAGATAGGTTTCGAGGAGCTCTGCATCGACCGCCTCTTCGGAGGCGTCGAGCAGTCGCACTGCTTCCTTCGACCGCGGCACCGGCGGGATCCGGGCTTCGGCCAGTGCGGAAACCGCGCCCGCCAGCCCTGCATCGGGGGCTTCCTGCGACTCCTCGAGCAGGCGCTGCACCGTCGCGGTTTGCTCCTTTAATCCGGCATCGGCCACCAGATCGGCATCCTGCGCCAGGCCGGACAGGGCGATTTCCAGTTTTTGCCGTGCCGCCGCGTTTTGGGGTTGGGCCTGCCATGCGTCGAAGCTCTCCTGCGCAAGGTTTTTTTGCGCGCCCAAGCCGGCCTCGACGCTCTCTTCCGCCGGCTCCGCTTCGGCCTCGTCGGGGGTGCCCACCGCTTCCTCCGCTTCGCCTGTCAAGCGCGCCAGGGTTTGTGCGACGATCCGCTCCGCGTCCGGGCGGTCGAGCTGCAACGCTTCGATATAGAAGCCCAGGCTGCTCAAGCCTTCGGCCACGGCCTCCAGTTCCTGCGCGGCGGGCTGATAGGCGGGAGCTCCGAAGTCGCGGATGCCGGCACGGCAGATGCCGAGAAGTTTGTCCGCCCGTTCCAGTTCGAGAATTTTCAGGGCACCGGACACTTGTTTCAGGATCGGGTCGAGCGCGGGCAACCCATCGCGCTTGGAAGCGTCCCGGAAGAATGCGTCCAGCACTTCCTCGATGCGCCGCAGGTTGACCTGAATTTCCTGCGCCACCTGCGCCAGCAGTATTTTCTCTTGGGCTTTGCGGCTGATGTCGCCCAAATGGGGAATCTCCGTCGCGTCGATTTCCTCCTGGCGGCCGCCGAGCGCGGCTTGCATCCGCCGGATCTGAATGTCCAGCTGATTGGGTAATTCTTTGCCGGGCTGGGCAAAATTTTCCAGCGCGCTTTCCGCCAGCAGCAGCGCCGTAGCCATTTCCAGCGCCACCGATTCGCCGGCGCCGTCTTGCCCGGTCTGCGCGGCGACCATTATTTGCATTTGCCGGAACAAGTCCCGCAAAGGGGGACTCCCCAGTGTCTGGATTTTTTCGGCCAGATCGGGCATGGCTGCTTGCAGGTTCTTCAGGCTATCCTTGTGGCCGGTAGCGAATTTCAGCCAGGCATCCTTTGCCGCTGCCAGCTGCTCCTTCAATTCGCGCAGCAGCGGCTTGAACCGGGCGGCGTCGGCGTCCGTGCCGGCCGGCGCGGCAGCCTTGGGCAGGCAATCGTCCAAGTCGAATACGTGCTTGACCTGTTTGACCCGTTCGCTTACCGGCTTGCTGCATGCCACGCGGTACAGCACATCGCGCAGCACGCGGTCGGCGACCTTGGGCGAGGCTTCGGCAAGCCTGCGTATCTGCTGGTCGACCTTGCCGAGCAGGCGCTTGGCTTCGAGGTCGGAATTCAATCCCTTGTTGATCAGGCTTTCCACCAGCCCGCCCGCCGCCCACCAGAACGTCCGCTGTGCCGGCAAAGCCTGGGCGCGCTCCAGCGCCAGAAGCGCGCCACGCATCACTTCCATGCCGGCGGCATCTTCGCTGTCGCGCAGGAATTTCAGCAAGCCGCTCTGGTAGCGAACCCGCTTTTCCTTGGCCAGCGCGGGCAATTCGGCTTCCGGCACGGGCCTGGCTTCCGGGTCTTTCGGCGCACGCACCGACAGATCGGGAAAGAACAGGTCGCTTTCGGTGAAGTCCGTCGCACCGCGCACCTGGTGCAGGTTTTTGTAAACCGGGAAAAGTTTGAGCGGTACATCCGGCTCGCCGTCGAGCAAGTCGGCCAGGTACTTGGCCAGCGCCTGGATCGCCTGGCCGATCGCTTCGATATTGGCGGCGGAAGGTTCGGCTTCCTGCCTGCCCAGCGCCGCGACGCCTTTTTCGATTTCGTCGCTGACGCGCGCCGCGCCTTCCAGGCCGACCATCTGGATGGCACCCGTCACCTGGTGCAAATGAGTCTGGCAGAAACGCAGTGGGGAAACGTCCACCGGATTGTCGGAAAACCCGGCCAGATTCTCTCTGGCCCGCTCCAACGCTTGATCGATTTCGCCCTTGACCCAGGTCAGCGGGCCAATATCCAACTCGATGGCCATAAATTACCTATGCAAGTTTGAAGCCTGCCACCGAACCTCTCAGTTCCGCGGCCAGTTCTGTCAGCTGACCGATGGAGGTCGCGGTTTGCTTGGTGCCGTCGGTGGTCCGGTCGGTGATGTCCTGGATGTCCTGCATGTTTCTCGCCACCTTGCCGGCGGCTTCCGCCTGCGCCTGGGTGGCGGTGGAAATGGTTCCGATCAGTCCGGCGAGGCTGCGCGACACCTGTTCGATCTCGGATAGCGCTTGGCCGGCGGCATCGGACAGCTTGGCGCCTTCTACCACGCCCTGCGTGCTTTGTTCCATGGCCGCCACCGCGTCGTGGGTGTCGGTTTGAATCGTTTTTACGATGGCGCCGATCTGCTTGGTCGCCTCGGCGGAGCGTTCCGCCAGGCGCTGCACCTCTTCCGCCACCACGGTGAAGCCGCGCCCGGCCTCGCCGGCGGATGCCGCCTGGATAGCCGCGTTCAGCGCCAGAATGTTGGTCTGCTCGGTAATGTCCGAAATCAGTTCCACGATTTCGCTAATTTCCTGGGAGCTTTCGCCCAGCCGCTTGATCCGCTTTGCCGTTTCCTGGATCTGGCCGCGAATTTCGTTCATGCCCGCGATCGAGTTCTGCACCGCCTGGGCGCCCTTGTCGGCAACCAGCAGGGATTGATTGGCCACTTTCGCCGACTCGGCCGCGCTCGCCGACACCTGGTTGATGGAATCCGCCATCTGCAGCACTGCGGCGCTGGTTTCCTCGATTTCCTGCGACTGTTTTCCGGACGCTTGCAGCAGTTGTTCCGAGGTGAGTTGCGCTTCCCCGGAAGCCTTGGTCACCAGCTCGGTCGCCCTGTTCACGCCCGAAACCAGCATCCGCAGTTCGTCGATGGCATAGTTGATGGAGTCCGCAATCGCACCGGTGATATCTTCGGTCACCCGCGCGCGCACAGTCAGATCGCCTTCCGCCAGGTCGCCCATTTCATTGAGCAGCCGCAGAATCGCTTCCTGGTTGCGCTTGTTCTCCAGCTCGCTTGCCGCGGCACGCCGCTTGGTATCGTCGAGCATCGCCTTGGCGAACAGCACGGCAAAAACCAGCGCGATGCCGCCAAGAATCAGGGTGAGGAGCACCTCCACCCAGCCGCTGCTGGCATTCTGGTTGAACGCGTCGGTCAGCTGGCGGGTGGCGTCCAGCATCCTGTCGCCGTCCCGGAACAGGGAACGCTGGGAATTTTTCGCTTCCACCAGCCCCTGCATATTTTGCAGTATCCGGTTGGTGTGCACGGCGAAATCCTTGAACGTATCGTTGATCTCGCCGAGGATCTTCCGCGCTTCTGGATCCCTGAGCGGGCTCAAATGCAGGTCTTCGCTTCCGTTCAGAAATCCGGACAGGGTGCTCTGGAACGCGGCAACGTCCTTGCCTAGCAGGAAGGCTTCTTCCGGATCAAGATCTGTTCTCGACATCAGGGTATTGGCATTTTTCGCAATCCGTTGCGTCAGCATTCCCATCTGGCGGGCGCTGGAAATTTCCCGTGTCGCGGCGCCCGCCTGGAGCATCTGGCCGGACAGTTGTTCGGTCAGTTCAAGCAGCGCCATGTTGCCGGCGTTCACCCCGGCGACGGCGTTGCCCAATCCCGCCAGGTTCTTTTCCTGGGAAAGAATCTGGCCGATGTCGCGGCGCATCCCCTCCCATTGCTTGTTCATTTCCTTCAGCAAGGGCTGCACGGCGGCAGGCGATGCGGACACGCCCCCCCCCCCTTGAGTCAGGTTTTTGATGTCGCCGGAAAAGCGCTGGTCCGCCTCCTTGAGCTGGGCGAACGCGATCGGGTTACCCAGTGCAGCCTGCTGCGCCCCCTTGGCGATCCGTTGCGACAGCATCTGCATTTCGGTCGAAACGCTGGCGTGCTGTTTCAGTATGGATACGTTCAGGCCATACCAGGTCAAAGGAAGGAATGAAACGAGCACCGCCACGGCCCAGGCGCCGCCCAGTATCTTGAGCTGCGATTTCAGTGGCTTTTCGCCGATAAGCGGCAGCGAACGCCCGATCTGTTTGTTCGCGAGCCGCTGAATTCCCCTGATTACCAAGGTGGTATTCAGTCTCATCGCGGTCGTCGGTTCGCCAGGGGTGCCGTTGCCGCGTTTTCCCTTGAAAAGATTGAAACCTGGCAGCTTGAAACCCATGCTTAATCCCCATCCCTAAGTATTTTGCAGTACGCAAGTTTTGCGCGATTGCATGCGTTGCGGCCGTTAAAGCGCTTATCCCAGGCCGGCATTCAAGAACCGGGTATCTCCGGTCAGCGCCTGCATGTCCAGTTCCTGCCACAAATTTCCGGCGTCGTCACGGTAGGCTGCGCCCATCCAGGCCGAACCTTCTCCCGCCGCCTCCACCCGCTGCATTTGGTCGGGGTTGCGCAAGCCCATCATGCGGCTGACCACGATTCCCGAATTGACCATGAATTTCGGGTGCGCCAGCAGCACCCGGCGGTCCACGCCGGGCAGAGTCGGCGCGCCGCCGAGAAAATGGGAAAAATCGACGATGCCGTACAGGTTGCCGCGAAAATTCGCCACGCCGCTGAACCAGGGCTGCGCCAGGGGGACGACCGTCTGCGGCGGCACCGGCAGCACCTCGCTGATGTCGGACAGTTTGACCAGCCACAATTGCGCGCCGACCTGGACGCCCAGCTTGGAAGGATTGGCGGTTGCGCTGGCGGCCCGGTTCTGCAGCTTGGCAACCACGCTTTCCTGAAATTCCCTCAGGCTGACTTTTCTTGCCATCTGGTATCCCTGAAATAGCCTGGATATTACCGCGAAATTTGCGGGGTCAGCCGATCGCCGCGATTTTCTTCAGCAACTCGTCCTGGTTCACCGGTTTGACGATGTAATCCCTGGCGCCTTGCCGCATTCCCCATACCTTGTCGGTTTCCTGACCCTTGGTGGTGCACATGATGATGGGGATGTCCTTCGTTTCCAGATCCTTGGCGATGGCGCGGGTCGCCTGAAAGCCGTTCAGTCCCGGCATCACCACATCCATCAGGATCAAGTCGGGTTTTTCCTGCTTGGCCTGGGCGAGCGCTTCCTCCCCACTTTCGGCGATCCGCACCTGGTAGCCTTTCCTGGTGAGGAGCTCGCTGAGGAAAAACCGCTCGGTCGGCGAATCGTCCACAACCAGGATTTTATGGATGGCCATTTTTATTGCTCCTTCTCGACTGGCTGCTCAAGCGCGTTGGGCCGCGTACTGATCGACCGCCTTGAGCAGGCTTTCCTTGGTAAACGGTTTGGTCAGGTATTCGTCGGAACCCACCATCCTGCCGCGGGCGCGGTCGAACAGGCCGTCCTTGCTGGACAGCATGATGACGGGCGTGATTTTGAATTTGGGGTTTTTCTTGATCAGCGCACAGGTCTGATAGCCGTCCAGGCGCGGCATCATGATGTCGACGAAAATGACATCGGGCAGGTGGTCGGCAATTTTCGAGAGCGCGTCGAAGCCATCTTCCGCAAGAATAACCTCGCATCCCGCCTTGGCCAGGAAAATTTCGGCGCTGCGGCGTATGGTGTTGCTGTCGTCTATCACCATCACCTTGATACCCGCAAGGGCGTGCGTTCCTGCGTCCACTGACCTCCCTAGTCTCTTTGCGGGCGTGCTCTTTGCGCTCGGGAAGAGCGATTAACCCACCACGTTCATCGGGCATACGCCGCCATTGTATAATAAAACCCCTTTCGGTAAAGCGCCTTATCCCGATGTCTGAACTTAAGTTAATGTTGATGCCTCGCTGATTTATTCGGGATCCCTTGGGCTTGGCCTTGGTCTTGCACCGCCCACAACAGACCCAGCTTGCGAGCGCCTCGCTTGTATTCATCGCTGGCATAGCCCGCATCGCCAAAGATCACTTGATCTTCTTCCCGCAGCAGTTTGGGTGGCTCGGTAATGTCCGCCGTGTCGCCGTCGTCACGGTAACGGTATGGGCCGCGCCGCTATCCACATCCGCACCGACATGGATCTTCATGCCAAAGTGCCATTGGTTGCCGCCATTTTCTCATGCCAGCGGCGGAGAATAAATCAGCTACTTCCCTAGCAGCCTGTCGGACTTAAAGGAAATCGGCTGCAAATCCGCCTGACCGGTCCATATTTCGCCGCTTTTTTGGTCATTCATAGAATAACTATTGACCTGCAAAACCAGCAAAATCTGTCCTCGCCCAGCCGAATTTTCACTTCGATTCTTCAAGTCCGACGGGCTCCTAGTAGCGACGCGGCAATGGGTTGCCGGGACAGTGCTGTCCTGGGGGTGTTAGTTCTGCGTAAACCGCCGATATTGAATGGCCTCGGCGATATGCCCGCTGCCGATGTTTTCCGCCCCGGCCAGGTCGGCGATGGTGCGCGCCACCTTCAGCACCCGGTGATAGCCGCGCGCGGAAAGGTTGAGCCGGCCGATGGCCTGCTGCAGCAGCCCGGCGCCGGCGGCATCGGGCTGGCACAAGGCGTCGATCTCTTTGGTGCCGAGTTCCGCGTTGGCCTTGCCTTGGCGCGCCAGCTGGCGCCGGTAGGCGGCTTCCACCCGCGCCCGGATCGCCGCGCTGGGCTCGCCGGCGGCTTGGCGGGTGAGGTCGGCCTCGGGCAGGGCGGGCACTTCGATCTGCAAATCGATGCGGTCGAGCAGCGGCCCGGAAATCTTGCTGCGATAGCGCGCCACCTGGTCCGGCGTGCAGCGGCATTTGCCGCTGGCATGGCCCAGATAGCCGCATGGGCATGGGTTCATTGCCGCCACCAGCTGGAATCGCGCCGGGAACTCGGCCTGGCAGGCGGCGCGGGAAATGGTGATGCGGCCGGATTCGAGCGGTTCGCGCAGCGCTTCCAGCACCTTGCGGTCGAATTCCGGCAGCTCGTCGAGGAACAGGACGCCGTGGTGCGCCAAGGAAATTTCGCCGGGGCGGGGGTTGCCGCCGCCACCGACCAGAGCGGGGCTGGAGGCCGAGTGATGGGGGCTCCGGATGACGCGCTGCTTCCACGCTTCGATGCCGAAGCCGCCGTTCAGGGACTGGATGGCGGCGGATTCGAGAGCCTGCTCCTCGGTCATGGCGGGAAGGATGCCGGGCAGGCGCGACGCCAGCATGGATTTGCCGGTGCCGGGCGGGCCTGCCATCAGAATGCTGTGGGCGCCGGCGGCGGCGATTTCGAGGGCGCGCTTGGCATGGGCTTGTCCCTTCACCTCGCTGAAATCGGGATAGCTGGGCACGCCGTTCAGCGGGGGCTCCTGCCGTCTCTCCAGCGGCTGGCGGCCGATAAGGTGGGCGCACACGTCCAGCAGGGAATTCGCGGGATAAACCGTCGCCCGCTCCACCAATGCCGCTTCGGCGGCATTTTCCGCCGGCAGGATGAAGGCGCGTCCGTCCCGGCTGGCCTTGCAGGTCATCGCCAGCGCGCCGCGGATGCGCCGCAAGGCTCCGGTCAGCGCCAGCTCGCCGGCGAATTCGTACCGATCGAGTTCATTCGCCGGAATCTGGCCCGATGCCGCCAGGATGCCGAGTGCGATCGGCAGGTCGAAGCGGCCGCTTTCCTTGGGCAGGTCGGCGGGGGCCAGGTTGACTGTAATCCGCCGCGCCGGAAATTCGAACTGTGCGTTGAGCAAGGCGGAGCGCACCCTGTCCCTGCTTTCCTTGACCTCGATCTCGGGCAGGCCGACCAGGTTGAAACTGGGCAAGCCGTTGGACAGATGCACCTCGACCGTCACCAGCGGCGCTTCCATGCCGGCCAGGGCGCGGCTGTAGACAACGGCGAGACTCATTTTAGAGCCGGCCATCCGCTTGGCGCCGGCGGCTCACAGCGCCATGTTTCCCGTATCTTCCCCGGCGTCCGTGCCCGTAAGGGACTCAAGCGTGGCAACCTTGACCTCCAACGCATCCAGCTTCTCGCGGGTGCGCAGCAGCACGGCCTGCTGCACGTCGAATTCCTCCCGCGTTACCAGGTCCAGTTTGGCGAACACGCCCTGCAACACGGCGCGCAGGTTTTTTTCAATATCCTTGGCCGGGCTTTCCCCCAGCACTTCGCCGAGCTTGCCGCTGATTTCTTCGAAAACCTTTTGTCCCAACATGATGAATAGTCCCTATAGTGTAAGAGCTTCAAGTGCTTACAGTGTAACAAAATTTATTCCGATATAGTCGTGCACCATGGCGGTGCATATGATTTCACGGATGATTCAAAGCGGTGCCTAATGCCTAATACAAGGGCATATAAAAATAATAACATTTTGATATAACACAATATTGTTGTTCTGGCACGACAAATGCTGGGTGTATCGCGAGGCTCATCTCAATTATTACTCGAAAGGGAAAAAATGCGTAAAATTTCTCATGCGCTGGTTCTGGCCAGCGCCATCGTTCTGCCTTCCGTCATGATCGCGTCGTCGGCCAGCGCCGAAGAAGCTGCCGCGGCAGCGCCGACCCCGGAACACACGCTCACCGCCAACGTCGGTGTGTTCAGCCAGTACATCTACCGCGGCCTGATCCAGACCAACGAAAAACCCGCCCTGCAAGGCGGCTTCGACTACGTCCACTCCAGCGGCTTCTACGCCGGCGTCTGGGGTTCCAACGTGAGCTGGATCTCCGATGCGGCGCCCGGCGTTAGCGCCAGCCTGGAATTGGACACCTATCTTGGCTTCAAGAACGCCTTCGGCGGTGGCGATTTCAACTATGACGTGGGCTTCCTGCGCTACAACTATCCGGGCAATTACTCCCTGGCCCCGGCAGGTTATGTGAAACCCGATACCAATGAAATTTACGGCGCGATCGGCTACAAATGGTTCACTCTCAAGTATTCCCACGCCATCAGCGACATCTTCGGTTTCGCCAACAGCAAGAATACCGACTACCTCGACCTGTCCGCCAACTTCGAAGTGATGGACAAGCTGACCCTCGGGCTGCACGCGGGCAAGCAGAAGTTCCATGGCGACGTCGCCGGCGTTTCCAACGATTCGCTGTTCACCTACGACGATTACAAGGTGTCTCTGACCAAGGCCATCAACGATTACTCGGTAGGCGTGGCATTCACCGGCACCAATGCTAAGGCTGCCAATTACACCAACGCATTCGGCAAGAACATGGGCCGCAGCGAAGCCACGGTTTTCGTGTCCCGGACGTTCTAAACCGGTTTGCCGATCTGAATCCTGTTTGAGAAGGAGTTAACATGAAACTGGTAACCGCAATCATCAAGCCGTTCAAGCTGGACGAGGTGCGCGAAGCCCTCTCCGCCATCGGCGTGCAGGGCATCACCGTCACCGAGGTCAAGGGCTTCGGCCGGCAAAAAGGCCACACCGAGCTTTACCGCGGCGCCGAATACGTCGTCGATTTCCTGCCGAAAGTCAAAATCGAGGCCGCCATCAAGGAAGACATGGTCGATCAGGTGATCGAAGCCATCGAGAAATCCGCCAAGACCGGGAAAATCGGCGACGGCAAGGTTTTCGTCTTCAACCTCGAGCAGGTCGTCCGCATTCGTACCGGCGAGTCCGGCCCGGACGCACTTTAATAAAAAGGAGCTAGCCATAATGAAAAAAATGTTGAGTATGCTCGCCGTGCTGGGAATGCTGGGCTTCTCCAGCCTGACGCTGGCCGATGAGGCCGCCGCTCCCGCTGCCGCACCTGCCGCCGCGGCACCTGCTGCCCCCGCCGCCGCCGCGCCTGCGGCCGCCGCTCCGGCAGCGGCACCCGCCGCACCCGCGCCGGTGGCGCAGAAGCTGGACAGCGGCAACACCGCCTGGATGCTGACATCCACCGCCCTGGTGCTGCTGATGACCATCCCCGGCCTGGCGCTGTTCTACGGCGGCATGGTGCGCAAGAAAAACGTGCTCGCCACGCTGATGCAGAGTTTCTCCATCACCGCGCTGGTCACGGTGTTGTGGATGGTCGCCGGCTACAGCATCGCTTTCCGCGACGGCGGGCCCTGGCTCGGCGGTTTCGACCGCCTGTTCCTCAACGGCATGGGCTTGAATGCGATGGCGGGTACCGACGGTGCGAACATCCCTGAATCCGTGTTCATGATGTTCCAGATGACCTTCGCCATCATTACCCCGGCGCTGATCGCCGGCGCCTTCGCCGACCGCATGAAGTTCTCCGCCATGCTGTGGTTCATGGGCATCTGGTCGCTGGCGGTGTACGCTCCGGTCGCGCACTGGGTGTGGGGCACGAGCTCCGATCCGGCGGTGCAGGGCTGGCTCGTCACCAAAGGCGTGCTCGACTACGCCGGCGGCACCGTGGTGCACATCAACGCCGGTATCGCCGGCCTGGTGGCCGCGATCGTGCTGGGCAAACGCATCGGCTACGGCCGCGAGCCGATGGCGCCGCACAATCTGGTGCTGACCATCGTCGGCGCTGCCATGCTGTGGGTGGGCTGGTTCGGCTTCAACGCGGGTTCCGCCGTGGCCGCCGACGGCCGTGCCGGCATGGCGATGGCGACGACGCAGATCGCCACCGCCGCCGCCGCGCTGTCCTGGATGTTCGCCGAGTGGCTGGGCAAGGGCAAACCGAGCGTGCTGGGCATCGCTTCCGGCGCAGTGGCCGGCCTGGTTGCCGTTACTCCCGCATCCGGCTTCGTCGGCCCGATGGGCGCGCTGATCATCGGCCTGGTCGCCGGCGTGGTGTGCTTCTGGAGCGCCACCGGTTTGAAGAGAATGCTCGGCTATGACGACTCGCTCGACGCCTTCGGCGTGCACGGCGTTGGCGGTATGGTCGGCGCCATCCTCACCGGCGTGTTCGCGGTGAAGGACATCGGCGGCACCGCCGGCATGCTGGAAGGCAACGGCGGCCAAGTCGCCATCCAATTGCTGGGCGTCGGCGTCACGGTAGCCTACAGCCTGGTGATGACCTTCATCATCCTCAAGGTGATCGATGTGGCCATTGGTCTGCGCGTCTCCGAAGAAGAAGAGCGCGAAGGTCTGGACGTTGCCCTGCACGGCGAGCACGTCGAATAACGAACTTCTCCTGCTGCAACCCAATTGGGGCGCCTCGTGCGCCCCTTTTTTATGTGGGTCAGGCTTTCTCGCCCGTGCGAACAGCGCCCTCTCCCTAACCCTCTCCCGCAAGCGGGAGAGGGGACGATCGCCCTCTCTCGACTTGGCTGGCGTAGTTTGCCAGCCTAGTCGAATGGCTAGTAGTTTTATCAGAGAGTTGGAGAGAGGGTTGGCTGCCGCTGGCGGCCACTCCTCGCGGGTGCAGCCTGACATGTACGGCTCAAGCCGTACCCACAAGTCTTGCCCACCAGCCGCGTACCGGTTACAGCAAGCTTTCGATCAAGGCATGGAGTTTGGCGAAATCCGGTTCGCCGACGTATTGCTGGACGATTTGCCCCTGCTTGTCGACGACGAACGAAGTCGGCGTCAGGCTGACGTTGCCGAACGCCTGGGCAGCCGCGCCGCCGGCATCGAGCGCGACGGTAAACGGCAGATGGTTTTTTTTCGCAAACTGGCGGACGTATTCCGGCGGGTCGTAGCTCATCGCCACGGCGACGGTTTCCAGACCACGGCCGTGGTATTTTTGGTATGTCGCCACCAGATCGGGCATTTCCTTGATGCAGCCGGGGCAGCTGGTCGCCCAGAAATTCACCAGCACCACCTTGCCGCGCAGGCTGTCGAGTGCGATTTTGTCGCCGTCGAGGGTCGAGAATATGGCTCGCGGCGCGGCGGGCTTTTGCCCCAGCAGCAAAGCCAGCACACCGGCCAGCGCCACGATGGCGAGCACGGCGACAATCAGTTTGTTGCGGCGGGGGGAGGCAGTCGTATTCATGTTCTTCCGTTCAATTCGATTCATGACCGCCGCTATTGTCTGGATTTTCCCCGGCTTTGTCACGCCCACGCGTTGAGCGCAGGCAAACGCGGACGCCGAGGCTCTGGTCTGATATAAGACTTGACCGCCGAATTGAGCTAGAATTTATCGTTTACGGCAACCGATGCCCATCCACCGACTATGACCACCGCACGCCTCCGGGAAATCCCCTACAACTACACTTCTTTTTCCGACCGCGAAATCGTCATTCGCCTGCTCGGCGAGGAAGCCTGGGAAGTGCTCGACAAGCTGCGCGCGGAGCGCAAGACCGGGCGTTCGGCGCGCATGCTGTTCGAGGTGCTGGGCGATATCTGGGTGGTTTCGCGCAACCCTTATCTGCAGGACGACCTGCTCGCCAACCCGAAGCGCCGCGATGCCCTGATCGGCGCGTTGCGTCACCGCCTGCGGGCGATCGAAGAGCGCCGCCAGGACAACGAATCCGTCAAGCTGCTGCTTGACCGCGGCGTCGCGGCGGTGGACCGGTTCGAGGCCGATTTCGCGCACACCGCGCGCCTGCGCCGCCAGGTGCTGAAAAAGCTGCTGCACCACACTCGCCGCGACAACATCCAGTTCGACGGCCTGGCGCGGGTGTCGCACGTCACGGACGCCACCGACTGGCGCGTCGAATACCCCTTCGTCGTGCTCCATCCCGATACCGAGGAAGAAATCGCCCCGCTGGTGAGGAGCTGCATCGAGCTCGGGCTGACCCTGATCCCGCGCGGCGGCGGCACCGGCTACACCGGCGGCGCGGTGCCGCTGGACAAGATGTCGGCGGTGATCAACACCGAAAAACTGGACCGCCACAACGGCGTCGAGCTGGTCAGTCTGCCCGGCGTGGCGGAAGTGGTGCCGACCATCCGCTGCGGCGCGGGCGTGGTCACGCGGCGCGTGATGGAAACGGCGGATGCGGCCGGCTGCGTGTTCGCGGTGGACCCGACTTCGGCCGATGCTTCCTGCATCGGCGGCAACGTGGCGATGAACGCCGGCGGAAAAAAGGCCGTGCTGTGGGGTACCGCGCTCGACAACCTGGCTTCGTGGCGGATGGTGGACCCGGACGGCAACTGGCTGGAGGTGGCGCGCCTCGATCACAACCTGGGCAAGATCCACGACACCGAAATTGCGCGCTTTCGCATCAGCCGTTACAGCGCCGACGGCAAGACGGCCAAGTCCGAGGAAATTCTCGAAATTCCCGGCAGTCATTTCCGCAAGGCCGGCCTCGGCAAGGACGTCACCGACAAGTTCCTCGCCGGCCTGCCCGGCGTGCAGAAGGAGGGCTGCGACGGCGTCGTCACGTCGGCGCGCTTCATCCTGCACCGCATGCCCACACAGGTCCGCACCGTGTGCCTGGAATTTTTCGGCCAGATGCACAACGCGGTGCCGGCCATCGTCGAAATCAAGGATTACCTCGACGTCCATCCCCACGCCGTGCTGGCTGGGCTGGAGCATCTCGACGAACGCTACGTCAAGGCGGTCGGCTACGCCACCAAGGCGAACCGCGCCGAGCGCCCGAAAATGGTGCTGCTGGCCGACATCGCCAGCGACGACGAAGCCACCGTAGGCGCGGTCGCCTCGCACATCGTCCAGCTCGCCAATGCGCGCGGCGGCGAAGGCTTTATCGCCGTCAGCGCCGAAGCGCGCAAGAAATTCTGGCTCGACCGCGGCCGTACCGCCGCCATCGCCGCCCACACCAACGCCTTCAAGGTCAACGAGGACGTGGTCATCCCGCTGCCGCGCATGGCCGACTATACCGACGGCATCGAACGCATCAACATCGAGCTTTCGACCCGGAACAAGCTGAAGCTGCTGGACGCGCTGGAGGAATTCCTGCGCGGCGAGCTGCCGCTTTACCGCGACGAGGATACCGGTGTGCTGCCCGACGCCGAGCTGCTCGGCAACCGGCGCGAGGCCGCGCTGGCCCTGATCGCCGACACGCGCCGGCGCTGGACGTGGCTGCTGGACAACCTCGACGCGCCGCTTGCCGGCTCCGGCTTCGAGCCGGAAGCGCCTAATCCGGCACAGGACAGCGTCTTCCACGCGCTGCAGGACCACACCATCCGCGTTTCATGGAAGAAGGAAGTGCGCGCCGAGCTGCACCGCATCTTCACCGGGCGCGAGTACCCGCCGATCCTGGAAAAATGCGACGCCATCCACAACCAGGTGCTGAAAAGCCGGGTGTTCGTCGCCCTGCACATGCATGCCGGCGACGGCAACGTGCACACCAACATTCCGGTCAACTCCGACGACTACGAAATGCTGCGCGCCGCCAACCAGGCGGTGGCGCGCATCATGCGCCTCGCCACCGAGCTCGGCGGGGTGATTTCGGGCGAGCACGGCATCGGCATCACCAAGCTGGAATTCCTCGAACCGGCGGTCATCGAAACTTTCGCCGCCTACAAGGCCAAGGTCGATCCGCACGGCCACTTCAACCGCGGCAAGCTGATGGCCGGCGCGGATTTGCGCAACGCCTACACGCCCAGCTTCAACCTGCTCGAAGTCGAGTCGTTGATCATGGAGCAAAGCGAGATCGGCGGCATTGCCGACTCGATCAAGGATTGCCTGCGCTGCGGCAAGTGCAAGCCTGTGTGCAGCACCCACATCCCACGCGCCAACCTGCTGTACTCCCCGCGCAACAAGATTCTCGCCACCAGCCTTCTGGTCGAGGCCTTCCTGTACGAGGAGCAGACCCGGCGCGGGGTTTCGCTCAAGCATTTCGACGAGTTCAACGATGTCGCCGACCATTGCACAGTGTGCCACAAGTGCGTCACGCCCTGCCCGGTGGACATCGACTTCGGCGACGTGTCGATCGCCATGCGCAACTTCCTGCGCAAGCAGGGCAAGAAAAAATTCAATCCCGGCAGCTTCGCCGCGATGCTGTTCCTCAACGCCACCGACCCGACCACCATCAAGGCGATCCGCAAGGTCTTGATCGAATGGGGCTACGCCGGCCAGCGCCTGGGCTACCAGCTGGCCAAGCGCTTCGGCCTGATCGGCGGGCAGACCCGGCATCCGCCCGCGACTGTGGGCCAAGCGCCGCTCAAGGCGCAGGTCATCCACATCGTCAACAAGCCGCTGCCGCGGGGCCTGCCGACGAAGACTTCGCGCGCCCTGCTCGGCCTGGACGACCCGACCATGGTGCCGGTGATTCGCAATGCCGCGAAGCTCAGCGAGGATTCCGACGCCGTGTTCTATTTCCCCGGCTGCGGCTCGGAGCGGCTGTTTTCCCAGGTCGGCCTCGCCACCCAGGCGATGCTGTACCATCTCGGCGCGCAAACCGTGCTGCCGCCCGGCTACCTGTGCTGCGGCTATCCGCAGACCTCGGCCGGCAACGACGACAGGGGGCAGGCGATCACCACCGCCAACCGCGTGCTGTTCCACCGCGTCGCCAACACCCTCAACTACCTCGACATCAAGACCGTGATCGTGTCCTGCGGCACCTGCATGGATCAGCTGCTGAAGTACCAGTTCGACAAGATATTCCCTGGCTGCCGGCTGCTCGACATCCACGAATACATGATGGAGAAGGGGTTGAAACTGGACGGCGGGAGCGGCACCCGCTACATGTACCACGACCCCTGCCACACGCCGATCAAGGCCTACAACCCGCTCAAGGTGGCGAACGAACTGCTGGGCGGCGGGGTCCGGTTGTCCGACCGCTGCTGCGGCGAATCCGGTACTTTCGCCGTGGCCCGGCCCGACATCGCCACCCAGGTGCGCTCCCGCAAACAGGAGGAAATCCAGAAGGTTGCCGCCGAAATCGGCGGCGATGCCGCCAACATTAAATTATTGACATCCTGCCCGTCTTGCCTTCAGGGGATAGCCCGCTACAATGATGACACAGGAATAGAGGTGGACTACATCGTGGTGGAAATGGCGCGCCACCTCCTGGGCGAGAACTGGCTGGCCGATTACGTGTCGAAGGCCAACAACGGCGGCATCGAGCGGGTATTGCTGTAGGGCGGTTGTGAGCGGGCAGCGATTGGTCGTCAGCAACAACCCGTCGCCGGCTGGAACTGACTGCCGAACACTGAACTCATACGGAGGCTTCATGACCGCGCTCCCGTTTTCCGAATCTCCGCAAACATCGCCCCAATTCCGCGATGCCGCCGGCTGCAAGCTCTGGCTGAAAAGCTTGCAGCTGGCGCGCGTCGCGCTGGCCCACACCACCCTCACGGCCCAGCTGGAACTCATCAATCGCAGCGCTATCGCTCCGCTGGAGCGGCTCAGAATCAACGAACTGCTGCGCGAGCCGGTCGCCTTTCTGCAACTCGAAATGGCAAAAAAATACTTCGGCAGGCCGGTGCCGCTCGAAGAGGCCCAGCATAACGTCTGGAACAGTGTCGTCGCGCTGTGGGCGGCCATGGGCGCGGCATACCGGCTCTCCTTGCAGTCCTGCCTGGAAAACGACCGGGAGTTGTCCGCGCATATTGCCCTGATCACCCAGCGCTGCCTGCGCTACACCGGGCTGCAAATGCTGGAATACTATCGCGCCTACCGCGAGATCGACGCGGCGTTATGGCGGCGGGCGCATGAATTGTACGTCCTGGCGCGACGGCTGGATTATGCCGAACTGCCGGTAAAGGACAGCCTGAACACCCATGGCGACATCCTCACCTGCGGCGCCGTCTATGCCCGGATATTGCTTACCGACCTGGCCGATTCCTACCGCTTGACCTCCAAGCAGCTCGCCCAGCTCGACCGCTGGCTGGAAACATGGGCGGCGCGCGCCGCGGTGGTGGGCGCGCCGCCGGAAGATTCCGCCCTGGCGCGGGTGGGGGTCGATCTGGCCGGCTCGTCCGGCCCCGTCATCCTCGACGGCCAATCCCTGGCCCATCCTTGCTATCTCGACACCGACCGGTTCGCCGCCACGTTCCGCAAACGCATCAAGCTGCTCCGGAAAGGCGAACCGCCGGCGGCGCTGGGCTTGGGCGAAGATTGCGTGCGGCCGGACTGCGAGGCGCTGCTGATCGAACTTTACCGGCGCTGGTTCGAAGCCGCGCCGAAACGTCGGAGCTTCACCCGCAGGCACGGGGCGGAAAAGGCACAGGTGGTGCTCGGCATGGCCACAATCCACTTCTTCGTAGGAGGGGAAAAACCCTTCAAACAGCCCGGCGAAAAGGAAAAACTCAGCAAGCGCGAAATCGAGGATCTGCAATTCTATGGCCGCATCAGCGATCAGACGGAAAAACTGCACGCGTCACAACTGGGTGTCGCGCCGGAAATCTGGCAGATTCAGGACGAAAGCGCACTCGGCTTCCGCCTGATGCGGGCGGACCGGGGCGGTTTGCGCATCGGCCCGAAGCAGCTCGTTGCCGTGCGCCCGGCCAACAGCGCCAACTATCTCCTCGGCATGATCAAATGGCTGATTTTTCCCGCCGACCAGGGGTTCCACATTGGCGTGCGCATCCTGCCCGGAGCGCCGCTCGCCGTCGCCGCGCAGCCGCGCTCGCTGGTGGCGGATGCCGCCAATAAGTTCGTCCAGGTCTTTCTGCTGCCGGATATGCCGGTCTTGCGCGAAACCTCTAGCCTGATCGTGCCGCCCGGCTGGTTCAGCCCCGGCAAGCAGCTGGAAATCCAGGGCAGCGATCGGTTTACCGTCAAGCTTCTCCACCTGATCGAGAAAGGCAGCGATTACGAACGAGTGGGGTTTGTCAGGGTTTAGCGTATTTTAGACGCCGCTTCAGCCGCACGTGTCAGGTATGAAGCCGGCCCATTATCCCTAATCGGCTGCAAATCCGCCTGGGCAGTCCATATTTCGCCGCTTTTTTGGTCAATAGAACGACTATTGACCTGCAAAACCGGCAAAATCTGTCCTCGCTCAGCCGAATTTTGCGAGCACCCGCTTCGCGGCTTGCCTGCTTGACCCTCTGCGCTTCGATTCTTCAAGTCTGACAGGCTCCTAGCCTGAATCTTTCATAAAACTGCTGTCGCGGAATTGTGCCGCCGAGGGGCTGGATTTTCAAATTTCGGACAACGACTCCCCCTACCCCCTTGCTGGGGGCCCTGCAGGT
>JAHFRP010000015.1 GCA_023266195.1 Sulfuricella sp.
GCGCCGAGGGGGAAGCACTCGCCCTCGGCCAGTTCGAGCCAGGCATCGGCGTCGGCGGCGCGGGCGACATTCTGCTCGCCCTGCACCACGCCCTGCTTGATGACGAAAAAGCGGGTCGCCGCGCCCATTTCCGGCGACAGGATGACTTCGCCCTTGGCGTAATAGGCAAGCGAAAGGCGCTGCGCCATCCATGCCAGGTGCTCGCGCTCCATCCGGTCGAACGGGGCGAAGCGGCGCAGGTGGTCGAGGGTGGCGGCGATGGCGTTTGCCGTGAGGGGCGTCGATGTGCTCATGGTCTCGGTAGGTGCGAATTTATTCTCACAATCAATGCTTTTTTTGTGCGAATAAATTCGCACCTACAGGCCGGTTGCAATTCAGGGACTTGTGTAATGTAGCATAAAAAAACCCCGCAGAATCTGCGGGGTTTTTCGTGACGCCGGGGGAAGCCGGGAGCCGGATTACATCATTCCGCCCATGCCGCCCATGTCACCCATGCCGCCACCCATGCCGCCGCCCATTGGGCCTTCTTCCTTCGGCATTTCGGCGACCATGCACTCGGTGGTGAGCATCAGCCCGGCCACGGAGGCGGCGTTTTGCAGTGCGTAACGGGTTACCTTGGTGGGGTCGAGCACGCCCATTTCCACCATGTCGCCGTACTGGTCGTTGGCGGCGTTGAAGCCGTAGTTGCCCTTGCCCTCGGCGACCTTGTTCACCACCACCGACGGCTCGACACCGGCGTTGGAGACGATCTGGCGCAGGGGCTCTTCCACCGCGCGCAGCACGATCTTGATGCCGGCGTCCTGGTCGGCGTTGTCGCCCTTGACCTTGGATACGGCTTCGCGGGTGCGCAGCAGGGCCACGCCGCCGCCGGCGACGATGCCTTCCTCGACCGCGGCGCGGGTGGCGTGCAGGGCGTCTTCGACGCGCGCTTTCTTCTCTTTCATCTCGACTTCGGTGGCGGCACCGACCTTGATCACCGCCACGCCGCCCGCCAGCTTGGCGACGCGCTCTTGCAGCTTTTCGCGGTCGTAGTCGCTGGAGGTTTCCTCGATCTGCTTGCGGATCTGCGTCACGCGGCCCTTGATGGTTTCTTCATCGCCGTTGCCGTCGATGATGGTGGTGTCTTCCTTGCCCACCTCGATGCGCTTGGCTTGGCCCAGGTCGTTGAGGGTGGCCTTTTCCAGGGTCAGCCCGACTTCCTCGGCGATCACGGTGCCGCCGGTGAGGATGGCGATGTCTTCCAGCATGGCCTTGCGGCGGTCGCCGAAGCCAGGGGCCTTGACGGCGCAGGTCTTGAGGATGCCGCGGATGTTGTTGACCACCAGGGTGGCCAGCGCTTCGCCGTCGACGTCTTCAGCGATGATCAGGAGCGGGCGGCCGGCCTTGGCCACTTGCTCCAGCACCGGCAGCAGGTCGCGGATGTTGGAGATTTTCTTGTCGTGCAGCAGGACGAAGGGGTTCTCCAGCGCGGCGATCTGGCGCTCCGGGTTGTTGATGAAATAGGGGGAGAGATAGCCGCGGTCGAACTGCATGCCTTCCACCACTTCCAGCTCGTTCTGCAGGCCGGAACCGTCTTCCACGGTGATGACGCCTTCCTTGCCGACCTTTTCCATGGCCTGGGCGATGATGTCGCCGATTGAGCTGTCGGAGTTGGCGGAGATGGAACCCACCTGGGCGATTTCCTTGTTGGTGGTGCAGGGCTTGGAGAGTTTCTTCAGCTCGCTGATGCAGGCCTCGACCGCCTTGTCGATGCCGCGCTTCAGGTCCATCGGGTTCATCCCGGCGGAAACCGACTTCATGCCTTCGCGCACGATGGCCTGGGCCAGCACGGTGGCGGTGGTGGTGCCGTCGCCGGCCACGTCGGAGGTCTTGGAAGCGACTTCCTTCACCATTTGCGCGCCCATGTTCTCGAACTTGTCTTTCAGCTCGATTTCCTTGGCCACGGAAACGCCGTCCTTGGTGATGGTGGGGGCGCCGAAGGAGCGCTCCAGCACGACATTGCGGCCTTTCGGGCCGAGGGTCACCTTGACCGCGTTGGCCAGGATGTTGATGCCGGCCACCATGCGATGGCGAACGTCGTCGCCGAATCTTACGTCTTTAGCTGCCATGTTTTATTTCTCCTGATTTAACGTGATTGCCGGGTGCGCTTCGCTTCACCCGATCTACATGATTTTATTTACGCTTCGACCACGGCCATGATGTCTTCTTCGCGCATCACCAGCAGTTCCTCGCCGTCCACCTTGACGCTCTGGCCGGAATACTTTCCGAACAGTACCTTGTCGCCGACTTTGACATCCAGCGCCCGTACATCGCCGCTTTCCAGGATCTTGCCTTTGCCGATGGCAACGATTTCGCCCTGGTCGGGTTTTTCTGCAGCAGCGCCGGGGATGACGATGCCGGAAGCGGTTTTTTCTTCGGCTTCCAGCCGCTTGACAATCACGCGGTCGTGCAACGGACGAATTTTCATTGTTTCAATCTCCTGTCAGGATTAACGAAAAATATCCGGCAAACCGCCTGCGCTGCTTGCCGGCAAAAAATTCCTGGGGCGGCGCTGTTAGCACTCGCACTCCATGAGTGCTAAATAATAAGGGCTGGGTGTGGCAATTTCAAGGGGAGGGTTATTCAAGGGGGCGCGATTTGTCTCCGTGCACATGCTTCTTCAACGTGGGGCAATTGCGGAGACGCCGGAAAATCAATTGGTTGGCCGCGCGCCCTGCAACAGGGAGGGGGTGGCCGGAGCGGTCTTAAATATGCAGCAGCAACGAGATCAGCAGGTGAAAACCCAGATAAATCCACAGGAAAACTGCGGCCATGGAGTGAATTTCGCGCATGGCCGACAGGTTCGCCGGTAAGCCGCCATCGCCGGTCATGACGAAGAACATGACCAGGCCGGTCGCCCCCATTAGGGTGGCGATCAGCAAGCCGATTCCCTGAATGGCACCGGACAGCGTGCCTAGGCGTTTCTTGCCGCTTGATGGGGTGGAGGCCGCCGCTGCGCGTCGGAATGCCCAGGGGTAAAGGGAGCGCATGCCGTTGCTGGCGCGGCCGGATAGCTGCCACAGCCAGTGGGCGCAAAGCACGACCAAAACGACCGGGCCGAATATGCGGTGAATCTCGAAGAAAGACGATCCCGTTCCCCCGATCGGCACACCCGGCCGCGGGGCGTCCATCACCAGGCCGAACATCATCTGGGCGCTGACGGCGAAGGCCAGGGCGACGTGGAGCCAAAAAGTCATGCGATCGTATTTCATGCCGTCCTACCGCGAAGGGGATTTGCCCGCGCCGTTAAACGGATGTTCCGCCTCCCAGGCAGTTGCCTGCGCCGTTGCATCGGAAATCTGCTTCTGCGACATGCCGCGCGCCAGGTTGCGCAGGTTGTAGTCGGCCAGGCGGCTGCCACGCGCGGAGGCGACCACGAACCATTTGTAGGCCTCGACGCTGTTCGCCGCCGCGCCGCGCCCGTTCCAGCTCATCATGCCGAGGTTGTAGGCGGCGCCGGCCTGCGCCTGGTCGGGTACCATCGGGAAATCCTTGATCACTTGCGAACTATCCTCCGGCGGGCGCAATTCCTTGGCGCCGCCCGTCGCGAGGTCGAATTGCAGCCCGACGGGGCCGGGCGTGGCGGCTGCCTTGGCATACCATTTCGCCGCTTCGGCATAGTTCTTGGCTACGCCCAGGCCGTTCTCGTACAGCAGGCCCAGATAGAAATAGGGCGCCGGGTTGCCTTGCTCGGCCGCTTTCACGAACCAGCGCGCGGCGGCGGCATAGTCCTGCGCCGTGCCGCGGCCGTTGGCGACCATCACGCCGAGGCCGAACTGCGCTTCCGCATCGCCCTGCTCCGCCGCTTGCCGCAGCCATTTGAATGCCGCGGCGTCGTCCTTGTTCACCGCGGGGGAGCCCGCCTGGTAAAGCGCGCCCAGCACGCTCTCGGCCGCGGCCGAACCGGCCTGGGCCGATGCTTTCAGCTGCGTGTACGCCGCCGGGTTGCCCTCGTAGGCCTGTTTGCCCAGCTGAACCGCCTGGCGGAAATCCAGCGCCTGGGCGGCATGCGCCGCGCCGCCCAGAACTAGACATCCGGCCAGTGCGGTGCAGGAGAATAACAACGATTTTCGTGACATGGGATTCCTCGACAATATTGCGATTCCAAAAATATCGGCAGCGGGTTGCCCGTCGGCAGGGCGGCCGGAGCGACAGTTTAGCCTATTTGAAGGGCTCGGATGCAAATACCCAGGCCGATGGTGCGGTTATTATAATGCGCCGTCCACGGCATGAAAATGCCGGAAATTTTTGGGATTAGGAACGATGGTGCCGCAATGAGTGAGGGGTTCGTCGCTTATACCGGGCTGAGTTCCGCCCATTCCTCGTCGCTGTAGAGCCGGGAGCGGGTAAGAAAGCGCAGCCCTTCCGGGCCTTCCAGGGAAAACATGCCGCCGCGGCCTTCGACCACGTCGATGATAAGCTGGGTATGCTCCCAGTAGGCGAACTGCGATCGGCTCATGTAGAACGGGCAGCCGCCGATTTCGCCGAGCAGCACGTCGGCGTCGCCGGTAATGAATTCGGCCTGCGGATAGCACATCGGCGCGCTGCCGTCGCAGCAGCCGCCGGACTGGTGGAACAGGAGAGCGCCGTGCTTCGCCCGCAGGTGGTCGATCAGGGCCAGCGCGGCATCGGTGGCGAGAACGCGTGCAACCATGGTTGATCTCCCGTCAGGCTATAAGAAGAAATTGGACCGCGGAGGACGCGGAGGAAAAACGGGAACGGAACTTATGCTTCCGTTTTTGAATTCCTCTGCGTCCACCGCGTCCTCCGCGGTGAAAGGTTTAAAAGGGTGGCGGAACCAACTCGCTGACCCGGCCCACCCGGAGACTTAGAAGAACCCCAGCGCGTTCGGGCTATAGCTCACCAGCAGATTCTTGGTTTGCTGGTAATGGTCGAGCATCATCTTGTGGGTTTCGCGCCCGATGCCGGACTGCTTGTATCCGCCGAACGCAGCGTGGGCGGGGTAGGCGTGGTAGCAGTTGGTCCACACCCGGCCGGCCTGAATGCCGCGGCCCATGCGGTAGGCGGTGGCCATGTCGCGGCTCCATACGCCGGCGCCGAGGCCGTAAAGGGTTTCGTTGGCCTGGTGCAGGGCGTCCGCCTCGTCCTTGAAGGTGGTCACCGACACTACCGGGCCGAAGATTTCCTCCTGGAAAATGCGCATCCGGTTGTGGCCCTGGAACACCGTCGGCTGAACGTAATAGCCTTTCGCCAGGTCGCCCGACAGGCTGGCCCGCTCGCCGCCGGTGAGCAGCTTGGCGCCTTCCTGCTTGCCGATATCGATGTACGACAAAATCTTCTCCACCTGTTCCATCGAAGCCTGCGCGCCGATCATGGTCTCGGTGTCGAGCGGATTGCCCTGCTTGATCGCCCTCACCCGCGCCAGGGCGCGCTCCATGAAGCGGTCGTAGATGGATTCGTGGATCAGTGCGCGCGACGGGCAGGTGCACACTTCGCCCTGGTTGAAGGCGAACAGCACGAAGCCCTCGACCGCCTTGTCGAAGAAGGCGTCGTCTTCCGCGCAAACATCGGGGAAGAAGATGTTGGGCGACTTGCCGCCCAGTTCCAGGGTCACCGGGATCAGGTTCTGGCTGGCGTACTGCATGATCAGGCGGCCGGTCGTGGTCTCGCCGGTGAAGGCGATCTTGGCGATGCGGCTGCTCGAAGCCAGCGGCTTGCCCGCTTCCAGACCGAAGCCGTTGACGATGTTGAGCACGCCCGGCGGCAACAGGTCGGCGATCAGCTCCACCAGCACCAGCATGCTCACCGGCGTCTGCTCCGCCGGCTTCAGCACCACGCAGTTGCCGGCGGCGAGCGCGGGCGCGACTTTCCAGGCCGCCATCAGGATCGGGAAGTTCCATGGGATGATCTGTCCCACCACGCCGAGCGGTTCGTGGAAATGATAGGCCACGGTGTCGCCGTCGATCTCGCCCAGCGAACCTTCCTGGGCGCGGATGCAGGCGGCGAAGTAGCGGAAATGGTCGACGGCGAGGGGGATATCCGCCGCCAGGGTTTCCCGGATCGGCTTGCCGTTGTCCCAGGTTTCCGCCAGGGCCAGCTTTTCCAGGTTGGCTTCCAGCCGGTCGGCGATTTTATTCAGGATGTTGGCGCGTTCCGCCACCGGAGTATGCCCCCACTTGTCCTTGGCGGCGTGGGCGGCGTCCAGGGCCAGGTTGATGTCCTCCTCGGTGGAACGTGCGACCTGGCAGAAAGCCTTGCCCGTCGCCGGGGTCACGTTGTCGAAATACTGGCCCTTGACCGGGGCCACCCAATTGCCGTTGATGAAATTGTCGTACTTGGCCTTGAACTCGATCTTGGCGCCGGCAGTGCCGGGAGTAGCGTACAGCATGGTGTGTCCTCCATTGTTGTGGGTGAATACGCATTTGAGCCACATGTCTGTATCAAGTTCCATGCCAGACTCCGGTGGCTAGCTGCAACATATTGATCGGCTGGTTATTTGCGCTTCCTGTTTGGCCTGCCGCCGGGCTTTATCGATATCGTTGCAACGTCCCGTTGCGGGACAGGTGTCACGATATGGGACAGGTCGGCGCGGATTTCCCGCACAGGTATTGCACCGGTTATCGGGTGGCATATACTCACATGTAGGTTGGGTTAGGCGCGGTTTTTGCGCCGTAACCCAACAAAATCAATCTTCTTTCAAAATGTTGGCTTTGATTTTTTTGGTTTTGTTGGGTTACGCGATAAAGCCGCTAACCCAACCTACATGTAATCCGCCTTAGGAGAAAACATGCAACCGCACTCCCTGCTTCCCGGATCGACCCTGCGCCAGGCGCGCCGCCTGTTCCTGGAACAGGGCGAGCTGCCCGCCGGCCTGATCGACGAGCGGCTGGCGCGCTCCTGGCGCCGCAGCCTGGGTGCCGGATTGTCGCCGGTCGGGCGCGCGCCGGAGGCGCCCCGGTTGTCCGCGCCGCAGCTCGGGCAGGCGCTGGAGCGCCAGCGGGAGCTGGTCGCCCATGCCCAGCCGGTGATGGAGTACCTGTATGCCCAGGTGCGCGACTCCCAGAGCATGGTCATCCTCGCCAGCGGCCGCGGCCTGCTGGTAAGCGTCATGGGCGATCCGGATTTCCTCACCAAGGCCGAGCGGGTGGCACTGGCGCCGGGCGCCTCGTGGCTCGAACAGCATCGCGGCACCAACGCCATCGGCACTTCCCTGGCCGAGGCCGCGCCGGTGGAAATCCACGGCGCCGAACATTTCCTGGAAAGAAACGGCTTTCTCACCTGCGCCGCCGCGCCCATTCTCGACCCGGCCGGGCAGCTGCTGGGCGTGCTGGATATTTCCGGCGACCAGCGCAGCCGCCATCCCCACACCCTGGGGCTGGTGCGCACCGCGGCGCAGATGATCGAAAACCGCCTGCTGATTTCGCGCTACCGGCGTGGCACGCTGCTCCATCTGCATCCCCTGGCGGAGGGCATCGGCACCGTTGCCGCGGGCATCGCCGCCATTTCCGAGGACGGCTGGATCGTCGGCGCCAACCGGGCGGCGCTGGCGCTGCTCGGCCTCGCCGCCGCCGACTTGGGCGCCACGCCCGTGAGCCGCGTGCTCGACGTGCGGCCCGAAGAGCTGCTGGACTGGGGCCGCAAGCGCCCGGCCCGGCCGCGGCTGGCGAACCTGCAACGCGGCGGGCGGCTGTTCGTCCAGGTCGAGGCGGAGGCGGCGCCGGTCGGCGTTGCCGTTCCCGCGCCGCCGCGCAAGGATGCCCTTTCCGCGCTGGATACCGGCGACTCGCGCGTCAAGGCGGTCATCGACAAGGCGCGGCGGGTGCTGGCCAAGCCGATCCCGCTCCTGCTGCACGGCGAATCCGGCGTCGGCAAGGAAGTCTTCGCCCAGGCCATCCATGCTTCCGGCCCGCGCCGGGACAAGCCTTTCGTCGCCGTCGATTGCTCGGCGCTGCCGGGGAACCTGATCGAGGCGGAGCTGTTCGGCTACGCCTCCGGCGCTTTCACCGGCGCGCGCCGGGAAGGTAGCCCCGGCCGTATCCGCGAGGCCGACGGCGGTACCCTGCTGCTGGACGAAATCGGCGACATGCCGCTGGACATGCAATGCCGTCTGCTGCGGGTGCTGCAGGAGCGGCAGGTGACGCCCCTCGGCGGCAGGGCGGTGGCGGTGGATTTCGCCCTGATCTGCGCCACTCACCGCAACTTGCGGACCGAGGTGGAGGCGGGCCGCTTCCGCTCCGATCTCTATTACCGCCTGAACGGCCTCACCCTGATTCTGCCGCCGCTGCGCGAGCGCGGCGACCTGGCCGCGCTGATGGCGAAACTGCTGGCCGAAACGGCGCCCGGCCGCGATCTGGCGCTTGCCCCCGAAGTGGCCCGCGCCTTCGCCGATTACGCCTGGCCGGGCAACCTGCGCCAGCTCGCCAACGCTTTGCGCACAGCGGGCGCGCTGCTCGACGCCGAGGAGGAATTCATCGACTGGCACCACCTGCCGGACGATTTGGCGGAAGAACTCCAGCGCACCCGCCGGCAGCAGCCCTGCCGACAAGAGGGTGAACAGCCGGAAAACCTCAAGGCGCTGTCCTGCTCCGCCATCGCCCGCGCGCTGGAAGCAGCCATGGGCAACGTGTCCGAGGCCGCACGCCGGCTCGGCATCAGCCGCAATACCTTGTACCGGAAGCTGAAGGGGCTGTAGGTCGGGCACTCCGCGCCCGACGGTCAAATGAGATGCTCGCAAGCGAGACCGCGTCCCCCTCGCCCGTCTTGCGGGAGAGGGCTAGGAGCCTGTCGGACTTAAAGGAAATCGGCTGCAAATCCGCCTGGCCGGTCCATATTTCGCCGCTTTCTTGGTCAATAGAACAACTATTGACCTGCAAAACCGGCAAAATCTGTCCTCGCCCAGCCGAATTTTCGCTTCGATTCTTCAAGTCCGACAGGCTCCTAGGGGAGAGGGAAGCCGGTTTGGGACGCGAGATTTGTCGGGCACGGGGTGCCCGACCTACGATGCGGGTTTATAATTCCCCCATTCTTTTCCTCGCCTGCCCGATGAACAACCAGGACATCCTTGCCCGCAGCCTTCGCGCCGTCTGGCATCCCTGCACCCAGATGAAGCAGCACGAGACTCTGCCGCTGGTGCCGATCGCACGCGGCGACGGGGTGTGGCTGACCGATTTCGACGGCAGGCGCTATCTCGACGCGGTGAGCTCGTGGTGGGTCAACCTGTTCGGCCACTGCAACCCGCGCATCAACGCGGCGCTGAAGGATCAGCTCGACCGGCTGGAGCACGTGATCCTGGCCGGCTTCACCCACCAACCGGTGGTGGAACTGTCGGAGCGGCTGTCGCGGCTGTCCGGCCTGGGTCACTGCTTCTATGGTTCGGACGGCGCATCCGCCACCGAAATCGCGCTGAAGATGAGCTTTCATTACTGGCGCAATACCGGCCGCCCGCAAAAGACCCGCTTCGTCAGCCTGCAAAACGGCTACCACGGCGAAACCGTGGGCGCGCTGTCGGTCACCGACGTCGCCCTGTTCAAGGATACCTACGCCCCGCTGCTGCGCCCGAGCGCGCAAGTCCCGTCGCCCGACTGGCGGCTCGCGGCAGCGGGCGAATCGGCGCGGGATTTCGCGCTGCGCTGCGCGGCCGCGCTGCGTGCGCACCTGGAACGGCATCACGCGGAAACCGCCGCCCTGATCCTGGAACCGCTGGTGCAGGGCGCGGCGGGGATGGGCATGCACGACCCCGAATACCTGCGCCAGGCGCGGGCGCTGTGCGACGAATTCGAGGTGCACCTGATCGCCGACGAGATCGCGGTGGGGTTCGGGCGCACGGGGACTTTTTTCGCCCACGAGCAGGCCGGCATCCGACCCGATTTCCTTTGTCTGTCCAAAGGCATCACCGGCGGCTATCTGCCGCTGTCGGCGGTGCTGACCACCGAACCGGTTTACCAGGCTTTTTACCACGACGAAACGGCGCGCGGCTTTCTCCACTCCCATTCCTACACCGGCAACGCGCTGGCTTGCCGCGCGGCGCTGGCGACGCTGGATATTTTCGAGGAAGACGGCGTGATCGAAGCCAACCGCGCCAAGACGGCGTTTTTCAATCAGGCCGCAGCGCCGTTGCAGGCCCACCCGCGCGTGAAGAACTTCCGCAACCGGGGCATGATCTGGGCGTTCGAAGTGGCGGGTGCGGCGCCCGGCTTCGCCCGCCGGTTCTTCGAAGCCGGTTTGCAGCATGGGCTGCTGCTGCGTCCGATCGGCGACACGGTATATTTCATGCCGCCCTATGTGATCGGCGAAGACGAAATCCGGATGCTGGTTGCCGGCACTTTGGAAATCCTCGAAAAAATTTAGCAAAGGCCAAACCTTGTTAGCCACAGAGAGCACAGAGACCACAGAGAAAAACGGGAGCGCGCGTGAGGTTTACTCTGTGCGCGCTGTGGCAAGGCTGGTTCTGTTATTTTTCCTTGCCGGGTCGGCCCAAGCCGCGCCCTTGCCCGCGTCCGTGGTCCAGGCCCTGCGCGAAGCCGGCATCCCCGCATCCAGCGTCGGCGTGTTCGTGCAGGACGTGGCCGCGAAAAAGCCGCTGATCGCGCACCGCGCCGGCCAGCCGATGAGTCCGGCCTCGACCATGAAACTGGTCACCACTTACGCCGGGCTGGAACTGCTCGGCCCCGCCTATACCTGGAAAACCGAGGTGCTGACCAATGGCGCGCTGGCCGGCGATGTGCTGACCGGCGACCTGGTGATCAAGGGCCACGGCGACCCCGCGCTGACCATGGAGGGTTTCTGGAGCCTGCTGCACGACGTGCGCCGGCTGGGCATCCGCGAGATACGCGGCGACCTCCTGCTCGACAACAGTTTTTTCCCGGCCGCGGGCGGCGACCCCGGCGCGTTCGACCGCGAGCCGAATCGCCCGTATAACGTGCTGCCCGACGCGCTGCTGGTCAATTTCAAGACGGTGCGTTTTCGGCTGGTGCCGGAGGCCGGCGGCGTGCGCATCGTCGCCGATCCCGCGCCCGCCCGCCTGCATGTGGTCAATCAACTGCAAGTGCTGGACGGGCCGTGCGGCGACTGGCGCGAGGGCGTGAACACGGCGACTGCCACGGACGGCGGCGAAGCGGTCACGGTGACGGTCAGCGGAGCCTACCCGCCCGCTTGCGGGGAGAATTCGCTGTATCTTGGCCTGTTCGACAACACCGGCCAGGTCGATGCGCTGTTTCGCCAGCTGTGGCAGGAATTGGGCGGCACGTTCCGGGGCGCGGTGCGCGCGGGCGGCGCACCGGCCGAGGCAAGGCTGCTGGCGAGCCACGAATCCCGCGCGCTGGCGGACGTGGTGCGCGACATCAACAAGTTCAGCAACAACGTGATGGCCCGCCAGCTTCTCTTGACCATCGGCCGCGAAGCCGGCAACGAAGGCTCGGTCGGGGTTGCCGGCGAAGCCGTTGCCCGCCAGCTGGCGCAGCACGATCTGGCCTTTCCCGAGCTGGCGATCGAGAACGGCTCAGGTCTGTCGCGCAGCGAACGCATCACCCCGGCGCATCTGGGCGGACTGCTGCTCGCCGCCTATAAAAGCCCGCTGATGGCGGAGTTCGTCTCCTCCCTGCCGCTCGCGGCGGTGGACGGCACCATGAGAAAAAGGCTGCGCGACAGCGGCGCGGCCGGGCGCGCCCACATCAAGACCGGCACGCTGCAAGGCGCGAAGGCCATTGCGGGCTATGTGCAGGATGCCAAAGGGCGCATGATGGCGGTGGTGTGCATCATCAACCATCCCAACGCCGGCGCCGGCCAGGCTGCCCAGGATGCGCTGCTGGACTGGGTTTATCATCGGTAAAGCTTTTGAACCGCAGAGGACGCAGAGGATGTATCTATGGGATTTTTCCCGATGCGCTCTCGGGGTGAGCGCCTAATGGATGCAAGCCTTTGCATTCCTCCGTGTCCTCTGCGGTGAATGCTGTTTTTGGTTAGGATGAATGTGGAACAAAAAAATAGCCACCCCCTATTCGGCAACCGTGTGACGGTGTTTCTCGCCTCCGTCGTCTGGACGGTGGTGGTCGTGGTTTCGCTCTGGTCGCAACGCGGCCAGCTCGACCGCACGGCGGCGTCCATGGCGAAGATCGACGCGGTCACCAACCTGAAGAAGGATATGGCGATCCGCAAGTGGGCGTCTTCCGTCGGCGGGGTTTTCGTCAATGCCGACAAGGCGCCCAAGCTGGAAACCCTGGAAGAACAGGAACGCCTGGTCGGGGTGAAGGCGAGCGGCGAGCCCTTCAAGCTGGTCACGCTTACGCCCATTCACATTCTGGAGGCGGTCCAGCAGGTCAGCAACAAGGAATACGGCATCAAGGAGCGGCTTACCTCCCAGCAGCTGCGCAACCGCAACAACGCCCCCGACGATTGGGAGGAGAAGGCGCTCAAATCGCTCCAGAGCGGCGCCGACATGGCCACCGAGGCGACGGCCAAGAAGGGCAGCCACGGCCTGATGCGCGTGATGCTGCCGATGCGCATGGAAAAGGAGTGCATCGAATGCCATCGCGACACCCTGGTGCCGGTGGGCGGCCTGCGCGGCGGGGCGACGATCTCGGTCGATCTCAACGCCTACCGCACCGCCCAGGAGCCGGCCTGGCGCTCGATCCAGTATTGGCATCTGAGCATCTGGCTGCTCGGCCTCACCGCCATTTCCACATTCGGTTATTTCGCCCGTCGCCATGCCCGCGAGCAGGACCGCCAGAGCGAGGAGCGCCGTGAGAACGAGCTCGCCTTTTCCGCCATGGCGGAAGGGGCGGTCATCACCGACGCCGAGGGCACCATCCTGTGGGTCAACGACGCCTTCTGCACTATCTACGGCTACGCGCGGGAAGAAGTGATCGGCAAGAACCCGCGCATTCTCAAGTCCGGCCGGCACGACGCCGCCGTGTACGGCAGCCTGTGGCAGCAGTTGAAAACCGTCGGGCGCTGGCGCGGGGAATTATGGAACAAACGCAAGTCGGGCGAAATCTTCCCCGAGGAAATCTCGATTCAGGCCCTGCGCGGTCATGACGGGCAGATTCGCCGCTACATCTCGATTTTTTCCGACATCACCGAGCGCAAGCAGGCCGAGGAAAAACTGCAGGAATCCTGGCGCCAGCTGCAGGAGCTCACTGAGTTCCTGCAAACCGTGCGCGAGGAGGAGCGCACCCGCATCGCCCGCGAAATCCACGACGAGCTGGGGCAGACCCTGACCGCCCTGCGCATCGACCTGGCCTGGCTGCGCACCCAGTGCACCGGCGACGATCCGCGTATTGCCGAAAAGCTGGCTTCCGGGTTCCAGCTGGTGGTGAGGACGCTGGATTCGGTGCGGCGCATTTCCGAGGACCTGCGGCCGGGCATGCTGGACACGCTCGGCTTGGCGGCGGCCATACAGCACCACGCGTCGAAGTTTACCGAAACCACCGGCATTCCTTGCCGCCTGTCGATGAACCGTGAGGAATTCGAGGTCGGCGACAAGGTGGCGACGGCGGTGTTCCGCATCGTGCAGGAAGCGCTCACCAACGTCGCGCGCCACGCCGCCGCCAGCAGCGTGACGGTGGAAGTCCGCGAGGTGGACGATGCCATCGAAGTGGCGGTGCAGGACGACGGCCGCGGGTTCGGCGCCGCCCCGGCCGCCGGCAAGAAGACCTTCGGCTTGCTCGGCATGCAGGAACGGGTCAAGATGCTGGGCGGGCGGTTCGAGATCGACAGCGAGCCGGGCCAGGGAACCCGTATCGGCGCCTGGCTGCCCGAAACGACAAGGTGAACAGACCATGACCATCAGGATATTGATCGTCGACGACCACGCCCTGCTGCGCGAAGGGGTGAAACACATTCTGTCCGAATGCCCGGACATCGTGGTGGCGGGCGAGGCGGACAACGGCCTCGATGCCCTCGCCAAGGTGCGTGCCGGAAACTGGGACGCGATGGTGCTGGACATGTCCATGCCCGGCAAGAGCGGCATCGAACTGATCAAGCAGATCAAGAGCGAAAAACCGAAACTGCCGATCCTGGTGCTCAGCATGCACAAGGAAGACCTTTACGCCGTGCGCACCCTCAAGGCGGGCGCGTCCGGCTATCTGTGCAAGGACAGCGCCGAGTCGCAGCTGGTGCAGGCGATCCGCAAGGTGGCGCAGGGCGGCCTGTTCATGAGCGCCGCCGTGGCGGAGAGCCTGGCGGCGGAGATGCTCGGCGGCGCGTCCGACGCGCCGTCCCATGCCCTGCTGTCCGACCGGGAATACCAGGTGTTCCAGCAGATCGCCTACGGCAAGGGCATTTCCGACATCGCCCACGAGCTCAACCTGAGCGTCAAGACGGTCAGCACGCACAAGACCCGCCTGATGCAGAAAATGAATTTCGCCAACGTCGCCGAGCTGATCCGCTACGCCATCAAGCATGGCATCGTCGCCGAGGGGATCGGCTTGTCGGAGTAAGCCGCGACTGCGGCAGAGCTGCCTTCTCTTCGTTTGAGAGATTCCGCTCCGCTCGCGGCGGGGCGCCCAGACAGTGCGGCTGAAGCCGTACCCACAAAATCCGTGCGTAGGAATCGTCCTACCCTTCCCCTGTTTTCATCCGGTTTTTCCTACGGCCAAATTCAGCATGCGCCGATATCCAATCTCGCATGGAAGGCGCAAGATGGCTCCCATCGGAACAGCGCCATCTTTTGCGTTCAATCTACCCAGGGACTCCTGCCATGTCATTACCGGATCAGCATCTCGCAGAAATACGGCAGCTTTATCTGTTTGCGCACCTCGACGATGCCCAATTCAAACAGGCCATGGACCACGCCAAGCTGATTCAGTTGACCGCCGGCGACATGCTGTTTGCGGAAGGCGATCCTTGCCACCATTTCTATGTCGTTATCCGCGGCATGATCAAACTGTTTAAAAGCTCGCCGGACGGATCGGAAAAAATACTTGAACTGGTTACGGCCAAACAGTTGTTCGGCGAAGAGGCGATGTTCATCGGCCAGCATTCGGTCTACGCCGATGCGCTGGAACCGACCCGGCTTATCGCCTTCGATGGCCATTACTTCGCCGGCCTGCTGCGCGACAACTCGGACCTGTGTCTGCGCATGATGACCCTGATGAGCCACCGTTCGAAAAGCCTGCTCGACGAAATCGGCAACCTCACGCTTCAGAGCGGCATCCAGCGTGTCGTCCAGTACCTGATGGAAGCGGGCAACTATAGCGACATCGCCTGCACGATCCACCTCAACCTGCCCAAGAACGTCATCGCCTCCCGCCTTGGCGTGAAGCCGGAAACCTTCTCCCGCATCATCGCCAAGCTGCGCAACGAGGGCATGATCGACTGCACCAGGGACACCATCAAGCTGAAAAACGTGGATTCCCTGCAGCAGGTCGCCGACGGCATGCTCTGGTTGAAAGTCGCCTGATTCGTTTAATTTCCCTAAGCCGGCCCGCCCTTGATGGTGAGCTCGGCCTTCGTTTCGACCAGGACCTTCTGCAAGCCCATCCGGGTGTTGACGTTAAGAATGACCGGGCCGTTGATGTTGGCGCTGATATTGGCGCCAACGGCTTCGCCCGCCGGGGTGTAGACGATCAGCATCACCGCCATGTCCTCCGCGGCATCCGATTTCAGCAGTTCCACTTCCTCGTCGGACAGGGTGATTTCGTAGTTCAGCCCGAAGCGCGCCGGATCGACCACCGAGAAGGCCACGTCCGGGGTGTCGAGGGATTGCAGCCAATGCACCACCGGTTGTTCCTTATCTTCGTGGAACAGCTTGAAGCGGGTGCAGCCCTCGAATCCCGGCATGCCCCGCGGGAAAGTCAGGACGCTGTCCGGGTCGATTTCCTGAGTGCCGAAGCGGGTGGAATGAATTTTCATGGAAGCTCCAGGTTGCAAAGATTAAAAAAGATTGGCCGCGAAAAGGCGCAAAAAGCGCAAAAACGAGACCCCGGTATTTGCTTCATCCGTAATGCTTTTTCCCGATTGGCTTTCAATTCATCCGGGTAGGAGAAGCCGCGTTGAAACCTTGTCACCGGAGCGGCCCCCCGGCCGCGATTCCGCTCTTGTGTGCTCTGCTGAATATCGTGGCTAATCAGGAACATTTTGTGCTTTTTGTGCCTGTTTGCGGCTAGCGGCCGGTTTCGATCCCGCGCTGCAGCAGCTCGATCCTGAATTCCTTTTCGTAAGGCGGGACATTGCATTCGATGATGTCCCGCGGCGCGACGTCCAGGCGCATGCCGGTGATGTCGGCGCGGATCGGCAGCAGGGTGACGCCGCGATCGACCAGCACCACGGTGCGGATTTCATCGGGGTTTTTCCCCGCCAGGTATTCCACCGCGCGCAGCATCGAGTGGCCGCGGTAGAGCACGTCGTCCACCACCAGCACGGTTGCGCCCGTCAGATCCAGGGCGGCTTGCTCGGCGTTTGCGGTCAGCTCGGTTTCCGGGTGCAGCAAGGTCAGGTCGTCGGCATAGCGCTTGACGTGCAGTTTGTACAGTGGCAGGCCGGCCAGGCCGTAATCCCGCGCCAGCCGGGCGCGCAGCATTTCCGCCAGGGGCGCGCCGCGCCGCAGCAGGCCGACGATCAGTACACGCTTCCGGCCGGTGAGCAGCCCCGCAGTCTGGCGCACCATATCGTCGAGGATCGCATCAAGGCCGGCCGCGTCGTAGAGGCAGGTGCGCCGGCCTTCGGGCTTACTCACCGCCGCTCAGCTCCAGGTGCAAACGGGCGAGCTTTGCCTTGATGCGCTGCGAATGTTTGAAATGGTCGCCCAGATGCAGAGCCTGGATGGCCCCCTCGCGGTCGCCGCCATCGGCCTGGCACATGATGCCGGCGGAGCATTTGTGGAATTCGGTGTGGATTTCCTTGACCTCCTGGAACAGCGGATTGGCACCGTATTTCTCGCCGCCGATGCCGTAGATCCATTTGCCCAGGAGGCACTGGTTGTCCATGCCGACGATGACCGGATCGAGCTTTTCCGCGGAGTTGCCGTCGATATATTGTTCCAGCCGCACTTTCCAGCGAATATGGGCCTCGATCGCAGCCATGAAATCCACCCCGGCATCGCCGATCGCGGCTTCAGCCGGAGCGGCAACCGGCGCTTCGGGCGCGGCTTTCCTGAAAAAGTCGAACAGTCCCATGTTGCCCTCCAATTATATGTTTTATCGGGAATAAACGTGCGGCCACGGTGTTGCTTAGCGCAGAATAGGCTTTTGCCCGTAAACCGTCAATCGAGCGGTATTCGGAGCTAAAAACCCAGTCCGGCCCACATCTCGTCTACTTTGCGCTTGACCGCCGCATCCATCGCAATCGGCCGCCCCCATTCGCGCGTGGTTTCGCCCGGCCACTTGTTGGTGGCATCCATGCCCATTTTCGAGCCGAGGCCGGAAACCGGGCTGGCGAAGTCGAGGTAGTCGATCGGCGTGTTCTCGACCAGGAGCGTGTCGCGCGCCGGGTCCATGCGGGTGGTCATCGCCCACACCACTTCCTTCCAGTCGCGGATGTTGACGTCGTCGTCGGTGACGATGATGAACTTGGTGTACATGAACTGGCGCAGGAACGACCAGATCCCGAACATCACCCGCTTGGCGTGGCCGGCGTACTGCTTTTTGATGCTGGCCACCGCGAGGCGGTAGGAGCAGCCTTCCGGCGGCAGGTAGAAATCGGCGATCTCGGGAAACTGTTTCTGCAGCAGCGGCACGAACACTTCGTTCAGGGCCACGCCGAGGATGGCCGGCTCGTCCGGCGGCTTGCCGGTGTAGGTGCTGTGGTAGATCGGATTCTTGCGCATCGTGACGCGCTCGATGGTGAATACCGGGAACTCGGCCTGCTCGTTGTAGTAGCCGGTGTGGTCGCCGTAGGGGCCTTCCAGCGCGGTGTCGCCGGGATGGATCGCGCCTTCCAGCACGATCTCGGCGCCGGCCGGCACTTGCAGGTCGGAGCCTAGCGCTTTCACCACTTCGGTTTTCGAGCCGCGCAACAGGCCGGCGAACTGGTATTCGGACAGTGTATCCGGCACCGGCGTCACCGCGCCGAGGATGGTGGCCGGGTCGGCGCCGAGCGCCACCGCCACCGGGAAAGGCTGGCCCGGACTGGCCTGCTGGAATTCGCGGAAATCCAGCGCGCCGCCGCGGTGGGCGAGCCAGCGCATGATCACCTTGTTTCGGCCGATCACCTGCTGGCGGTAGATACCGAGGTTCTGCCGCTTCTTCAGCGGCCCGCGCGTGATGGTCAGGCCCCAGGTGATCAGCGGCGCCACGTCGCCCGGCCAGCAGCCCTGGATCGGCAGCCTGGCGAGATCGACATCTTTTCCCTCCCAGACGATTTCCTGGCACGGCGCGGAAGAGAGCTCCTTCGGCGCCATGTTGAGCACCTGCTTGAACAGGGGGAACTTGTCCCAGGCGTCCTTCAACCCTTTCGGCGGCTCCGGCTCCTTCAGAAAGGCGAGCAGTTTGCCCACCTCGCGCAGAGCCTCGACGCTGTCCTCGCCCATGCCCATGGCGACGCGCCGCGGCGTGCCGAACAGGTTGGCGAGTACCGGGATGGCGTGGCCCTTCGGATTCTCGAACAGGATCGCCGGCCCGCCCGCCCGCAGCACCCGGTCGCAGATCTCGGTCATTTCGAGATGGGGATCGACCTCGGCAGCGATGCGTTTCAGCTCGCCCTGTTTTTCCAGTTGTGCGAGAAAATCGCGAAGGTCATGGTATTTCATGTGGCAAGCCTTCCAATTAAAAATGTAGGTCGGTTCAAGCGTAGCGGAACCGACACTTCCTCACGGCGGCTACGCGATGGGCTCAACGAACAAGGTAATCCAGGCCAATGCCGGCAAACACCGCCGCCCCCAGCCAGTTGTTGTGAAGAAACGCCTTGAAGCAGAGTGTGCGCTCACGCCGCCGGATCAGGGCGTAGTGATAGGCGGCGATGCCCGCGGCAACCAGCAGCCCGGCGTAATACGGCCAGCCGAGCGCGAGCTTCGCACCGATGCCGGCGAGTATCGCCAGCGTCGCGGCGTAGCACAGCATCACCGCGAGCACGTCGTAGCGGCCGAAAGTGATGGCCGAAGTCTGGATGCCGATCTTGAGGTCGTCGTCGCGGTCCACCATCGCGTATTCGGTGTCGTAGGCCACCGCCCAGCAGATGTTGGCGGCCAGCATCGCCCACGCCACGCCGGGCACGGCGCCGGTCTGGGCGGCGAAGCCCATCGGGATGCCGAAACCGAAGGCGATGCCGAGGTAGGCCTGCGGAACGGCGAAGAAGCGTTTGGTGAAGGGATAGCTGGCGGCGAGGAACAGCGCGGCGAAGGAAAGCTGGATGGTCAGCCTGTTGAGCTTCAGGATCAGCAGAAAAGACACCAGCGACAGCGCCGCGAACAGCGCCAGCGCTTCCTTGCGGCTCACCAGCCCGGCGGCGAGCGGGCGGTTTCTGGTGCGTTCGACGTGGGGATCGAAATCGCGGTCGGC
The DNA here is from genome assembly GCA_023266195.1 of Sulfuricella sp. Lineage (GTDB taxonomy): Bacteria > Pseudomonadota > Gammaproteobacteria > Burkholderiales > Sulfuricellaceae > Sulfuricella. The sequence goes on from JAHFRP010000015.1 coordinate 19,431, forward strand.
GTAGTCGTTGATGACGCAGCCGGCGGAGCGCATCAGCACGGTGCCGAGCACGAAAATCCAGACAATGATCCAGTTGGGATGGCCGCGGGCGGAAATCCACAGCGCCCACAGCGTCGGCCACAGCAGCAGCAATATGCCGATCGGCTTGTCGAGGCGCATCAGGCGCTCGTATTGGGTAAGCCGTTCGGACCAGGTCATGGCGCAAGCTCCAGAATGGCCGGCAGGAAAACTTCCGTGACCAGGATCGGCCTGCCCCGCAAGATGAACACCGAGCGCCGCGCCCACAGATGGGCGGGCGGATTCGGCAGCACAGTGCAGGCGGCCTGGTACAGGGCGTTGCGCCGGTTGAGCTTCTTGAAATGCAATGGCGTGCGCTTCACTTGCGGGTTGGAGAACAAGGCCGCGCCCAGCGGCTGGTCGCCAAGCCGCCCCAGACCCTGCCAGGAGCCGCCCAGGCTGGCGGCAGGCAATACGCTGTGGGCAAAAACCAGCGGCGTTTCGCCGCAATACAGGAACACGTCGCGCAGCAAAGCCCGGTCGTGGGCGCCCAATCCCACCGCATGCCGCTCCGACGGCATCGCCGTGCCGCGGCTCTGGCGCACATGGCGCACGCTGAACGCGGCGCAGCGCGCCTGGATACGCCGGGTGAGCGAGCCCCGGTCGAGCAGCCAGGGACGGTAGCGGCCTTGCGATTCGGTCAGCCTCGGCGGCCAGCGCAGGGTTATGGAATCGGACTTCATCGGGTTACGCGGCAAATAGCGGGATTATGCCCTTAACCGGGGAAATCTGAAAACCGGAGAGGGAATGGAGGCCAACGGTAGCGGCTCAGCGTTCGTGTGGATGCGGCCGTTTAAGCGGGGGATTGCGCATGTGCAAAAACCCTGCTATCTTGATTGAACGTTCATTCGATATTGGATTCAGTAATGGCTCGCACCCCCGCAAACGTTCAGCCCGGACAAATCAGGGAGCGGATCATCGCCGCCGCCCTGCAACTGTTCACGCGGCGGGGCTACTTCAGCACCTCCGTGCCGGACATGGCGCGCGCCGCCCAAGTCAGCGTGGGCTCGATCTACCACTACTTCCAGGATAAGGAAGACGTGGCGCGCGAGCTTTTTCAGAGCCTGATGAAAGGCTTGCAGGAGGCGCTGGCGAAAATCGCCCAGGATAAAGACACGGCGCATGACCGTTGCCGCGCCGCCATGGCGATGCTGTTCGAACTGACAGAGACGAACCGCGATGCCATGGATTTCATGCTATATGCCAAGCACCGCGATTTCCTGCCGTCCGAGCGGCCGGTGTGCTCGTCCAAGCCGTTCGAAACCATGCGGGGTTTCGTTCAGGAAGGCATGGAAAGCGGCGAAATCCGCCGCATGGATGTCATGGTGGCCACCTCTTGCCTTTTCGGCGGTGCCATCCGGATGATCACCGCGCGTCTTGACGGTGTTCTTGCCGAGCCCCTTCCCGACAGCATGGATGCCGTGTGGGAATGCGCCTGGCGTGGTATCGCGGCCTGATTGCGGGCCGTTTTTTTTAATGTTTATTCAGAACGAATGTTCATTCTAAGGAGGTGCAAAATGAAATCCATGGCCATCGTGATTCGTGAAGACGCCTACGACAAGATCCTCACTCCGCTCGTCTTTGCCTACCTGGCTTCAGCGGAAGGAACCCAGGTCGACATCCTATTCGTCAATTGGGCGGTCAAGGCCCTCACCGTCGAAGGCGCCGCCAGCTTGTGCATGGACGGACGGCACGCCACCGACGAGGCCATGGTACGCGAGAACGTGGCCAAGGCCGGACTGCCGAACGACGTTTACCATATCCTCAAGGCCCTGAAGGCGACCGGCTGCGTGAATTTCTATGCCTGCAGCCTGGCCGGCGCCATCTTTGGAGTAAACGAGGGGAATCTGATTCCCGAGGCGGAAGGCATCGTTGGTGCCTCCTGGTTTCTCAACGGCAAAGCCGCCCAGGCAGATCACTGCCAATACTTCTAAGGGGATCATCCATGAACGCAACGACCGTTACCACTACCCTCGACACTTCCGGCAAATGCTGTCCGATGCCCATCGTGGAAACCAACAAGGCCATGAAGGGCTTGGCGATCGGCGACATCCTCGAGATTGTCGCCACCGACGTCGGAACCCGGAAGGACATTCCGTCCTGGTGCGGACGCACCGGCCAGACGCTGCTATCGATGACCGAAGAGAAAGGAGTCTTGCACTACCATGTCCGAAAAGACCGCTGAGCCGAGCGAGGTGTGCTTCGGCTGCGTGTATTTCCCGCCCAATCTTCCCCGGGAGAAGTATGCTGATGAAGACTGGGCCATGCTGCAGGCGCGCGCATGCTCGTTTGAGCACCTTCCCGGCGACGAAGGCTGCCAGGCTTCGCGCAAGACCAGTTGCAGCCTGGTCGACCTGAGCGAGTTTGACGCCTCGATCACCCTTCCCACGCACTGAAACCCGCCCAAACCCACTCTGGAGACTGAAATGAATTTACCACGCATGCTGATCATATTCACGCTGCTGTTTGTCCCGCTGTTCACGGCGCAGGCGGATGTCGCCCCCATCAACGACGCTGCCGCGCTGCGAGGCGTCAAGGAAGGGAAAGGGGTTTTCCTGATCGACTTCAACGATCCCAAAAAGGTCGCCTTCTATCTCGAAATCATCAAGGGCTCCCATGCCGGACTGACCCGTCAGCGCGTGAAACCCGATTTCGTGATCGTCTACATCGGGCCGACCGTGCGCTTTCTCACCACCGCGCCGGACGGCGAACTGGAATTGGAGCAGGGCGACACGCTCAAGGTTATCGCCGCGCTGGTAAAGGAGCTCCATCAGCTCGGCGTCAGGCAGGAGATCTGCGCCATCGCTACCCTGGCCTTCAAGGTGCCCAACGAAACCGTGCTGCCCGAGCTCTCGCTGGTGGGCGACGGCTTCATTTCGCTGATCGGATGGCAAAGCCAGGGCTACAAGCTGGTTCCCTTGTTCTGAGTCTGAAATCTTTCCAGCCCTGGCGTTAGCCGGCAGTTAAGGTGGGCGCGTGGGGTCAAGTTTTGGGCTGGTCTAGGAGCCTGTCGGACTTAAAGGAAATCGGCTGCAAATCCTCCTGGCCGGTCCATATTTCGCCGCTTTTTTGGTCAATAGAATAACTATTGACCGGCAAAACCTGTCCTCGCCCAGCCGAATTTTCGCTTCGATTCTTCAAGTCCGCCAGGCTTCTAGCATTAACACATTCACACGCGTGTAGCAGAATGGGCCACGCTCTCCGAGCACGTGCATCCGCCTCATCTTTAAATCAGCCAGTTCTCCACCACCAGTCCCGATACCCGCGAAAACTCGCCGACGTTATCGGTCACCATCACCGCACCCAGCGCCAACGCGTGCGCGGCGATCCAGGTGTCGTTGGCGCCGATGGGGGTTCCCTGTTGCTCAAGCTCGGCGCGGATGCGGCCATAGCAGCGGCTTGCCTCGGCATCCAGTGGAGCCAGCGGCATCCGTTCCGTCAGTTCGGCGAGACGGGCGCGGTTGCGCTCGTGATGAGCGCTTTTTTCCGCGCCGACTTCCAGTTCGCCCAGCACCACCGGCGAGAGTATCAGGGCGGAAAGCAGCGTGCTTTCAAGGCGGACGCGTACGCCGGCATTGCCTTTCATGGCGGCGATGACGATATTGGTGTCGAGCAGGTAACGCATTAAATCAGTCCAGCGAAGCGACCGCTTCAGGCAGTGTGTCTGCCGGTGCTTCAAGGTCAACCGCTTCGTCGGTCCAGAACGGACGGAAGGCTTCGGCCGCCATTCTTGGGCTGTCGGGCACGAGGCGGGCAATGATCCGGCCATGTCGGCTGATGGCGATTTCCTCGCCGCGCGCGACTTCGGCAAGCAATGCGGAAAGATGGGATTTCATTTCCACGACCGGGACAGTTTTCACGATGGCTCTCCATGTATTGTGACCATGTGGTCATAATAGCATAACGAAAAATTCGGCAACAGGCCGGACGGCATCGTTCAATTGCGGTTCAGGAGCGGCACTTCACACCTTGAGCAATTCGTCCGCCCGCCCCAGCCAGCGCCGCAGATGCCCCTCCGCCACGTCCGGGCGCTCGGCGATCAGGCGTTCCGCCGCAATCCGCGCGGCGGCCAGCAAATCCTGATCCTGCTCGATGTCGGCGATCCGGAGCAGGGGAACGCCGCTCTGGCGCGCGCCGAGAAGTTCGCCCGGGCCGCGCAGGAGCAGGTCCTGGCGCGCGATTTCGAAGCCGTCGCTGTTTTCGTAGATGATTTTCAGCCGCGAGCGGGCGGTTTCCGACAGCGGCGTCTGGTAGAGCAGGATGCATGCGCTTTGCGCGGCGCCGCGTCCGACTCGGCCGCGCAGCTGGTGCAGCTGGGAGAGGCCGAAGCGCTCGGCATGTTCGATCACCATCAGGGACGCGTTGGGCACGTCCACCCCGACCTCGATCACGGTGGTCGCCACCAGCAGATGGATGCCTCCGGCCTTGAAGGCGGCCATCGTCGCCGCTTTGTCGCGCGCGTGCAGGCGGCCGTGCACCAGCCCGACCTGGAGTTCGGGAAAGGTGGCGCTCAGGGTTTCGAATGTTTCCATCGCGGTCTGCAACTGGAGCTTTTCCAGCCTTGCGCCTTTACTCCCTGTCCCGGAGGGAGAGGGCGACGATTGCCCCCTCCCCCCTTGGGGGAGGGTTGGGGAGAGGGTCTCCTCGATTAGCGGGCACACCCAGTAGGCCTGCCGCCCCTTGAGGCAGGCATCGCGCACCCGTGCCACCACTTCGTCGCGGCGGCTGTCGCCGACCAGTTTGGTGACCACTGGCGTGCGCCCCGGCGGCAGTTCGTCGATCACCGAAACGTCGAGATCGGCGTAGTAGCTCATCGACAGCGTGCGCGGAATGGGCGTGGCGCTCATCATCAGCTGGTGCGGCTCCTGTCCGGTATCCGCGCCCTTCTGCCGTAGCGCGAGGCGCTGGTGCACGCCGAAACGGTGCTGTTCGTCGACAACCGCGAGGCCGAGGTTTTTGAATTCGACCTGCTCCTGGAACAGGGCGTGGGTGCCGACGGCGAGCTGGGCCGCGCCTGCCGCCACCGCTTCAAGCGCTGCCTGTTTTTCTTTCTTTGGCAGGCTCGCCGCGAGCCAGATGACGCTCAGGCCGAGCGGCGCCAGCCAGGCGGAAAGCTTCAAAAAATGCTGTTCGGCGAGGATTTCGGTGGGCGCCATGATGGCCGCCTGGAAGCCGTTTTCAATGGCCTGCAAGGCCGCCAGCGCGGCCACCACGGTCTTGCCGCTGCCGACGTCGCCTTGCAGCAGGCGCTGCATCGGATGGGGGCGGGCGAGATCGGCGGCGAGTTCCTTCACCACCCGCTCCTGCGCGCGGGTGAGCGGAAACGGCAGGGATTCCAGCAGATTGCGGGTGAGGGAATGCCGCGCCGGCATGGCGGCCGCCGATTGCGCGCGCCGCCGCCGGTAGTGCTGGTGCATGGAAAGTTGCTGCGCCAGCAGTTCGTCGAACTTGAGGCGGCGCCAGGCCGGATGCGTGCGCTCGGCCAACAGGTCGAGCGGCGCGTCGGGCGGCGGCTGGTGCAGGTAAACGAGGCTCTCGGCAAAGCCGGGCAGGCCGAGCGGCCGGAGCACGTCGTCCGGCAGGGTGTCGGCCAGATCGCAAGACGCGAGCGCGGCCAGCACCAGCTTCCTCAGCGCCGCCTGCGACAGCCCGGCGGTGGTCGGGTAGACCGGCGTCAGCGCCTCGGCCACCGGCTCTTCCGCGCCGACCATGCGGTATTGCGGGTGCACCATCTCCATGCCGAGAAAGCCGTGGCGCATTTCGCCGAACACGCGCACGCGCTTGCCGGGGGCGAGCTGCTTGATCTGGCTCGGGTAGAAATTGAGAAAGCGCAGGGTCATCGCGCCGCTGCCGTCCTCCACCTGGCACACCAGGGTGCGGCGCGGACGGTACTGCACATTGGCGCCGGTGATTTCGCCCTCGATCAGCACCGCCTGCCCGAGCGGCGCGTGGGCGATGGGATGAAGCCGGGTCTCGTCCTGGTAGCGCAGCGGCAGATGCAGCAGCAGGTCGGCGGCGGTACGGAGGCCGAGCTTGTCGAGCTTGGCCTGGATGGCCGCAGCGGTCATTCCCCGGCGAAAAGGACCGCGTCCATTTCCACCAGCGCGCCGCGCGGCAGTTCCTTCACCCCCACCGCGGCCCGCGCCGGGTAAGGCTGGTCGAAATAATGCGCCATGATCTCGTTGACCTTGGCGAAATTGGCCAGGTCGGTGAGGTAGACGTTGAGCTTGACGGTGTGGTTGAGGCCGCAGCCGGCGGCATTGGCCACCGCGCCCAGGTTGAGGAACACCTGATGGATTTGCGCCTCGATGCCTTCGACCAGGATCATGGTCTGCGCGTCGAGCCCGATCTGGCCGGACAGGTAGACGGTGTCGCCCACTTTCACGCCCTGCGAATAGGTGCCGATGGCGGCGGGGGCGTTGGGGGTGGAGAGGATTTGTTTGGCCAAGGTTTTTCCTTTCTTAAGGTTTAATGTGAAACTCGCGAAGCGAGTCCTCGTCCCCCTCTCCCGCTTGCGGGAGAAGGCAAGGGGAGAGGGAAACGGTCATGACGTATCGCCGTTTCATGATCCGACGCGGTGATTCGCCATGACCGTTTGATGGAGCACGATCAGGGAAGTCTTTGGGCGGAAACCATGCGGTTGAACAAGACGGGGCGAGATATCCAGACGGTGATGTCATCGAATGTCGCACTGGGTACATCGCTTTGATAGATTCCGTCCGTTGTTTCATAGGAGGCATTTTGCCCATCAGGGATCGTATTCTTACCTGTCGAGAAGATGATGGCAACAGGTCGCTCGGTTGTGGTGGTGAGCGAATTCTCCGCGCTGTCCTGAATTTTCAGCGCATCGGCCGAAAACCCCGTGTCCAGCGTGAATGCCGTACTGAAATTGCGGTCCACCCGGTATCGCCAGTAGCCGATCCAGGGGGATGCGGCCACCGAGCGTTTGATTCCCCAGGCATCGGTTTCGGCAACGCCCAACGTTTTCCATGGCAGGTAGCCCTCCGCGACCGGTGCCGCGCATAAGGGATCGGGGGCTCCGTAGTTCGCGTCGGCGGGGTCTCCCTGCGTGGTCGGGCAGGGGAACGCGCCATGGATGATCGCGTAGCCGATCAAGGCTTCCCTGATCTCGTCCAGCGCGTCTTGCGTGGCGCGGATGCGCTGCCGTTCTATCTGGGCGGAAAGCGGCATCAGCAAGCCGCCCAGCAGCAAGCCGACGATGACCAGCACGACAGCCATTTCGACCAAGGTGAAGCCGCTTATTTTCATAGGTTAACTTTGATTTCGATGGATGTTAAGGTGAAGGTGCAAAAGCAGCGACATCGTTGAACGTCGGTGCGACGGCGCCGCGCTCGAAAACGTCGTCGCCGGGCGTCGAATTCCGGCGCTCCAGGTAATTGGCGATATTGCCTTTGTCGATATTGGCGGTGCGGGGCTGCCCGCCGGAAATCCCGGCGAGCCGTCGGCCGGCCACGAACACCGCCGCTTGTTTGTCGGCCGCGGGAGGCGGATTGACGACAAGGCATGCGCCGCAGTTCGGCGGCGTCATTGGGGATGCGGGTTTGTAAGCATCCGCCAACGCGTAGAAAACCATTTCTTTCCAGTTCAACCACCAACCGGAACTGGAGTTGATGTTGCAGGCGCCGGTCCAGCTGTCGTCCATCGCGTTGCCGCTATCGGTTCGGGTATTCGCGAAAGGGGTGTCGGGTATGCGCCCGAAGCGGCTGCCCGATACGTCCGGATAGCTTGGTGCCGTCCCCGGATTCAACGGCGCTGCCCAAGGGTAGCGTCGCTGGTTGGAGGCTTTTGCGGTGTATTCGGTCAGGCACTTCCGCACCTCGCCGGCAACCCGTTTTTCGATTGCCGGCATCAAATCGTTGGGGGTGATCGCGATCAGCTGGTCGTTCAGGATCGTCGTTCCGGTGGCATTCCTGACGGGGCCCTGAATGAAGCCGTCAGCAAGCCCATCGCGAAAGTTCGCGTTGTCCTCGGCCGCAACGTTGTCCAGATAATTGACGGGATTGCAGCGCGGCGTATTGGCGGCCGGGGTGGCGGTGCATACGCCCAGGAGGCTGCACGGCTGGCATGCCCGGTTTTGCCCCTGGCCATCCTGGCGGACAAGAGCCGGGCCCGCGGCAAAAACCACGGCGACCGCGCCGGTGGCTGCCGTTCCGTCGAACATGACATTGCCGTTGGAGTCGCGCACGGTGATGGTCCCGTTGGAGTCGCTGTTCAGGCAACCGGGCTGGCCCGGCGCGCTGCATGTCGTGCGTGTGTTGCTCTTGAAATTGTTGGAGACCGCATACCACAGGCGCTCGCCGTTGCCGTCGCGCAAATCCGGCAGTCCCAGCGTCTTCCATGGCAACAGGCCCAGCCGAAGCGCCTGCCCCGTGCTGCCGGAGGCGTTGCCGCAAGACGTTTCGGCGATGCCGTCGTTGTTCGCGTCGGGACAAGGCAAATCGCCGGGCCGTGCCGAGCCGGGCAGGGGGACGCCGGCCGCAAAGCCGATCAATGCCTCCTTCGCCTGCGCCAGCGCGGCCGAAGTCGCCTTGTCCCGCTCGATTTGGCCATTGGTCCTTGCGAGCGTGCCGACCAGCAGATATGCCGCGCCCAGGCCGATCAGGGCGAGGATGATCAGGATCGCCATGCCGCGCTGGCGGCCCTGTCTGGCTGGGTGTGCGGGAAGGCGGCGCGGCATGGCGATTTTCCGTTACCTTGCGGGCTTGGAGGACGGTGCGGCGACCGCGTCTCCGTAACTTTCGCGCACCGTGCCCTGGGCCATGTCCAGCGTCTGTCCGACCTTGAGATCGACCCGCTTGCCGGATGGCAGCAGCAGCGCGGCGGAGGATTTGGCCGGCGCTTTCAAAACGGCCACCCCTTGCGGGTTTTCGTCTTCGTTTTGCGGCCGCTGGTTGATCCATGCCGTGGTTTTGCCGCTGCTGCGCCTGACCAGGCCGTTCAAGGTGATTCGCCCGGCCGGGGTGGAGGCGGTGCCGGCGTCGTTGCGCTGGCGCTCCAGCATGGCGCGCTCGTCGGGGCTGAGAAACAGCCGGCCGATGGGCTCCGCACAAGCCGGGGCGAGGCCGAAGAGGAGCAAAGCCGCCAGCGGAGCGATGAACCTGGAAGCGGCCGTTGCGGTTGTGGATGCGGATTCGTCCATACTACAGGCGGTTTTCGGCCGAATGAATTCGGCCCTACATGGGGCGTGCGATCGCAAGCGCGTCATCCCCGCTGGCTCAGCGGGATGGGCTCGCCCAGGGTCGGCCGGAACAGGGTGCATTCGGCGCTGAGCGGCACTGGGTCCGCGTTGGCGATTCGTTTGATCGAGCAGGACTGCGCCACGTAAAACCCTTTGTTTTTCAGCTCGTCGAGCAAGCCGAGCAGGTCCAGCTCATGCAGCAAATCCATGCGCAAGGTCAGTTTGCTGCCATGGAGCTCGAGTCCGCCGGGCATGTTGGACGGATCGGCCCGGAAGTTTTGCCGGGCGGAAAATTCGTAGGAAATCGGCAGCAGTTTGCGCTCTTCCCGGATGCGCCCGATCTGCTCCATCCAGTCCAGCCGCCTTTCCTCGCCGACGAAGCCGAGCTCGCGCAACCGGATGAACTCCGGCTGGAAATCCAGCACGTCCCGGCGCGCGGTTTCGGCCTGGAGTCGCTGGCTGGCGGCCGCGTTGCGTCGTGCCTGCGCCCGGCTCAGGGCGTCCCGCTCCCGGTGCAGGACGGTCAGGCTGGCGCCGGCCAGGATGGCGGCAAGCAGCAGGCCGATCGCAAACGCGGCGAGCGCCTGGCGGACGAGCGGAAAATCGTCCTTCAGAAATGACGGGCTGGGGAAATCGGCCTGGGGCACGGTCACTCCGCCGGCCTCAGCGCCAGTCTTACGGCGAAACTCGCCCCGCCTTCCGCATCCTCGCCGCCGGCCTTGCCTTCCAGCCTGGCGGCCGAGCCGACGTCGAGCGGCTGGCGGACGATCTCCACGCTCAAGCGCTTATTCTCGCCGAGCGCGGCGGCAAATTGGGTCACGCTGTCCAGCGCGGCGCGGTAGCCATGCCGGGGCGAGGCGACTTCTCCTTCGACCAGGAGCGTCTGCCACGGCGGCGCCGGAACGCCGAGCAAGCGGGCGGAGGGTGCGGCGTCGGCCGCCGGCTGCCGAGCGTCGGCCGGGGCCGTGTCGCTCGTTCGCCATTGCAGTTGCTCGATGCGGATCTGCGGCAGCCGGTCCAGCGCGTGGCTGACCATGCCGAGCAGCGCATCCGGCGCCGGTGCGTTTTGCGCGATTGTCCGCGCCACGCCCACGGCGGCCTTCATGGCTTGGGGGCTGGCCGCGGTGGGTGGCATGGCGCGGGCGACGGCCTGGCTTTGCTCCCGGATCGCGCGTGCTTCCAGGTCCAGCTGACGGGCTTGCCGGCGGGCTTCCAGCGCGTCCAGGCCGTTCGATCCCGCCCACCCTATTCCGCCGGTCAGGATGGCGAAGCTCAGCGCATAGAGGGCGATCCGCGCCCGCCGCAGCGCGAACAGCTGGGTTTGGGACGGCTGGGCGTATCGATTGGCCGAAATGTCGCGGCCGAGCAGGGCCAGGAACAGCGGGTCGCTGGATGCGTGCGGAGTGCCGTGCCCGAAGCGCGGAATGCCCAGCGTTTGGGAAACGTCGGCCAGGTCGAGGCAGATGAAAGCGAGGGCGGAAGTGCTCCGGCAGGCGGCCCGGAGTTGCCGCAAATCCTCGCCGTGCGCCAGGATCGCGGCGTCCAGCGCCGCTTCGCGCGGCAGCAGCCGGGTGGCGGCGAGAAACTGCCGGGTGTTGGCGGATTCGTCGATCGCCGCAGCGGCGAGGGAGGCGGGGCTTCTGTCGGGCAGCGGCGTGAGGCGGCTGAACTTGAGGTCGCCGCCCTGGAAATAGCTCTGGCGCAGGCCGCCTGACTGGAAAGTCACCAGCAGCAGGTGATCGCGCCGGAGGCCGAGCTTTTCGACCATGGCGGAGCTCAGCAGCGCCGGCGAACCGATGCCGGCAAGCGGGATTTTTTGTCGCCGCAGCGCATCCAGCCAGGGGTCGAGCGGCGCGGTATTGGTCAGGGCGCAGAACAGCAGGCGGTCGTCCCTGCGTCCGCCCGCTTCGCGCCCCTGGGCGATGGCCTGGCGATAGGGCGTGCCGCGGTAGAGCTGGCCGAGGCGGCGCTGGATCATGTTCCGCCGCGCCGGGCCGGGCACGTGCGGCAGGAGCTCGCACTGGAAGTCTTCCTCGACCAGGTCGGCCAGGATGGCGGCGGGGAGGTCGGGCCGCTCGGCCAGGTAGCGGGCGAACGCTTCCCAGCCGGCCTCGTCGCCGGCAAAGGCGCGGCCCGCGCCCAGGCTGCCATTTTCCCACGGGTAGACCGTGAGCCGGTCGTTGGTCAGGTAGAGCAGTTGTCGGCGGAACATGGCGGTCTCAGGTCTTGAGCTTGCCGATGGTGTCGTAGATCGGGCCGAGCACCGACAGCATGATCCAGCCCAGCATGATGCCGAGGACGACCGTCATGGCCGGTTCGATCATGGCCTGCACTTTTTCGATCGATTCCCTGGCCTCGCGGCCGTAAAAATAGCTGACGTTGCGCAGGGCGGCGTCGAGTGCGCCGGTGGCTTCGCCGACCTTGAGCATGCGCACCACCAGCGGCGGGAATACGCCGGCATTCCGAAAGCCGTCGGTGATGCCCTGGCCCTCCGAAATCAGCTGGCCAGCGCGCGCCAGGCCGCTTTCGACCGCCTTGTTGGCGACGATCCGCTCCGACAGCCTGATGCAGTCGAGGACGGTTACGCCCGACGCATACATCAGCGCGAAAAAAGTGGCGAAGCGGGCGAGGATGATTTTGTGCAGGATCGGGCCGACCAGCCAGATCCGCAGCTTGAAGCCGTCCGCCATGCGGCGGGCGCGCGGGTCGGTGCGGATCAGGAAGGCCAGGGTCGCCCAGGCCAGCACGGGAAGGCCGAGGATCAGGGGCCAGTAGGCGACGAACAAGCCGGAAACGGAAATCAGCAGCCTGGTATGAAACGGCAGCGCCTGGCCCATGTTCCCGATGAAGCCGGCGAACTGCGGCACCAGGTAGATCATCAGGAAGCAGGTCGTTCCCAGCACGACGCTGCCGACGAAAGCCGGGTACATCAGCAGCTTTTTGGCTTGCGCGGCGAGTTCGTCCTGCCACTTCAGGGTTTCGGTCAGGTTGCGGAACACTTCGTCGATCCTGCCGCTGTGCTCGCCCGCCGCGATCAGGCTGACGAACGTCCGGTCGAAGGCGTCGGGATGGCGTTCCAGCGCTTGCGACAGCTGCAGACCGCCTTCGATGTTCTCGATCAGGTCGGCGACGATTTCCCGAAAGCGCGCATGGTCCAGGCTGTCGCGCAGGTCGGCCAGCCCCTCCAGCATCGGCACGCCGGCGCCGCACAGCTGCTCCATATGGAAGCAGAAATCGACCAGTTCCCGGCGCTTGACCGGCCGCTTGCGCCGGGCGAAGGCTTGCCGCCGGGCCGGCTTGAAGTCGATCAGGTCAAGGTCCATGCGCTTCAGGCGCAGTTCCAGGTCGGCCGGATTGGCCGCGTCCATGCTGCCGCGGACGATCCGGCCGGCGGCATCCATGGCCTGGTAGGCGAGCGGCGCCATCAGCTCGCCCGGCTCGTCAGGTCCACCACGCGCGAGATTTCTTCGAGCGAGGTGGTGCCGTCGAGCACGCGGCGGACGGCGTCTTCCGCCAGCGGGCGGAAGCCTCTGGAGCGCGCCACGCCCGATAATTCGCGGGCGGTGGCGCGGCGCGCGATCAATTCGTCGAGGTCGGCATCGGTCTTGAACAGCTCCATGATCGCCGTGCGGCCTTGGTAGCCCTGGTGGTCGCAGCGCTCGCAGCCGACCGCGCGATGAATGACGATGTCCCGTGTTTCGCCGTTCGGCGCGAGCAGGCGCCGCTCCGCGTCCCCGGCCTGGAAAGGGCTTTTGCAATGGGGGCAGAGTTTGCGGATCAGGCGCTGGGCGATTACGCCGACGATGTTGCCGGCCATGATGTCGGGCAGGATGCCGATATCGAGCAGGCGCGGGATCGCGCCGATCGCCGAATTGGTATGCAGGGTGGAATACACCTGGTGGCCGGTCATGGCGGCGCGGAAGGCCATTTGCGCGGTTTCCGCGTCGCGGATCTCGCCCACCAGGATCACGTCCGGGTCCTGGCGCATCATCGAGCGGATGCCGTTGGCGAAATCCATCTTCGCCGCCTCGTTGAGCGAGGTCTGGCGGATCATGGCCATCGGGTATTCCACCGGGTCTTCCAGCGTCATGATGTTGACGCGCTCGTTGTTGAGGTGGTTGAGGATGGAGTACAAGGTGGTGGTTTTGCCGCTGCCGGTCGGGCCGGTCACCAGGACGATGCCTTCGGGCCGGGCGAGCATGAGCTTGAGCCGGGCCAGTTCGTCTCCGGACAGGCCGAGGCCGTCGAGCGGCACGATGCCCTTCTGCCGGTCGAGAATGCGCAGCACGATGTTCTCGCCGTGGGTGGTGGGCTGCGCGGCGACGCGAAAATCCACCGGGCGGGCGGAAAAAACCAGGGAAATGCGGCCGTCCTGAGGCGCGCGGGTTTCGGCTATGTTCATCCGGCTCATCACCTTGAGGCGCACCGCCATCGCCGGCCAGTAGGTCTTGTGCAGGCTGCGGATCTGGCGCAGCACGCCGTCGATGCGGTAGCGGATGCGCAGGAAGAACTGCTCCGGCTCGAAGTGGATGTCGGAGGCGCCGCGGCGCACGGCGTCGGCGAGCAGCGCGTCGATCAGGCGCACCAGCGGCTGGCTGTATTCGTCGGAAACGGCGGGCAGGCTGCGATAGTCGATTTCGCCGGTCTCGATCTCGTGCAGGATGCCGTCGATCGACAGCTCGAAGCCGTAGTACTGGTCGATCGCCCGCAAGATTTCGGCCTCGCCGGCGAGCAGCGGAACGACGGCGACGTCCCGGTCCAGCATGGCGTTGACCCGGTCGAGCGCGACGATGTTGCTGGTGTCCGACATGGCCAGCGTCAGCGTGCGGAGCCGAAGGTCGAATTCGAGCGGGAACACGCGGTGGCGCTTGGCGATTTCCTTCGGGACGAGCTTGAGCGCGGCGGCATCCACGGCGATGCGGGACAGGTCCGCGCTTTGCCGGTCGAGGTTCTCGGATAGCGCGTCGCGCACCGTGGCCTCGGTGGCGAAGCCGAGTCGGATGAACAGCCGGCCCAGCCGTTCCCCGCTGCGCTTCTGTTCCAGCAGGGCGATGCGCAGCTGGTCCTCGCCGACGACGCCTTTGTGGACCAGCAGCTTGCCCAAGGGGAGCTTGAGCCGTTCCATCGGCCGGCTCACGGGCGTGCCGCCCCGGTTTCGGTCGACGAAGGGCCGCGCGGGTCGCCGAGCGTGTCCGTATTGGGCAGGAAGCCGCGGTAGGGCCGGTAGTCGCCGTCGATGTCGGGCTCCTTGAGGACGACCGGGCGCAGGAAGACGACCAGCTCGGATCGGGTGCTGGTTTCGTTGCGGTAGGAAAAAATATCGCCGATCAGCGGCAGCCTGGACAGGCCGGGCACGCCATCCTTGAGGTTGTTGACCGAATCCTGCATCAGCCCGCCCATGACCGCGATTTGTCCGCTGCCCACCTTCAGTATCGATTCCATTTCGCGCGTCTGGATTTCCGGAATCGGGCTCGTTACGCCGGCCTGGGCCAGGGGCGGGCTGGGGTCGTTGACATAGCCGGTGATGCGGGAGATGGTGGGCCTGACGTTGAGAGTGACCGCGTCGCTATCGTCGATCTGCGGCGTGACGCTCATCACGAACCCCACCGGCACGGTGTGGACGGTGGTGGTATAGGCGATCAGCTGGGCGCTGGTCGTGGTGGCCGGAGTGATGGTTACCTCGATGGTGAAGTAAACCTTGTTGTCCACCACCTTGAGCAAGGCGGTCTGATTGTTCAGGACGCTGATCCTCGGGCTGGACAGGACTTTGACGTTGCCGAAGGATTCGAGCAGCTGGATGGTGGCGGCGATGTTGCCGATTGCCGAGTTCGGGTTGGCGTAACCGAGCGTGACGATGCCGGGCGATACGCCGGGGTTCACGCCCGACGGCAGGGTGCCGATCGCGCCCTGGCTGAAGTTGAAGCCGGTATCGCCCTGGCGCAGGCGCGACCAGTTGATGCCTTGTTGATACTGGTCGGAAAGCCGCACTTCGACCACCGTCGCCTCGATGAGCACCTGGCGTTTGGCGCTGCTCATGATCCGGTCGAGAAATTCCCGGATTCTTTCGTGCTGGCGGCTGGTGGCGCGCACCGCGAGCAGGCCGTTTTCCGGGTTGGCGATCACCGAGGCGGCCTCGCGGAAGGTGGTGCGGCGCACGACGGTGGTGCCGGAGTTGGTCAGGGCGGCGGGATTGGGGCTGGTGGCGATGGACGGGGCGGATGGCTTGTAATTCCGGCGGCCGGGGGTCGGCGCCGCCGGCGCGCCGGTGCCGGTGGTGGTCTGGCTTTCGGTCTGTTCGGTGGTGGTTTCGGATGAGCCGTCCGGCAGGATCTTGTCCGTTTCGCGCAGAATGTCCTTGAGGTTCTGCACCAGGGTTTCCCAGAACCGGTTGTTGGATTTGTTGGTGACGGAGGTGGTGGAGTTGTTGCCGCTCGCGGCGCCGCCCGTGCCGCCGCCCGAAACGCCGCCAGGCCCGGTGCCGGGGGTGGCGATCTGGGTGGCGATGCTGACGTTGCTTGCGGCGTCCCGCGACATGTTGAGGTAATCCACCCGGTAATTGCGCAGGAACGGCGTATCCGGCATCACGGCCAGGTTCGGCCCGTCCAGCTCGTAGCGCATGTCCACCTGTCTGGCGATGCGGGCAAGCAGCTGCGGCAGGGTCTGGTCGACGGCGTTGAGGGTGACGCTGCCTTCGATGCCGGGGTGGATGTCCACATTCAGTTTGCCGTCCCGCGCCAGGGCGAACAACAGTTCGTGCACGGCGACGTTGTTCACCACCACGCTGTAGGTCTCCTCCGGGAGCGCGGTCCGGGGAGGCGCCGGCGATGCGCTTTGCGGCGCCGGCTTCGGGATGCCGCCGGCGGCGGCATGGGATTCGTCCCCGAGGTGGCCGACGGGGGGAGCGAGCGGCTGCGCGGCGCAGGCGGCGAGAGCCAAACAGCCGATCATGGCGGCCGGGACGCGGCCGGCGATGGGATGGATGATTGTTCCTGTTGACATTTGCATGATTGTGCCAGAAGTAATGATGAAGTCATAGTCAAAATCCATAAAATATGATTTTTTTGAAAGCGCTGGCGGGTGCCGCGGCGCTTTTTGCATATTGCCCGGTCGAGTGCCGGGACGGGCGTGGTGGAGCCTCAAAATGAAGTATTGTTATAATGCCGGTCCAGTCGGTGGCTTGGTGGAATGAGAAGCCGCTGGGCGCGGTGTTCGGTGTGGCGGGCGTCGGAGATTTTTTCCGCATTGTTGCGGTTGCCAACCTGGTTTAAAATGTGCGCTTTCCTAAAGATCATCCAAAGAACAAATTCCCGTGCCTGCCGAAAACCTGGTCGAAATCGGCGACCTGAACTTCGCCTACGCCAATCGCCCGATCCTCAAGGGGATCAACATGCGCTTCCCGCGGGGCAAGGTGGTGGCGATCATGGGGCTGTCCGGCTGCGGCAAGACGACGACGCTGCGCCTGATCGGCGGCGCGCTGAAGGCCACCACCGGCAGCGTCAGGGTGGCCGGCCGGGAGTTGCGCGAACTGGATGCGGACGGGCTGTACGAGATGCGCCGCAAGATGGGCATGCTGTTCCAGTTCGGCGCGCTGTTCACCGACCTGTCGGTCTACGAGAACGTCGCTTTCCAGATGCGCGAGCATACCGATCTGCCCGAGAGCATGATTCGCGACCTGGTGATGATGAAGCTGCACGCGGTGGGTCTGCGCGGCGCGCACAGGATGATGCCGTCCGAGCTGTCCGGCGGCATGGCGCGGCGCGTGGCGCTGGCGCGGGCGATTGCGCTCGACCCGATGCTGATGATGTATGATGAGCCGTTTGCCGGTCTCGACCCCATTTCGCTGTCGGTGATCGGCAACCTGATCCGCCATCTCAACGATGCGCTGGGCGCGACCTCGATCGTGGTGACCCACGATATCCAGGAATCGCTGAAAATCGTGGATTATGTTTATTTCATGGCGGATGGCGTGGTGGTGGCGGAAGGCACCGCCGAAGAGATCAAGGCCAGCCCGCTGCCGTTCGTGCACCAGTTCGTCTGGGGCGAAATCGACGGGCCGGTGTCGTTCCATTATCCGAGTCCACCGTATCCGAAAGATTTGTTGCTGGAAAGTCGAGGTAGGCCCTAATCATGCCGCATAGAAAAGTCGGGTTTGGTTTTCGCAGCATCGGCAGCACCGTGGTGAACGGCGTCTGGCGCCTGGGATATGCCAGCCGTTTTTTCCTGAGGACGTTGCTCGGCTCCGGCATGAGCTTCCGTCGCTTCAACCTCACCATCCGCGAAATCTATTTCAGCGGCGTGATGTCGCTGATCATCATCCTGGTTTCCGGCCTGTTCGTCGGCATGGTGCTGGGCTTGCAGGGTTACGAGACCCTGCAGAAATACGGCTCCGAATCGGCGCTAGGCACGCTGGTGGCGCTGTCGCTGGTGCGCGAACTGGGGCCGGTGCTGGCCGCCCTGCTGTTCGCCAGCCGGGCCGGCTCCGCCATCACGGCGGAGATCGGCCTGATGAAGGCGACCGAGCAGCTCGCCGCGATGGAAATGATGGCGGTCGATCCGATCTCCCGCGTCGTGGCGCCGCGCTTCTGGGCCGGCGTGATTTCCATGCCGCTCCTGGCCGCGATGTTCTCCGCCATCGGCGTGTTCGGCGGCTATCTGGTCGGCGTGGTGCTGATCGGCGTGGACGAGGGCTCGTTCTGGTCGCAGATGCAGGCGGCGGTGGATTTCCGCCAGGATATCGTGAACGGCGTGTTCAAGAGCATCGTGTTCGGTGTGGCGGTGACCGCCATCGCGTTGTTCGAGGGCTACGATGCGCCGCCCACCGCGGAAGGCGTGTCCCATGCGACTACCCGCACCGTGGTGACGTCGGCGCTGGCCATTCTGGCACTGGATTTTATTTTAACGGCATTCATGTTTCGGGGAGTGTAGGTTTATGGAGCGGACGACGCTGGATATGTGGGTGGGCGCCTTCGTGGTGGCGGGGTTCATTGCGCTGACGATCCTGGCTTTCAAGGTGGGGAACCTGGCGGGCTACGACGGGTCGGAAACCTACATGGTGTACGGCGAATTCGACAATATCGGCGGACTCAAGGTCAAGGCGCCGATCAAAAGTTCGGGTGTCGTGGTCGGCCGGGTATCGGACATCCAGTTCGACAACAAGACGTTCCGGGCGCGCGTGTCGATGAAAATCAGCAACCGCTACCAGTTCCCCAAGGACACCGCCGCCACGATCCTGACCTCCGGCCTGCTCGGCGAGCAATACATCGGCCTGGACGCGGGCGGAGATATGGCCAATCTGAAAAACGGCGACCAGATCAAGCTGGCCAATTCGGCCATGGTACTGGAACAGCTGATCGGCCAGTTCCTCTACGGCAAGGCTTCGGAGGGCGCGCCCGAAGGCGCCAAGGCCAAGTAATAAACAAATAAGGACGAATAGATGAAATATATCGGTAAATTGTTGGCCGCGGCCCTGTTCGTGGCAAGCGGCGTCGGCCAGGCGGCGGAAATGGCGCCGGATGCGCTGGTCAAGGAAACGTCCCAGGACGTCATGTCGATCGTCAAGAAGGACAAGGACATCCAGGCGGGCAACTCGAAAAAGATTCATGAGCTGGTGCGGGCCAAGATTCTGCCCCATTTCGATTTCCAGCGCATGACCCAGCTCGCGGTGGGCAAGTACTGGCGGCAGGCGACGCCCGCCCAGCAGGAAGCGCTGGTCAACGAATTCCGCACCCTGCTGGTGCGCACCTACTCCAGTTCGCTGACCGCCTACAAGAACCAGACGATCGATTACAAGCCGCTCAGGATGCAGCCCGGCGACACCGACGTGACGGTGAAAACCGTGGTCGTCCAGCCCGGCGGCCAGCCGATTCCCATCGACTACAGCCTGCAGAAAACGGGCGACGGCTGGATGGTTTACGACGTGATCGTGGACAACGTCAGCCTGGTGACCAATTACCGCGGTTCGTTCGCCAACGAGATTCGCCAGTCCGGCATCGACGGGCTGATCAAGGTGCTGGCCGACAAGAACCGCTCGGCCGAGAACCTGAGCGCCAAAGGCTAAGCCGTGATCATCCAGGACGGCGACAATTACCGGCTGCAGGGGCACGTCACCATCGACAACGCCCCGGCCGTGCTGACCGAAGGGCTGAAGGCGTTCGACCGCGACGGCGTGGTGGTCGATCTGTCCGGGCTGGAAGAGGTGGATTCCTCCACCGTCAGCCTGGTGCTGGAATGGCTGCGCGCGGCGCAGCGTTCCGGGCACAAGCTCCGCTTCGTCAACCTTCCCGCCAACCTGGTCAGCCTGGCGACGCTGTACGGCGTGCTTGAAATGATCCAGCCCGAGCCTGGAATGCGGCAAGGCTGACCGCCTCCCCCTTTGAAAAAGGGGGATTTGAGGGGGATTTAACGGTGGTGGCTGGTTGCGACGTTGCTAAATCCCCCCTAGCCCCCCTTTTGCAAAGAGGGGAATATCCTCAATGCTGTTTACTTAAGCGCTGCCCGTCCCCATGTAGGTTGGGCTGGTTTTTTAGCCCAACAAACCCAATCTTCAATATATTGTTTTTAAGGATGATTAGGTTTGTTGGGTTTCGCGATAAAACCGCTCAACCCAACCTACATGAAAAACTTCGCTTAGGTGAACAGTATTGGGAATATCCTTGTAATTTACCCCCTGCAGATTTTTCGTGATCCCCGCCATAGAAATCCATGAAGTGCACAAGCGCTTCGGCCGCCTGCATGCGCTGCGCGGCGTGAACCTGGCGGTGGAGCAGGGGGAGTTCTTCGCCTTGCTCGGCCCCAACGGCGCCGGCAAGACCACCCTGATCAACATCCTGGCCGGGCTGTCCCGCGCCACGCAAGGCCGTTGCAGGATCATGGGCCACGATGTGGTGGACGATTACCGCGATGCGCGGCGTTCCCTCGGCGTGGTGCCGCAGGAGCTGGTTTACGACGCTTTTTTTACCGTGCGTGAAATGCTGCGTTTCCAGTCCGGCTACTTCGGCCTCTCCCGCAACGATGCCTGGATCGACGAACTGCTGCACAACCTGGCCCTCACCGACAAGGCCGACGCGCCGACCCGCACCCTCTCCGGCGGCATGAAGCGGCGCGTGCTGGTGGCCCAGGCGCTGGTGCACAAGCCGCCGGTGATCGTGCTCGACGAGCCGACCGCCGGGGTGGACGTGGAGCTGCGCCAGAACCTGTGGGAGTTCATCCGGCGCCTGAATCGCGACGGCCACACCATCGTGCTCACCACGCATTACCTGGACGAGGCGGAGACACTGTGCCGGCGCGTCGCCATGCTGAAGCAGGGCCAGGTCGTCGCGCTCGATACCACGCAGAATCTGCTCAGCGCGCATGCCGCCACCCAGGTTCGCCTGAAGCTCGAACCGCACCGGCTGCCCGATGCGCTGCGGCCGCTGCTCGCCGGCGAAGGGGCGGACTTTTTCAACCTGGCGCTGGACGACTATGCCGGATTGGAGCGGGTGTTGGCCACCCTGCGCGAGGCCAACATCGCGGTGACCGAGCTCGAAGTGGCCAAGCCCGATCTGGAAACGGTGTTTCTGCAACTCATGGGCAAGACGACATGACCGGCCTGTGGACGCTGTTTTACAAGGAGCTGCTGCGCTTCTGGAAGGTCAGCCTGCAAACCGTGCTGTCGCCGCTGGTGACCACACTGCTTTACCTGCTGATCTTTTCCCACGTGCTGGCGGCGCACGTGCAGGTCTATCCGGGCGTCGGCTACACGTCGTTCCTGATCCCCGGCCTGGTGATGATGGCGATGCTGCAGAACGCCTACGCCAACAGTTCGTCCAGCCTGATCCAGTCGAAAATGGCAGGCAATATCGTGTTCCTGCTGCTGCCGCCGCTGGCGTACTGGGAATTCTTCGCCGCCTACGTCGCGGCGGCGGTGGTGCGCGGCCTGGTGGTCGGCATCGGCGTCGGCCTGGCCGGGCTGTGGTTCGCGCCGATAGCCGTATCCCACCCGCTCTGGCTGGTGTCGTTCGCGCTGGCCGGCTGCGCCATGCTGGGCATGCTCGGCATCATCACGGCGCTGTGGGCGGCCAGCTACGACCAGATGGCGGCGGTGCAGAACTTTCTCATCATGCCGCTGACTTTCCTCTCCGGCGTGTTCTATTCGATTCATTCCCTGCCCCCGTTCTGGCAGGCGCTGTCGCGCTACAACCCGTTCTTTTACATGATCGACGGGTTCCGCTATGGCTTCTTCGGCATGTCGGACGTTTCGCCGGCGCTGGGGTTATCGATTGTCGGCGGCTGCTGTTTGGCATTATCATTGACCACTTTGGCCCTGCTCAAGAGCGGCTATAAATTACGTAATTGAAGGAACCGGAAATGACTACACCGGAAGCGATCAAGGGTTACATCGAACAGGGGCTGAACTGCGACTATGTCCATGTCGAAGGCGACGGCCGTCATTTCGAGGCGGTGATCGTCAGCCCGGCTTTCCAGGGCAAGAGCATGGTGCAGCAGCACCAGATGGTGTACGGCGTGCTGGGCGACCGGATGCGCGAGGAAATTCACGCCCTGTCGATGAAAACCTTCACCCCGGAGCAGTGGTCGAACCGAATTTGATATTGGAGCGGATTATGGATCAGATCGTATTGGAAAGAATCAGGCAGACCGTCACCGGCAACCCCATCGTGCTGTACATGAAGGGCACCCCGCAGTTCCCGCAGTGCGGCTTTTCCGGGCTGGCGGCGCAGGTGCTGCGCGCGTGCGGCGTGACCGAGTACGTCGCGGTCAACGTGCTGGCGGACGCGGAAATCTACGAAAACCTCAAGTACTACGCCAACTGGCCGACCTTTCCCCAGCTTTACCTCAAGGGCGAGCTGATCGGCGGTTCGGACATCATGAAAGACCTGTACGAAAAAGGCGAGCTGCAAAAGCTGGTGGAAAGCGCGAAGGTTTCGTAAATGGATAAGTTGGTCATTCAGGGCGGTGTGCCGCTGAACGGCGAGATTCGCATCTCCGGTGCGAAGAACGCCGCCCTGCCGATCCTGTGCGCCGCGATCCTGACCGAAGGGGCGCTCAAGATCGGCAACGTGCCGCATTTGCGCGATGTCACCACCATGCTGGAGCTGATCAACCAGATGGGCGCGGAAGTGTCGGTCGACGACCGCATGGAAGTGACGATCGCCGCCCGCAGCATGACCAACCTGGTCGCGCCGTATGAGTTGGTGAAAACCATGCGCGCCTCGATCCTGGTGCTGGGGCCGATGCTGGCGCGCTTCGGCCAGGCGCGGGTATCGCTGCCGGGCGGTTGCGCCATCGGCTCGCGCCCGGTCGATCTGCACATCAAGGGTCTGCAGGCGATGGGGGCCGAAATCGAGATCGCGCACGGCTACATCGAAGCGCGCGCCAAGCGCCTCAAGGGCGCGCGGATTTTCATGGACATCGTCACCGTCACCGGCACGGAAAACCTGATGATGGCGGCGGTGCTGGCCGAAGGCACGACCGTGCTGGAGAATGCCGCGCGCGAGCCGGAAGTGGTCGATCTGGCCCACTGCCTGATCGCCATGGGCGCCAAGATCGAGGGCGCGGGCGGCGACGTGATCACCGTGCACGGGGTCGAGTCCCTGCACGGCGCGTCCTACCGCGTCATGCCGGATCGCATCGAGGCCGGCACGTTCCTGGTCGCGGCGGCGGCCACCGGCGGCAAGGTCAGACTCAAGGATATGCGCGCGGACATCCTCGACGCGGTGCTGGAAAAGCTGCGCGAAGCCGGCGCCCGTATTGAATGCGACGGCGACAGCATCAGCCTGGAAATGGGCGGGCCGCTCAAGCCGGTGAACGTGCGCACCGCGCCCTATCCGGCATTCCCCACCGACATGCAGGCGCAGTTCATGGCGCTCAACGCCGTGGCCGACGGCGCCGCCACCGTCACCGAAACCATTTTCGAAAACCGCTTCATGCACGTGCAGGAGCTGCGCCGTCTGGGCGCGGCCATCGAAACCGAAGGCAACACCGCCGTGGTGCGCGGCCAGCCGGGCCTGAGCGGCGCCACGGTGATGGCCACCGACCTGCGCGCTTCGGCCAGCCTGGTCGTCGCCGGACTGATCGCCCAGGGCGAGACCACGGTGGAGCGGATCTACCACATCGACCGCGGCTACGAGTGCATCGAGGAGAAGCTGTCCCAGCTCGGGGCGCGGATCAAACGGGTGCATTGATATTGAACCGCGGAGGACGCAGAGGGTGCTGAGGAAAAGCAAAACCAGTTAAAGGCAGAAAACCTCTGCGTCCTCCGCGTCCCCTGCGGTAAAATCTTCTTTTTCTAAAGTTTCATAATATGACCGGCATCACCATCGCCCTTTCCAAGGGCCGCATTTTCGAAGAAACCGCGCCGCTCCTGAAAGCGGCGGGAATCGTTCCGCTCGACGACCCGGAAACCTCGCGCAAGCTGATTCTGGACACCAACCGGCCGGACATCCGTCTGATCATCGTGCGCGCTTCCGACGTGCCGACCTACGTGCAATATGGCGCCGCCGACCTGGGCATCGCCGGTAAGGACGTGCTCAACGAGCACGGCGGCGCCGGCCTGTACCAGCCGCTGGACCTGCAAATCGCGCGCTGCCGCATGATGGTGGCGGTGCCGGCCGGATTCGACTACGAAAACGCCGTGCGCCAGGGTGCGCGCCTGCGCGTCGCCACCAAGTACCTGGAAACCGCGCGCGAGCATTTCGCGAAGAAGGGCGTCCACGTCGATCTGATCAAGCTATATGGCTCGATGGAGCTGGCGCCCTTGGTCGGGCTGGCCGACGCCATCGTCGATCTGGTTTCCAGCGGCGGCACGCTCAAGGCCAACAACCTGGTGGCGGTCGAGGAAATCATGCAGATCAGCTCGCGCCTGGTGGTCAACCAGGCCGCGCTGAAACTGAAGCGCGCCGGCATCCAGCCGATTCTGGATACTTTTGCCGAGACGGTGGCCAAGGCGGGGTGATTCGTTTTCTTGGTTTGTGGTGGGTCGGGCGTTAGCGGCGCATTACTTGCGGTTTGCCCAGTAACCCGGACGCCGCCGGTGATGCGTTACAGCGATGACCCGAAGTTCCTCGGCAGTGACGTGATAAATGACGCTGTAAGGAAATCTGCGCAGAAAATAGCGGTGCAGGGTTCCGCGAAAAACCGCTCCAAGCGTGGGATTTTCCAGGATGAGATTTGCCGTTCTCTCGAATTCGGCAACAAACGCTAACCCGAGTTCGTTATTCGCTTTCGCCGCATAGAAGGCCGCCGCGTCATGCAACTCAGCGAGGGCGAGCGGAACGATGACGAGCTTCACTTCAATGCTGCGCGGACTTGGGCGAGTGCCTCGGCGATTGGAATCACCTGTACCGTTCCGCTTTCGACATCGGCGATTCGACGCTCGACTTCAGCCGCCCACGCCTCCTCGATCTCAGCGTCTTCGTCGAGGCTCTGCAGCAGCAACTGCGCGAATGCCGCACGCTCGCCCGATGTGAGTTTCAGCGCCTCAGCTTCCAGTATTTCAAGTTGATTTCCCATGGTCCTGGCCTCCGCAACGTCAAATTTGATTTTACTGCGAATCGCGCAAGATGCTCAATGGAGATATAGAGGGCAGACCACGGTTTTGCAGCGCCGAATCGAAAATCGTGGTCTGAAAATCATCTAGCCGGCCTCCTACCGCCGTGGTGGCGGTAGGGTTAAAGTGAGTTTGCGAACTTGCAATAACCCCACAGGAGGCCAAAATGAAGTATAGCGGAATTGACCTG
>JAHFRP010000001.1 GCA_023266195.1 Sulfuricella sp.
GTTGAAGAAAAGGGTGCGGTCAGCTACTGCAAACGGCGTTAATCAGATTGAAAACCGGCGGCTGGCGCCGCCATGGAATCGTTTGCTCGCTTGACACCGGCCGGCTAATGGGTGTCCCCTATTATTCGGTCAACCAGGCCGCGCTGAAACTCAAACGCGCCAGCATCCAGCCGATTCTGGATACTTTTGCCGAGACGGTGGCGAAGGCGGGGTGATTCGTTTTTCGGGGTTTGTTGAGGAGTCAGGCGGCTTCGAATACCCGCATCTCGATGTGAAGCCCAGCCGCCGTTGCCATGTTCACCAGCGCATCGAGGCCGAACAGGTTGATCTTGCCGCGCATGAGGTCAGACACGCGCGGCTGAGTCACTCCAAAGAGCTTGGCGGCCTCCGCTTGGCTCATTTCGCTGCGGGTGAGGTGATTCTTTAGCGCCGTCATCAGGACGGAACGCAGCTTCATGTTTTCCGCTTCTTCCGGGGTATCTTCGATGGCATCCCAGACGCTGGCAAATCGTTGATTGCTCATTGGTTTAGCTCCTTCAACAAGTCGCGATACCGCTTGGCGGCCAAGTTCAGATCGACCTTGCTGGTCTTCTCAGCCTTCTTCTGGAAGCAGTGAAGTACGTAGATGGCATCGGCGAACTTGGCAATATAAATGACCCGAAACGCCCCGGCTGCATCCCGAATCCGAATCTCCTTTACACCTTGACCGACGGTGTTCATGGGTTTCCAGTCGTCCGCCTCCTGGCCGTTCTGCACCTGATCGAGTTGATGGCCTGCCTCGCGCCTGGCTGCGAGCGGAAAGGTGCGAAGATCATCAAGGGCGCTTCCCCGGAACTCGACAGGCCTAGGATCAATCATGTTTGCAATATACAATATGTTGTATAGTATGGCAAGCCGGCGTGGAGAATAGGACAGGCCACGGTTTTAGAGCGCCAAATCGAAAACCATGGTCTGTCCCCTATTATTGTGCCAAATACCTGGAAACCGCGCGCGAGCATTTCGCGAAGAAGGGCGTCCACGTCGACCTGATCAAGCTCTACGGCTCGATGGAACTGGCGCCGCTGGTCGGGCTGGCCGACGCCATCGTCGATCTGGTGAGCAGCGGCGGCACGCTCAAGGCCAACAACCTGGTGGCGGTCGAGGAAATCATGCAGATCAGCTCGCGCCTGGTGGTCAACCAGGCCGCGCTGAAACTGAAGCGCGCCGGCATCCAGCCGATTCTGGATACTTTTGCCGAGACGGTGGCCAAGGCGGGGTGATTCGCGCTTAGGGGTTTGTTGTAGGTCAGCGGGAAACCAAACAGTTGATGTGTAGGGCGGATTAGGCCGAAGGCCGTAATCCGCCGGATGTTTCCGATGTCAGTCACTGAGCGACATACGGCGCAATGCCCTTCGGTTATTGCGCCCTACGCGCTGTTTTCCGGTGTAGCATGGGGTGTGCTACAGAGCTAGACCTGACCCCGTGCTTTCCTACAGAGCTAGACCTGACCCCGTGCTTTCCGACCCCGTGCTTTCCCGTTCCCGAAAAAATTGGGCCGGACCTGAACCAGGGGGGTCAGAGTCGGGTTTTTCTACAGCTTCGTTAGGGCTACTCATGCTTGCCCACTGCCATTTTCGATAGCAACTCATTCAACTGCGAAACGAGTGCCTTGAGGTTCTCAGTTTGGGTGTGGCCAGACGCGCCAGGTTGAGGGTTTCGTGCGATCTCGTGAATGGCCGACTGAATCCCTTCAGTTAGCGCCTTTGCTGCATCAATACGTGCCAGGGTCGCTTTTCCTTCCACCACTTGCGGCAGTGAATCCAAAATGTTGGCCGTTGACGACATGATCTGTCGTTGCCACCCATCAACGGCGGCGTTGATGTTCTTCAATATTGCGTCAGCCTGCTGCGCATCACGCCTAGCTGACGCGGCGAACCATATAGAGAGAACCAAGCTCCCAATGGGAAGTGCCCAATCTTTCAGGAATGAGATGAAATCGGTAGAGGACATTGGTAGCCCTAACGTGGAGGTAACCGGCGCTGCGCGGCTTTATCGCGCAGCGTCCGTGTTGACCGCCGGGTTGGGGGGTGGCCGCCAAGACCAAGGAGGAAAGCATGGCTCGTGAACTTGAATACATGGCACCAAGCCTGCGGGATGCCCCAAGGAGGGGGTGGCTGTTCTGCGTTCTCTGCCACAGCGCGGCTGGCCCGGACGACGTGGCTGAACTCTCGATGGTCGTCGAAGACGAAGACGGACGGCTTCTGTTTCTTACGCCAGATGCTGTTCGGTTTGTCTCCGGTGACGATCATGAGTACGCCCGCTCCTGGCAGTGTGTAACCAATTTGTCGGTGTTGACCGAGTTTGAATCGAGGAGAGACGTGTGATCTGTATTCAATCCAGCGTAGTCGAACTCCCGGATCACTTCCGTGGCGAGAGTGCGAAGTGCGGCATCGTCGGAGTGTGCGGCAACAGCGTTAAGACGGTTCCGAATCGCCTTCCGGCGCCCAAGCATTCCAACGGCTTCAAGCGCTTCACGGTACCAGTTAGTCATAAATCCCCCAACGTGGTGTATACACCGATAACGGTGTATGCCTCGTGGAACCGCGGTGTATAATCTGAGGTGAAATTGTTAACAACATATTGTTTTATTATAACATATTTATGCGTTGAGCCAAATTGTGGCTGCCGAAAACACACCTTCTGCTGCAAACGCTCCCAAATTCCTCGACCACGTTCGTGATCGCATCCGAGTTAAACATTACAGCATCCGCACCGAAACGCAATACCTACATTGAATAAAACGATTCATTCTTCATCACGATAAGCGCTATCCCAAAGGCATGATGGCTGCCGAGGTGGATGCCTCCCCGACGCATATGCCAAAGCTGGCGGAATTTCGGCTTCGACTCGGAATCAGGTGCTTTTGGCATTGTTATTTCTTTATCGAGAAGTGCTTGGTGTGGATTTGCCTTGGTTGGACAATGTAGTGGTATGCGTGGCAAACGTGCCGACAAGACGTCGGAGGTTTCGGCTCGTCATGCTTAGGTTTATAATTCCGCTTTCCAAAAATTCACACCACGCCGACCATGTTGAATATTAAACGCTACCGCAGCACCCAGCCCGATTTTCAGGCGCGGCTGACCGATTTGCTCGCTTTCGAGGGCGCGCAGGACGAATCCATCGACAACGTGGTGGCGGGCATCCTGCACGACGTGAAAGCGCGCGGCGATGCCGCCGTGCTGGAATACACGCAGCGTTTCGACCGGCTGGAAGCGGCTTCCATGGCTGAGCTGGAAATGTCGCAGTCGCGCCTGCAACAGGCGCTTGACGGTCTGCCCGCCGACCAGCGCGAAGCACTCCAGCAGGCCGCCGAGCGGGTGCGCGTTTATCACGAAAAGCAGTTGATGCAGTCGTGGAATTACACCGAAGCCGACGGCACGATGCTCGGCCAGCAGGTGACGGCGCTCGACCGCGTCGGGCTGTACGTGCCCGGCGGCAAGGCGGCTTACCCGTCGTCGGTGCTGATGAACGCGATACCCGCCAAGGTGGCCGGGGTGAAAGAGCTGATCATGGTGGTGCCGACGCCGGATGGCGTGGTCAACGAGCTGGTGCTGGCCGCGGCGGCGGTGTGCGGCGTGGACCGGGTGTTCACCGTCGGCGGGGCGCAGGCGGTCGGCGCGCTGGCCTACGGCACCGCGACCGTGCCGCAGGTGGACAAGATCGTCGGCCCCGGCAACGCCTATGTCGCCGCCGCCAAGCGCCGCGTCTTCGGCGTGGTCGGTATCGACATGGTGGCGGGGCCGTCGGAGATCCTGATTATTTGCGACGGCAAGACCGACCCTGACTGGATCGCGATGGATCTGTTTTCCCAGGCCGAGCACGACGAGCTGGCGCAGTCCATCCTGCTTAGTCCGGACGCCGCCTTCATCGATGCGGTGGCGGCCAGCATCGAAAAACTGCTGCCGCAGATGCCGCGCCAGGAAATCATCCGCACCGCGCTGGAATCGCGCGGCGCGCTGATCCAGGTGAAAGACCTGGACGAGGCGGCAGAGATATCCAATTACATTTCGCCCGAGCACCTGGAATTGTCGGTGGAAGACCCGGTCGCGCTGACCAAAAGCATCAAGCACGCCGGTGCGATTTTCATGGGACGCCAGACCTGCGAGGCGCTGGGCGACTACTGCGCCGGCCCCAACCACGTGCTGCCGACTTCGCGCACCGCGCGCTTTTCCTCGCCGCTGGGGGTCTACGATTTCCAGAAGCGCAGCAGCCTGATCATGGTGTCCAAGGCCGGTGCGCAGGTGCTCGGCAAGATTTCCATGGTGCTGGCCGAGGGCGAGGGGCTTCAGGCGCACGCCCGCTCCGCCGAATACCGTTCGCGCTGATCGGGACGCAATCGTGAGCCGCTACTGGAGCGCCCTCGTCCACGGCCTGACGCCCTATGTGCCGGGCGAGCAGCCGAAGCTGCCCGACCTGGTCAAGCTCAACACCAACGAGAACCCCTACGGGCCGAGTCCGCGGGTGCTGGAGGCGCTGCGCGGGGAGATCGGCGACTCGCTGCGGCTCTACCCCGACCCCAACAGCGACCGGCTCAAGCAGGCCATCGCCGACTTCCACGGCGTGACGCCGGCCCAGGTATTCGTCGGCAACGGTTCCGACGAGGTGTTGGGGCACACTTTCCTCGCGCTGTTGAAGCACGACGCGCCGGTGCTGTTCCCGGACGTGACCTACAGCTTCTATCCGGTGTATTGCAGCCTGTACGGCATCGAATACGAGCAGCCGCCGCTTAGCGAGTCGTTCGAGATTCGCATCGACGATTATTTCAGGCCCAACGGCGGGATTGTTTTTCCCAATCCGAACGCCCCCACCGGCCGCGCGCTGCCGCTGTCCGAAATCGAGCGCCTGCTCTTGGCCAACACCGAATCGGTGGTGGTGATCGACGAGGCGTATATCGATTTCGGCGGCGAATCTGCGGTCGGGCTGGTCGATCGTTATCCCAACCTGCTGGTCGTGCATACGCTGTCGAAATCCCGCTCGCTGGCGGGCTTGCGTGTGGGCTATGCCGTCGGCGATCCTGCGCTGATCGAGGCGCTGATCCGGGTGAAGGACAGCTTCAATTCCTATCCGCTCGACCGTTTCGCCAATGCCGGGGCCGCGGCGGCGATGGAAGACCGCGCCTATTTCGAGGAAACCTGCCGCAAGGTAGTCGCCAGCCGCACCCGGCTGGTGGTCGATCTGACGGCGCTGGGTTTCGACGTGCTGTCTTCCGCCGCCAATTTCATCTTTGCCCGCCACAGCCGGCGCGACGGCGCCGAGCTCGCCGCGAGCCTGCGCGAACGCAGCATCATCGTGCGCCACTTCAGGTCGCCGGCGCGCATCGCCCAGTTCCTGCGCATCACCGTCGGGACGGATGAACAGTGCGATGCGCTGGTGGCGGCGCTACGGGAAATTCTGGCCGAGTAGTGGGCTACGCCGGGTGGGAAAGCCCGACCCACAGTTCTCCAAGGGCGGTGTTGACGGGCAATCGAATTCCTGTCCTGTCTCGCCCCGCTTTGCCCTGTTGCCATGCTGGGTTAGAATGGAAAAAATTTCAGTTAAATCTTTGGCCGATTATTTGATGCGCACCTCCCAAGTCAACCGCAATACCCTGGAAACCCAGGTCAGCGTCGAGCTGAACCTGGACGGCAGCGGCGCCGCCAAGCTGGACAGCGGCGTGCCCTTTCTCGACCACATGCTGGACCAGATTGCGCGGCATGGGCTGATTGATCTGGCGGTGGCCGCCAAGGGCGACCTGCACATCGATGCCCACCACACGGTGGAAGACATCGGCATCACCCTGGGCCAGGCGTTTGCCCAGGCGGTCGGCGACAAGAAGGGCATCCGCCGCTACGGCCATGCCTACGTGCCGCTGGACGAGGCGCTGTCGCGCGTGGTGATCGATCTTTCCGGGCGTCCGGGCCTGGTGTTCGAGGTGGATTTCTCGCGCGGCACGATCGGCGAGTTCGATGTCGATCTGGTGCCGGAATTTTTCCAGGGATTCGTCAATCACGCCGGGGTGACGCTGCACATCGACGGCCTGCGCGGCAGGAACGCGCACCATCAGGCCGAAACCATCTTCAAGGCTTTCGGCCGCGCGCTGCGCATGGCGGTCGAACCCGACGCGCGGCTGGGCGATGCGCTGCCCTCCACCAAGGGTAGTCTATAGCTTATGGGCCACATCGCGGTAGTGGATTACGGCATGGGCAACCTGCGCTCGGTGGCGAAGGCGCTGGAGCACGTCGCCCCGGAGGCGCGCGTCAGCGTTACCAGCGACGCCGGCGAGATCGCGCAGGCGGATCGGGTGGTGTTCCCCGGCGTGGGCGCGATGCCGGATTGCATTCGCGAGCTGGATGCGCGCGGCTTGCGCGGGGCGCTGATCGAGGCGGCGCATGCCAAGCCATTCCTGGGCATTTGTCTGGGGATGCAGGCGTTGTTCGAGTCCAGCGAGGAAGGCCACGCCGCCGGGCTGGGCGTGCTGCCGGGCAAGGTCCGGCTGTTTCCGGCGGCGGCGATGCACGACGCCGAGGGGCAGCGCCTCAAGGTGCCGCACATCGGCTGGAACGAGGTCGATCAGACCGTGTCGCATCCGCTGTGGCAGGACATTCCCAGCGGCAGCCGCTTTTACTTCGTGCACAGTTATTATGTCGAGCCCGGCGCTGCCGGCCTGACCGCGGCCACGACCAGCTATCCGTTTGCTTTCGCCTGCGCCGTGGCGAGCAACAATATCTTTGCCGTGCAGTTCCACCCGGAAAAGAGCCAGGCCGCCGGTCTCAGGCTGCTGGCGAATTTCGTGGCCTGGGACGGAACGACCAGAGCCTGATCCAATCCAATTCGAATATTTTATATAACCATCATGTTGATCATTCCTGCAATTGACTTGAAAGACGGGCACTGCGTGCGTTTGAAACAAGGGTTGATGGAGGACGCCACGGTCTTTTCCGAAGACCCCGGCGCCATGGCCAAACACTGGCTCGATGCCGGCGCCCGCCGGCTCCACCTGGTCGACCTGAACGGCGCCTTCGCCGGCAAGCCGGTCAACAGCGACGCGATTCGCGCCATCGTCGATGCGGTCGGCGCCGACATCCCGGTGCAGCTGGGCGGCGGCATCCGCGACCTGGAAACCATCGAGCGCTACCTGGACAACGGCATCAGCTACGTCATCATCGGCACGGCGGCAGTGAAAAATCCCGGCTTCCTGCACGAGGCGTGCTACGCCTTCCCCGGCCAGATCATCGTCGGCCTCGACGCCAAGGACAGCAAGGTGGCGGTGGACGGCTGGTCGAAGGTCACCGGCCATGACGTGATCGACTTGGCCAAGAAATTCGAGGGCTACGGCGTGGAAGCGGTGGTCTATACCGACATCGGCCGCGACGGCATGCTCTCCGGCGTGAATGTCGATGCGACGGTGAATCTGGCGCGGGCGCTGACCATCCCGGTCATCGCCAGCGGCGGCATCACCAACCTGGATGACGTGAAGAACCTGTGCGGGGTCGAGTCCGAGGGCATCATGGGCGCGATCACCGGCCGGGCGATTTACGAAGGCACGCTGAATTTCGCCGAGGCGCAGAAGATGGCCGACGAGCTGGGCGGAACGGCCTGATGAGCCTGGCCAAACGCATCATTCCCTGCCTGGACGTGACCGACGGCCGCGTCGTCAAGGGCGTGAATTTCGTGGCGTTGCGCGATGCAGGCGATCCGGTCGAGATCGCGCGCCGCTATGACGAGCAGGGCGCCGACGAACTGACCTTCCTCGACATCACCGCGAGCAGCGACAACCGCGGGCTGATCCTGCACATCATCGAGGAAGTGGCGGCGCAGGTGTTCATTCCCCTCACCGTCGGCGGTGGTGTGCGCGCGGTGGACGACGTGCGGCGGTTGCTCAACGCCGGGGCCGACAAGGTCGGTATCAATACCGCGGCAGTGACCAATCCGCAACTGGTGGCGGATGCCTCGGCGCGTTTCGGCGCGCAGTGCATCGTGGTGGCGATCGACGCCAAACAGGTTTCGTTGCCGGGCGAGCCTTTGCGCTGGCATGTTTTTACCCATGGCGGGCGCCGCGATACCGGCCTGGACGCGGTGGCATGGGCGAAGAAAATGGAGCAGATGGGGGCGGGCGAGATCCTGCTCACCAGCATGGACCGCGACGGCACCAAGATCGGCTTCAACCTCGATCTGACCCGCGCGGTGGCCGACGCGGTCGGCATCCCGGTGATCGCCAGCGGCGGCGTCGGCAATCTCGACCATCTGGTCGACGGAATTCTCAAGGGGCGCGCCGATGCGGTGCTGGCGGCCAGCATTTTCCATTACGGCGAATACTCCGTGGAGCAGGCGAAGCGCTACATGGCGGAACATGGGATCGAAGTCAGGTTATGAGTGCAAAAGATATTTGGCTGAACAAGGTGAAGTGGACGGACGACGGCCTGGTGCCGGTGATCGCCCAGGATGCGGCGAGCGGTACGGTGCTGATGTTCGCCTGGATGAACCGCGAGGCGCTCAAGCTCACCGCCGAGCGCGGCGAAGCGGTGTACTGGTCGCGTTCGCGCAAGAAGCTGTGGCACAAGGGCGAGGAATCCGGCCACGTGCAGAAGGTGAAGGAAATCCGCCTCGATTGCGACGAGGACGTGGTGTTGCTCAGGGTCGAACAGATCGGCGGCATCGCCTGCCACACCGGGCGCAACCACTGCTTTTTCCAGAAGCTGGAAAAATGCCAGTGGGTGACGGTCGATCCGGTGCTGAAAGACCCGGCGGAGATCTACAAGCGATGAGCGATATCCTGAGCCGCCTGGCGGATACCCTGGAAAGCCGCAAGCACGCCGACCCGGCGAGTTCCTACGTGGCCAGGCTGTATGGCAAGGGGCTGGACACGATCCTGAAAAAGATCGGCGAGGAAGCGGCGGAAACCATCGTCGCCGCCAAGAACGGCGAACAGCAGCAAATCGTATACGAAACCGCCGATTTGTGGTTTCATTGCCTGGTGATGTTGGCGAGCCAGGGCTTACGGCCGGAACAGGTGCTGGACGAACTGGCTCGGCGCGAAGGACTGTCGGGCCTGGCGGAGAAGGCGGCGAGGAAGGATTGATGAGCGACTGCATTTTTTGCAAGATCGTGGCGGGCGAGATTCCCAGCCGCAAGGTGTACGAGGACGGCGAACTAATTGCTTTCCACGACGTCAATCCTGCTGCGCCCGTGCATTTCATGATCGTGCCGAAAGAGCACATCGCTTCGTTGGAGGACTGCCATGCCCGGCATGAAATGCTGCTGGGCCGCATCCTCCTGTTGGCGCCAAAATTGGCGAAGGAACAGGGATTGCAAGACGGCTTCAAGACCGTGATCAATACCGGCAAGGGCGGCGGTCAGGTGGTGTTTCACCTGCACGTCCATGTCATCGGCGGCGGCACGTTGCCGCACGTTTAAATCTGGAGGAGGGTAACAATGGGTTCATTTAGCATCTGGCATTGGCTGATCGTACTGGTGATCGTATTGGCGATTTTCGGCACCAAGAAGCTGCGCAACATCGGCGGCGACCTGGGCGGTGCGGTGAAGAGTTTCAAGGACGCCGTCAAGGAAGAGGAAAAAACTCCGAAGATCGAGGCGCCGGAGCACAAGACCGGGCAGACCATCGAGGGCGAAGTCAAGAACAAGACGGTGTCGTAGCCGGCCATGTTCGATATCAGCTTTTCGGAGTTGGCTCTGATCGGCGTCGTTGCGCTGGTCGTCGTTGGCCCGGAACGTTTACCGAAAGTGGCGCGAACCGCCGGTCTGCTGTTCGGGCGGGCGCAGCGCTATGTTTCCGAGGTCAAGGCGGACATCAATAACCAGCTCAAGCTGGAAGAGTTGCGCAAGATCGAGGCCGATCTGCGGGAAAAAGCCTCGACCGCGGAACATGCGATCGTCGAGGAAACGCAGCGCACCGGCCAGGAGTTCAAGAGCGCGGTCGAAGCCGCCGCACCATTGGCAATGCCAGCCGAAATCGCGGCAGCCGGCCCTGTCGAGGCGCCCGCCGCCTCGCCGCAGCTCGAATTGGGGCTGGATGCTGCGCATTCCAAGGCGGAATCACCCACTCAGCCTTCCTGAGCCTTTTCTTTTCCTGAATTCACGTGATCAATCCAGAAACTTCCGAATCCTTCATTTCGCACCTGATGGAACTGCGCAACCGGCTGATACACGCGCTGGTTGCGGTAGGGCTGGTGTTCGTCTGTCTTTTCCCGTTCGCCAGCGACCTCTATGCCATCCTGGCGCATCCGTTGCTGGCGGTGTTGCCCAAGGGCGGGCAGATGATCGCCACCGACGTGACCACGCCGTTCTTCGTGCCGATGAAAGTGGCGATGATGGCGTCGCTCATGATCGCGCTGCCCTATGTGCTCTACCAGATATGGGCTTTCATCGCGCCGGGCCTGTACGCCCATGAAAAGCGCCTGATCGCACCCCTGGTCGTGGCCAGCACCGTGCTTTTCCTGTGCGGCATGGCGTTCGCCTATTTCCTGGTGTTCCCGATCGTGTTCGGCTTTGTCACCTCCGTTGCCCCACACGGCGTGGCCGTGATGACCGACATCAACAAATACCTGGACTTCGTGCTGACCCTGTTCGTCGCTTTCGGCATCACCTTCGAAGTGCCGGTGGCGGTGGTGGTGCTGGTGAGGATGGGATTCGTCAGCGTCGAGAAACTGCGCGAGATTCGGCCCTACATGATCGTCGGCGCTTTCGTCATCGGCGCCATTTTCACGCCGCCCGACGTGGTTTCCCAGGTCATGCTGGCGGTGCCGCTGTGGCTGCTGTACGAGCTGGGTATCCTGGTCGCCGCGATGATGGTGAAGAACGCCGCTGCCGCCAAAGACGAGGCGGATTACCAGCCGCTCAGCGACGAGGAAATGGAGCGCGAGCTGGACGCCGTAGAGGCGGAGAAGAAGAACGGCTAGTGCGGTGCTTGTCGCGAATTGATGGAACCGTTTAGGCAACAATCACAGAGCCTGTGGGTACGGCTTTAGCCGTACCCACAAGGCTGCACCCGCAGGGAGTGGCCGCATGCGGCACTCCGACTTTCTATCGACTGAAGTCGATGAAAGATCGTATTTCCCCGCCGCGAGCGGCAAGCTGCCCGCATAGGCGAAAGCCTGACCCACCGTTATCAGTAGCTGCCCGTCTCCTGCTGCCACATGGCGGGAACAAAGCGGAGCACGCGGTTGCGGCCCTGCTCCTTGGCCTGGTATAGCGCCACGTCGGCGTATTTGACCACCTGCCAGAAGGTGTCCGCGTCGTCCGGAAATTCAGACACCCCGATCGAGATGGTTTTCTGCAGCACATTGCCGGGGAGCTGAACCTTGGTTTCCTCGACCTTGGCGCGAATCTTCTCGGCGATTTTCAGCGCATCCTCGGCGCCGGAATCCATCAGGATAATGAGGAACTCCTCCCCGCCGTAGCGCACCACCAAATCCGACGACCGCACGCTTTTGGCGAGGATTTCGGCCAGGGTCTTGAGTACCTTGTCGCCCGCCTCGTGGCCGAAGGTGTCGTTGACTTGCTTGAAGTAGTCCAGATCCAGCATCAGCACCGCGAAAGGGGACTTCCTGCGCTGGCTGGTGGCCACCAGGGTGGTGATGTATTCCTCCAGGAAGCGGCGGTTGTACAGGCCGGTCATCGCATCGCGCAGAGAGCTTTCGCGCAGATGCTCCATCAGGCGCTTCGCTTCGAGCACAGGCCCCGCCTCGCGCAGATAGACCGCGATGAAGGGCACGAGGAGCTTGGCGAATTGGCCCTGTTCGGGGGTGAACACCATTTGCACCACGCAGCCGACGGCGCCGGACTGGGTCATCGGCAAACAGATGTGCGTGCGCTCCTCCGTCGGGTCGTCGTTGCGGAACATGGTGCAGATTCCGGGAAAGTCCACGGCGTTCACGGCGTGCCCGGTGCGTTTCACCCGGCAGGCGCTGGCATCGATCAATATTTGCTGATCGCACCAGCGGCAGGGGGCGTTGACTTCGTCGTCGACGACGATGGGCGTGATGCGGTTCTTGCTCGACGACACCTCGTAGATCGAAAACTGGTGGAAATCGTACTTGTCGTTCAATACCCGCGCCAGGCGCTGGTACACCTCCGGCTTGCTCTGGTCTTCCTCGATCGCCTGCTTGAATTGGGCCGCTTCCACCAGGCCTTCCACCATTTCGGTGGCGGTGACGAGCTGGTTGCCGGTGTTCTGGGGATGGAAGCCGCCCATCAGCTCGCTGATGCGGCGGCTGATGGTGGAAATGCCTTCGTCCAGGAATCCCATCAGTCGATTGAGGTGGCCGGCGATTTCGCCCACCTCGTCCGAAGTGCGCTGTTCGATTCTCCCACTGAACGTTCCGCCGACCGCCTGGGTGACGACCGTGCTTACCGAGCGCGTGGTTTCCACCAGCGGGCGAAGCAGCCGCCGCAGCAGCAGGAGCGAAATCGCGCCGGTCAGGAGCACCAGCGCGACCACCATGCCGACGGTAAAGACGGCCTGTCGCTTGACTTCATGAAGCGGAATGTCGATGGCGACCGCGCCCAGCACCGTGCCATGGGCGACTTGGTGGCATTGCAGGCAGTTGGGCGTTCCCAGGCTGCTGGCGGTGTAGGGGATGACGGCATGGAAAACCTGCTCGCCGTTTCTTTCCTCCACCTGGAAAGCGGAGGCGCCACGGCTGATGACCTCGTTCTCTTTTTCGCTTGCTGTGGCTTCCTGCGCGAGGCCCGGCCCGAACTGTTTGGACACCGCCGGCCCCCTGATCACGCGCACGCCCTGGACGCCAGGCACGCCGTTGAGCCGCTCAAGGAATTCCGGGCGCTTGCCGATGGTTCCGTTCACCATGCTTTCCGTCAGCCCGACCTTGATCGATTCCGCCACCGAGCGGGCATGGCGTTCGGCGGTGTAGAGCGAGAACTGGCGGAAGGAATACAGGCTGACTGCGACCAACAGCACCATCAGCAGGCCCATCAGGGCGGAAAAAAAGATGAGTACCTTGGCGTTGAGGGTCATGATGTGGGGGCCGCCGCGTCAGAATGGTGATTGCGGAGGATATTAGAGGTTTTTCCGGGGCGGTGCAATGGAACCCGGCAGCCGCCCGGGTGCGGTGCGGCGGGGAATGGCCCGTGCGCGCTCCGGGCATATCGGAAGGGGGTTTAGCGGAGTAATCGGCCGTTTGCCGCAAATCGCGCCGAAGAACTACTGTAGGGTGCGCCGTGCGCACCATTGCGGCCACTGGCGCGCACGGCGCACCCTACAGAAACAATGGGTTGCATGGCGTTTCTTGAGAGAGTCTGCTCGCGCTAATTGTTTTGACGGATTTTTGGGCGATTGCCGATGCTGATGCGCATTTGGGCCTCGGTCTGGTTACGCAGTATCCGCAGCGTGGCCGCCTTGCCCGGCGCCAAAACGGAAATCTGGTTGAGCATGTCGGTGGAATCGCCGACCGGTTTGCCGTTGATTTCCATCAGAAGGTCGCCCGGCTTGATGCCGCCGCGGTCGGCCGGCCCTCCGCGCAGCACCCCGGCGATCAGGACGCCGCCGGTGTTGTGCAGCTTGAAGGTCTCGGCCAGTTCCGGCGTAATGTCCTGCACCTCCACGCCGATCCAGCCGCGCACCACGCTGCCGCTACGGATGATCTGTTCCATGACCTGCTTGGCCAGCGTGGCGGGAATCGCGAAGCCGATGCCGAGCGAGCCGCCGCTGCGGGAGTAGATCGCGCTGTTGATGCCGATCAGGTTGCCGTTGGTATCCACCAGCGCGCCGCCTGAATTGCCGGGATTGATGGCGGCGTCGGTCTGGATGAAGTCCTCGAAGGTGTTGATGCCCAAGTGGCTGCGCCCCAAGGCGCTGACGATGCCCATCGTCACCGTTTGCCCCACGCCGAACGGGTTGCCGATGGCGAGCGCGACATCGCCGACCTGGATTTGCTCGGAGTGGCCGAAAGTGATGGTGGGCAGGTTCTTCAACCCGATCTTCAACACCGCGAGGTCCGTGTCCGGGTCGGTGCCGACGACTTTGGCCGATGCCCGCCTGCCGTCCGCCAGGGCTACCTCGATTTCGTCGGCCGCCTCGACCATGTGGAGGTTGGTCAGGATGTAGCCTTCGGGGCTGACGATCACGCCGGAACCCAGGCTGGATGCGCGTTGCGGCTCATTGTCGGCGCGCTCGCCGAAAAACCGCCGGAACAGCGGGTCGTCCTTGAACGGATTGTGCGGAGCGGGCAATTCCTTGCTGGTGAAAATATTGACGACCGTAGGCATGGCCTTCTTGGCGGCCGCGCTGAAGGAGCCTTCTTTTTGCGGCACGGCGCCGATGGGGGCTTCGCGGATGGTGACGATCGATCCCCCGCGCCAGGGCAGCAGCTCGGGTTTCAGCGTGGCGACCACGAACAGCGCCGCGAGACCGATGGTGGCGGTTTGTGCAAAAATAAGCCAAAGTCTGCGCATGTTTTTCTCGTGAGCTTGATGATTGTCATGGGCGGCAAAACCCAAAGCCGCCATAATTCCTAACGTTAGGGCGCTTATGGAACTTTACAAGCTGGCAAATTATACCGGGCAATTGCTGGATGCAGGCCGCTTCCGCGATTATTGCCCAAACGGGGTGCAGGTGGAAGGCCGTCCCGAGGTCGCCTTTCTGGCGAGTGGGGTGAGCGCCGGCCTCGATGTGCTCGAAGCCTCCATCGAAGCCGGCGCGGACGCGATCCTGGTTCATCACGGCTATTTCTGGAAAGGCGAGGATGCCCGTGTCGTGGGGGTGAAGCGGGCGCGCATCGAGCTGCTGCTGCGCAACAACGTAAGCCTGTTGGCCTATCACCTTCCGCTCGATGCCCATCCCGAGCTGGGCAACAACGCGCAGCTCGCCGCCCGGCTCGGCTTCGAGATCGAAGGCTGGTTCGGCGAACAGAATACCGCATGCTTCGGCGGCATGGCGCCGCCGATGTCGCTGTCGGGTCTCTCTGCGCGGGTGGGGGAGGCGCTGCGGCGGCAGCCTCTGGCGATCGGCGACGGCGACAGGACAGTGCGCCGCATTGCCTGGTGCAGCGGCGCGGCGCAAGGGTATTTCGAGGAGGCGGCCGGTTTGGGTGTGGATGCATTCCTCACCGGCGAGATCTCCGAGCGGCACGTCCATCTGGCGCGGGAAACGGGCGTGGCGTTCATCGCCGCCGGTCACCACGCGACCGAGCGCTATGGCGTGCGGGCGTTGGGCGAGCATCTGGCCGCGCAATTCGGCATCGAACACCGCTTCTTCGATATCGATAACCCGGTGTGAATTTAGTTTGTCGTGATAAAAATGAATTTATAAACAATGCGCTGTTGTCCGGTGGTCAGGCGTAGACAAGAAATGGGTTTAAGTATTTGCGGGAAATTGGTTACAATTGCGAGGTTTGTGTCTCAAGAATAATTTCAGACAGGGTTATCCTGATGTTTTAGCGGCAGATTGTTTTTTTATAGCTGGGCGCCGCCGATATTGCAAGCCGGGTTGTCGGGTCAAGGTCGGGCGTGTTGTGAAATTTCCAAAATGGGGATTCAGTGTATGAGCCAAAATGAAGTGGACCGCAGCAAACGGAGGTTCCTGATTGCTGCTACGACTGCGGTCGGTGGGGTCGCGACGGTGGGGGTAGCGGTTCCTTTCCTCGCGAGTATGATGCCGAGCCAGCGGGCGAAAGCCGCCGGCGCACCGGTTGAAGTGGACATCAGCAAGGTCGAGCCGGGCATGATCCTGAGCGTGGAATGGCGCGGCAAGCCGGTATGGATCGTGAACCGGACCAAGGAAATGCTGGACTTGCTGGCCAAGCACGACGATCAGCTCGCCGATCCGAAATCCGAAGTGGAGCAGCAGCCGTCTTACTGCAAGAACGCGACGCGTTCGATCAAGCCGAATATGCTCGTGGCCGTGGGCATCTGCACCCACCTCGGCTGCTCGCCGACCTTCCGCAAGGATCTGGGCGCGCCCGACCTCGGGGCCGATTGGCCGGGCGGCTTCTTCTGCCCCTGCCACGGTTCCCGTTTCGACCTGGCCGCGCGCGTGTTCAAGGGTGTGCCCGCGCCGACCAACCTGGTCATTCCGCCCCACAAGTATTTGAGCGATAGCCGCATTCTGGTCGGCGAAGACAGCAAGGGAGCTTGATAAATGAATAGTCTGACGAACCTGTTGGGTTGGGTGGATGCGCGCTTCCCCCTGACCAAGCTGTGGAAAGAGCATCTTTCCGAATATTACGCGCCGAAAAACTTCAATTTCTGGTATTTCTTCGGCTCGCTGGCGCTGCTGGTGCTGGTGATCCAGATCGTTTCCGGCATTTTCCTCACCATGAACTACAAGCCGGATGCGGCCTACGCGTTCTATTCGGTGGAATACATCATGCGCGACGTGGACTGGGGCTGGCTGATCCGCTACGTCCACTCCACCGGCGCGTCGATGTTCTTCGTGGTCGTCTATCTGCACATGTTCCGCGGGCTGATGTACGGCTCCTATCGCAAGCCGCGCGAACTGATCTGGATCTTCGGCATGTTCATTTATCTCGCCCTGATGGCCGAAGCCTTCATGGGCTACCTGTTGCCCTGGGGCCAGATGTCGTACTGGGGTGCGCAGGTGATCGTGAACCTGTTCTCCGCCGTGCCGTTCGTCGGACCCGACCTGTCGGTCTGGATTCGCGGCGACTACGTGATCTCCGACGCGACCCTGAACCGCTTCTTCGCGTTCCACGTGGTTGCCGTGCCGCTGGTGCTGCTTGGTCTGGTGGTGGCGCATATCATCGCCCTGCACGAAGTCGGCTCGAACAACCCGGATGGCGTCGAGATCAAGAAACACAAGGATCCCGTCACCCACATCCCGCTCGACGGCATTCCGTTCCATCCGTATTACACGGTGAAGGATATCGTCGGCGTGGTGGTGTTCCTGATGGTGTTCTCGGCGATCGTGTTCTTTGCCCCGGACCTGGGTGGCTACTTCATCGAAGACAACAACTTCATTCCGGCCGACCCGCTGAAGACGCCGCCGCATATCGCGCCGGTCTGGTATTTCACGCCGTTCTACGCCGTTCTGCGCGCCGTGCCGCCGATGTTCGGCTCGCAGTTCCCCGGCGTGATCGCGATGGGCGTGGCGGTGATGATCATTTTCTTCCTGCCCTGGCTCGACCGCGGCCCGGTCAAATCGATCCGCTACCGCGGCCCGATCTACAAGGCTGCGCTGACGCTGTTCGTGATCAGCTTCCTGGGTCTGGGTTATCTCGGCATGCAGCCGGTGACCCCGCTGTTCACGCTGCTCTCGCAGGTATTTACCACGATCTACCTGGCGTTCTTCATTCTGATGCCGTGGTACACCAAGATCGACAAATGCAAACCGG
Organism: Sulfuricella sp.; assembly: GCA_023266195.1. GTDB lineage: Bacteria > Pseudomonadota > Gammaproteobacteria > Burkholderiales > Sulfuricellaceae > Sulfuricella. The sequence continues at coordinate 17,346 of JAHFRP010000001.1, forward strand.
AACCGGAAAGGGTGACAGGATAATGAAAAAGATACTGTTTTTCGTAAGCCTGCTGGCTTCGACGATGGCGTTCGCCAACACCGAACTCCAGCTGGACAAGGCGCCCGTCAAGCTGAGTGACCAGGCGTCGCTTCAACGCGGCGCAAAATACTTCGTCAACTACTGCCTGTCCTGCCATAGCGCCCAAGCCATGCGCTATAACCGTCTGCAGGATATCGGGCTGACCGAGCAGCAGATCAAGGACAACCTGATCTTCACCGGTGCCAAGGTCGGCGACACCATGACCAGCAGCATGAGCAAGAAGGATGCGATGGTGGCGTTCGGTGCGGCGCCGCCGGACTTGTCCGTGATTTCCCGCTCGCGCGGCGCGGATTATCTGTACACCTACTTGCGCAGCTTCTACCGCGACGATACCCGGCCGACCGGTTGGAACAATACGGTGTTCGATAAAGTCGGCATGCCGCATGTGCTGTACGAGCTTCAGGGCGAACAGGTGCTCGAAGTCGAGAAACATGGGCAGCATGAGGTCAAGAAGCTGGTGCTGGCCAAGCCGGGCAAGATGTCCCCGGCCGAGTTCAACGGCATGGTGGGCGACCTGGTGAATTACCTGGCGTTCATGGGTGAGCCGATGAAGGCGACGCGCATGAAGCTGGGCGTCATCGTACTGCTCTTCCTGGGCGGCTTCTTCTTCGTTGCGTATGCCCTGAAGAAAGAGTTTTGGAAGGATATTCATTAAGGCCATTCAGGCGGAGGCTTGCCTGGGAATGAAGGAAGCGGGCCGTCATGGCCCGTTTCTGCTTTTGAGAGGCGCCAATCGCTGGCAAACCGTCGCGGTAAAATGTTACTATTGAGCCTTGCTTGTGGGCGTGCAAGGGGATATCTTCGCTCCGGCTTGTCTTTGCCGGAGGGGGATTCCGGCTCGGCCGCTGATGCGCCTCATGTAAACTATGTCAATTTCTAGCAGTAGCCAAAACTTATGATGACCCTTTATTCCGGCACGACGTGCCCCTTCAGCCAACGTTGCCGAATTGTCTTGTATGAAAAAGGCATGGATTTCCAGATCATCGATGTGGATGTCCACAACAAGCCTGAAGATCTGGCGGTGATGAATCCCTATAACCGCGTTCCGGTGCTGGTCGAGCGCGATTTGACCCTGCACGAGGCGAACATCATCAACGAATATATCGACGAGCGTTTTCCTCATCCGCAACTGATGCCCGCCGACCCGGTCATGCGCGGCCGCGCGCGGCTTTTCCTCCACAGCTTCGAGCAGGAGCTGTTCAGCCATGTCGACAGTATCGAGCACGGCAGCCAGAAGGCCGCCGACAAGGGGCGGGTGGCGGTGCGCGACAGCCTGGCTCAACTGGCGCCGTTGTTCGCCAAGCAAAAATTCATGCTGGGGGACGAGTTTTCCATGCTGGACGTGGCGATCGCTCCCCTGTTGTGGCGTTTGGATCACTACGGCATTGCCCTGCCGAAGCAGGCGGCCTCCCTGCTGAAGTACGGCGAACGGTTATTCAGCCGGCCGGCATTCATCGAGGCGCTGACTCCATCCGAAAAGGCGATGCGCAAGTAACGGACGCACGTCCCTGAGGCAGAGAGAAGCTAAGTATTGTTCGGGGCTCCATGAGCGATATATCCACCAAGCCTTACCTGGTTCGCGCAATCTACGAATGGTGCACGGACAGCGGGTTTACGCCCTATCTCGTCGTTATCGTAGGGGAACATACACGGGTGCCGACCGAGTATGCGAAAGACGGTCAGGTCGTGCTGAATATCGGTCCGTCAGCCACGCGCGGCCTGTCGATCGGCAACGACATGATTCAGTTCTCGGCGCGGTTTGGCGGCGCGTCGCGCGACATCGAGGTGCCCATGGACGCGGTGGCAAGCATCTACGCCCGTGAGAATGCGCAAGGCCTGTCCTTTGCCGTGGTAGAACAGGGTGAAGAGGGTTTCGCCGGCGGTGCGTCAGTGGATGGGGCGCCTGGAGACCTGCCTCCCTCGCCGCGCGGCAAGCCTCGGTTAAAAATAGTCAAATAATAAACGCGTATATTTTCGCGCGATTTGAGAAAATTTCGGCCAATCCAAACCTTATTTGCCGAAAGCGTATTAACCCCCTATAATCCCGCCCTGTTTAGGTTTAGGCGCCGGCATAGCTCAGTAGGTAGAGCAGCTGATTTGTAATCAGAAGGTCCCGAGTTCGATTCTTGGTGCCGGCACCAGGAACTGCGGGATGCCGGCGCAAAAAAATAATTGTATGCGGATGGCGAAAGTGTTTGACAAGTTATCTCGGCACTCCCATAATTAGCGGTTTCGTTCGGAGGGGTTCCCGAGCGGTCAAAGGGATCAGACTGTAAATCTGACGGCTCTGCCTTCGAAGGTTCGAATCCTTCCCCCTCCACCAGTATTTGTAGTTTTAGATTGACCAGAAGACGGAGCGGACTCTCGTCTTCGTGCTCTTGTCCGGGAACGCGGGTGTAGCTCAATGGTAGAGCAGAAGTTTTCCAAACTTATGACGAGGGTTCGATTCCCTTCACCCGCTCCAGTTTGATTTTAGGTGTGGTAGTAGCGCCGGTTTAGCGCCCATGTAGCTCAGGGGTAGAGCACTCCCTTGGTAAGGGAGAGGTCATCGGTTCAATTCCGATCATGGGCTCCATTATTTTTTTGGAATAAGTGCTAAAGGAAATAATCATGGCAAAAAGCAAATTTGAGCGGACGAAGCCGCACGTAAACGTCGGGACGATTGGTCACGTTGACCATGGCAAGACCACGCTGACCGCAGCGATCACCACGATTCTGTCGAAGAAATTCGGCGGCGAAGCCAAAGGCTACGACCAGATTGACAGCGCACCGGAAGAAAAGGCGCGCGGCATCACCATCAACACCGCCCACGTCGAATACGAAACGGCGTCCCGCCACTACGCACACGTTGACTGCCCGGGCCACGCCGACTACGTCAAGAACATGATCACCGGTGCCGCCCAGATGGACGGCGCCATCCTGGTGGTGTCCGCCGCCGACGGCCCGATGCCGCAGACCCGCGAGCACATCCTGCTGGCCCGCCAGGTCGGCGTGCCGTACATCATCGTCTACATGAACAAAGCCGACATGGTGGACGACCCCGAGCTGCTCGAACTGGTCGAAATGGAAGTGCGCGAGCTCCTCTCCAAATACGACTTCCCCGGCGACGACACCCCGATCGTCATCGGCAGCGCCCTGAAGGCGCTCGAAGGCGACCAGAGCGACATCGGCGAACCGTCCATCTTCAAACTGGCCGACGCCCTCGACAGCTACATTCCGCAGCCTGAGCGCGCCATCGACGGCGCCTTCCTGATGCCGGTGGAGGACGTGTTCTCCATTTCCGGACGCGGCACCGTCGTCACTGGTCGTATCGAGCGCGGCATCGTCAAGGTTGGCGAAGAAGTCGAAATCGTCGGCATCAAGCCCACCGTCAAGACCACCTGCACCGGCGTCGAAATGTTCCGCAAGCTGCTCGACCAAGGTCAGGCCGGCGACAACGTCGGTGTGCTGCTGCGCGGCACCAAGCGTGAAGACGTCGAGCGCGGCCAAGTGCTGGCCAAGCCCGGCTCGATCACCCCGCACACCAAGTTCACCGCGGAAATCTACGTTCTCTCCAAAGACGAAGGCGGCCGTCACACCCCGTTCTTCCAGGGTTATCGTCCGCAGTTCTATTTCCGGACCACCGACGTGACCGGCGCAATCGAACTGCCTGCCGGCACCGAAATGGTGATGCCTGGCGACAACATCTCGATCACGGTCGCGCTGATTCAGCCGATCGCGATGGAAGAAGGCCTGCGCTTCGCCATCCGCGAAGGCGGTCGTACCGTCGGCGCCGGCGTCGTGGCTAAGGTGATTGAATAATTAAGCCTGTGGCTTGTGGCTTATAGCTGGTAGCTGTCGGTTTTGCTACTCGCTACGAGCTACCGGCTACTAGCCAGAAGTAAATAGGCCAGTAGCTCAATTGGCAGAGTATCGGTCTCCAAAACCGAGGGTTGGGGGTTCGAGGCCCTCCTGGCCTGCCAGATAACCGGTGTGGGAAATAAGCGAACAAGCAAACTAGCAGTTGGTTAAGCGGGCGGCCGGCATGAATGTCGGTCGCTGTTTGCATTTCCGAAAAAGAAACTTATGACAGACAAAATCAAGTTGGTTTTTGCCATTCTGCTGCTTGCGGCGGGAATCGCCGGTTTCTATCTTCTGTCCGAGCAGGCGCTGGTGCTGCGCGTGCTGGTGGTGCTTGCGAGCATGGGGCTGGCAACGGCCGTGGCGTGGTTTACTGCGCCGGGCAAACAGTTCTTTGCCTTCGGCAAGGATTCCTGGACGGAAACCAAGAAAGTCGTTTGGCCGACCCGCAAGGAAACGCTGCAAACTACTGGCGTGGTGTTCCTGCTGGTGGTGGTGCTGGCGATTTTCCTGTGGATTGTGGATGCCAGCCTGATGTGGGCTGTCAAATTGTTGATGGGCCAGGGGGACTGATGGCAATGCGATGGTACGTGGTGCACGCCTATTCCGGCTTCGAGAAGAGTGTGCAGCGAGCTTTGCAGGAACGCATCGAGCGCGCCGGCATGCAAGACAAGTTCGGTCAGATTCTGGTGCCGGTCGAAGAAGTGGTCGAAATGAAAAGCGGCCAGAAGAGCATCAGCGAGCGTAAGTTTTTCCCGGGCTATGTGCTGGTGCAAATGGAAATGGACGATGAGACCTGGCATCTGGTGAAAAACACCGCCAAGGTCACCGGCTTCGTCGGCGGTTCCGCGCAAAAACCCACACCGATCAGCGAAAAGGAAGTCGCCGCGCTGATGCAGCAGATCCAGGAAGGCGTGGAGAAGCCCAGGCCCAAGGTGCTGTTCGAGGTGGGCGAGGCGGTTCGCGTCAAGGAAGGTCCGTTCACCGATTTCAACGGCATGGTGGAAGAGGTCAATTACGACAAGAGCAAGCTGCGCGTGTCGGTGCTGATCTTCGGCCGTTCCACACCGGTGGAGCTGGAATTCAGCCAGGTCGAAAAGGCCTGAACCAAGAATTTTTAACTGGGGAGCCTGGCACGGCACGTATGTGCCGGGCGTTTGTACCCGTTTTAGAGGAGCTGTAAAAGTGGCAAAGAAAATCATCGGTTATATCAAGCTGCAGGTTCCTGCAGGCAAGGCGAACCCCAGCCCGCCCATCGGCCCGGCGCTGGGCCAGCGCGGTTTGAACATCATGGAGTTCTGCAAGGCATTCAATGCGCAGACCCAAGGCATGGAAGTCGGTCTGCCGATTCCGGTGGTGATCACCGCCTACGCGGACAAGAGCTTCACCTTCATCATGAAGACTCCGCCTGCCACGGTGCTGATCAAGAAGGCTTCCGGCGTGCAGAAGGGCAGCCCGCGGCCGCATACCGACAAGGTCGGCAAGCTCACGCGCGCCCAGGCCGAAGACATCGCCAAGGCCAAGATGCCCGATTTGACCGCGGCCGATATGGACGCGGCGGTTCGCACCATCGCCGGCAGCGCCCGCAGCATGGGTATTGAAGTGGAGGGCGTATAACATGGCTCATATTTCCAAGCGTGCCAAGGCCATCAACGCCAAGGTCGATCGCAGCAAATCCTACGCGCTGGCGGATGCGCTGGCGCTGGTCAAGCAGACCGCGACCGCGAAGTTCGACGAATCCATCGACGTCGCGGTCAACCTGGGCATCGACGCCCGTAAATCCGACCAACTGGTGCGCGGCTCCGTCGTGCTGCCGCGCGGCACCGGCAAGACCGTGCGCATCGCCGTGTTCGCCCAGGGCGACAATGTCGCCAAGGCCAAGGATGCGGGTGCGGATATCGTCGGCTTCGAAGACCTGGCCGCCGAAATCAAGGCCGGCAAGATGGACTTCGACGTGGTCATCGCGACGCCCGATGCGATGCGCGTGGTCGGTCAGCTGGGTCAAATCCTCGGTCCGCGTGGCCTGATGCCGAACCCGAAGGTGGGCACCGTGACGCCGAACGTGGCCGAGGCGGTGAAGAACGCCAAGGCCGGTCAGGTGCAGTACCGTACCGACAAGGGCGGCATCGTGCAGTGCACGATCGGCCGCGCTTCCTTCAGCGAAGATGCGCTGAAGGAAAATCTGCTGGCACTGGTTGACGCGTTGAACAAGGCCAAGCCGGCCGCGTCGAAAGGTGTATATCTCAAGAAACTGGCCGTCTCTAGCACCATGGGGGTGGGCGTCAGAGTGGATCACAGCACGCTGACGGCATAACGAACTTTGGGTCTGCCGGTGCAAGCCGGCAGGCCGTCAAAGACCGTAGAGGCGGATGAGGGTGGTTTGGCGAGGAATACCTTGCGGCGCCCGATGAAGCTTAATTGTTGGGGAATCGGTCGTTGTCGGGTGGTGTTGTTTTTCCACCCTTTGCGCCCGATTCCTCGCTCTCTACGCAGATGGCGCGCCCAGACAGGTATCGAATTAGTTGCCGGCTCCGTTTTTCCGGCATCGACGTCTCCTGAATGAAGGTCGCCGTGGGTAAGTTCCGCAGCAAGACGAAGCATGTTTTGTTCGGGGCTGATTTTAACGGAAGGAGGGAAGACCTTGAGTCTGAATCTTGAAGAGAAAAAAGCGGTTGTAGCGGAAGTGAGCGCGCAACTGGCGAGTGCTCAGACCATCGTGATGGCCGAGTACCGCGGCATGGAAGTGGCCGACATGACCAAGCTGCGCGCCAAGGCACGCGAAGCCGGCGTCTACCTGCGCGTGTTGAAAAACACCCTGGTCCGCCGCGCCGTTGCTGAAACACCGTTTGCGGGATTGTCCGACCAGATGGTCGGGCCGCTTGCTTACGGTATTTCCAGCGACCCCGTTGCCGCAGCGAAAGTGCTGCACGAATTTGCCAAGGGTAACGACAAGTTCGTGATCAAAGCCGGCGCCATGGCGAATTTCGTGATGTCCTCCAAGGATGTCGCGAATCTGGCCACCATGCCGAGCCGCGACGAATTGCTGTCCAAGCTCATGGGCACGATGCAGGCGCCAATCGCAACGTTCGTGCGTACGCTCAACGAAGTGCCGACCAAGTTCGTTCGCGGACTTGCTGCCGTGCGCGACGCCAAGCAGGCCGCGTAACCAGCTGCAACCAAATCTTAAATCCAGTTTCAACTAAACTAAATTCAGGAGTTGTTAAATCATGGCTATTTCCAAAGCTGAAATCCTCGACGCAATCGCCGGCATGACCGTGCTGGAACTGTCCGAAATGATCAAGGACATGGAAGAAAAATTCGGCGTGTCCGCCGCGGCCGCCGCTGTTGCTGTCGCCGCCCCCGCTGCTGCCGCTGCTGCTGCGGAAGAGAAGACCGAATTCGACGTCATCCTGACTGGTGCCGGCGAAAACAAGGTTAACACCATCAAAGTGGTTCGCACCATTACCGGCCTGGGTCTGAAGGAAGCCAAGGACTTGGTGGACGGCGCCCCCAAGGCGGTCAAGGAAGGCGTTTCCAAGGCTGACGCGGATGCCGTTGCCAAGCAGTTGATCGAAGCCGGCGCGACCTGCGAAGTCAAGTAAGCCGTTCAGTAAGGAAATCGGGCTGGCGGGAAACCGCCGGCCTTTTCCCGTTTTAGCAGTTGCCTATTTTTAGAAGCCGGCAGATAGCAGACCGCCCCGTTCCCGCAGTCTTCTGCCTTCCGTCCTCTGATGCGGAACCATCCATGGAGATACTATGAGCTACTCTTTCACCGAGAAAAGACGTATCCGCAAAAGCTTTGCCAAACGCGCCAGCGTGCTGCAAGTGCCTTTCCTGCTGGCGACGCAACTGGACTCCTATGCGGCCTTTTTGCAAGCCGAAGTCAAGGCCGACAGCCGCAAGAACGAAGGCCTGCAGGCTGCGTTCAGCTCGATTTTCCCGATTTCCAGCCATAGCGGCAATGCCCGCCTGGAATATGTCAGCTATTACCTGGGCGAACCGCCGTTCGACGTGGTGGAGTGCCAGCAGCGCGGCCTGACTTTCGCGGCGCCGCTGCGCGTCAAGGTACGCCTGACGATCATGGACCGGGAAGCGTCCAAGCCGACGGTGAAAGAAGTCAAGGAGCAGGAAGTATACATGGGCGAGATTCCGCTGATGACTCGCTCCGGCTCGTTCGTGATCAACGGTACCGAGCGCGTCATCGTGTCTCAGTTGCACCGCTCGCCTGGCGTGTTCTTCGAGCACGACCGCGGCAAAACCCATTCTTCCGGCAAGCTGCTGTTCTCCGCACGCGTGATTCCTTACCGCGGTTCGTGGCTGGATTTCGAGTTCGATCCGAAGGATTACCTCTATTTCCGCATCGACCGTCGCCGCAAGATGCCGGTGACAATTCTGCTCAAGGCACTGGGCTACATGCCGGAGCAGATCCTCGCCCTGTTCTTCGACAACGACTCTTTCCATCTGGCCAAGAAAGGCGTGCAGTTCGAAGTGGTGCCTGAGCGCCTGCGTGGCGAAGTCGCCAAGTTCGACATTACCGGCAAGGACGGTGCAGTCATCGTGCCGAAAGACAAGCGCATCACTGTCAAGCATATCCGCGAGATGGAAAAGGCCGGCATCAAAAAGGTCGCCGTACCCGACGATTTCCTGCTCGGCCGGGTTCTGGCTCACGGCGTCGTCGACAAGGAAAGCGGCGAGATCGTCGCCAACGCCAACGACGAGGTCACCGAGGAATTGCTGGCGAAGCTGCACGCCGCCGGCGTTGGCAAGATCAACACGATCTATACCAACGATCTCGATCAGGGCCCCTACATTTCGCAGACCCTGCGCATCGACGAAACGCTGGATCAGAATGCCGCGCGCGTGGCCATCTACCGCATGATGCGCCCGGGCGAACCGCCCACCGAGGATTCGGTGGAAGCCCTGTTCAGTGGGCTGTTTTTCAGCGAAGAGCGCTACGATCTGTCCGCCGTCGGCCGGATGAAGTTCAACCGCCGTATCGGCCGCGACGAGCTGACCGGCGCAGCGACGCTCGATAACGACGACATCATCGCGGTGATCAAGATCCTGGTGGAACTGCGCAACGGCCGGGGCGAGATCGACGATATCGACCACCTCGGCAATCGCCGCGTGCGCTCGGTCGGCGAACTGGCCGAAAACCAGTTCCGCGCGGGTCTGGTGCGGGTGGAGCGCGCCGTCAAGGAGCGCCTGTCCCAAGCCGAATCGGAAAACTTGATGCCGCACGACCTGATCAACGCCAAGCCGGTCTCGGGCGCGATCAAGGAATTTTTCGGCTCCAGCCAGCTGTCTCAGTTCATGGACCAGACCAACCCGCTGTCCGAGATCACCCACAAGCGCCGCGTTTCCGCGCTGGGCCCGGGCGGCCTGACGCGCGAGCGCGCCGGTTTCGAGGTGCGCGACGTGCATCCGACCCACTATGGCCGCGTGTGCCCGATCGAAACGCCGGAAGGTCCGAACATCGGCCTGATCAACTCCCTGGCGCTGTTTGCGCGCACCAACGAGTACGGCTTCCTGGAAACGCCCTACCGGAAGGTGGACGACGGCAAGATGACCAACCAGATCGACTACCTGTCGGCGATCGAGGAAGGCAAATACGTCATCGCCCAGGCCAATGCCGAGCTGGACAAGGGCGGCGCGCTGTCGCAGGACCTGGTGTCCTGCCGTCATCACAATGAATTCGCCATGTCCACGCCGGACAAGGTGCAATACATGGACGTGGCGCCGTCCCAGATCGTGTCGGTGGCGGCCTCGCTGATTCCGTTCCTTGAGCACGACGACGCCAACCGCGCGTTGATGGGCTCCAACATGCAACGCCAGGCCGTGCCTTGCCTGCGCGCCGAGAAGTCGCTGGTCGGCACCGGCATCGAACGCACCGTGGCGGTGGACTCCGGCACGACGGTGCAGGCGCGTCGCGGCGGGGTGGTCGATCACGTCGACGCCGGCCGCATCGTGGTGCGGGTGCACGACGAAGAAGCGCTCGCCGGCGAAGTGGGCGTAGATATCTACAACCTGATCAAGTACACCCGGTCCAACCAGAACACCAACATCAATCAGCGTCCGCTGGTGAAGGTGGGCGACATCATCGGCAGCGGCGACGTGATTGCCGACGGCGCCTCCACCGACATGGGCGAACTGGCGCTGGGGCAGAACATGCTGGTCGCGTTCATGCCGTGGAACGGCTACAACTTCGAGGACTCGATCCTGATCTCGGAGCGGGTGGTGGCGGAAGACCGTTACACCTCGATCCATATCGAGGAGCTCTCGGTGGTGGCGCGCGATACCAAGCTCGGGCCGGAGGAAATCACCCGCGACATTTCCAATCTGTCCGAGCGTATGCTGGGCCGCCTCGACGAATCCGGCATCTGCTACATCGGCGCCGAAGTGGAAGCCGGCGACGTGCTGGTGGGCAAGGTAACGCCGAAGGGCGAAACCCAGCTTACGCCGGAGGAAAAGCTGCTGCGCGCGATTTTCGGCGAGAAGGCTTCCGACGTGAAGGACACGAGCCTGCGCGTGCCGTCCGGCATGTCCGGCACGGTGATCGACGTCCAGGTGTTCACCCGCGAGGGCATCGAGCGCGATATGCGCGCCCAGCAGATCATCGACGACGAGCTGAAGAGCTTCAAGAAGGACCTCGCCGACCAGATGCGCATCGTCGAAAGCGATGCGTTCGGCCGGATCGAGCGCCTGCTGGTGGGCAAGGTCGTCAACGGGGGGCCGAAGAAGCTGGCCAAGGGAACCAAGGTTACTTCCGACTATCTGACTGAAATTGAACATCATCATTGGTTCGATATCCGCCTGGCCGACGAGGACGTTGCGCGCCAATTGGAGCAGCTCAAGGAAAGCCTGGCGCAAAAGCGCGTCGAATTCGACGCCATGTACGAAGAGAAGAAGAAAAAGCTGATCAGCGGCGACGAACTGCCGCCCGGCGTGCAGAAAATGGTCAAGGTGTATGTCGCGGTCAAACGTCGCCTGCAGCCCGGCGACAAGATGGCCGGCCGCCACGGCAACAAGGGCGTTATTTCCAAGATCGTGCCGATCGAGGACATGCCCTATACCGCCGACGGCACCCCGATGGACATCGTGCTGAATCCGCTCGGCGTGCCGTCCCGGATGAACGTCGGACAGATTCTCGAAGTCCATCTGGGCTGGGCGGCGAAAGGACTGGGAATCAAGATCGGCGAAATGCTGAAGGCGCATGCCAAGATCCAGGAACTGCGCAAGTTCATCGACAGGATCTACAACTCGAGCGGCAAGTCGGAAGACATCGACTCGCTGACCGACGAGGAAATCCTGACCTTGGCACAAAACCTGCAAAGCGGCGTTCCTTTCGCCACGCCGGTGTTCGACGGTGCGACCGAAGAGGAAATCAAGGCCATGCTGGAGTTGGCGGGTTTGCCGGGTTCCGGCCAGATCAATTTGCGCGACGGACGTACCGGCGAGACCTTCGAACGGCCCGTCACGGTGGGCTACATGCACGTGCTCAAGCTGCATCACCTGGTGGACGACAAGATGCACGCCCGGTCCACCGGCCCATACAGCCTGGTCACGCAGCAACCGCTCGGTGGTAAGGCCCAGTTCGGCGGTCAGCGTTTCGGTGAGATGGAGGTGTGGGCGCTGGAAGCCTACGGCGCTTCCTACATCCTGCAGGAAATGCTTACCGTGAAATCGGACGATGTCGGCGGCCGCACCAAGATCTACGAGAATATCGTCAAGGGCGAGCACAAGATCGAAGCCGGCATGCCGGAGTCGTTCAACGTGCTGGTCAAGGAAATTCGTTCTCTGGCGATCGATATCGATCTGGAACGCCACTAAGAAGCTGGTAGCCGGTAGCCGGCGGCCTGTAGCAGGATCAGGCCACCGGCTCCGCCGGCAACGAAACTGCTACAGGCTACAAGCTGCGAGCCACAAGCTCAGGAGACAGAAATGAAAGCACTGCTCGATTTGTTCAAACAGGTTACCCAGGAAGAAGAGTTCGACGCGATCAAGATCGCGCTGGCTTCCCCGGAGAAGATCCGTTCCTGGTCCTACGGCGAAGTGAAGAAGCCGGAAACCATCAATTACCGCACCTTCAAGCCGGAGCGCGACGGGCTGTTCTGCGCCAAGATTTTTGGCCCGATCAAGGACTACGAGTGCCTCTGCGGCAAATACAAGCGCCTCAAGCACCGCGGCGTGATCTGCGAAAAATGCGGCGTCGAGGTGACCCAGTCCAAGGTGCGCCGCGAGCGTATGGCCCATATCGAGCTGGCCTCCCCGGTGGCCCATATCTGGTTCCTCAAGTCGCTGCCTTCGCGTCTTGGCATGGTGTTGGACGTGGCGTTGCGCGACATCGAGCGCGTGCTGTACTTCGAAGCCTATGTGGTGACTGACCCCGGCATGACGCCGCTCAACCGCGCCCAGCTGCTGACCGAAGATGACTATTTGGCCAAGGTGGAAGAGTACGGCGACGAGTTCCACGCCAGCATGGGCGCGGAAGGCGTGCGGGAACTGCTGCGCACCCTCAACCTCGAGACCGAGGTCGAGAAACTGCGCAAGGATCTGTCCGAGACCGGCTCCGATACCAAGATCAAGAAGCTCGCCAAGCGCCTCAAGGTGCTGGAGGCGTTCCAGAAATCCGGCATCAAGCCGGAATGGATGATCCTGGAAGTGCTGCCGGTGCTGCCGCCGGAGCTGCGCCCGCTGGTGCCGCTGGATGGCGGTCGCTTCGCCACCTCCGATCTGAACGATTTGTACCGTCGCGTGATCAACCGCAACAACCGGTTGAAGCGCCTGCTCGAACTCAAGGCGCCCGAAATCATCGTGCGCAACGAAAAGCGGATGCTGCAGGAAGCCGTGGATTCCCTGCTCGACAACGGCCGTCGCGGCAAGGCCATGACCGGCGCGAACAAACGGCCTTTGAAGTCGCTCGCCGACATGATCAAGGGCAAGGGCGGCCGCTTCCGCCAGAACCTGCTGGGCAAGCGCGTCGACTATTCCGGCCGTTCCGTCATCGTGGTCGGCCCGCAACTCAAGCTGCACCAGTGCGGTTTGCCCAAGAAAATGGCGCTGGAGCTGTTCAAGCCCTTCATTTTCCACAAGCTGGAAGTGCTCGGCTTGGCGACCACCATCAAGGCTGCCAAGCGCATGGTGGAAGACGAGATTCCCGAAGTGTGGGATATCCTGGAAGACGTGATCCGCGAGCATCCGGTCATGCTGAACCGCGCTCCGACCCTGCACCGCCTGGGCATCCAGGCGTTCGAGCCGGTGCTGATCGAGGGCAAGGCGATCCAGCTGCACCCGCTGGTTTGCGCGGCATTCAACGCCGACTTCGACGGCGACCAGATGGCCGTCCACGTGCCGCTGTCGCTGGAAGCCCAGATCGAAGCGCGCACCCTGATGCTGGCCTCCAACAACGTGCTGTCGCCGGCCAACGGCGAGCCGATCATCGTGCCGTCGCAGGATATCGTGCTGGGGCTGTACTACATGACCCGCGAGAAGATCAACGCCAGGGGCGAAGGCACCCTGTTCACCAATATCAGTGAAATCTCGCGCGCCTACGAGTCGCGTCAGGTCGAGCTGCACGCCAAGGTCACCGCGCGCATCAAGGAATACACGCTGGACGAGGAAGGCAACAAGGTCGAGAAGATTACCCGTTACGAAACCACGGTGGGGCGCGCTTTGCTGTCCGAGATCCTGCCGGTCGGACTGCCCTTCCCGCTGATCAACAAGGCATTGAAGAAGAAAGAAATTTCCAAGCTGATCAACGCCAGCTTCCGCCGTTGCGGCCTGCGCGAAACCGTGATTTTCGCCGACAAGCTGATGTACACCGGCTTTGCCTACGCTGCACGTGCCGGCATTTCTATCTGCGTCGACGACATGTTGGTGCCGACCGAGAAAGAGCAGCTGATCGGCGCTTCGGAAAAAGAAGTCAAGGAAATCGAGGCGCAGTACACCTCCGGCCTGGTGACCCAGGGCGAACGCTACAACAAGGTGGTGGACATCTGGGGCCGCTGCGGCGACCAGGTCGCCAAGGCGATGATGAACCAGCTCGGCACCGAGCCGGTGGTGGACCGGGAAGGCAAGACGGTCGCGCAGGAATCGTTCAACTCGATTTACATGATGGCCGACTCCGGCGCGCGCGGTTCCGCTGCGCAGATTCGTCAGCTGGCCGGCATGCGCGGCCTGATGGCCAAGCCGGACGGCTCGATCATCGAAACGCCGATTACGGCGAACTTCCGTGAAGGCCTGAACGTGCTGCAGTACTTCATTTCCACGCACGGCGCTCGTAAGGGTCTGGCCGATACCGCGCTGAAAACCGCGAACTCCGGTTACCTGACTCGCCGTCTGGTGGACGTGACCCAGGACTTGGTTGTTACCATGGACGATTGCGGCACCAGCGAAGGCATGGCGCTGAAGGCGCTGGTCGAGGGCGGCGAAGTGGTCGAGCCGCTGCGCGAGCGCATTCTGGGCCGCACCGCGGCGGTGGATGTGGTCAATCCGGAGTCCGGCGAGACCGTCTACGAGGCCGGCACGCTGCTGGACGAAGACGCGGTGGAAGCCATCGAGCGGCTGGGCATCGACGAAGTCAAAGTGCGCACGGCGCTTACCTGCGAAACCCGCCACGGCCTGTGCGCCAAGTGCTATGGTCGCGATCTCGGCCGCGGCTGGCTGGTAAATGTGGGCGAGGCGGTCGGCGTGATTGCCGCCCAGTCCATCGGTGAACCCGGCACGCAGCTGACCATGCGCACGTTCCATATCGGCGGCGCGGCATCTCGCGCCGCAGCGGCGAGCCAGGTCGAGATTAAATCGAACGGGGTGCTGCATTTCGCGTCCGGCATGCGTTATGTCACCACCGCCAAGAATGAACAGGTGGTTATCTCGCGTAGTGGAGAAGTGATCATCACCGACGACAATGGCCGCGAACGCGAGCGCCAGAAGATCCCCTACGGCTCGACCCTGCTGACATCGGACGGCGCCGTGGTCAAGGCCGGTCAGGTGCTGGCGACTTGGGACCCGCATACCCGGCCGATCATCACCGAGTATGCCGGCAAAGTGCGTTTCGATAACGTCGAGGACGGCGTGACTGTCGCCAAGCAGATCGACGAGGTGACCGGCCTGTCCACCCTGGTGGTAATCGATCCCAAGCGGCGCGGCTCGACCCAGTTCAAGGGGCTGCGCCCGCAAGTCAAGCTGCTGGACGAAAACGGCCAGGAAATCAAGATTGCCGGCACTGACCTGCCGGTCAACATCACTTTCCAGCTGGGCTCGATCATTTCGGTGAAAGACGGCCAGATGGTCAACGTCGGCGACGTATTGGCGCGCATCCCGCAGGAAACTTCCAAGACTCGCGACATTACCGGCGGTCTGCCGCGCGTGGCGGAGCTGTTCGAGGCGCGCTCGCCGAAGGATGCCGGCATGCTGGCCGAAGTCACCGGTATCGTGTCGTTCGGCAAAGACACCAAGGGCAAGCAGCGCTTGGTGATCACCGACTTGGATGGCGTCGCCCATGAGTACCTGATTACGAAGGACAAGCACGTCACCGCGCATGATGGTCAGGTGGTGAACAAGGGCGAGTCGATCGTGGACGGTCCGGCCGACCCGCACGATATTCTGCGTCTGCTGGGTGTCGAGGCGTTGGCCCGCTATATCACGGACGAGGTGCAGGACGTCTACCGGCTTCAGGGTGTGAAGATCAACGACAAGCACATCGAAGTGATCGTTCGCCAGATGCTGCGCCGCGTGACTGTGGTCGACGCGGGCGATACCCGCTTTATTCAGGGCGAGCAGGTCGAGCGTGCCGACGTGTTGAAAGAAAACGAAGCGATCATTGCCGAAGGGAAAGATCCGGCCAGTTACGAGTACATGCTGTTGGGTATCACCAAAGCATCGCTGTCCACCGATTCGTTCATCTCCGCGGCTTCCTTCCAGGAAACCACGCGCGTGCTGACCGAAGCGGCGATCATGGGCAAGAAGGACGATCTGCGCGGCCTCAAGGAAAACGTCATCGTCGGCCGGCTTATCCCCGCCGGTACCGGGCTTGCTTACCACAACGCCCGTCGCAGGCAGAAACTGGGCGAAGAGGTGGCGATGGGCGCGGAGATGTCCGAAGAGTCGCCGGCCGAGCCGGAAGGCAGCGAACTCTCGGCTTAGTGCAAAACGCGCGAAGCGTATCTTGTTTCCCTCGCCCGCTCGCGGGAGAGGGTTGGGGGTGTGGGAAACAAGTGTGGCGACTCGCTATGGTCGTTGAGTTATCCACGCGGCGGTTTCGTTACGGCGAAATAACCGCACGGATGTCTTGACATTTACGCAGGGAAAAAATAGAATCCACAGTCTTTTTAGCAGTGGCTAATATTCCGCCTTGAGCGGGTGCATATATATTCGGGACGGCAACGGTTGCCGTCCCAGTTATTTTTTTAGGAATGGATAACAATGCCAACGATTAACCAGTTAGTGCGTAAGCCGCGCGAGCCGAAGCCCGTCAAGAGCAAAGTGCCTGCGCTGGAAAGCAGCCCGCAAAAACGCGGCGTGTGCACCCGCGTCTACACCACGACGCCGAAAAAGCCAAACTCCGCCTTGCGTAAGGTGGCCCGTGTGCGCCTCACCAACGGTTTCGAGGTAAGTAGCTATATCGGCGGCGAAGGCCACAACCTGCAGGAGCACTCGGTGGTATTGATTCGCGGCGGCCGCGTCAAGGACCTGCCGGGCGTGCGTTATCACACCGTGCGCGGCAGCCTGGATACCGCCGGCGTGAAAGATCGCAAGCAGAGCCGGTCCAAGTACGGCGCAAAACGCCCCAAGGCGGCTTAATTAATTCAAGAGATTGACTCGAGGTAAACATGCCAAGACGTAGAGAAGTTCCCAAGCGGGAAGTATTGCCCGATCCGAAATTCGGTAGCGCTGAAGTTTCCAAGTTCGTCAACGTGTTGATGTCCGGGGGCAAGAAAGCCGTGGCAGAGCGGATCATTTACGGTGCGCTGGAGCAGATTGAGAAAAAGAGCGGCAAGAACCCGCTGGAAGTGTTTACTCAGGCTCTGGTGAACGTGCGTCCGGCGGTCGAGGTGAAGAGCCGCCGCGTCGGTGGTGCCAACTATCAGGTTCCGGTTGAAGTTCGTCCGGTTCGCCGCACCGCTCTGGCGATGCGCTGGATCAGAGAGGCCGCGCGCAAGCGCGGCGAGAAGTCGATGGGCTTCCGTCTGGCCGGCGAAATTCTGGATGCCGCCGAAGGCCGCGGTTCCGCCATGAAGAAGCGAGAGGAAGTTCACCGTATGGCCGAAGCCAACAAGGCATTCGCTCATTACCGTTTCTAATTGTTTGTACTGACAACATAAAAGGCTGTAGCTGTGGCACGTAAAACACCCATTGAACGGTACCGCAATATCGGTATCAGCGCGCATATCGATGCGGGCAAAACCACCGCAACCGAGCGTGTTCTGTTTTACACCGGCGTTTCGCACAAGATCGGCGAAGTGCACGACGGTGCTGCGACCATGGACTGGATGGAGCAGGAGCAGGAGCGCGGCATCACCATTACCTCCGCGGCGACAACCTGTTTCTGGAAAGGGATGGACAACAATTATCCCGAGCACCGCATCAACATCATCGATACCCCGGGCCACGTCGACTTCACCATTGAGGTGGAGCGCTCGATGCGTGTACTGGACGGTGCCTGCATGGTGTATTGCGCCGTGGGCGGCGTGCAACCCCAGTCGGAAACCGTGTGGCGTCAGGCCAACAAGTACGGCGTGCCGCGTCTGGCTTTCGTCAACAAGATGGACCGTTCCGGTGCGAACTTCTTCAAGGTTTATGACCAGATGAAGAGCCGCTTGAAGGCCAACCCCGTGCCGTTGCAAGTGCCTATCGGCGCCGAAGACAAGTTCGAAGGCGTGGTCGACCTGGTTCGCATGAAGGCGATTTACTGGGACGAAGCCAGCCAGGGCATGAAATTCGACCTGCGCGATATTCCTGCCGATCTTCAGGCGAGTGCCACGGAATGGCGCGAGAAGATGGTGGAGAGCGCGGCCGAGGCGTCCGAAGAATTGATGAACAAGTACCTCGAAGAGGGTGACTTGTCCGCCGCTGATATCAAGCAGGGCTTGCGTCAACGCACCATCGCCGGTGAAATCGTGCCGATGCTGTGTGGTTCCGCTTTCAAGAACAAGGGCGTGCAGGCGATGCTGGACGCTGTGATCGATTACATGCCTGCGCCTACCGACATCAAGCCGGTGGAAGGTGAGCTGGAAAACGGCGAAACCGGCACCCGCAGGGCGAGCGACGACGAGCCGTTCGCCGGGTTGGCGTTCAAGATCATGACCGACCCGTTCGTCGGTCAGCTGATTTTCTTCCGCGTGTATTCCGGCGTGGTGAAATCCGGCGACACCATTTACAACCCGATCAAGGGGAAGAAAGAGCGTATCGGCCGCATTCTCCAGATGCACGCCAACCAGCGCGAAGAGCTCAAGGAAGTGTACGCCGGCGACATCGCCGCGGCCGTAGGCCTGAAGGAAGCGACCACCGGCGATACGCTGTGCGACCTCGGCAAGACGATCGTGCTTGAGCGCATGGTGTTCCCGGAGCCGGTGATTCACGTTGCCGTCGAGCCCAAGACCAAGGCCGACCAGGAAAAGATGGGTCTGGCGCTCAATCGTCTGGCGCAGGAGGATCCGTCGTTCCGTGTGCGTACCGACGAAGAAACCAACCAGACCATCATCTCCGGCATGGGCGAGTTGCATCTGGAGATTCTGGTTGATCGCATGCGCCGCGAGTTCGGGGTTGAGGCCAACGTAGGTGCGCCGCAAGTGGCATACCGCGAAGCGATCAGAAAAGAAGTCGAAGTCGAAGGCAAGTTCGTCAAGCAGTCCGGTGGTCGTGGTCAATACGGTCACGTCTGGATCAAGATGGGACCGAACGAAGCCGGTAAGGGTTTCGAGTTTATCGACGCCGTCAAGGGCGGCACCGTGCCGCGCGAATACATTCCGGCGGTGGAAAAGGGTCTGCGCGAAACATTGCCGAACGGCGTGCTCGCCGGATTCCCGGTGGTGGACGTGAAAGTGACGCTGTTCGATGGTTCCTACCATGACGTCGACTCTAACGAAAACGCCTTCAAGATGGCGGCTTCGATGGCGTTCAAGGATGGTATGCGCAAGGCCAGCCCGGTGCTGCTGGAGCCGATGATGGCGGTGGAAGTGGAGATGCCAGAAGAGAAAATGGGCGACGTGATGGGCGACTTGTCTTCCCGTCGCGGCATGATCCAGGGCATGGACGACATGCCTGGCGGCGGCAAGGCGATCAAGGCCGAGGTGCCGCTGGCCGAGATGTTCGGCTACTCCACCACGTTGCGCTCACTGACGCAGGGTCGTGCCACTTACACCATGGAATTCAAGCATTATGCCGAGGCGCCGAAAAACGTCGCTGAAGCGGTGATTAACAAGAAGTAATCGTTCTTTAGACAAAAGGAAGTCATCATGGCAAAAAGCAAATTTGAGCGGACGAAGCCGCACGTAAACGTCGGGACGATTGGTCACGTTGACCATGGCAAGACCACGCTGACCGCAGCGATCACCACGATTCTGTCGAAGAAATTCGGCGGCGAAGCCAAAGGCTACGACCAGATTGACAGCGCACCGGAAGAAAAGGCGCGCGGCATCACCATCAACACCGCCCACGTCGAATACGAAACGGCGTCCCGCCACTACGCACACGTTGACTGCCCGGGCCACGCCGACTACGTCAAGAACATGATCACCGGTGCCGCCCAGATGGACGGCGCCATCCTGGTGGTGTCCGCCGCCGACGGCCCGATGCCGCAGACCCGCGAGCACATCCTGCTGGCCCGCCAGGTCGGCGTGCCGTACATCATCGTCTACATGAACAAAGCCGACATGGTGGACGACCCCGAGCTGCTCGAACTGGTCGAAATGGAAGTGCGCGAGCTCCTCTCCAAATACGACTTCCCCGGCGACGACACCCCGATCGTCATCGGCAGCGCCCTGAAGGCGCTCGAAGGCGACCAGAGCGACATCGGCGAACCGTCCATCTTCAAACTGGCCGACGCCCTCGACAGCTACATTCCGCAGCCTGAGCGCGCCATCGACGGCGCCTTCCTGATGCCGGTGGAGGACGTGTTCTCCATTTCCGGACGCGGCACCGTCGTCACTGGTCGTATCGAGCGCGGCATCGTCAAGGTTGGCGAAGAAGTCGAAATCGTCGGCATCAAGCCCACCGTCAAGACCACCTGCACCGGCGTCGAAATGTTCCGCAAGCTGCTCGACCAAGGTCAGGCCGGCGACAACGTCGGTGTGCTGCTGCGCGGCACCAAGCGTGAAGACGTCGAGCGCGGCCAAGTGCTGGCCAAGCCCGGCTCGATCACCCCGCACACCAAGTTCACCGCGGAAATCTACGTTCTCTCCAAAGACGAAGGCGGCCGTCACACCCCGTTCTTCCAGGGTTATCGTCCGCAGTTCTATTTCCGGACCACCGACGTGACCGGCGCAATCGAACTGCCTGCCGGCACCGAAATGGTGATGCCTGGCGACAACATCTCGATCACGGTCGCGCTGATTCAGCCGATCGCGATGGAAGAAGGCCTGCGCTTCGCCATCCGCGAAGGCGGTCGTACCGTCGGCGCCGGCGTCGTGGCTAAGGTGATTGAATAATTTAGCTTGTGTTCATGGCTTGTGGCGGGTTTTCCCGCTGCAAGCACGAAGCAACCCGCTCTTTTACGCTCTTTGGAACATAATATGCAAAGCCAAAAAATCCGCATCCGCCTGAAGGCCTTTGATTATCGCCTGATAGACCAGTCTGCGCTAGAAATCGTGGAGACCGCCAAGCGCACCGGCGCCGTGGTCAAGGGCCCGGTTCCCTTGCCTACCCGTATCGAACGCTTCGATATTCTGCGCTCGCCCCACGTCAACAAGACCTCGCGTGACCAGCTGGAAATTCGTACCCATCTGCGTCTGATGGACATCATCGATCCTACCGACAAAACGGTGGATGCCCTGATGAAACTGGACCTGCCTGCCGGGGTTGATGTAGAAATCAAGTTGTAGTAAAAAATCAGGTAGTGATACGGTTGGAAAAACGGTGTATACTGCACCGCTTTTTTCCAGCCGTATTCTTTACCATTAAAACCGCCGGTCAATCGTAACCGGCCCAGTAAAAAGGAAAATGTTGATGAGCCTAGGACTAGTCGGGCGCAAGATTGGCATGACCCGCGTGTTTACCGACGACGGCACGTCCGTACCGGTGACCGTGGTGGATGTGTCCAACAACCGTGTGACCCAGATCAAAACCCCCGCCACGGACGGTTATACCGCCGTTCAGGTAGCCTTCGGCACGCGCCGCAAGAACCGCGTAACGCAAGCGTTGGCCGGGCACTATGCCAAAGCCGGCGTCGAAGCCGGCCGCGTTCTCAATGAATTCATCGTGAGTGGCGACGAGTTGGCCAATGTGGCTCTCGGCGGCACCGTCGGGATCGATCTGTTCCAGGTCGGCCAGATGGTGGACGTGACCGGAACTACTCAGGGTAAAGGTTTTACCGGCGCGATCAAGCGTCACCATTTCAGTTCCAACCGTGCAACTCACGGCAACTCCCGTTCGCATAACAGCGCCGGTTCCATCGGTCAGAACCAGGATCCTGGCCGCGTGTTCCCTGGCAAGCGGATGGCCGGCCACTATGGTGCGGTCAAGCGTACCACGCAAAATCTCGAAATCGTCCGCATCGACACCGAGCGGCAATTGCTCCTGATCAAGGGAGCGGTTCCCGGCTCCAAGGGCGGCGATCTGATTGTACGCCCAAGCGTGAAGGCAGGTGCATGATGGAATTGAAACTGATCAATGAGCAAGGCCAATCGACGGCCAGCGTGACGGCATCGGATGAGCTGTTCGGTCGTGACTTCAACGAAACGCTGGTGCACCAGCTGGTGACGGCCTATATGGCCAACGCCCGCGGCGGCAACCGTGCGCAGAAGGACCGTAGCGAAGTTTCCCATACCACCAAGAAGCCCTGGCGGCAAAAAGGGACGGGCCGTGCTCGTGCCGGTATGTCCTCCAGCCCGCTGTGGCGCGGCGGTGGTCGGATTTTCCCGAACCGTCCGGATGAGAATTTCACCCAGAAGATTAACAAGAAGATGTTCCGTGCCGGCATCAGCTCCATCATGTCAGAGCTGGCTCGTCAGGGCCGTCTGTCCGTGGTCGAGGGTTTCTCGGTGGATACGCCCAAGACCAAGGCGCTCGCCGCCAAGATCAAAGGTATGGGGATGGACAGCGTGCTGATCATCACCGGTGATCTCGACGAGAACCTTTACCTGTCCGCACGCAACCTGCCGCATGTGCTGGTGCTGGAAGCCCATCGTGCGGATCCGGTCAGCTTGGTTCATTTCCCCAACGTGCTGATGACGCGCGATGCGGTGAAGAAATTTGAGGAGATGTACGCATGAACGCGCCCAAGTTAAATCAGGAACGCTTGCTTCAAGTCATCCTGGCTCCCCAGATTTCCGAAAAGAGCACCATGGTGGCGGACAAGCACGAGCAGGTCGTGTTTCGTGTCGTGACCGATGCGACCAAGCCGGAAATCAAGGCCGCAGTGGAACTGCTGTTCAAGGTTCAGGTTGACAGCGTTCAGGTGCTGACCGTCAAGGGCAAGGAAAAACGCTTCGGTAAAACGATAGGCCGCCGCAAGGACTGGAAAAAGGCTTATGTCGCCTTGAAGCCTGGCCAAGAAATCAGCTTCGCAGCAGGCGAGTAGGAGACCAACCATGGCAATTATTAAAGTTAAACCGACATCCCCGGGCCGCCGTGCCGTAACCAAGATCGTTACGCCCGAGCTGCACAAGGGTAAGCCGCATGAGCCGTTGCTGGAGAGCCAGTCGAAGAACGCCGGGCGTAACCACTATGGCCGCATTACCGTGCGTCATCAAGGCGGCGGCCACAAGCAACACTATCGCTTGGTCGACTTCAAGCGCAACAAGGATGGCATTCCCGCCAAGGTCGAGCGTCTGGAATACGATCCGAACCGCAGCGCGCACGTCGCCCTGCTGTGCTATGCCGACGGCGAGCGCCGCTACATTATCGCGCCCAAGGGCATCAGTGCCGGCGCGCAGCTGATCAGCGGCTCCGACTCCCCGATCAAGGTGGGAAATACGCTGCCGTTGCGCAATATTCCGGTGGGCACCATGATTCACTGCATCGAGATGCAGCCAGGCAAGGGCGCGCAGATTGCTCGCTCCGCCGGCGCCACGGTGCAGCTCTTGGCGCGCGAGGGCAGCTATGCCCAGTTGCGTTTGCGCTCCGGCGAGGTGCGCAAGGTGCACGTGGACTGCAAGGCGACCATCGGCGAAGTGGGGAACTCCGAACATAACCTGCGCTCGATCGGTAAGGCCGGCGCGATGCGCTGGCGCGGCGTCCGCCCGACGGTTCGCGGCGTGGTCATGAACCCGGTCGATCACCCTCACGGTGGTGGCGAAGGCAAGACCTCCGCCGGCCGTCACCCGGTCAGCCCATGGGGCACGCCGACCAAGGGCTACCGTACGCGCAGCAACAAGCGCACATCCGGCATGATTGTGAATCGCCGTCCGTCGAATAAGAGGTAACAGATATGGCACGTTCTATTAAAAAAGGCCCGTTTGCAGACGCTCACCTGCTTCGCAAGGTGGATGCGGCTCGCGCAACTCACGACAAGCGACCGATCAAGACCTGGTCGCGTCGCTCGACGGTCATGCCGGATTTTGTCGGCCTGACCATTGCCGTGCACAACGGCAAGCAGCATATCCCCGTCTATATTTCGGAAAATATGGTCGGCCACAAGCTGGGTGAATTTTCTCTGACGCGCACCTTCAAGGGTCATGCGGCGGACAAGAAGGCCAAGAAATAGGAGTCGATGATGAGAGTTAGTGCTGTATTACGCGGTACCAGGTTGTCGGCGCAAAAAGGCCGTCTGGTAGCCGATCTGATTCGCGGCCTGCCGGTTGAGCGCGCATTGAATGTTCTCACTTTCAGCCCGAAAAAGGGTGCCGTGATTATCAAGAAAGTGCTGGAGTCGGCGATTGCAAACGCCGAGCACAACGAAGGCGCGGACATCGACGAACTCAAGGTGGCGACGATTTGTGTCGACGAGGGTTCTACCATGAAGCGTTTCCGTGCGCGGGCCAAGGGGCGTGGCGCGAGGATACTCAAGCCCACCTGCCATATCACGGTCACCGTCGGAAACTAAAGGAAAGAATATGGGACAGAAGATTAATCCAACAGGCTTCCGGCTGAGCGTACTCAAAAACTGGACCTCGAAGTGGTATGCCAGCAGCAAGAACTTCGCCGGTATGCTGAGCGACGATATCAAGGTGCGTGGCTTCCTCAAGAAAAAACTGGCGCATGCCTCGGTCGGCAAGATCGTTATCGAGCGACCCGCGCGCAACGCCCGCATCACCATTTACAGTGCCCGCCCTGGCGTCGTGATCGGCAAGAAGGGTGAAGATATCGAATCCCTCAAGGTTCAGTTGCAGAAAATGATGAGCGTGCCCGTGCACCTCAACATCGAAGAGATCCGCAAGCCCGAGATCGATTCGCAATTGATCGCCGAGAGCATTGCCAGCCAGCTGGAAAAACGCATCATGTTCCGCCGCGCGATGAAGCGCGCGATGCAGAACGCCATGCGCCTCGGTGCCCAGGGTATCAAGATCGAGAGCGCCGGCCGCTTGAACGGTGCCGAGATCGCGCGCACGGAATGGTATCGCGAAGGCCGCGTGCCGCTGCACACCCTGCGCGCCGATATCGACTACGGTACCGCCGAAGCGAAGACGACTTACGGCATTATCGGAATCAAGGTCTGGGTCTACAAGGGTGAGACCACGGGCAAGGGTGAAACGCCGGTAGTTGCGGCAGTGGAACCTGAACGCAAACCTAGAAAGTCGGGAGCAAAACATGCTACAGCCAGCTAGAAGAAAATACCGCAAGGAGCAAAAGGGCCGTAATACCGGCGTCGCTACCCGCGGCAACAAGGTCAGCTTCGGCGAGTTCGGATTGAAGGCGATCGGGCGCGGCCGGCTGACAGCGCGGCAAATCGAGGCGGCACGCCGCGCGATGACGCGCCATATCAAGCGCGGTGGCCGGATCTGGATTCGCATCTTCCCCGACAAGCCGATTTCCCAAAAGCCCGCCGAAGTGCGGATGGGTAACGGAAAGGGTAACCCGGAGTACTACGTGGCCGAGATTCAGCCGGGTAAAGTGCTCTATGAAATGGATGGAGTGGAAGAGACTCTGGCACGCGAGGCGTTCCGCCTGGCGGCTGCCAAGTTGCCTATCCAGACCGCTTTTGTAACCAGACAGTTAGGTGGTTAACATGAAGGCCAGCGAATTAAGAGCCAAATCAACGGAAGAGTTGAGCAAGGAGTTGGTGGAGTTGTTGCGCGCCCAATTTGGCCTGCGCATGCAGATTTCCACGCAACAAAGCACCAAGGTCGATCAACTGGGTAAAGTGCGCAAGGATATTGCGCGTCTGCGCACAGTGATGAGTGAGAAGGCGAGACAAGCATGAGCGAAGAGAAAGTAACGCGTACGCTTACCGGGCGCGTGGTCAGCAACAAGATGGACAAGACCGTGACCGTGCTAGTCGAGCGCAAAGTGAAGCACCCCTTGTATGGCAAGGTGATCAGCCGTTCGAAGAAATATCATGCGCACGATCAGAACAATGAGTACCAAGAGGGTGACCTGGTGACCATCGAGGAATGTCGGCCATTGGCGAAAACCAAGACCTGGCGTGTGACCACACTGGTCGAGAAGAGCCGCCTGGTATAAAGTGCTTGCGTTTCCCGCCGGGAAACGCTATCATCTCGCCTTTTTTGGGCGAACTGTCCCGCGATTTGTGGGCAGAGCCAAAACTGACCGTCGGCGCCAGGTTGCGTTGCAGCAGCAGCCAGACGGATTAAGTTGGAGAAGCAAAAATGATACAAATGCAATCTGTGCTGGATGTCGCGGATAACACCGGTGCACGCTCCGTTATGTGCATCAAGGTGTTGGGCGGCTCCAAGCGTCGTTACGCCGCCATCGGCGATGTCATTAAGGTCAGCATCAAGGACGCCGCCCCGCGCGGCCGTGTCAAGAAGGGCGACGTCTATAACGCGGTCGTGGTTCGCACTGCCAAGGGCGTGCGCCGTCCGGATGGATCCCTGGTCAAATTCGACGGCAATGCCGCCGTTCTGCTGAATAACAAGCTGGAACCCATCGGCACCCGTATTTTCGGCCCCGTGACCCGCGAGCTGCGCACCGAACGATTCATGAAGATCGTTTCGCTGGCTCCGGAAGTTCTGTAAGGAGAATCGGAATGCGCAAAATTCGCAAGGGCGATGATATCGTCGTCATTACTGGCAAGGACAAGGGTCGGCGTGGCCTGGTTCTGCGTGTGCTGGACGACGGGCATGTGCTCGTTGAAGGCGTCAACAAGGTCAAGAAGCACCAGAAGCCTAATCCCGTCAAGGGGTTCGCTGGCGGCATCGTCGAGAAGGAAATGCCGGTGGATGTGTCAAACGTCGCGCTGTTCAACCCTGCCACTCAAAAGGCGGATCGCGTGGGCATCAAGACTCTGGAGGACGGCCGCAAGGTTCGTTTTTTTAAATCCAACGGCGAAGTGCTGGACGCGTAAGGGGTGAGCATGGCTCGTTTACAGCAATACTATAAAGATACCGTGGTCAAGCAGCTGACAGATCAGTTTGGCTACAAGTCTGCAATGGAAGTGCCGCGCATCGAAAAGATCACTCTCAACATGGGCGTGGGTGAAGCGGTTGCGGACAAGAAGGTGATGGAGCACGCGGTTGGCGACATGAAGAAGATCGCCGGTCAAAAGCCGGTGGTGACCATGTCGCGCAAATCGATCGCGGGTTTCAAGATTCGCGACAACTATCCGGTGGGCTGCATGGTGACATTGCGCCGTGCTCAGATGTATGAGTTCCTGGATCGCCTGGTCTCCGTTGCGATTCCCCGTATCCGCGACTTTCGCGGTATTTCCGGCAAGGCGTTCGATGGCCGCGGCAACTACAACATGGGTGTGCGCGAGCAGATTATTTTTCCGGAAATCGATTACGACAAGATTGACGCGTTGCGTGGCATGAATATCTCGATCACGACGACCGCCAAGACCGACGAAGAGGCGCGCGCGCTTCTCGCCGCGTTTAAATTCCCCTTCAAGAACTGAGGTTGGCATGGCTAAGTTATCCTTGATTAATCGTGACAATAAGCGCCGCGAGATGGTGAAAAAGTACGCGGCGAAGCGCGCGGAATTGATGGCGGTGATCAACAATTCCAAGCTCGGCGACGAGGAGCGCTACGCTGCCCGTCTGAAGCTGCAGCAGTTGCCGCGGGATGCCAGTCCGGTGCGCTTGCGCAATCGCTGCTCGCTGACCGGCCGCCCGCGCGGCGTGTTCAGAAAGTTCGGTTTGGCGCGCACCAAGGTGCGCGAGTACGCCATGCGCGGTGAGATTCCCGGCGTAGTTAAAGCCAGTTGGTAGCGGGAGAATAGTATATGAGTATGAGTGATCCGATCGCCGATATGCTGACGCGTATCCGCAATGGTCAAAGCGCGGAAAAGGTCAGTGTCAGCATGCCTTCGTCCAAGCTCAAGGCGGCAATTGCGACGGTGCTGAAAGAAGAGGGCTACATCGATGATTTCGCGGTTCGCGACGAGGCCGGCAAGCCCTCGCTCGAAGTGCGCCTGAAGTACTACGCCGGACGTCCCGTGATCGAGAAGATCGATCGGGTTAGCCGCCCTGGGTTGCGTATCTACAAGGGTAACGGCGAGATTCCGAAAGTCATGAACGGTTTGGGTGTGGCCATTGTGTCTACTTCCAAGGGTGTGATGACAGATCGCAAGGCGCGCGCGGCCGGTATTGGCGGCGAAGTGCTGTGCGTCGTGGCGTAGCGAGGTAAGCATGTCCAGAATAGCTAAAAATCCGGTTGTAGTGCCGGCCGGCGTGGAAGTGGTGCTGAATGCCGCAGAGATTACGGTCAAGGGGCCGCTCGGTATGCTGACGCAGCCGCAGAGCGGCGATGTGACGGTGGTGCAGGCTGGCAGCGAGCTGCAGTGCAAGGCGACCAACGATACGATGCAATCCAACGCGATGTCGGGAACCATGCGTGCCCTGCTTGCGAATATGGTGCATGGTGTGTCGAAGGGCTTCGAAAGGAAGCTGACGCTGGTTGGCGTGGGTTATCGCGCGACCGCCAAGGGCGATGTGTTGGGCCTGACGCTGGGTTTTTCCCACCCGGTCGAGCATAAAATGCCGGAGGGGGTCAGGGTTGAAACGCCGACGCAGACCGAGATTGTTTTGAAGGGCGCTGACAAGCAGCGCGTTGGTCAGGTCGCCGCAGAAATTCGCGCCTACCGCAGTCCGGAGCCCTATAAGGGCAAAGGCGTGCGCTATGCCGACGAAGTGGTGATTCTGAAAGAGACCAAGAAGAAATAGGGGCAATAGTCATGGATAAGAAACAGTCACGTCTGCGCCGGTCACGTAAAACCCGTGCCAAAATCGCAGAGATGAAGATGGTGCGGCTGGCGATTCACCGCACCAACTGCCATATTTACGCCCAGATCATCGATGCGACCGGCGGCAAGGTGTTGGCCAGCGCGTCTTCCCTCGAAGTCGAGGTGCGCAAGGATCTGCCGAACGGCGGCAACAAGGATGCTGCCGCGCTGGTGGGCAAGCGTATTGCCGAAAAAGCGAAGGTTGCAGGCATCGAAACCGTGGCGTTCGATCGCTCCGGCTTTCATTACCATGGGCGTGTGAAGGCGCTGGCAGAAGCCGCGCGTGAAAACGGCCTGAAATTCTAAGCGGGGTTGATGATGGCTAAATTTGAGAAAGCAAACGAAGATCGCGGCGACGGCATGCAGGAAAAAATGATCGGTGTGAACCGCGTGACCAAGGTGGTCAAGGGCGGCCGGATCATGGCTTTCGCGGCGCTGACCGTGGTTGGCGACGGCAACGGTAGTGTCGGCATGGGCAAGGGCAAGTCGCGCGAAGTGCCGGTCGCCGTGCAAAAGGCGATGGAAGACGCACGCCGCAATATGGTCAAGGTCAGCCTAAAGAAGGGCACCCTGCATCATGCCGTGGTCGGACATCATGGTGCCGCCAAGGTTTACATGCAGCCGGCTTCAGAAGGTACGGGCATCATCGCTGGCGGCCCGATGCGGGCGATTTTCGAGGTGATGGGCGTGCATAACGTTCTCGCCAAGTGTATTGGATCGACCAACCCGTACAACATCGTGCGCGCCACCCTCAACGGTTTGCAGGCGATGAATACGCCGGCCGAGATCGCAGCCAAGCGCGGCAAGTCTGTCGAAGAGATTCTGGGGTAAGAGAT
Source organism: Sulfuricella sp. (assembly GCA_023266195.1). Taxonomy (GTDB): domain Bacteria; phylum Pseudomonadota; class Gammaproteobacteria; order Burkholderiales; family Sulfuricellaceae; genus Sulfuricella. The sequence goes on from JAHFRP010000001.1 coordinate 46,599, forward strand.
GACAAGTGCAACTAAATCCACCAAGCTGAAGGTCACTCAGGTCAAGAGCGTCATCGGTACCATCCAGTCGCACCGTGCCTGCGTGCGCGGCCTGGGTTTGAAGCGTATCGGCCATACGGTTGAAGTAGAAGACACGCCCGCGGTCCGCGGCATGATCAACACCGTCTACTATTTAGTGAAGTGCGAGGGCTAAATGCAACTGAATAATATTAAGCCTGCCGCTGGCAGCAAGCATGCGGCGAAGCGTGTCGGTCGCGGCATCGGCTCCGGCCTTGGCAAGACTTGCGGCCGCGGCCACAAGGGCCAGACATCCCGTTCCGGCGGCTTCCACAAGGTCGGTTTCGAGGGCGGCCAGATGCCGCTGCAACGTCGCCTGCCCAAACGCGGCTTCGTGTCGCTGGCCAAGGTTCGCGGAGATATGGCGGAAGTCCGCTTGTCCGAACTCAACGCCATGCCGGTCGATACGATAGATCTGCTTGCCCTGAAGCAGGCCGGCATCGTTCCCGGCAGCGCGCTGGGCGCGAAAGTGTTCCTGTCGGGTGAAGTCAACCGTGCGCTGACCTTGCAGGGCATCTCCGCCACCAAGGGCGCGCGGGCTGCGATTGAAGCAGCCGGCGGCAAGTTCGCGGAATAGGTCGAGACTGGCTATGGCGAATCCAATGCCGGGTGCGGCGGGCAAGTTCGGCGATTTGAAGAAGCGCTTGCTGTTCGTGCTTGGCGCGCTGGTTGTGTACCGTATCGGTGCCCATATTCCCGTGCCCGGCATCGACCCGGTGGCGCTGGAGTCGCTGTTCAAGTCCCAGCAGGGCGGCATTCTGGGCATGTTCAACATGTTCTCGGGCGGCGCGCTGTCGCGTTTTACCGTGTTCGCCCTGGGGATCATGCCGTATATTTCTTCCTCTATCATCATGCAACTGATGACGGTGGTGTCGCCGCAGTTGGAGCAGCTGAAGAAGGAAGGCGAGAGCGGCCGCAAGAAAATTACGCAGTACACTCGCTATGGCACAGTATTTCTCGCGCTGTTCCAGGGCCTAGGCATTGCCATTGCACTGGAGGCGCAGCACGGCTTGGTGATCGAGCCGGGGTTCCTGTTCCGCGTGACCGCGGTGGCAACGCTGGTGGCGGGCACGATGTTCCTGATGTGGCTGGGCGAGCAGATTACCGAGCGCGGCATCGGTAACGGCATTTCGCTGATTATCTTTGCCGGTATTGCCGCGGGGTTGCCGCACGCGATCGGCGGCACGCTGGAATTGACCCGGACGGGCGCGTTCTCGATCCCGCTGGTGCTGATGCTGTTCGTCGGGGCGCTTGGGGTGACGGCCTTCGTGGTATTCGTCGAGCGTGGTCAACGCAAGATTCTGGTGAATTACGCCAAGCGTCAGGTGGGCAACAAGATGTATGGCGGCCAAAGCTCGCATTTGCCGCTGAAGCTGAACATGTCGGGCGTGATTCCGCCGATTTTCGCTTCCAGCATCATTCTTTTTCCGGCGACGCTGGCCGGCTGGTTCGGCAGCAGCGAAGGCATGGCCTGGCTGAAGGATATAGGTTCTACCTTGTCGCCGGGGCAGCCCTTGTATGTGATGTTGTATGCCTTGGCGATTGTTTTTTTCTGCTTCTTCTACACGGCCTTGGTGTTTAACCCAAAGGAAACGGCGGACAACCTGAAGAAGAGTGGCGCGTTTGTGCCGGGTATTCGGCCGGGAGACCAGACGGCGCGCTATATCGACCGGATCATGTCGCGGCTTACGCTGGCCGGTGCGGTTTACATTACCGCCGTGTGCCTGTTGCCGGAGTTTCTGATCGTGAAGTGGAACGTTCCGTTTTATTTTGGCGGTACGTCGCTGCTGATCATTGTGGTGGTAACCATGGATTTCATGGCGCAGATCCAGGCGTACCTGATGTCCCACCAGTACGAGAGCTTGCTCAAAAAGGCGAGTTTCAAGGGCGGCATGATTGGACGCTGATGATTTTAGGTTGATAACGGGATAGCGCATGGCGAAGGAAGAAACAATTGAAATGCAGGGTGAGATTCTGGAAACACTCCCCAATGCGACCTTCCGCGTCAAGCTGGAAAACGGCCACGTGGTGCTCGGTCATATCTCCGGAAAAATGCGCATGCATTACATCCGGATTTTGCCGGGTGATAAGGTAACGGTCGAACTGACCCCTTACGATTTAACCCGTGCGCGGATTACCTTCCGCGCCAAGTAAGAGAGTTTTACAGGAGAAAATGATGAGAGTCCGTGCTTCGATTAAACGGCTGTGCCGCCACTGCAAAATGGTCAAGCGCCATGGCGTGCTGCGCGTGATTTGTACCGATCCTCGCCACAAGCAACGTCAAGGTTGATTCTGGCGCGTGGAACTGTTAACATTGCCGACTTTTTCTAAATCAGTCATTTGCTGGGAGTAAGTGCATGGCCCGCATCGCTGGGGTAAATATCCCGAACCATCAACACGCCGTGATCGCGCTGACCGCGATTTATGGTATTGGCCGTACCCGCGCGCAAAAAATTTGCGCTGCGGCAGGCATCAACACTGCGACCAAGATCAAGGACATCAACGACAGCGACATGGAAAAGTTGCGCGATGAAGTGGCCAAGATTACGGTCGAAGGCGACCTGCGCCGCGAAGTTTCCATGAACATCAAGCGTCTCATGGATCTCGGCAGTTATCGCGGCCTGCGCCATCGTCGCGGTTTGCCGGTTCGCGGCCAGCGCACTCGCACCAACGCTCGTACCCGTAAAGGTCCGCGCAAGGCTATCCGAGCCAAATAAACGGCTGCATTAGAGGAATAAATCATGGCTAAGACCAACGTCCGGGTACGCAAGAAAGTTAAGAAGAATGTGGCTGAAGGCATCGCTCACGTTCATGCGTCGTTCAATAACACCATCATCACCATCACCGACCGCCAGGGCAACGCCCTGAGCTGGGCGACTTCCGGCGGCGCGGGCTTCCGCGGCTCGCGCAAGAGCACGCCGTTCGCCGCCCAAGTCGCCGCCGAGGCGGCAGGCAAGGCGGCGCAGGAGTGCGGCGTGAAAAACCTTGAGGTGAGAATCAAGGGCCCTGGGCCTGGCCGTGAGTCTGCGGTGCGCGCACTGAACGCGGTCGGCTTCAAGATCACGTCGATTGCCGACGTGACTCCCGTACCGCACAACGGCTGCCGCCCGCCGAAGAAGCGCCGCATTTAACCGCTGCCGACCATATTTAGCAGGAGAGAAACCTTGGCTGTCAATCTTGATCCCAAATGCCGTCAGTGCCGCCGCGAAGGCGAGAAGCTGTTTCTGAAGGGCGAAAAATGTTTTACCGATAAGTGCGGCGTCGAGCGCCGCAGCTACGCGCCCGGCCAGCATGGCCAGAAACAGGTGCGCTTGTCCGACTATGGCGTGCAGTTGCGCGAGAAGCAGAAAGTGCGCCGCATTTACGGCATACTGGAGAAACAGTTCCGTGGCTATTATGCCGACGCCGACCGCACCAAGGGCGTCACCGGCGAGAGCTTGCTGCAACTGCTTGAGTCCCGCCTGGACAACGTGGTATGCCGCATGGGCTTCGGCGCGTCGCACCGCGAGGCGCGTCAGGTCGTGCGCCACAACAGCATTCTGGTGAATGGCCGCCGCGTCAACATTCCGTCTTACCAAGTCAAGGCCGGTGACGTGATCGAGGTTACGGAGAAGTCGAAGGCCCAGTTGCGCATCAAGGCTGCGGTCGCAGCTGCGGAGCAGCGCGGTTTTCCGGAGTGGGTCGAAGTGGACGTGAAGGCTCTGAAAGGCGTGTTCAAAGCCAAGCCGCAACGTGCCGAGTTGCCCGCCACCATCAACGAACACCTCGTGGTCGAGTTGTACTCGAAGTAATCTGAATAGAATTTAATAGAGGATCCAGCATGCAAAGCAGTGCTACCGAACTTCTGAAACCACGTGTCGTAGATGTTGAAACAGTGTCGCCCGTGCGCGCCCGCGTTTCCATGGAGCCGTTCGAACGCGGCTACGGCCACACGCTGGGCAATGCCCTGCGCCGTATCCTGCTGTCCTCGATGCCCGGCTATGCGATCACCCAGGTCAAGATCGACGGCGTGGTGCACGAATATTCCACCATCGAAGGCGTGCAGGAAGACGTGGTCGATATTCTGCTCAACCTCAAGGGTATCGCACTGAAATTGCATAACCGGAGCGAAGCCACGCTGCTGCTCTCCAAACAGGGCGAGGGCGTGGTCACCGCCGGCGATATCGAAACTGGCCACGATGCCGAGATCGTCAACCCGGAACACGTGATTGCCCATATCACCAAGGGCGGCAAGCTCGGCATGGAAATCAAGATCGAGCAGGGTCGCGGCTACCAGCCGGTCAGCGCGCGCCGCCTCGACGAGGAAGAGCGCAGCATCGGATCGATCGTGCTGGATGCATCTTTCAGCCCGGTGCGGCGTGTCAGCTACGCCGTCGAGAGCGCCCGCGTCGAGCAGCGCACCGACCTGGACAAGCTGGTGGTGGATATCGAAACCAATGGCGTGGTCGATCCCGAAGAGGCGATTCGCTATGCCGCCCGCATTCTGGTCGATCAGCTCACGGTGTTCGCCGAGTTGAAGGGCACGCCGGCCGAGGTCGAAGCGCCGCGCACGCCGCAGGTCGATCCGATCCTGCTGCGTCCGGTGGACGACCTGGAACTGACCGTGCGTTCCGCCAACTGTCTCAAGGCGGAAAATATTTATTATATCGGCGACCTGATTCAGCGCACCGAAAACGAACTGCTGAAGACGCCGAACCTGGGACGCAAGTCGCTGAACGAAATCAAGGACGTACTCGCATCCAAGGGCCTCACGCTGGGTATGAAGCTGGAAAATTGGCCGCCTGTCGGGCTGGGCGAGCGGGTATAACTTTCGTCAAATACGAAGGCACCACAAGGGTACTCCGACTTTCGATGCGCTAAAGCGCATGAAAGATTGTATGCAAGGGAAGGATAGATCATGCGTCACCGTTTAGGACTTAGAAAACTTAATCGCACCAGCAGCCACCGTCTGGCGATGCTGCGCAACATGGCCAACTCCCTGTTGCGCCACGAGGCGATCACCACCACGCTGCCCAAGGCGAAGGAACTGCGCCGCATCGCCGAGCCGCTGATCACGCTGGGCAAGAAGCCTTCGCTGGCGAACCGCCGGTTGGCGTTCGACCGGCTGCGCGACCGCGACATCGTGGTCAAGCTGTTCGACGAGTTGGGCCCGCGCTATCAGGCCCGCAACGGCGGCTATCTGCGCATTCTCAAGTGCGGCTTCCGCCAGGGCGACAACGCGCCGATGGCGATCGTCGAACTGATGGATCGGCCGGAAGCGACCGAGCAGGCGGGCGAAACCAACGCGTAAGCGCAGACTTCATTCGCGAAAAAGCCGGGCTAGTCCCGGCTTTTGCTTTTCATGAGAACCAGCGCAGGAAAGCGGCGGCACCGAGCGCCGTCGCACCCAGGCTGAAGGTACTCCGCCACGTCCGGCTTCGTTCGTCCTCGTTCCAACTCGCTCCTTTGCGCAGATAGGCTGCCGTCAGCAGGAAGCCCGCGATGGCGCATCCAATCTTGATCAGCAAGGCGGCGATGGCGATGCCGTGAATGTCCGGGAACTGGCCGTAGAACAAATAGCTTGCCGCGCCGAACGTGCCTCCCGAAACGCCCTGCACCGTCCAGCCGAACAGCACCAACCAGGCCAGCTTGCGTTGGATTTCTGCAGGTTGCCGTGCCGGCCACAACGCAAACAGCGCGCCGCCGACGACGGCGGCAGCGCCGAAATTGTGGGCGACTTGGACCAGCGCATAGATCAGGTTCTGCCAGTCCATTTATCCTTAAAACCTCAGTTCAAGCCACAGAGATCACAGAGATGACGCGGGTTTTTGGACATTTACGTATTCACCAAATTGGTGAGAACAGTTAGCCCGCAACCCATTGTCTTTCCGCCGTGAACTCTGTGTTCTCTGTGGCTAAATGATTTTTCTGGGTTTATTTAGCTCTTTCCGGGAACCGGGGCGAAATTACTGCACCGTCACCTTGATGCATTTGTCGACGCCGACCGGCGTATGCGCCTTGTTGACCACCTTGATGCAGATATCGTGGTCGCCGGGAGGCAGCGTTTCCAGCGTCACCGCACCCTTCAGCTTGCGCAGGATCGCGGTTTCCGTTCCGTCCACGTAGAGGTGGGTATGGTCGCCTTTCTGGCCGGGGTGCACTTCGTATGCCAGCTTGTTCTGCGCCATGGCGTCCAGCCTGGCGCCGTCCGCCGGAGAAATGATCTTCACCGACGTTTCCCCGGCAAAGGCGGTGGGGGCGAGCAGGAGAAAGGCCAGGAGCAGGATCCGGCGCGGCATGGACATGACGGCTTCCTTTCAGGGTTATTCTGCGTGGCGACTCTTCATGTATAGCACATGAGCGTCATGGCCGGCCCTTTCCGGTCAGCCTAAAACCTCCCGCAGATAACGTCCGGTGTGGCTCGCCGGGTTCGCAGCCACCGCCTCCGGCGGGCCTTCGGCGATGATGCGCCCACCGCCGTCGCCGCCTTCCGGGCCGAGGTCGATTACCCAATCGGCGGTTTTGATCACGTCGAGGTTGTGCTCGATCACCACCACGGTATTGCCGTTGTCGCGCAGGCGGTGCAGGACGGTCAGAAGCAGCCCGATGTCGTGGAAGTGCAGGCCGGTGGTGGGTTCGTCCAGGATGTACAGGGTGCGCCCGGTGTCGCGTTTGGAGAGCTCCAGCGACAGTTTGACGCGCTGCGCTTCGCCGCCGGAGAGCGTGGTCGCGCTCTGCCCCAGGGTGATGTAGCCCAGGCCGACGTCGAGCAGGGTGGACAGTTTGCGCGCCACCACCGGCACCGGGCTGAAAAATTCGTGCGCCTGTTCCACAGTCATTTCCAGGATCTGGTGGATGTTCTTGCCCTTGTACTGGATTTCCAGCGTTTCGCGGTTGTAGCGCCTGCCGTGGCATACGTCGCAGGGTACGTAGATGTCCGGCAGGAAGTGCATCTCCACCTTGATTACGCCGTCGCCCTCGCACGCCTCGCAACGCCCGCCCTTGACGTTGAACGAGAAACGGCCCGGTCCATAGCCGCGTTCCCGCGCCTGCGGCACGCCGGCGAACAGCTCGCGGATCGGCGTGAACAGGCCGGTATAGGTGGCCGGGTTGGAGCGCGGCGTGCGCCCGATCGGGCTTTGATCCACGTCGATCACCTTGTCGAAGAACTCCAGGCCCAGCAGTTCGTCATAAGGCGCGGGCTCGGTCGAGGAGCCGTAGAGATGGCGTGCAACGGCACGGTACAGGGTGTCGTTGATGAGGGTGGATTTGCCCGAGCCGGAGACGCCGGTAATGCTCACGAATAGCCCCACCGGCAGGTCGAGCGTGGCGCGTTTCAGGTTGTTGCCGCCGGCGCCGGTCAGCCGCAGCATGCGCTTGGGGTCGGGTGCCTGGCGTTTCCGCGGCAGGGCGATGCTGCGCTGGCCGGAGAGGTATAGCCCGGTGAGCGAGGCGGGGTTGGCCTTGATTTCGTCCGGCGTGCCTTCGGCCACGATATTGCCGCCGTGCACGCCGGCGCCGGGGCCGATGTCCACCACGTAGTCCGCCGTGAGGATCGCATCGGTATCGTGCTCCACCACGATCACGGTGTTGCCGATGTCGCGCAGATGCCGGAGCGTGGCGAGCAGGCGGTCGTTGTCGCGCTGGTGCAGGCCGATCGAGGGTTCGTCCAGCACGTACATCACCCCGGTCAGGCCGGAGCCGATCTGGCTCGCCAGGCGGATGCGCTGCGCTTCGCCGCCGGAAAGCGTGTCGGCGGAGCGGTCGAGCGACAGGTAATCCAGGCCGACATCGTTGAGAAACCCCACGCGCGCGGCGATTTCCTTGATGATGCGCTCGGCGATGGCCTGCTTCTGGCCGTCGAATTCCAGCCGGGTGAAAAAATCGTAGGTCTGTTTCAGCGGCACGCGGCCGATTTCATACAACGCCTTGCCGCCGACCAGCACGTGACGGGCCTCGCGGCGCAGGCGGGTGCCCTCGCACTCGGGGCAGACGCGGTAGTTGATGTATTTCGCCAGCTCCTCGCGCACCGTCGAAGAGTCGGTCTCGCGGTGGCGCCGCTCGAAGTTGGTGATGATGCCCTCGAACGGATGGCTGCGCGCCTGCATGCCGCCTTTTTCCCCCAGATACTGGAAGCGGATCGGCTCTTTGCCGCTGCCATGCAGGATGATGTGCTGGATCGGCTCGCCCAGTTGCTCGAAGGGCGTATCCAGGTCGAAGCCGTAGTGCAGCGACAGGCTTTGCAGCATCTGGAAGTAGAACTGGTTGCGCTTGTCCCAGCCCTTGACCGCGCCGGAGGTCAGGCCCAGGTGGGGAAAGGCGACGATGCGCTTGGGGTCGAAAAAGCTGATCTGGCCGAGGCCGTCGCACTTGGGGCAGGCGCCCATCGGGTTGTTGAAGGAAAACAGCCGCGGTTCCAGCTCCGGCAGGGAGTAGCTGCATACCGGGCAGGCGAACTTGGCGGAAAACAGGTGCTCTTTGCCCGAGTCCATTTCCACCGCCAGCGCCTTGCCGTCGGAGTGGCGCAGCGCGGTCTCGAACGATTCCGCCAGGCGCTGCTTGGCGTCGGCGCGGACCTTCAGCCGGTCCACGACGATATCGATGGTGTGCTTCTTGTTCTTGTCCAGCTTGGGAAGCGCGTCGATTTCATGGACTGCGCCGTCGATTCTCAGGCGCACGAAACCCTGCGCGCGCAGCTCGTCGAACAGGTCGGCCTGCTCGCCCTTGCGGCCCACCACCGTGGGCGACAGGATCATCAGTTTGGCGTCTTCGGGGAGCGCCAGCACTGCGTCCACCATCTGCGACACGCTCTGTGCGGAAAGCCGGATGTGGTGCTCCGGACAATAGGGATCGCCGACGCGGGCATAGAGCAGGCGCAGGTAGTCGTGGATTTCCGTTACGGTGCCGACGGTCGAGCGCGGGTTGTGGCTGGTCGCCTTCTGCTCGATGGAAATCGCCGGGCTCAAGCCCTCGATCAGGTCCACGTCGGGCTTTTCCATCAATTGCAGGAATTGGCGCGCGTAAGCCGAAAGCGATTCGACGTAGCGGCGCTGCCCCTCGGCATAAAGCGTGTCGAAAGCCAGCGAGGATTTGCCCGAGCCGGACAGGCCGGTGATCACCACCAGCCGGTTGCGGGGAATATCGAGGCTGATGTTTTTCAGGTTGTGGGTGCGCGCACCGCGGATTTTGATCAAGTCCATTTAATACTCAACAATAAAACGCAACCTGCTAATATACGCAATTTCGCGCGTCAAACTCAAATAATATGCATGTATCCGACAAGATGACCCCCACCGAAGTTCGCGCCAGCGCCGGGCTGGCCGGGATTTTCGGCCTCAGAATGCTGGGCATGTTCATGATCCTGCCGGTGTTCGCCATTTACGCCCACACCCTGCCCGGCGGCGACAACCAGACCCTGGTCGGCCTTGCGCTGGGCGCTTACGGTCTCACCCAGGCCCTGCTGCAACTGCCGTTCGGCATGGCCTCCGACCGCTGGGGACGGAAGCGGGTGATCTATTTCGGCCTGCTGCTGTTCGTGATCGGCAGCTTCGTCGCCGCGACGGCCGGCGATATCTACATGGTGATCGTGGGCCGCTCGATTCAGGGGGCGGGCGCAATTTCCGCCGCGGTGACCGCGCTGCTTGCCGACCTGACCCGCGAAGAGCATCGTACCAAGGCGATGGCGATGATCGGCTCCACCATCGGCTTGGCGTTTGCCGCGTCGATGGTGCTCGGCCCGGCGCTGTACCAGGTGATCGGCGTGCCCGGCATCTTCGCGCTTACCGGCGTGCTGGCGACGGCGGCGCTGGGTGTGGTCTACCTGGTCATCCCCGATCCCAAGGCCAGTCATTTTCACTCCGACGCGGAGATGGCCCCGGCCAGGCTATCCGACGTGCTGCACCATGGCCAGCTGCTGCGCCTGAATTTCGGGATTTTCGCCCTGCATGCCGCGCAGATGGCCATGTTCGTGGTGATCCCCTTCGCCCTCAGAGAGACCGGCGGGATGGCGGAAGCGCAGCACTGGAAAATCTACCTGCCGGTGATGCTGGCGGCGTTCACGCTGATGGTGCCGGCCATCATCTACGGCGAAAAGAAGGCCAAGCTCAAGCCGGTTTTTATCGCCGCCGTGGCTATCCTGCTGTCGTCGCAACTGCTGCTGACGATGCTGATCGACAATTTCTGGGGCATCGTCGCCACGCTCCTGCTGTTCTTCATCGCCTTCAACATCCTCGAAGCGAGCCTGCCTTCTCTGATCTCCAAGATCGCCCCGGCAAGGGCGAAAGGGACGGCGATGGGCGTGTATAATACTTCCCAGTCGCTCGGCCTGTTCACCGGCGGCGTGGCGGGTGGGTTGCTGTCCCATTACGCCGGCCAGTGGGCCGTGTTCGCGTTCGGCGCTACCTTGAGTGCGTTGTGGCTGGTATTGGCCGCGAGCATGAAGACGCCGCCCGCCGTGCGCACCAGGATGTACCATATCGAGCGGCCCATCACCGCCGAGGCGGCGCGCGTGCTGGCGCAACGGCTGATCGGCCTGTCCGGCGTGGTCGAGGCGGCGGTCGATGCCGCGGAGGGCGCCGCCTACCTCAAGGTGGAAATGGCGGGGTGCGACGAACAAGGTGTTGAGCAATTAATCGAGGGAGGAGCGTGAAATGGCATCAGTGAATAAAGTGATACTCGTCGGGCGGCTGGGCAAAGATCCGGAAACCCGCTACATGCCCAATGGCGACGCGGTGACCAATGTAACGCTGGCAACCAGCGAGACCTGGAAAGACAAAAACGGCGAAAAACAGGAAAAGACCGAGTGGCATCGGGTGACATTTTATCGCAAGCTGGCCGAAATCGTCGGCGAATTCCTGAAGAAGGGCAGCATGGTGTACGTCGAAGGCCGCCTGGAAACTCGCAAATGGACGGACAAGGCGGGTGTGGAAAAATACACCACCGAGATCATCGCCAACGAAATGCAAATGCTGAGCAGTCGCAACGGCGGCGGCAACAGCTTCGAAGTGGTGGACAAGCCCGTGTCCAGTGGTGGCGGTTCGAAGCCGGCCAAGAGTGGCGGCGATTTCGACAATTTCGAGGACGATATTCCGTTCTAAAGTACACCTGCTGCTAAGCAGTAAACAAAACCCGGCAGGTTAATGACTTGCCGGGTTTTTTATGGGCACTTTCCAGTCGTGCCGGGCGTCCGCTTCAGAACAACTCGATATCACCCGAGACCGGTTTGGCCTTGAGCATGTCGATGTAACTGATTTCCTGGCTGGCGATGGTGTTGTTGTGCAGGGAGCGCAAGCGTTTGACCCGTGCCCGGCCACTTGCCGGAAAATACACCACCATGCGCGGATAGATGCTGCCCACGTCTTCCGAGACCACCTGCAGGTTTTCCACTCTGAGATAGTCGCGCACAAAGGCGATGTTGCGCTGGCCGACATCGCTCATATTTTCCAAGATGCGGCCGCCGCCGAAAATCTTCACCTCCAGGTTTTGTCGTTTGCCGCCGTTGCGCATGATTTCGTTGATGAGGTGCTCCATGGCGTAGTTGCCGTAGCGGGTGGCGGAGCTCTGGCTGGCGGCTTTCCAGGCATCGGCTTCGGAAGCGGAGGTGGCGGGCAGCATGAAATGGTTCATGCCGCCGATGCCCTGCACGGTGTCGCGGATACAGGCCGATATGCAGGAGCCGAGCGTGGTGTAAACCCCTTCGTCGCTTCGGGTGACATAATATTCCCCCGGCAGGATGCGGGCGGCGTACGCCTGGTAGTTGTTGTTCCATGACCGCCTGACATGCTCGAAGCCAGGCAGGGTGGGCGGGGGCGGCGGCGGTTTGATGGGTGCTGTAATCATGGATGAGCCCGCTGCGGCGGCCTATAGGGCATCGAGAAACAGTTTTTCGGCCTCGCCGAATTCAGCCTGCGCCCCGCGTGCCACTTCCGTCACCACTTCCTCGTCGAGGCCGGTGATAGTCCAGGCGAGCGGATCGATCGGCGGTACATCGGTGAGGTCGAGCGTGTCTAGTTCGGCCATCAGCGCGACGATGTTGGCGATATGGACCAGCGCGGTTTCCCTCGGGTAGTGCCGGGTATTCGCAATGTCGTGATGATGGGCGATGCATTCTTCCAGCAGAACAGGGAGCTTCCATAGTCGCGCCAGTTCGCCGCCGACGGCGCTGTGGTCGAAGCCGATGACCCGGCGCTCGGCCTGGTAAATGGGCAATTCATCCTGGCTGTCGAGCACCATCAGCAGCGCGTCATGGGCCTGTTGCGGCAAGCGGTTGAAAATCACCAGTTCACCGATATCGTGCAGTAACCCGGCGGTGAACAGGGCATCCGGGTCGCAGCGGCGCGCCGTTTTCGCCAGATGGCGCGACGCCAGGGCGCAAAGCAGGCTGTGCCGCCAGAAATTCCGCATCGATACCAGATCGTTGGGTAAGCCGGCGAAACTGCTGGCCGCCGACATGGACAGCGCCAAGTTGCGGATTTGGGAGAATCCGATCATCGCCACCGCTTTCGGGACGGTGTCTACCGTGGACGAGCGGCCATAAAGCGCGCTATTTGCCACGCGCAGCAGACGCACGGTAAAGGACGGATCCTGGCTGATGACTTTTGCGATGTCTTCGATGCGGCTCTGCGGGTCTTCGACTAGCTGATTGATGCGCAGATAGACGTCCGGCAGCGTCACCAGCCCGCCTATGTCTTTAACCAATTCGCCGGCGTCGTTTGCGATGTTCATCTTTTTCGAGAAAAGGGGTGGAGACGATCGGAACTCGATTCTAGCGTATTCTGCCATGGCGGGTTTAATCAAGTTTTTGGTGGTTTTATCCTTGTTTCCGGCACCGCTCTTCGCCGAAAATATAGATATGGCGTAAACCTTAAAAGGCATTTAGAATCCTTCTAGGGGGAAAACCCTATGGCGCGAGTAGGAAAAACCACTGCGTTTCCAGGAAATTCAGAAACCCGCAATTCAGCACGGAAGAGCGTTCAATCACATGGCCAACATCATCGCAGCCAAATCCACGCGCTATTTTATTGTGGGCATGACCATCGGAATGCTGATCGGCGCCGCCGCTTTGGCGGGGGAGGTGGCGCTGGAGGGCCCCGACAAGCTCGCTGCGCTTGCCGGAACCGTCAGCCGCCCCCTGTTCTGGCTGACCGGCATCGTTTATTACGGCTGGATGACGGTATACCTGCTTACGTTGCGCCGCCTCGAAAAGAACGTATTGGAAGATGGATGGAGAGCGGCGGACAGGGAAATCCGCGAGCTGAGCCGGTTGACGCATGCGCTTTTCGGACAGATCTCGACCGAGTTCAACGCGCAGCTTGCCGTCACCAATGATGAAATCGGGCAAATCCAGGCACTTCTGCATGACGCCATCGAAAAGCTGCTGACCAGCTTTACCGGCATGGAAACCAGCTCGCGCAGGCAGCAGGAGATGGCATTGCGCATTACGGCGGGCCATGACGGCACGTCGGGCGCGTCCGGGTTCGAGGAGTTTGTGCGCGAAACGTCCAATACTCTGAGCGTGTTCGTCGACAGCACCGTTGAAACCAGCAAGGCCGGCATGGAACTGGTCGGCATGATAGACAATATCAACGACGAAGTGGACAGGATCGTCGGCGTGCTGGGGGAAATTGAATCCATCTCCAAACAGACCAATCTCCTTGCCCTTAATGCCGCCATCGAAGCGGCGCGCGCCGGGGAGGCCGGCCGGGGTTTTGCGGTCGTCGCCGATGAGGTGCGCAACCTGTCGAACCGCTCGAACCAGTTCAGCAGCGAAATCCGAAGCCACATGGACTCGGTTTATCGTTCGGTGCGGGAGGCGGAACAGGCCATTAACCAGATGGCTTCGCGCGACATGAACTTCGCCCTGCAATCCAAGAACAAGGTGCAGGACACCATGCACGAAATCCGTCATCTCAACCAGGAAATGGAAGAGACTATCGGTCAACTGTCGGGCATCGCCGGCGAGGTGAAGGAAAATGTCCAGCTTGCGGTCCGGTCACTGCAATTCCAGGATATGTCGACGCAGCTCCTGAACCACATCAATGGCCGAATCGGCAATATGAGCGCCATGATTCGGGGCGTTGCGGAAATCCCGATGAACGATGAGGCATGTGGCGCCGAAACGCGCGACGACTGCCTGCGCCGGCTGCAACTCTTCCATCAGGCAATCGAGCGGGCCGCTTTCATAATTCGACAATCCGCGCATAATCCGGTTGCGCAGGCGCAGATGGAATCGGGAGATGTCGAGTTGTTCTAGGGAGACGCTGAATTAATCGTCGCCCCGGCGAAGGCCGGGGTCCAGTTCGCGGGCTTTCCTGGATTCCGGCATGCGCCGGAATGATGGATCCGGAATTAATCAGCGTTTTCCTGGAAATCGGTCAAATTGAAACAATGGAATCCCCCTTTTTTATTAAAGGGGGTGGCCAGCCCGCCCGCATCCATGGGATTCCCGGTGGCAGGCTCCCAGGAGCCTGTCGGACTTAAAGGAAATCGGCTGTAAATCCGCCTGGCCGGTCCATATTTCGCCGCTTTTTTGGTCAATAGAACGACTATTGGCCGGCAAAACCGGCAAAATATGTCCTCGACCAGCCGAATTTTCGCTTCGATTCTTCAAGTCCGACAGGCTCCTAGGGGATTTTTATTGAAGGCGTGGTTGTGTAGATCGTATTAGAGGGTGACGAATAATGGCTAAGACAATACTTACGGTAGATGACTCCGCTTCCATCAGGCAGATGGTCGCTTTTACGCTCAAGGGCGCCGGTTATGACGTGGTGGATGCCGCGGACGGCTTGGCCGGCCTGAACAAGGCCAAGGCCAGTTCTTTCAACCTGATTCTGACCGATCAGAACATGCCGAACATGGACGGACTCACCCTGATCAAGTCACTGCGCGCCATGCCCGCCTATAAAACCGTGCCTATTCTCATGCTCACCACCGAATCGGGCGACGCGATGAAGGCGCAGGGACGTGCTGCCGGGGCCACCGGCTGGTTGGTCAAGCCTTTTGATCCGCAAAAACTGCTGGAAGTGGTGAAAAAAGTGATCGGCTGAAGGTCGCCGCCGCCTTTGGCGGGCTGGCGGACGCAATTGCGTTAGCGCAGGCGCCATGCGGTGAAGCGGCGGAACCAAGCGGCATTCGCCGCCGGCTGCCGCGTTGTAGGAACAACGGAAAATCTCGCTCGCAGAAAGCGTTTCATGACCATCGACATGAGTCAGTTTTTCCAGGTGTTTTTCGAGGAGGCCGCGGAGCATCTGGACGAAATGGAGCATTTGCTGCTCGATCTCGACCCCGAGTCGCCTCGCCCGGACGATCTCAACGCCATTTTCCGCGCGGCGCATTCCATCAAGGGCGGCAGCGGCACGTTTGGTTTCACCGACATGACCGGCGTCACGCATATCCTCGAGTCGCTGCTGGACCGGCTGCGCAAGAACGAAATCGCGTTGCGCGGCGAAATGGTGGATGCATTCCTCGATGCAGGTGATGTGCTGCGCGGACAGCTCGCCGGGCATCAACATGGCGCCGAGGTCGATCCGCAGGCGGCCGCCAATATTTGTGCAAAACTCAACCTGCTGGCCAGCGGGGGAGGCGCCCCCGCTGGCCGGCAGCAGCCCGCCGCCGAACCCGCTCCGGCTGTCGAAAGTCTTGCCGAGTGCACGTACCGCATCGAGTTTGCGCCTGACCGGCAAACTCTCGAACGCGTCGCGGATTTTGCTCCCCTGTTTGCCGAGCTTGCCGCCCTCGGCAAGCTCGAAGTGACCGAGCTGGCACCGGAAGAATCGCCGACCCGAGCCTGGCGCATGGCCTTGCGCTCCTGTGCCGACGAAGCCGCCTTGCGCGACATCTTTGACTTCTTTGCCCAGCCGGACCAGCTCAAAATCGAATCCGAGCCGGCCGGCGCGGTGGAGGATGATCAGGGCTTCGGCTTTTTTACCGATATCGCGGCACACGGGGAAAGCGATCCGGGCTATGGCTTTTTCACCGATTCGGCTCCGGTAGAGAGCGATTCCGGCTCCGGCTTTTTCACGGATGACGCACCGTTCGGAGAGGGCGACCCGGACTTCGGCTTTTTCATCGACGTGTCCGCGGCACCTGCGGTACAGCAGGTGGACGATGCGCGGGGCTATGGATTTTTCCAGAAAATCGATCCTCCTCCAGTTCCAGCCGAAACGGCCAAAAAAGTGGAAGCCGCAACGGCGGAACCTGCTCCAATTGCCGTGCCGGAACAGAAGCCCGCCTTCGCCGAGCGGCCGGCGGGGCGGCGCGCAACAGACAAGGCGCCCGCCGCCGCGGCAACCGAATCGACTTCGATCCGGGTGAGCGTCGATAAGGTCGATCAACTCATCAATCTGGTGGGCGAGCTGGTGATTACCCAGTCCATGCTTGCACAGACCGCTTCCGAGGTGGATTCCGCGATCTACGAGAAACTGCTCAACGGCCTGTCCCAGCTTGAGCGCAACACCCGCGACCTGCAGGAATCGGTCATGTCGATTCGCATGATGCCGATCAGCTTTGTCTTCAGCCGCTTTCCGCGCGTAGTGCGCGATCTGGCCACCAAGCTGGAGAAGAAAGTGGAGCTGGTCACCGTTGGCGAAAGCACCGAGCTCGACAAAGGGCTGATCGAAAAGATTGCAGATCCGCTCACGCATCTGGTGCGCAATAGCCTGGACCACGGCATCGAAATGCCCGAGCAGCGCATCGCCAGTGGCAAGCCGGAGAAGGGCACCATTACTTTGCAAGCCGCCCATCAGGGCGGGAATGTGGTGATTTCGGTAAGCGACGACGGGGCTGGGTTGAACCGCGAGCGCATCCTGTCCAAGGCGGCGGAAAAAGGCCTGCCGGTGCACGATGCCATGCCGGACAGCGAAGTCTGGCAGCTGATCTTCGCGCCGGGTTTCTCGACGGCCGAGGTCGTCACCGACGTGTCCGGCCGCGGCGTCGGCATGGACGTGGTGAAGAAGAATATCCTGGGCATGGGCGGCCAGGTGGAAATCGAGTCCGCCGCCGGCTGGGGAAGCCGCATCACCGTCCGTCTGCCGCTCACGCTGGCGATCCTGGACGGCATGTCGATCGCGGTGGGCAGTCAGATCTTTATCGTGCCGCTGGCTTTCATCACCGAATCGCTGCAGCCGGCGAAAGAGGACGTCAAGACCGTGACCGGCGAAGGCCGGCTGGTGCATGTGCGCGGCGAATACCTGCCGCTGCTGGCGTTGCACGAAGTCTTCGGCATCGCCCCCAGTGTCAGCGAGCCCCATCAGGGCATCGTGGTGCTGCTCGAGTCGGAGGGAAAGAAAGCCGCTATGCTGGTGGACGAGCTGGTCGGCCAGCACCAGGTCGTGATCAAGGGCCTGGAGACCAATTACCGCAAAGTGCCGGGGATATCTGCCGCGACCATCATGGGTGACGGCAAGGTCGCGCTGATTCTCGACATCGGCGCGCTGATACGGATCAACCAGCAATGATTTATAGACGACAGCGTCACACTTTATTTTTGAGGTAGCCATGCGCATCAACACGCCCGTCACGCAAAATGAGATCGTGCTGAACGACGATCACATGATCGTTTCGAATACCGACAACAAAGGACTCATCACCTATGTGAACCGCGATTTCCTGGAAATCAGCGGCTTTACCGAAGCGGAGCTGATCGGCAAGCCGCACAATCTGGTGCGCCACCCGGACATGCCGCCGGAAGCGTTTCAGGATCTGTGGGATACTCTGAAAGCCGGGCGCCCGTGGGTCGGCTACGTCAAGAATCGCTGCAAGAATGGCGATTTCTACTGGGTCGAGGCCCACGCCGCGCCGATATGGGAAAATGGACAAGTGACCGGCTACATGTCGGTACGGCGCAAGCCGCCGCGCGCCAGGGTCGAAGCCGCCGAGAACGCCTACCGCCTGTTTCGCGAGAACAAGGCGGGCGGGCTGCGCATCCGCGACGGCCGGGTCGAATCGACCGGACCGCTTGCCCGTTTGAGCCGCGGCTTCATGCAGTTGTCGGTGTCCGCCAAGATGATCGTCGGTTGCACCCTGTCTGCGATTCTGGTGATGGGCGCCACCACCACCTTCCTCGGCAGCCACATGGCCGGCCTGCTCGAAAAGAAAGGCATCGACGATCTGAGCCAGAACCTCAGCCTGATCCGCGGCATGGTGGAAGTCAGGGCGGCCGCCATGAATCGCGAGGCTTTCCGGCTGAACGACATCTTCGCCGGCTCCTTTCCCGACGGTTTTGCGGTCAGCGGCGACGGCGAAGTGCCGATTCTCAAGAATGGGAATACGGTATTGAACCAGCGCAACGACGAAGTCGATCACTTCAGCAGCGTCACCCATGCCGTAGCCACCGTGCTGGTGCGCAAGGGGGACGACTTTGTCCGCGTCGCCACTTCGGTCAAGGACGAAAAAGGCCAACGGGCAGTCGGCACGCCGCTCGCCAAGGACAACCCGGCAGTGGCGAAACTGCTCGGCGGCGAGCGCTATACCGGCAAGATCAACCTGTTCGGCAAGGATTTCTATGCGGCCTACGCACCGATCAAGGGCAAGGACGACCAGGTGATCGGCGGACTGTTCATCGGCATCGACGTTTCCGCCGAGATCTCTGCCCTGCGCCAGCAGATCAAGGCCGTCAAGGTGGGCGAGACCGGCTATTTCTATGTCCTCGACGGCAAGCCGGGCAAGGATTACGGCAATCTCGTCGTCCACCCGGCCAAAGAAGGTAGCAACATCCTTGCCGCCAAGGACGCCAACGGCCATGAGTTCATCAAGGAAATTCTGGAGAAGAAGCAGGGAACGATCCGTTACCCCTGGCAGAACACGGAGTTGGGCGACACGGCGCCGCGCGAAAAGGTGGTGGCGTTCGATACCGTGCCGGACTGGCAGTGGGTGATCGGAGGCGGCACTTACGTCAATGAGTTCGAGGCTCTGTCGCGCACCATGCAGCGCTTCCTGCTCGGCATGGCGCTGGTCGTGATCTTGTCTTTGGTTGCGTTGATCTACCTGCTGGTGCGCAAACTGGTGCGCAATCCGTTGCAGGAGCAGGTGCTGCCGGCCTTCCGCGCCCTGTCCAGCGGCCGTTACGACAATCCGCTGGAAATTTCCCGGAGCGATGAAATCGGCCAGGTATTGCAAGGGCTGGAAACCATGCAGAACCGCCTTGGCTTCGAGGTGGCGGAAAGCCGCCGCATCGCCGACGAAACGACGCGGATCAAGTTTGCCCTGGACAGCGTATCCATTGCGGTCACCGTGTCCGACGACCGCAACAATCTGATCTACATGAATAAGGCATCGACTGAACTGTGGAGCAGGATGGCCGACGGCATCCGGAACCGTCACCCCGATTTCTCGGTGGAAACCCTGTTCGGCGGCCCGGTCTGGCGGTATTTCGAAGACGATGCCTCCCGCCAGGCTTTCCGGGCGGAACTGACCCAGCAGCGGATCATGGATATCGTGCTGGCCGAACGGAATCTGCATCTCACTCTGGGGCCGGTGCGCAACGAGCGGGGCCAGTATCTCGGCCGCGTCACCCAATGGGCCGACCGGACGCAGGAAATCGCGGTAGAGAAGGAAATCCAGGACATCGTGCTTGCCGCATCCCAGGGCGACTTGGGCAAAAGGCTGCCTCTGGAAGGCAAGACCGGCTTTGCCGAAGCCCTGACCGTCGGCCTGAACCAGTTGCTGGACGCCGTTTCGGGCGCACTGAGCAATCTCGAACGCGTTCTCGCGGCGCTTGCCAAGGGCGACCTCACCCAGACCATCGACCAGGATTACGAAGGCACCTTCGGCCAGCTCAAGGGCAGCGCCAACGCTACGGTGGACAACCTGAAGGAGCTCATCGGCCAGATCAAGGAAGCGGTGGACTCGATCGGCACCGCGTCGCGGGAGATTGCGATGGGCAACTCGGACCTGTCGCAGCGGACGGAATCGCAGGCATCGAGCCTGGAAGAGACGGCATCGAGCATGGAAGAGCTGACGTCCACGGTGAAGCAGAATGCGGACAACGCGCGCCAGGCGAACCAGCTGGCGATCGGCTCGTCGGGCGTGGCCAGCAAGGGCGGCGCGGTAGTCAGCCAGGTCGTGGACACGATGGCCTCGATCAACGAATCGTCGCGCAAGATCGTGGACATCATCTCGGTGATCGACGGCATCGCGTTCCAGACCAACATTCTGGCGCTGAACGCGGCGGTCGAAGCTGCGCGTGCCGGCGAACAGGGACGCGGCTTCGCCGTGGTTGCGGCGGAAGTGCGCAACCTGGCGCAGCGTAGCGCCGCGGCCGCCAAGGAGATCAAGGCCCTGATCGGGGACTCGGTGGACAAGGTGGAAAACGGCTCCAAGCTGGTAGCCCAGGCGGGCGACACGATGGAAGAGATCGTCACCTCGATCAAGCGGGTCACCGACATCATGGCGGAAATCTCGGCGGCCTCGATGGAACAGAGCTCGGGGATCGAACAGGTCAACCTGGCGATCACCCAGATGGACGAAGTGACGCAGCAGAACGCGGCGCTGGTGGAAGAAGCGGCGGCCGCGGCGGAATCGCTGGAAGAGCAGGCGCAGAGCCTGGAGCGGTCGGTATCGGTGTTCAAGCTGGACAGCGGCACGCGGGTGGCGCCGTCCCGCCCGCACGCCGTGCCGCCGGCGCGGATTGCCGCCGCGCCGCGCCGCCCGGCGCTGCCGCCGAAAGTCGTGCCGCGCCCGGCGCTGCCGGCCAGCGACGGCGACGAATGGCAGGAGTTTTAATACGGCCCCGACAGGGGGCGGCCGGACTCAGGGCTCATAACTAAACAAAATGGCTGACAACGCAAACTGCGCGGGTTCGCGCGAATTTCATTTTACCGGGCAGGATTTCGAGCGGATCCGCAAGCTGATCTACGATCGGGCCGGCATTTCCCTTTCGGTAGCCAAGCAGGACATGGTCTACAGCCGCGTGGTGCGGCGCCTGCGCGCAACCGGCATGCGCACGTTCGCCGAATACCTGTCGCGCCTGGAGCGGGGCGATCCGGTGGAGTTGGAGGCCTTCACCAATTCCCTCACCACCAATCTCACCGCCTTCTTTCGCGAGTCGCATCATTTTCCGCTTCTCGCCGAGCATGTCGGTAAGCGGGAGCGCCACCCGATCGCCCTTTGGTGCTCGGCTGCGTCCACCGGCGAAGAGCCTTATTCCATGGCCATGACCATGGTGGATCTGTTTGGCACCTTCACGCCGCCCGTCCATATCCTGGCCACGGACCTGGATACCAATGTGCTCCGGAAAGCCCAGGAGGGCGTATATCCGCTTGAACGGCTGGAAAAGATGCCGGAAGAGGCGGTGAAGCGTTTTTTCCTCAAGGGAACCGGCGCCCAGGAAGGCTATGCACGGGTGCGCAAGGAGCTGCGCGACATGATCACCTTCCGGCAGATCAACCTGCTCGATGACGACTGGCCGATGCGCGGGCCTTTCGACGCGATTTTCTGCCGCAACGTGATGATCTATTTCGACAAGCCGACCCAGTACAAGGTGCTGCAGAAATTCGTCCCGCTGCTGCGGCCGGACGGATTGCTGTTCGCCGGACATTCCGAGAGCTTTTACCACGCCGCCGACCTGTTCCGGTCGCGCGGCAAAACGGTCTATGAACTAGCACCGCACAGCTCGCGATAATGCCCCGAGATTACCAGGAAATCCTTGCGCCGAATCTCTACTATGACCGCCAGTTCGATATCGAGGCGGCCAAGATCATGCCGGGAGAATATTATGTCACCACCCGCGACATGCTGGTCGTCACCGTCCTTGGCTCCTGCGTTTCGGCCTGCCTGCGCGACCGCACCAACGGGATCGGCGGTATGAACCACTTCATGCTGCCGCACAGCGACAATGATCCGAAAAACCCGCTCAGCACTTCGGCGCGCTATGGCACCTATGCCATGGAGATACTGATCAACCACCTGCTCAAGCTAGGCGCGAAACGCAATAATCTGGAAGCCAAGGTGTTCGGCGGGGGAAACATCCTGCACGGTTTTACCGTGACCAACGTCGGCTTGCGCAACGCCGACTTTGTGCTGGACTTCCTGCACACGGAAAAAATCGCCGTGGCGGCCCAAAGTCTGCTCGACATCCATCCGCGCAAAGTCTATTACTTTCCGCGGACGGGCCGCGCCTTGGTGAGGAATTTGAAGAGCGTCCACAACAACACTATCGTGGAACGCGAAAGGGAATATGAATCTCACCTCGACTACGCCAAGGTGTCGGGCGAGGTGGAGCTGTTTAGATAAAGGAGGCGGGATGCCCGCCTCGGAGCGTTTATGACCATCAAGGTACTGATTGTTGACGACTCGGCGTTGATCCGGAGCGTGCTCAAGGAAATCATCCAGAGCCATCCGGATCTGGAAGTCGTCGGTGTGGCCCCCGACCCGTTTGTCGCGCGGGACATGATCAAGGCGCTGAATCCGGACGTGATCACGCTGGACGTGGAAATGCCGCGCATGGACGGCCTCGGTTTCCTGGAAAAACTGATGCGCCTGCGGCCCACGCCGGTGGTGATGATTTCCTCGCTCACCGAGAAAAACTCGGAGGTCACCCTGCGCGCGCTGGAATTGGGCGCAGTGGATTTTATTTCCAAGCCCAGGATCGATATCGGCAGCGGACTCATGCAATACAGCGACGAGATTGCCATAAAAATCCGCACCGCGGCCCGCGCGAAACTGAAAAAAATGCCGGCTGCGACCGGCCTGGTGCAGCAGAACCTGACGGCCGACGCGGTGCTGCCTTCCTTGTCCAACCTGATTGCTTCGACCGAAAAGCTGATCGTCGTTGGTGCCTCCACCGGCGGAACCGAGGCGATCAAGGAGTTCCTGGTCAAGCTCCCGCCGGATTGCCCCGGCATCGTTATCGCGCAGCACATGCCGGAAGCCTTCACCCTGTCGTTCGCGCAGCGACTCGACAAGCTGTGCAAGATTTCGGTGAAGGAAGCCGAAAACGGCGACCGCATCCTGCCTGGCCATGCCTACGTCGCGCCTGGCCATTCCCACCTGCTGATCAAGCGCAGCGGCGCGAACTATGTCTGCGAACTGTCCGACGGCCCGCCCGTCAACCGGCATCGCCCCTCGGTGGATGTGCTGTTCCGTTCCGCCGCGAACCATGCCGGGAAGAATGTGATCGGGGTGATCCTGACCGGCATGGGTAAGGACGGCGCACAGGGCATGCTGGAAATGAAACAGGCCGGCGCTTACAATTTCGCCCAGGACGAGGCGACCTGCGTGGTGTTCGGCATGCCCCGGGAAGCCATACTCGCCGGCGGCGTCGACGAAGTGGTGCCGCTCTCCGAGATGACGACACGGGTTTTGGCGCACCTGGCCAGCCTAGGCGTCCGTGCCTTCAGGGTATAGGTATAATCGAACCATCTTTCATATTCGGAAAAAGGCCACCGTCATGCAAATAAAATTGGACAGGAAAGGCGAGATTGCCCGGCTCGTTCTGGGCGGACGCTTCGATTTCAGCTCCCATCGCGAATTTCGCGCCGCCTTCGCCGAAGCGCTGGAGATGGAGGGAGTCAGGGAAATCGAAGCCGATCTCGGCCTGGTCGATTACCTCGACAGCTCGGCTCTCGGCATGCTTTTGCTGCTGCGCGAAAAAGCGGGCGAAGCGAACATGAAGGTCTCTCTGTCGAATTGCAAGGGCATTGTTCAGCAAGTGATCGAAGTGGCCAATTTCCAGAAACTTTTCATTATTCGCTAGCGGACGAACCGGTGCTTGCCGCAACCATGAACCTAGGAGCCTGTCGGACTTGAAGAATCGAAGCGAAAATTCGGCTGGGCGAGGACAGATTTTGCCGGTTTTGCGGGTCAATAGTCATTCTATTGACCAAGAAAGCGGCGAAATATGGACCGGCCAGGCGGATTTGCAGCCGATTTCCTTTAAGTCCGACAGGCTCCTAGCCCTGCATACGATCTTTCACGAGCTTCAGCTCGTAGAAAGTCGGAGTCCTTTAGGGCACCCGCCAAACCGCACACTCCAACACGTCCAGCTGAGGCTTTTAGGATGAATCAACCCGTCAAAATTCTGATCGCAGAAGACGACGAGATCGATCTGGCCCTACTCGGTGCGCTGGTCGCCCGATTCGGCCACCAGCCCGTTCTGGCCCGCAATGGGCGGGAAGCCGTCGAGGTTTTCCGCGCGGAATCGCCCGACCTGATCCTGATGGATGTGGCAATGCCGCTCCTGGACGGATTCCAGGCCGCCGCCGAGGTCAGAAAAATCGCGGGCAACAAGTGGGTGCCGGTCATTTTCATCAGTGCGAATAGCCGGGACGAGGACAAGATCCAGGTCTTCGCCGAGGGCGGCGACGGTTTTATCGCCAAGCCGGTCAACCAGCGCCTGCTGGAAGCCAGGATCGGGACCATGCAGCGCATCGTCGGCATGCAGCGCGAAGTTTCGGCCGGCGCCGAACAGCTTTCCCGCTATCGCGAGGAAAACGAACAAGAGCAGAACCTGGCCCGCCATCTGCTGGAAAAGATCATCCGCGCGGACCGGTTCGACGACAAGCAGATCGAGCGCTGGATCCATCCGGCAAAATATTTCAGCGGCGACGTGATCGCGGCCGAATTCACGCCCGACAACGTGCTGCACGTGATCCTGGCCGACGGCACGGGCCATGGCCTGGCTGCTGCCCTGAACGTACTGCCGGTGATCGAGGTGTTCTACGGCATGACCAAAAAGGGTTACGGCGTTTCCAATATCGCGCGGGAGCTCAATCGCAAGATCCGGCAACTATTGCCGACGGAGCGCTTCGTGGCGGCCACGCTCGCAGCCATCCGTTTTTCCGATCATACCGTCGAAATCTGGAATGGCGGCATGCCGGCGGCCTATTACGTGGGCGAGGGTGGCATCGTGCTGCGCGAATGGCATGCGGCGCATCTGCCCCTGGGCATTCTCGACGATCGCGATTTTCAACCCAAGACCGAAATCTATCATTGGGAGGAGCCGGGGCGGCTGTTCCTCTATTCGGATGGCTTGCCGGACGCGCAGAATGCCGAGGGAGAGCGGTTCGGCGCAGAGCGCATACTGCTGGCCTTCAGCGGCAAGGCCAGCGAGGATCAGTTCTGGTATCTGGTGGGTTCGGTCAATACCTTCCTGGAACGGGAGAACGCCCCGGACGATATTTCCGTCGCCGCCGTCGCATGCGATATGGGTTTCGGCGGCGGCAGCGCCTTCCCCGGCATGCCGGCGCCTGCCGGCGTGGTCGCGCCCAGCGAGGCGCGCCTCGCTATCAAGCTGTGCGCGGCGGAGCTCAAGTCTTTCGACGTGCTGCCCTGGCTGATCAGCTGGCTGAGCCAGCTGTATCTCACGCCGCGCAGGTGCCAGGAACTCTTCCTGATCCTCTCCGAACTGTACAACAACGCGCTCGATCATGGCTTGCTCGGGCTGGATTCCGCACTGAAGTCGCAGCCGGACGGTTTCGGCCGATATCTCGACATGCGCGAGGAAAGGCTGTCCGGGATGCAGCAGGGCGTGATCGAGATCGAGCTGGAACGGGTGCAGGAGAACCTCGACCCGTTCCTGAAGATCAGGATAAGGGACAGCGGCAACGGCTATGCCGCCGAACCGGGGCCGGACGATAACGC
Source organism: Sulfuricella sp. (assembly GCA_023266195.1). Taxonomy (GTDB): domain Bacteria; phylum Pseudomonadota; class Gammaproteobacteria; order Burkholderiales; family Sulfuricellaceae; genus Sulfuricella. The sequence goes on from JAHFRP010000001.1 coordinate 72,210, forward strand.
GGCTTCCCTGGAAACGCCTTCCGGCCGCGGGCTTGCGCTGGTCAGGACGCTCTGTGAAAAAGTGGGTTTTCCGGGCAAGGGCAACGAGGTCGTTGCGATTTATCGGCTGCAGTGATCGATTGCCTTGTCCGGTTGGCCGCTTGGCGCTGGATTTTTTAGGGGGGCTGGGTTAAGGTTGCCGAAGGCTGCTTTTTCCGGCGGAAACGAAAAAAAATATAAGGGTAGGCGCGATGAATAACCTGAAAATAAAAACCCAGTTGTTTGCCATCATGGGTTTCACCGCGGTGTTGCTTGTCGGTATGGCGGTAGGTTCCCTGGATGCCCTCAACCGCACCAACGAGTCGGTGGGGAGCCTGTATCAGGAGAGCTTTGTTTCCCTCGCCAGCCTTGCCGGCGTCAACGAGGCTCTGCTCGACAACCGGGTGATTTTCACCGAACTCCTGATGGGTTCGGCTTCGCCCGAGGCGACCAGGGCCGGTGCGGAGGAGGCGGAGAAGAATGCCGCGCTGGTTACCCGCGAATGGAAGACTTTCCGCGGCTCGCTACGTACCGACGAGGAAAAGGAACTGGCCAAGGATTTCGACGAAGCCCGCACCAAGTGGCTCGAAACGGGCCTGTCGCCCGCCCTGGCCGCGTTGCGTGCCGGCAAGCGTGAACAGGCGGCGGCGATTTACCACGACACTGCGGCGGCGGCATTCAACCGCATGAAGACCAGCGCGGATGCGCTGACCGCATTGCGCGCCAAGCACAGCCAGAATGAGTTTTCCGAGAACCAGACGCGCTTCGCCACGGCGCGCGGCCGCCTGATCCTGACCGGCTTGTTCGGCCTGTGCATTATCCTTTTCGCCGGCTATCTGGTGATCCGCGCGGTAGGGCGGCCGCTGAACGATATCGTGGCCGCGACGGACCGCCTTGCCGCCGGCGAGACCTCGGCGCGCATCGACAACCCGAGCGGAAACGAAATCGGCCGGGTTGCCGCCGCGTTCAACCACATGGCGCAGAAGCTGGACGAACACGTCGCCGAGATCAAGGAAAACCAGGCGCGGATGGAGGCGGTGCAGAATACGGCGATGCTCGGCATCGTTACCATCGCGCCCAACGGCATCGTCGAAACCGTCAATCCGGCGGTGTGCAACCTGTTCGGCTACTCCGTCGCGGAAATGGTCGGCAGCAACGTGAGCATGCTGATGCCGAGCCCCTACCGTGAAGCCCATGACAGTTACCTGGACAACTACCGGCGCACCGGGGAACGCAAAATTCTCGACCGAGGACGCGAAGTGACGGGGCAGCGCAAGAACGGCGAGATTTTCCCGATCAAGCTGCTGGTGAGCGAAGTCAGGCTCGACGGCAAGAACTTCTTCGTCGGCATGATCGAGGATATCACCGCGCGTAAAGAGGCCGAGGAGTCGCTGGTCAAGTTCAACATCGTCCTCAAGGACAAGGTGGACGTGCTGCTCGAAGCGGTGATGCGGGTGCGCGACGGCGACCTGACCGCGCAAATCGGCTTCGACGGCGACGACAGCATCGGGCAGCTGGCCTCGGGCTTGCAGCATACCATCGACAAGCTTGCCGCCCTGCTCGCCAAGGTGCAGGAGGCCGGCATCCTGGTGACTTCCTCGGCCACCGAAATCGCCGCCACCGCGCGCCAGCAGGAGGCGACGATGACCGAACAGGCCGCTTCCTCCAACGAGATCGCCGCCTCCACCAAGGAAATTTCCGCCACCGCGCGCGAGCTGGTGAAAACCATGGACGAGGCGATCCACATCGCCGACGAAACCGCGCACCGCGCGGCGGATGGCCAAAACGGCCTGGCCCGCATGGAGCAGACCATGAGCCGGCTGGTGGACGCGTCCGGCTCGATCGTCGCCAAGCTGGCGGTGATGAACGAGAAGGCCGGCAACATCAATTCGGTGGTGTCCACCATCACCAAGGTGGCCGACCAGACCAACCTGCTTTCGCTCAACGCCGCGATCGAGGCGGAAAAGGCGGGCGAATACGGCAAGGGCTTCTCGGTGGTGGCGACTGAAATTCGCCGCCTCGCCGACCAGACCGCCGTCGCCACCTGGGATATCGAGCAGATGCTGAAGGAAATGCAGTCGGCGGTGTCGGCGGGCGTGATGAGCATGGACAAGTTTTCCGAGGAAATCCGCCGCAACGTGGACGACGTCAAGCAGATATCCGGCCAACTGGGCACCGTCATCGACCAGGTGCAGACGCTGGCGCCGCGCTTCGACACCATCTACCAGGGCATGCAGGCGCAGTCCGGCGGTGCCGAGCAGATCATGCAGACCATGATGCAGTTCAACGAATCCATGCAGCAGACCGCCGAATCGTTGCGCAATACCCGGCAGTCCATCGACCTGCTCAACGGTGCCGCGCACAACCTGCAAAGCGGGGTCTCGCACTTCAGGGTAACGGCCTGATCCACGCCATGCTGGCCGTGCTGTTCTCCATCGGTGACGATCGCTACGCCCTGCCGGCGGCGGAGGTGTTCGAGATTACGCCGGTGCTGAAACTGAAGAAAATCCCCGTGGTGCCGGATTATGTCGCCGGCCTGTGCAATTTCCGCGGCATGTCGATCCCGGTGCTGGACCTCTCCGCGTTGGCGCTGGGTGTGCCTTGCCAGCTCCTGCTCAGCACCCGCATGATCGTGGTCAATTACATCCTCGACAGCGGCGGCGTCAAACCGCTCGGCCTGCTGGCCGAGCATGCCACCCAGACCGCGACCATCCGCGAAGCCGACCTGCAGTCGCCCGGCATCCAGGCGGACAACGCGCCCTGGCTCGGCAAGGTGGCGATCGGCTCCGGCGAACTGGTGCAGCTGGTGGAGGTGGACGAACTGCTTACGCCGGAAGTCGTCGCCATGCTGTTTCGGGAGGGCCAGTGACCCCGCCGCCGGAGATTACCGAGATGCTGCATCGGGCGATGGGCTTCGACGCCGCCGCGCTGAGCGAATCCGCCGTCGGCCGTGCGGTCAGGAAGCGCATGGCCCAGTGCGGCCAGCGCGACGCGCCCAGCTACCTGGTTTACCTGCGGGCCTCGCCGCTGGAGCTGGCGCAGCTGGTCGAGGAACTGGTGGTGCCGGAAACCTGGTTCTTTCGCGACGGCAAACCGTTCGAGGCGCTGCAGCGCTTCGTCATGGAAGAATGGCTCGCCGCCAACCCGGAGCGCCCCCTGCGTTTGCTCAGCGTGCCCTGTTCCAGCGGCGAGGAACCCTATTCCGCAGTGATGGCGCTGCTCGACGCCGGGTTCCCGCCCGAGCGCATTTCGGTGGACGGCGTGGACATCAGCAATGTCGCTCTCGGCAAGGCGCGGCGCGGAATCTACGGCAGAAACTCGTTCCGCGGCGCCTATCCGGGCTTGCAGGAGCGCTATTTCACCGCCACGCCCCACGGCTGGCTGCTGCATGAAGCGGTGCGCAAACTGGTCGCCTTTTCCCAGGGCAACCTGCTGGGCGCGGATTTTTCCCTGCTGCGCGGCGGCTACGACGTGATTTTCTGTCGCAACCTGCTGATTTATTTCGACGATCTGAACCGCGAGCGGGCCTTGGCGGTGCTCGAACGGCTGTTGCTGCCGCGCGGCGTACTGTTCGTCGGCCACGCCGAAAGCGCGCCGGTACTGGACAAGTGGTTCGCCCCGGTGGTGTCGCCGCAAGCCTTCGCCTACTGCAAGAAAAGCGCGCTGCCGGCCCAGGGGAAATTGTCGCCGCCGGGGGCCGGGCTGGGCCGGGCAAGAGGCGAATCGCGGCGGGAAATGCTGCCGGAAAAGCCGGCGGCCCGCTTGAGGCCGCTGCCGCAGGCGGTGTCATCCATCGGCCAGCCGCCTGCCGGCAATACGCTGGAACAGGCGCAGTGCCTCGCCGACCAGGGCAGGCTGGCCGAGGCGGCGGTGCAGTGCGAAGCTTACCTGCGCGAACAGGGCGCATCCGCCCAGGCCTATTATCTGCTCGGCCTGGTGCACGATGCCGGGGCCGACGCGGAAAACGCCAAGGAATTCTTCGGCAAGGCGGTGTACCTGGAGCCGAACCATTACGAGGCGCTGGTGCAGCTCGCGCTGCTGGCCGAGCGCCGGGGCGAGATTCGCAATGCCGCCCAGCTCAGGCAGCGGGCGCAACGGGCGCAGCAGCGGCGGGGGATTAAATGAGCGCCGCGTCGCCCGCCCTGCAAATCCACGATTGCTGGAACCGGATCGGCGTCTGGGGCCGGGAAACGCCGCGCTGCCCCAAGCTTGAGCAATTCACCCATTGCTACAATTGCGACGTATACCAGGCGGCGGGGCACATGCTGCACGCGCGGGCGCTGCCCACGGGCTACCAGGCGGAATGGACCGAGATCGTCGCCAGCCGCAAGCAGGCCCACGCCAGGACCGGGCTGGCCGCCGTGGTGTTCCGCATCGGCCGGGAGTGGCTGGCCGTGCCGGCCGGGCTGGTGGAGGAAATCGTCGAGCTGCGCACGGTGCACAGCCTGCCGCACCGTTCTTCGCCGATCTTGCATGGCCTGGTGAATATTCGCGGCAAATTGCAGCTATGCGTTTCCATCGCCGAGCTGCTTGGCATCAAGACGGGCGGCGGCGATGCGGAAAAAAAAGAGCATCGCAGCATCTATCCGCGCATGGTGGTGGTGCGCAACGACCAGCACCGCTTCGTCTTCGCCGCGGACGAAGTGCTCGGCACCCACCGCTATGCGGAGAAAGAGCTGGAGAGCCTGCCGGCCACGCTGTCCGGCGCGCTGACCAAATACAGCACCGGCGCGCTCCGGCTCGGCGACAGGAACGTCGGCCTGCTCGACCACGAGCTGGTGCTTTACGCTTTTTCCAGGAGCCTGGCATGAGCGGCGGCGAAGGAAAATTCACGCCGGGGTCGATGCTGGAGCTGTTCCAGGTCGAGGTGGAAAATCAGGCCGGGGCGCTGTCCGGCAAGCTGCTCGAACTGGAGCGCAACCCGCGCAGCATCAACCTGCTCGAGCCGTTGATGCGCGCCGCGCACTCGATCAAAGGGGCCGCCCGCATCGTCAACCATCCGCTGGCGGTGACGGTGGCGCATGCCCTGGAAGATGTTTTCGTCGCCGCGCAGAACAAGGACGTGACCCTGGGCGCGCACCACATCGACGTGCTGCTCAAGGGCGTGGACATGCTGATCCAGCTTTCCTGCCTGGCCGAGGAGGAGATCGTCGCCGGGCTGGATTCTTCGCGGCGGACCGAGGTGGATGCCCTGGCCGCAGCGGTCCGCGCCATTCTCGTCGCGGAAGAAGCGAACGGCGAGCCGGAAGCGGCACCGACCGGCGCGGCCGTCGAACCCGCCCGGATCGAGCGCGAGGAAGGCGCCGGGCAGCGCGTGCTGCGGGTCAACGCGGCCAATCTGGACGAGCTGATGGGGCTGGCCGGCGAGGCGCTGGTGGAGACGCGGCGGCTGCATCCTTTCGCCGACTCGCTGCTGCGGTTGAAACGGCGCCAGGCCGAGCTGGGAACCGTGCTCGACCATCTCCACGAAACCCTGCGCGCCCACGAAATCAACGAGCGCAGCGCCGAATACCTGCGCCAGGCGCAGCAGCTGGCGCTGGAATGCCGCAAGACGCTGGCGGAGCAGCTGGCGCAGCTGGACCAGTTCGACCGCCGCACCAGCTATCTCGCCCAGCAAATCTATCACGAAGCCAGCGCCAGCCGGATGCGCCCGTTTTCCGAAGGGGTGAGCGGGATGCCGCGCATGGTGCGCGACCTGGCGCGCTCGCTGGGCAAGGAAGTCAGGCTCGAAATCAGCGGGCTGGAAACCCTGGTGGATCGCGATATCCTGGAAAAAATCGAGGCGCCGCTCAACCACCTGCTGACCAACGCGGTGGACCATGGCATCGAAAGCCGGGACGAGCGGCTGGTCGCGGGCAAGCCGGCGGAGGGCGTGGTCAGGCTGGAGGCGCACCACAGCGCCGGCATGCTGATCGTCACCGTCGCCGACGACGGCATGGGCATACCGCTGGGGCGGCTGCGCCAGGCGGTGGTGGAACGAAAGCTCAGCACCGCGGAGCTGGTGGCGGGCATGAGCGAGAGTGAACTGCTCGAATTCCTGTTCCTTCCCAAGTTTTCCATGAAGGGCGAGGTGACCGAGATTTCCGGCCGCGGTGTCGGCCTCGACGTGGTGCTGTCCGCCATCCAGCAGGTGCGCGGCTCGATCAGGACCACCAGCGAGGCGGGGCGCGGCACCCGCTTCCAGCTCCAGCTGCCGCTCACGCTGTCGGTGGTGCAGGGGCTCTTGGTGAGCATCTCGGGCGAGCCCTACGCTTTTCCGCTGGCGCGCATCGACCGCACCCTGAAACTGGGCGCGGCGGAGATATTCTCGCTGGAGAATCGCGAATTTTTCCTCCTCGACGGCGAGCGCATCGGCCTGGTGGCGGCGTATCAGGCGTTCGGCCTGGCGGCGCCGGGCGAGACGGCGGAGGCGACTTACTCGGTGGTGGTGATCAGCGACCGCCACAACCGTTTCGGCGTGGTGGTGGACCGCTTCCTCGGCGAGCGCAGCCTGGTCGTGCAGGCGCTCGATCCGCGCCTGGGCAAGATCAAGGACATCAGTGCGGCCACCCTGATGGAAAACGGCGAACCCGCCCTGATCGTGGACGTGGACGACCTGGTGCGCTCGATCGACAAGCTGGTTTCCGCCGGGCGCCTCGACAAGATGGAGCAGTCGCACGCCAGGGCCGGAGCGGTGGCCAAGCGGGTGCTGGTGGTGGACGATTCGTTCACGGTGCGCGAGGTCGAGCGCAAGCTGCTGGAAAACAGCGGCTACCTGGTGGACGTGGCGGTGGACGGCATGGACGGCTGGAACGCGGTGCGCACCGGCGAGTACGACCTGGTGGTGAGCGACATCGACATGCCGCGCATGAACGGCATCGAGCTGGTCGCAATGATCCGCAAGGATCAGGGGCTGAAAAACCTGCCGATCATGATCGTCTCCTACAAGGACCGCGAGGAAGACCGCCGCCGCGGCCTGGAGGCGGGCGCCAATTATTATTTCACCAAGGGCAGCTTCCACGACGAAGCCCTGCTGGAAGCGGTGGTGGACCTGATCGGAGAAGCAGCGCAGTGAGAATTGCCATCGTCAACGATTCGAACATCGCCGTCGAGGCGATGCGCCGCGCGCTCGCCGCGGCACCGGAGCACGAGATCGCCTGGGTGGCCGGCAATGGCGCCGAAGCGGTGGAAAAGTGCGCCGCCGACACCCCCGACCTGGTGCTGATGGATATCTACATGCCGGTGATGGACGGCGTCGAAACCACCCGCCAGATCATGAAAAAATCGCCCTGCGCGGTGGTGGTGGTCACCACCGACGTCAACGACAGCGCCGCGCGGGTGTTCGAAGCCATGGCGGTGGGCGCGCTCGACGCGGTCAATACGCCGACGCTGGGGATCGGCATGGGCGACGAAGGCATCCAGCCGCTGCTGAAGAAGGTGGAGAATATCGCCCGGCTGGTCGGGCCCGTCAAGCCCGCTCTGCGGCGCCGCTCCGCGCCGTCTTTGCAGGTGCACCCCAGCCGGGAAAGCCTGATCGCCATCGGCGCCTCCACCGGCGGCCCCAACGCGCTCGCCGCCATTCTTTCCCGCCTGCCCGCCGACCTGCCCGCGGCGCTGGTGATCATCCAGCACGTGGACGCCCAGTTCACCCCCAATCTGGTGACCTGGCTATCCCAACAGTGCGCGCTGCCGGTGCGCATGGCGCGCGAGGGCGAACAGCCGGAGGCCGGCACGGTGCTGGTCGCCGCCACCAACGACCATCTGGTGCTGACGCCGGCGCACACCCTGCGCTATACGCCGACGCCGCGGGACTACCCTTATCGCCCGTCGGTGGACGTGTTCTTCGAAAGCATTCTGCAATGCAAAGGCGACCGTTCCGCGGCGGTGCTGCTTACCGGCATGGGCCGGGACGGCGCGCGCGGGTTGTTGCGGCTGCGCCAGGCGGGCTGGTATACGCTGGCGCAGGACCAGGCGAGCTGCGCCGTTTACGGCATGCCCAAGGCGGCGGCGGAATTGGGGGCGGCGAAGGAGATCATGCCGCCGGAAAGAATTGCCGACGCGCTGATCCGGTTCGTCGAAAAGAACGTTAAACCGACAAGCGGCGGTGGCCGCGATCCGGCCGCGAACGTCCGCGGTATTTTGTGAAGGGGAGAAAGATGGCTGAAGCGATCGAGGCGCCAAACGATGGACAGGGGTTTCCCAGGTATCCCATTATCGTCATGCTGGTGGACGACCAGTCCTTCGTCGCGGAGGCGATCCGACAGCAGCTGGAAGGCGACCGCGAGATCAATTTCCATTACTGCTCGAATCCCGACCAGGCCATTCCCACCGCGCTTGAAATCCGCCCCACGGTGATTTTGCTCGACCTGATGATGCCCGATGTGGACGGCCTGGCGCTGCTGCGCTATTTCCGCGCCAATCCCCAGATCCGCGACGTGCCGGTGATCGTGCTGTCTTCCCGCGGCGAGGCCACGGTCAAGGCCGATGCCTTCGACGCCGGCGCCAACGATTACCTGATCAAGCTGCCGGACCGGATCGAGATGGTCGCGCGCATCCGCTACCATTCCAACGCCTACATCATGAAGCTGCAACGCGACGAGGCTTACCGGGCCTTGCGCGAGAGCCAGAAAAAGCTGGCGGAGACCAACCTGGAACTGCTGCGCCTGGTCAACTTCGACGGCCTTACCGGGCTGGCCAACCGGCGCCATTTCGACGAAAGCCTGCACATCGAGTGGAAACGCGCGGCGCGCAACAACCTGCCGCTGTCGGTGATGATGCTCGATATCGATTATTTCAAGCTGTACAACGATACCTACGGCCACCTGAAGGGCGACGAAGTGCTGCGCAAGGTCGCCGCGATCATCCAGAAAAGCGCGATGCGCCCGGCCGACCAGGCTTCCCGCTATGGCGGCGAAGAATTCGTGGTGATCCTGCCGGAAACGCCGGCAAGCGGCGCCAGCCTGCTGGCTGAGGAAATCAGGCAGAATGTCGAGGCGCTCAACATCCCTCATCAGGGCTCCGATATCGCCCCGTGCATGACCATCAGCATCGGCGTCGCGTCGGTCGTGCCGACAGGCGATGCGCCCCTCACCCTGGTCAACCTGGCCGATGCCGCCCTGTACCAGGCCAAGGAGGGCGGCCGCAACCGGGTCGTGGTCAGCGAGGGCTAGGAGCCTGCCGGATTCGCGCCCGATTTCCTTCAAGTCGGACGGGCTCCTGGTCCGGCAAGCTGCCAGCCAAGTCGCTGGTGGTTGTCCGAAAAGGGCGACGGCGGCTGCCCGCACGGGCGTGAACGCCTGATCCACAGACTTCGCGGAGGATGTCGGCGGATTGCCCCGCGTAACCATTCACGCCGGAACTCCCTTGAACCGCTGCGACGTTTGGCATGAAACTCGCCAAGCGAGCCCGAGTTCACCCCCTGGCCTTGCGCGGCTTCCTGCTTGCCCATCGTCGTTGATGGCGTCGGGCAACCTTTCTTTATTCGGTCCGCTCCCCACTTTGTCCGCCGGTTTTTATTCGAGCCGATTCCGCCCGGCTACGATTCTTGGACTATAAATAATCTGGGCTATAACTACTCGATAACAACGCTTATTGGCGGCGCCCAAGGCGTTAGTATTTTTATGTCGATGTTTAAATGAAGGAGAAGCAAATGAACATTAAATTACTGGCTTCTGCCGGCCTGGCTCTCGGACTGACCGCAGGCGCGGTCGCTTCCTCGATGGCGGCAACCGACTGGGGCACGAGCGCGACTTGGTACGTCGGACTCGGCGGCGGACAGTCGCAGACTCAAGCCGGCGGTGGCGATATCAACAGCGCGATCGGCACCACGGGCGGCTCGCTGGGCGATACGGATACCGGCTGGAAGCTTTATCTCGGCTACCAGTTCAATCCTAATGTTGCGGTCGAGGCGGGTTATGTCGATTTCGGTAAATTCGGCTTCAGTTCGGCAGCCGGGAGCGGCGACCTGAAGACCAAGAATGGCGGCTACGTCGATGCCGTGGGGATCATCCCGTTCCAGAACAATTTCTCGATTTTCGGCAAGCTCGGTGCCTATACCATCAAGACCGAACTGAACGGAGCGGGTGTTTCCAATAGCCATACCACCAACGATTTCACCTACGGTATCGGTGCCGGCTACGATTTCACCCGAAATCTGGGCATGCGTGTGGAGTGGGAGAGATTCAACAGCGTCGGGGACAGCAGCACCACCAAGGGCGATCTCGACCTGGCTTCAGTGGGCGTTCTCTACAAGTTCTGACGCAGCAGCAATCACCCCCTCCCTGCGGAGGGGGCTGCCGGTATACTCGGAATTCCGGCAAGTTCCCGTCCGTTCGCGATTTCACTCGGAGTCGCTGCCAGCGCCAGGGTCTCTCCTGCCGTACCGCGCATGATCCAGGCCTTTCTGTGGCGGCCGGAGTACGCCCCTTTTTTGCTGCGGGAGCTCAAATCAAGCCGCTTTCCTTCAGTTCGCTTTTGAGGAAGGCATAGTAGATCGGCGCCGCGACCAGGCCGGATATGCCGAACGCGGATTCCATGATGAGCATGGCGGTCAGCAGTTCCCACGCCTTGGCGTGGATTTGCGAACCGACGATTTTTGCGTTGAGGAAGTATTCCAGCTTGTGTATCCCGATCAAGAACAGCAGGGAGGCGATCGCCAACTGGAAGGAGTGGCCGAGGCTGACGATGACGATGGCGGTGTTCGACAGGATGTTGCCGATGATCGGGATCAGGCCGGCGACGAAGGTGGCGATGACCAGGGTGCCGGCAAAGGGCAACTTGACGCCGGTCAGCGGCAGCACGACGCCCAGGTAGATCCAGGTGAGGAAGGCGTTGACGGCGGCGATTTTTGCCTGCGCCAGCACGATGTCGCGGAAAGCGGCGCTGAGGTTGGCGGTGCGTTCGCCCAGCTCGGCGACGAAGGGCTTGCGGACTTCCTCGGCTACCACTTCGCGCAGGGAAAGCATGGCGCCGATGATCATGCCGATCAGCATGTGGGCGAAAACATGGCCGGCCTCCTTGCCCCATATTTGCAGCTCGCCGGAGTGCTCGCGCAGCCAGCCGGCAAGATGGGCTTTCAGTTCGTCGGCATCGCGGGGCAGGGTGCTGTAAACCCATTCCGGCAGGGATGAACGGGATGTCTCCAGGATTTCGGCCAGTTTTCCAAGAAAAGCAGCGGGCCCGCCGCTTTCGCTGCGCAGGAAGGCGAGCATGCCGATGATGCCGGCAACGAGCAGAGTGATCACCAGCCCCGACACCAGGACGACCGACAGGATTTTGGTGAGCTTGCCGGAAAGGCGGGCGATGGCGAGCCTGGCCGCGACGAAATGAACCAGATGGTAAACCACCAGGCCGGCAAGCAAAGCGGGCAACAGCTTGAGCTTGAGCACCAGGAGCAGGAACAGCGCGGCTAACAGCCAGGAGGTTTGGCGATAGGTCATCATGGCTTCATCCGTAGGTTGGGCGGGCCGCGGCGGGGCGGCTTTTGTCCATTATCGCTTGAAACGGCGAAACGCGCATGGGGCCGTTTGAACGAGAACCCGCGCAGCGGGACTTCGTCCCCCTCTTCCGCATGCGACTAGGCCGCCCTTGCAAACCGCAGAAACAGCCTCATCTACTAGGAGCCTGTCGGACTTGAAGAATCGAAGCGAAAATTCGGCTGGTCGAGGACAGATTTCGCCGCTTTCTTGGTCAATAGTCATTCTATTGACCAAGAAAGCGGCGAAATATGGATCGGCCCGGCGGATTTGCAGCCGATTTCCTTTAAGTCCGACAGGCTCCTGGCAGCGTTAATCAGAACCAATTGAGATATAATCCTGTTTTTTTGGAGGTCGCCATGCCGATTTACGAATATCGCTGTTCTTCCTGTGGTTTCCAGAAGGAATTTATCCAGAAAATGAGCGATGCGCCGTTGACTGCCTGCCCCGAGTGCAAGCAGGAAACCTTCGCCAAGCTGCTGTCCGCCGCCGGCTTCCAGTTGAAGGGCAACGGCTGGTACCAGACCGATTTCAAGAACGGCTCCAAGGCCAAGGAAGAAGTCAAGTCCGCGGCCTGCGGTGGCGGCGGCTGTTGCTGCGGCTAATCCGTAGCTGCCTGAACGATGATCAAAAAGTATTTCATTACCGGCCTCTTGATCTGGGTGCCGCTCGGCATCACGGTATGGGTGCTGAAGCTGCTGATCGGCAGCATGGACCAGAGCCTGCTGCTGCTGCCGCAGAGCATGCGGCCGGAGAGCTGGCTGGGCATTTACCTGCCGGGGCTGGGCACGATCCTGACCATCGGCGTGATTTTCCTCACCGGCGTGTTGACCGCGAACATGGTCGGCCAGCGCCTGATCCGGTTCTGGGAAATCGCGCTGTCGCGCATCCCGGTCGTGAAGTCGATCTATTACAGCGTCAAGCAGGTCAGCGACACACTGTTCTCCGGTCAGGGCGAGGCGTTTCGCAAGGTGCTGCTGGTGCGCTATCCGCATTCCGAAGCGTGGTCGCTGGCGTTCCAGACTACTGTTCCCAGGGATGTGGCGCCCAGTCTTGACGACGAATACGTCGGCGTGTTCATTCCCACCACGCCCAGCCCGGTCAACGGCTTCTATTTCTTTGTTCGCAAGAGCGATGCCATCGAGATCGACATCAGCGTGGACGATGCCCTGAAGTACATCGTTTCGATGGGCGTGATGGCGCCGACCGACAAGGAATCCCCGGCCCGGATTTATCCGGGCAACTGATCCCCCTTTATTCCTAATCAATAAAATTCTAGAATTTGGATAGTGAGCATGCGAACCCAATATTGCGGCGACGTCAACCGTAGCCATCTGCAGCAAACCGTTACCCTGTGCGGCTGGGCACATCGCCGCCGCGATCACGGCGGGGTGATCTTCATCGACTTGCGCGACCGCGAAGGCCTGGTGCAGGTGGTGTGCGACCCCGACCGCGCGGCGACTTTCGCCACCGCCGAAACCATCCGCAACGAGTTCGTGCTGAAAATCACCGGCCTGGTGCGCGGCCGCCCGGAAGGGACCATCAACCCGAATCTTTCCACCGGCGAGATCGAAGTGCTGGCCCAGGAGATCGAGATTCTCAACGCTTCCGCGCCGATCCCGTTCCAGCTCGACGACGAGAACCTGTCCGAAACCGTGCGCCTGACCCACCGCTACCTCGACCTGCGCCGTCCGGCGATGCAGAAGAACATGATGCTGCGCTACCGGGTGGCCAAGGCGCTGCGCCTGGCGCTGGACGACCAGGGCTTCATCGAGCTGGAAACGCCGATGCTGACCCGTTCCACCCCGGAAGGCGCACGCGATTACCTGGTGCCTTCGCGCGTCCATCCCGGTTCGTTCTACGCCTTGCCGCAGTCGCCGCAGTTGTTCAAGCAGCTGCTGATGGTGTCTGGCTTCGACCGCTATTACCAGATCGTCAAATGCTTCCGCGACGAGGATCTGCGCGCCGACCGCCAGCCCGAATTCACCCAGGTGGATATCGAGACCTCGTTCCTCGGCGAACGCGAGATCACCGACCTGGTGGAACAGATGGTGTGCCGTTTGTTCAAGGACGTGCTCGACGTCGATCTGGGCGAGTTCCCGCGCATGACCTGGGCCGAGGCGATGCGCCGCTACGGTTCGGACAAGCCCGACCTGCGCGTGACGCTGGAATTGACCGAGCTGACCGACGTGATGAAAAACGTCGATTTCAAGGTGTTCAGCGCCCCCGCCAACTCGCCCATCGGCCGCGTCGCCGCGCTGCGCGTGCCGGGCGGCAGCGAGATCACCCGCGGCGAGATCGACGCCTACACCCAGTTCGTCGGCATCTACGGCGCCAAGGGGCTGGCCTACATCAAGGTCAACGACGTCGCCAAGGGGCGCGACGGCCTGCAATCGCCGATCGTCAAGAACCTGTCCGACGCCGCCCTGAAAGCGGTGATCGAGCGCACCGGCGCGACCGACGGCGACCTGATTTTCTTCGGCGCCGACAAGGCCAAGGTGGTGAACGAGGCGCTCGGCGCGCTGCGCGCCAGGATCGGCCATGAGCGCGGCTTCGCCGAGGGCGCCTGGAAGCCGTTGTGGGTGGTCGATTTCCCGATGTTCGAATATGCCGAGGAAGACAAGCGCTGGGTCGCGCTGCATCACCCCTTCACCGCGCCGGCCGAAGGCCACGAGGAATTCCTCTCGAGCGATCCCGGCAAGGCGCTGTCCAAGGCCTACGATTTCGTGCTGAACGGCTGGGAAGTCGGCGGCGGCTCGATCCGCATCCACCGCCAGGACGTTCAGTCCAAGGTGTTCCAGGCGCTCAACATCGGCGCCGAGGAAGCCCAGGAAAAATTCGGCTTCCTGCTCGAAGCCCTGCAATATGGCGCGCCGCCGCACGGCGGCCTGGCGCTCGGACTGGATCGCCTGGTCACGCTGATGGCCGGCGCGGAATCGATCCGCGACGTGATCGCCTTCCCCAAGACCCAGCGCGCCGCCTGCCTGCTCACCCAGGCGCCGAACGCGGTGGACGACAAGCAGCTGCGCGAACTGCACATCCGGCTGCGCCAGCAGGTGCAGACCCAGGTCGAGGTGGAGAAGGGTTGATCCGTCGGGCTCTGGCGCTCCCTTGGGAGACGGTTTGCTGTTCCTTGTCTTTCGTCAACTGGCTATACTGTACAATATAGCCAGTTGAAAGGAGTTTTTGTCATGAGAATCGTAACTTCGGTGGAAGCCCAAAACCATTTTGGGGAATTGCTGGATAGCGCTCAGCGCGAGCCGGTGACGATTACGCGGCGTGGCCGCACGGTGGCATTTATGCTGTCGCCCCAGGACATGAAGGACTTGATGGAAGGGCGGAAATTGCGCGATAACGCCGTGGCTGCCTACGAAGCCTATCGTGCGCGGGTTTCTGGCCTGGTGAGCGAAGCGGCAGCGGATTTGACGGATGAGGAAGTGAATCGCCTGGTACATGAGGCGCGATGAACCTGGTCAAGCGGGTGGTGCTGGATACCAGCACATTGGTGAGTGCTGCACTGAGGGTGGATTCCATACCGAGCCAGGTCTTGCTGAAGGTGCTGCGGGAGTGCGAAATGTGCGCTTCCGAGGCTACCTTGCAAGAATTGGCCACAGTGATGTTGCGACCCAAGTTCGACCGCTATCTGGCTCGTGACGAGCGCGAAAAATTTGTCGAATTGATCCGCACCTATTCGGTAGTTTGGAAGGTTCGTGATGAGGTGCAGGATTGCCGCGACCCGCAAGACAATAAGTTTCTGGCGCTGGCTTTGGTGTGTGAGGCTGACGTGCTGGTGTCCAGCGACGACGACTTGCTGGCACTGAATCCCTATCGGGATATTCCTGTTTTGACACCCAAGACGTTTTTTGTGACAAGACACGCGGATAAATTTCCGGATGCAGGCGAAGGCCTGTTGCCGTTGGAAGACGCCAAACTGTGAAGGCCTGCCCGTGCCAGACCCGATATCTGGAACACGGCTGCGCCTTATTTTAATCGAATTTCACGTAATTTAATTTGGAGTTGATATGGCATTAACCCCCCACGACCTCGTGATCGAGGCCAAATCCCAGGTTCGGGAAGTCAACTGCGACCAGGCCCAGGCATTGCTCGGCAAGCGCGTGATCATCGACGTGCGCGAATACGACGAATTTGCCGCCGGCCACCTGCCCGGCGCGATCAACGTGCCGCGTGGCGTGCTCGAATTCAAGATCGGCATGCTGCCCGAAGCCGCCGACAGGCAGGCGCCGCTGCTGCTCTACTGCCGCACCAGCGGGCGCGCCGCGCTGTCCGCGGTGCAGCTGCAAAAAATCGGCTATGCCGACGTGGTTTCCCTGTCGAGCGGCTTCGACCAGTGGAACACCGAGCAGCGGCCGACCGAGAAACCGGAGCCGATCAATTTCGAGTGATTCGGCCCGGCCCGGATGTCCTATAAGATGCCCGTTTCCGTCCTGGTGGTGATCCACGCGCCGGACTTGCAGGTGCTGCTGCTGGAACGTGCCGACCACCCCGGCTACTGGCAGTCGGTGACCGGGAGTTGCGAGCCGGGCGAGAGCCTGCGGCAGACGGCGGTGCGCGAGGTGCGCGAGGAAACCGGGCTTAACGCCGAAGAATACAAGCTCACCGACTGGAAACAGCAATACGATTTCGAGATTTTCGAGGAGTGGCGCCATCGCTATGCGCCAGGCGTGACGCGCAACACCGAGCATGTGTTCGGCCTGGAACTGCCCCGGCCCTTGCCGATTGTGCTGGAGCCGCACGAGCATTTGAACTGGCAGTGGCTGCCTTGCGGCGGGGCACAGGAAAAGGTATTTTCTTGGACCAATGCCGCAGCGATAGAGAAACTGCCAAACCGGCACAATCCAGTTTAACGTGAAATTCGTGAGCCATCGCCCGTGTAGGAGCCCGATTCATCGGGCGAGCTTTTCGTGCAGCAAGCCGCGCTTCTATGATGGAGGCATGTTTATCATCGGAGGCGGCGCCTCGCCATCATCGTTAGGGTAAGTTCCATGAGCAATTCCACCATTCCTTTCGCGAATTATCAGAGCCTGTCCGACGAAGCGTGCCAGGCGCGCATCCTTGCCGCCAAGGCCAGCCTGGGCAAGCGACTGGTGATTCTGGGCCACCATTACCAGCGTTCCGACGTATTCCAGCATGCCGACTTTACCGGCGACTCGCTCAAGCTGTCCCGGCTGGCCGCCAACTCCGAAGCCGATTACATCGTGTTCTGCGGCGTGCATTTCATGGCCGAGGTGGCGGATATCCTGTCGCGGCCGGAGCAAATCTCGATCCTGCCCGATCTGGCCGCCGGATGCTCGATGGCGGACATGGCGACGCTGGCGCGGGTCGAGCGCGCCTGGCGCGAGCTGAAGGCGGCATGCGATCCCGACGCCGTTTTTACGCCGGTCACCTACATCAACTCCGCCGCCGACCTGAAAGCCTTTTGTGGCGAGCACGGCGGCATCGTCTGCACTTCCAGCAACGCGCCGAAAATCCTGGAATGGTCGTTCGCCCAGCGCGAAAAGGTGCTGTTCTTCCCCGACCAGCACCTGGGGCGCTGGAGCGGCTACAAGATGGGCATTCCGCTCGACGAGATGGTGATGTGGGACTGGGATCTGCCGCTCGGCGGCCTCACGCCGGAGCAGATCAGCAAGGCCAGAATCATCCTGTGGAAAGGCCTCTGCTCGGTGCACCAGATGTTCCAGCCCCAGCACATCCAGCGCTTCCGCGAAGCGCATCCGGACGGCCTGGTGATTTCCCACCCGGAATGCAGCTTCGAGGTGTGCCGCGAATCGGACTTCGTCGGCTCGACCGAGTACATCATCAAGACCATCGCGGAAGCCAAGCCGGGCACGCACTGGCTGGTCGGCACCGAATTCAACCTGGTCAACCGCCTGGCGGAGCAGTTCAAGGACCAGGGCAAGACCGTCCAGTTCATGGCTTCCACCGTGTGCATGTGCTCGACCATGGCGCGCATCGATCCGCAGCACCTGGCCTGGTGCCTGGAAAACCTGGTCGCCGGCCAAGTGGTGAACCGCATCGCGGTGCCGCCCGGCGAGGCGGCGCTGGCGCGGGTGGCTTTGCAGCGTATGCTGGATGCTTCCTGAAACAAAGCGAGGAGTGAAGAGTGAGGGGTAACGGCGGCAGAGCAGTTTCTGATTTCACTCTTCATTCCTGACGCCTAACGCCTCACCAGATCATGCACGCCATCCGGGTCGTCACTTACAACATCCACAAGGGGTTCTCCCAATTCAACCAGCGCATGATGCTGCACGAGTTGCGCGACCAGCTGCGCGGCATGAGTGCCGACCTGGTTTTCCTGCAAGAGGTGGTGGGCGCTCACGAATTGCACGCCGAGCGGCACGACGACTGGCCGGATACGTCCCAGTACGAATTCCTGGCCGAGACGATCTGGGAAGATTTCGCTTACGGCAAGAATGCGGTCTATCCGGAAGGGCATCACGGCAACGCGATCCTGAGCCGCTTCCCGATCATCAACTGGGAAAACGTCGATGTCTCCGCCCACCGCTTCGAGCAGCGTGGCCTGCTCCATTGTGAAGTTCGCATGCCGGGCTGGGACGAGACCCTGCATTGTGTCTGCGTGCACTTCGGGCTGTTCGCGCAAGGGCGGCGCAAGCAGTTGTCGGCGCTGCGCGACCGAATCGAAAGCCTGGTGCCGCCCCACGCGCCGCTGATCATCGCCGGCGACTTCAACGACTGGCGCAGCGAAGCCTGCGCGACGCTGGCCCACAAGATGCACCTGAAAGAGGTGTTCGGCATGACGCAGGGGCAGCCCGCCCGCAGCTACCCGGCGGCACTGCCCCTGTTCCGGCTCGACCGCATTTACGTGCGCGGGCTGCGCGTGACGGCCACCGAGGTGCACAGCGGCCGGCCTTGGTCGAAGATTTCCGATCACGCCGCGCTGTCCGCCACCGTCCAGCGCGCATGACGGAGCTGACGCCGGGTAATCGTCTGACGCTGCTCAAAAACGGCGCGGAATATTTCCCGGCGCTCGAAGCCGCCATCGACCAGGCGCGTCGCGAAATATTCCTCGAATCCTACATTTTCGAATCCGACACGACCGGCCGGCGCATCGCCGAGGCGCTGAAGCGGTCCGCCCGTCGCGGCGTGACCACGCACCTGCTGCTCGACGGCTTCGGTTCGAAGTCCCTGCCGCCTTCGCTGGTCGGTGAACTGCGCGCAGCCGGAGTGCAGGTGCTGTTTTTTCGCCCCGACGTCGCTTTTCGGCTCAGGCGTCACCGCTTGCGCCGCCTGCACCGCAAGATCGCGGTGATCGATACCCGCATCGCGTTTGTCGGCGGCATCAACATCATCGACGACATGGACACGCCGGGCCAGGTCCCGCCGCGCTACGACTATGCGGTGGCGGTGGAAGGGCCGCTGTTGGCCGAGATTCACCATTCCACCCGGCATCTGTGGGGGCTGATCTCGTGGTTCCAGCTCAAGAAGCGGAGGAGCCGCAGTCAGCGCACCGTGTTGCCCATGGTGCCGCGCGGCGGCGTCGAGGCGGCCTTTGTCCGGCGCGACAACATCCGCCACCGGCGCGACATCGAAGAGGCGTACCTCGAAGCGATTTCCGCCGCACGCAAGGAAGTGATCATCGCCAACGCCTATTTTCTGCCTGGCCGCCGTTTTCGCCAGGCGCTGATCCAGGCCGCCGCGCGCGGGGTGCGCGTGGTGCTGCTGTTGCAGGGCCGGGTGGAGTATTTCCTGCTGCATTACGCATCGCGCGCGCTGTACGGCGTGCTGCTCGACGCCGGCATCGAAATCTATTGCTACGACCGCAGCTTTCTCCATGCCAAGGTGGCGGTGGTCGATGGCCGCTGGGCCACGGTGGGGTCGTCGAATATCGATCCGTTCAGCCTGATGCTGGCGCGCGAAGCCAATATCGTGGCGCGCGACGCCGCCTTCGCGGGGGCGCTGCGGGACAGCCTGTGGCAGGCGATCGGCGCAGGCGCGCACCGGATCGCCCCCGAGCGCTGGAAACAGCAGCCGCTCTACAGCCGCTTTCTGGCCTGGGCGAGCTACGGCGCGGTGCGCTTCGTGATGGGCATGGCGGGCTATGCGCGGCGTTACGAGGAGGCCTGAGCGCCTTTATAAAAGAGGCCGGGAAATGCTAAAATTATTCATTTTCAAGAACAAATCGAGGTAAGTTATGGCCGGCCACAGCAAATGGGCGAACATCAAGCACAAGAAAGCGGCGACGGACGCCAAGCGCGGCAAGATATTCACCCGCCTGATCAAGGAAATCACCGTCGCGGCCAAGCTCGGCGGCGGCGATCTTTCCTGCAATCCCCGCCTGCGCCTGGCGGTGGACAAGGCGTATGAAAACAACATGCCGAAGGAAAACGTCGAGCGCGCCATCAAGCGCGGCACCGGCGACCTGGAAGGCGTGGTCTACGAGGAACTGCGCTACGAAGGCTATGGCCCCGCCGGCGTGGCGGTGATGGTGGACTGCATGACCGACAACAAGACCCGCACCGTGGCCGACGTGCGCCATGCGTTTTCCAAGCACGGCGGCAACCTCGGCACCGACGGCTCGGTGGCTTTCCTGTTCAAGCATTGCGGCCAGATGCTGTTCGCCCCCGGCACCGACGAGGACAAGCTGATGGAAGCCGCGCTCGAAGCCGGCGCCGAGGATGTGGTGACGAACGACGACGGCAGCATCGAAGTGATCACCGGCCCCTACGAATTTACCGCCGTCAAGGAAGCGCTGGTCAAGGCCGGGTTCCAGCCGGAGCTGGGTGAAGTCACCATGAAGCCGTCCAGCGAGAACGAACTTGCCGGAGACGATGCGGTAAAAATGCGCAAGATGCTCGACGCGCTGGAAAGCCTCGACGACGTGCAGGAGGTCTACACCACCGCCGTCATGGACGAGGAATAAGCGATCCGCATCCTCGGCATCGACCCCGGCCTGCGGGTGACGGGCTATATCCGGGAAGTCGCGAAGCGACACCTCGTCCCCCTCTCCCGTGGGCGGGAGAGGGCAGGGGTGAGGGAAACCCGTCACTGTGGCCTGTGTTTTTTTGGGATGGCATGAGGATATTGGGCATCGACCCGGGCCTGCGCGTGACGGGTTTTGGCGTCATCGACAAGGTCGGGCAGCGGCTCGGTTATGTCGCCAGCGGCTGCATCCGCTCCCCGGACGGCGAATTGCCGCAGCGATTGAAGACCATCGTCGAAGGCCTGGCCGAGGTGATCGCCGCTTATGCGCCGCAGCAGGTGGCGGTGGAAAAAGTGTTCGTCAACGTCAATCCGCAGTCCACCTTGTTGTTGGGGCAGGCGCGCGGTGCGGCGATCTGCGCCGCGATCATGAAGGATCTGCCGGTGGCGGAATATACCGCCCTGCAGGTGAAACAAGCCGTGGTCGGCCACGGCAAGGCCGGCAAGGAGCAGGTGCAGGAGATGGTCAAGCGCCTGCTTAATCTCGAAGGCGATCCCCAGGCGGACGCCGCAGACGCGCTGGCCTGCGCGATCTGCCACGCGCATGGCGGGCAGGGGCTGGGCAACTTGGCGACGGCAGGGTTCCGCATGAAAAATGGAAGGTTGGTGAAATGATCGGTCGCATCAGCGGCACCCTGCTCGAAAAACATCCCCCCCTGGTGCTGGTGGACGTGGGCGGCGTCGGCTATGAAATCGACGTGCCGATGAGCACACTTTACAACCTTCCCGCCGTCGGCGAAAAAGTGGCGCTGCACACCCAGTTGATCGTGCGCGAGGATGCGCACCAGCTCTACGGTTTCGCCACCCATGACGAGCGCGCCGCGTTTCGGCAGCTGCTCAAGATCAGCGGCGTCGGGCCGAAGTTGGCGCTGACTATCCTGAGCGGCCTTTCGGTTGCGGAACTGTCTCATGTGGTGGCAGCCCAGGAAGTGGGCCGGCTCACCAAAATTCCCGGCATCGGCAAGAAAACCGCCGAGCGCCTGCTGCTGGAATTGCGCGACAAGCTGCCGGGCAGCGGGGCCGCAGTCCTGCTCTCCGGGGCGGAAGTCGCCCCGGCCGTCGGCCGCAACGACGTTTTGGATGCGCTGTTGGCGCTGGGTTACAATGAGCGCGAAGCAAGCTGGGCCGTCAAGCAGCTACCGGCCGGGCTGGATGTGTCGGACGGCATCCGCCAGGCGCTTAAATTCCTATCCAAGGCATGATCGAAACCGACAACCTCAAGGCCGGCAGCCGCCTGATTTCCCCCGCGCCGATGTCCTCCCGGGAAGAGGCGGCGGAGCGTGCCCTGCGGCCCAAGCTGCTGGACGAATACGTCGGCCAGGAGAAGGCGCGCGAGCAGCTGGAAATCTTCATCCGGGCGGCGCGCGGGCGCAGCGAATCGCTTGATCACGTGCTGCTGTTCGGCCCGCCGGGGCTGGGCAAGACCACGCTGGCGCACATCATTGCCCGCGAAATGGGCGTCAACCTGCGCCAGACTTCCGGCCCGGTGCTGGAGCGCCCCGGCGACTTGGCCGCGCTGTTGACCAATCTCGAACCCAACGACGTGCTGTTCATCGACGAAATCCACCGCCTTTCGCCGGTGGTGGAGGAAATCCTCTACCCCGCGCTGGAGGATTTCCAGCTCGACATCATGATCGGCGAGGGGCCGGCGGCCCGCTCGGTCAAGCTCGACCTGCCGCCGTTTACCCTGGTCGGCGCCACCACCCGCGCCGGCATGCTGACCAATCCGCTGCGCGACCGGTTCGGTATCGTGGCGCGGCTGGAATTCTATTCCCACAATGAATTGAAGCGGATCGTGGCACGCTCCGCGAATCTGATGGAAGTCGAGCTGTCCGACGACGGCGCGATGGAAGTCGCCAAGCGCTCGCGCGGCACGCCGCGCATTGCCAACCGCCTGTTGCGCCGGGTGCGCGATTTCGCCGAGGTCAAGGCCGACGGCCGGGTGACGGCGGACGTCGCCGATGCCGCGCTTTTGATGCTGGACGTGGACAAGGTCGGCCTCGACACGATGGACCGCAAGCTGTTGCAGGCGGTGCTGGAAAAATTCGGCGGCGGGCCGGTTGGGGTGGAAAACCTGGCGGCTGCGATCGGCGAGGAGCGCGACACCATCGAGGACGTGCTGGAGCCCTACCTGATCCAGCAGGGTTATCTGATGCGCACGCCGCGCGGACGGGTGGCAACGCAGATGGCCTACCTGCATTTCGGCATCGCAGCGCCCGGAACATCGCCCGGCGAGTTGTGGGAGGCTTCATAATGTGCAATCTCTGTCATGTTGGCGTCAGGCTGGTGTTGTATGCTATCGCACGGGTTCGCCGGAGCATGAATGGTTGAGCCGTCGGGATCGCCTCTGCATGAAACCGGGCCATTCGTCTGGCCGGTGCGCGTCTATTACGAGGATACCGATGCCGGCGGCGTGGTGTATTACGCCAACTACCTCAAATTCCTGGAGCGCGCCCGCACCGAATGGCTGCGCGCCGGCGGCTTCGGCCAGGAAGAGCTGGCGCACGAGCATGGGGTGGTTTTCGTGGTGCGTCGGGTGGAGGCGGATTATCTCAAGCCGGCCCGGCTCGACGACGAATTGATTGTGACCTTGCGCGTGCGCGACCTGGGCCGCAGCCGCATCGAGTTTTCCCAGACGGTGGAAAAAAAGATTGTCCTGATGCAGGCGGCCGTGCAGGTGGTCTGCGTCGGCGCGGAGAGTTTCAAGCCGGTGCAGATTCCAGCGCCGGTCAGAGAAAGAATTGAAAGGATATCGTGAACGTTACGCAAGACCTGTCGTTTTTGAGCCTCATTACCAACGCCAGCGTGGTGGTGCAGCTGATTCTGCTGATTCTGCTGCTGGCTTCGGGCTTGTCCTGGTTTTTCATTTTCAGCAAGATGTTTTCCATCCGCGCCGCGCTACGCGAAGCGGACCAGTTCGAGAACGAGTTCTGGGGCGGGACGGATATCAACAATCTGTACCAGCGCACCCTCTCGGGCAGGACGCCGGTGGTAGGCATGGAAAAAATTTTCGAGGCCGGCTTTCGGGAATTCCTCAAGTTGAAGCGCCAGGGGCGAATGGATATCGGCGTCATCATGGACGGCACGCGCCGCGCCATGCGTGCGGCCTGCCAGAGGGAACTGGACGCGCTGGAACTGCACCTGTCGTTTCTGGCTTCGGTCGGCTCGGTCAGTCCCTACATCGGCCTGTTCGGCACGGTGTGGGGCATCATGAACGCCTTCCGCGGCCTGTCCAACGTGGTGCAGGCGACCCTGGCGCATGTCGCGCCGGGCATCGCCGAAGCGCTGATCGCCACCGCGATGGGCCTGTTCGCGGCGATTCCGGCAGTGCTCGCCTATAATCACTATTCCCATGACGTGGACCGGCTGGCCACCCGTTTCGACAGCTTTATGGAGGAGTTCTCCAACATCCTGCAACGGCAGACGGGCGTATAAACCATGATGCCTCGTCGTCCCCGCCGCTTCATGAACCAGATCAACGTCGTGCCTTATATCGACGTGATGCTGGTGCTGCTGATCATTTTCATGGTCACCGCGCCCCTCACCAACCCGGGGCAGATCGAGCTGCCTTCGGTGGGACAATCGCTCAAGCCGCCGGTGGCGCCGCTGGAAGTGGAAATTCACAAGGACAATAGCCTGCGCTTGCGCGACCTGGAAAAATCCACTGTCCAGCGCAACATCTCCCAGGAAGAACTGATCGCCGCGATCAAGCAGAAGCAGGAGCTCAACCCCGAACAGGCGGTGGTGATCTCGGCGGACAAGAAGGTGCGCTACGAGGAAGTGCTGAAGGTGATGGACGTGCTTCAGCATAACCAGGTGAAGAAAATCGGGCTTCTGGCGAAGTCTTTGGCGGCGGAATGACGCCGCCAGCCGAGCGGAAGGAACCGGGCAGGAAGTGGGCGGTCATGCTGGCCGTCCTGGTGCACCTGATGTTTGCCGCCGTGCTGGTGTTCGGCGTCAACTGGCAGACCAGGGAAGCTGCGCCGGTGATCGCGGAGTTGTGGAACAGCTTGCCTTTGGCGCCGGCTCCCGCGCCAAAGGCGGCGCCCGAACCCAAGCCTGCGCCGGCGGAAGAACCGAAACCCGAGCCCAAGCCGGTACCGAAACCGGTACCGAAACCGGAACCCAAGGTGGAGCAGCCCAAGCCCGCCAAGGTCGATATTGCGCTCAAGGAAAAGGAAAAAAAGCGCAAGGAAGAAGAACGAAAGCAGGCGGAGGCCGAAAAGAAGCTGAAGGATCAGCTGAAAGAACAGGAATTGAAGGAGCAGCGCGAAATGCTGGCCGACGAGCAGGCTGCGCTCAGCAAGCAGCGCGACGAAGCGCGCCGGCAGAAGACGGCGGCGGCTCAGGCGGCAGCTCAGGTGGCGGCGCAGGCGCGCGGCATGGCGGAGGCGATCGGCCGGATTCGCAGCCACGTCCGGCGCTTTGTGGTGATGCCCGCGGACGTGGCGGGGAACCCGGAGGCCGAATTCGAGGTCTTTTTGCTACCGACCGGCGAGGTGCTGAATGTGAGGCTGTCCCGCAGCAGCGGCAACACCGCCTACGACAATGCCGTGGAGCGGGCCATCCACAAGGCTTCGCCGCTGCCTTTGCCGGTCGACCCGCTGCTGGCCGGGCGTTTCCGGGAGTTGACGCTGAAATTCAGGCCGAACGAATAGTAGTTCAGTCACAGATCAAACAGATAAAAGGGAGTATTCGGGAAAATGAAGTTTCTGAACAAGTTGGCCGCGGTGTTGGTTTTCCTGGCGGGCTTTCCGGTCGCTATGGCGCATGCGGCGCTCACTATCGAAATCGTCGGTAGCGGCGCCAACCAGATTCCGGTGGCGATCGTGCCTTTCGCCGGCGAAAGCATCCTGATGCAGGCCGTCACGCCCGTGGTCGCGGCGGACTTGCAGCGCAGCGGTTTGTTCAAGATGATCGATGCCGCCGCCCAGCCGCAGCCGCATGAGCCGGCCGAGGTGAATTATCCGGACTGGCGCGCGCGCGGCGCCGATGCGCTGGCGATCGGCAGCGTGCGGCCGCGCCCCGACGGCAAGCTCGATGTAAGCTTTCGCCTGGTCGATACGGTGAAGCAGTCCGTGCTTGCCGGCTACAGTTACGCGATTCCGCCCGCCCAGTTGCGTGCCACGGCGCACAAGATCGCCGACGAGATTTATGAGAAATTGACCGGCGACATCGGCGTGTTCAGCACCCGCATCGCCTATATCGTCAAGAGCGGCGCGCGCTACGAACTTCAGGTGGCCGATGCGGACGGTTATGGCGCGCAGACGGTGCTGGCTTCCAACGAACCGATCATTTCCCCGTCCTGGTCGCCGGACGGCACCAAGCTGGCTTACGTTTCGTTCGAGCGGAAAAAGCCGATCGTTTATGTCCAATCGCTGGCCAGCAGCCACCGTCAGGTGCTGGCCCAGTTCAAGGGCAACAACAGCGCGCCGGCGTGGTCGCCGGACGGCAGCCAGCTCGCCGTCGTGCTGACCAAGGATGGCAACTCGCAGATTTACCTGATCAACGCCGACGGCAGCGGCGTGAGGCGCCTGAGCAACAGCGCCGGCATCGACACCGAACCGGCCTTCTCGCCCGACGGCGCCTCGATCGTGTTCACCTCCGACCGCGGCGGCAGCCCGCAAATCTACCGCATGCCGTTGAGCGGCGGCGGCGCCCAGCGCCTGACCTTCGAAGGCAATTACAACGTTTCGCCCCATTTCAGCCCGGATGGCAAGAGTCTGGTTTTCATCCAGCGCGCCAACGGCTCTTCCTTCCATGTCGCGTTGCAGGATCTGGCGACCGGGCAGCTACAGGTGCTGACCGACTCGCGCATGGATGAATCTCCCAGTTTCGCGCCCAACGGTAAAATGATACTCTACGCGACAGAAATTGGCGGGCGCGGAATCCTGGCTGCGGTTTCGAGCGATGGCCGGGTGAAGCAGCGGCTGACCGCTTCGGCAGGCGATGTGCGCGAGCCGGAATGGGGCCCTTTGTCAAAAAACCAGTAAAAAAGGAGAAAAAACATGAAGAGAATTTTGTTGAGCACGTTGTTGGTGAGCCTGTTGGCGGCCTGCGCCAGCCAGGAAACGAAGGAACAGCCCAAGGCGGCGGTCGAGAATAGGGGAGCGGCGCAACCGTCCGCCGGCGCGGAAGCCCAGCCCGCCGGCCAGCAAGGCGTGGCAGCCAATCCCCTGAAGGATCCCAACAACATCCTGTCCAAGCGCAGCGTGTATTTCGACTTCGACAAGTACGACGTGAAGGATGAATACAAACCGTTGGTCGAGGCCCATTCCAGGTACCTGACCAGCCACAAGGACGCCAAGATCACCGTGCAGGGCAATACCGACGAGCGCGGCAGCCGCGAATACAACATCGCCCTGGGCAA
Source organism: Sulfuricella sp. (assembly GCA_023266195.1). Taxonomy (GTDB): domain Bacteria; phylum Pseudomonadota; class Gammaproteobacteria; order Burkholderiales; family Sulfuricellaceae; genus Sulfuricella. The sequence goes on from JAHFRP010000001.1 coordinate 99,009, forward strand.
CCGCCGCGCCGACAGCGTGAAGAAGGTGATGGGCGCGATGGGCGTGACCGACAGTCAGATCGAAACCATCAGCTTTGGCGAGGAAAAGCCCCGCGCCGCCTGTCACGACGAATCGTGCTGGAAGGAAAATCGTCGCTCCGATATCGTCTACCAGGGCGAATAAACCCGAAAGCGGCAACCGCCGATACGCCGATTAGCGCAGATTATTCAGATTGCCCGTGCGGCATTCGATTGAAGGACGCCGTGAAATATCTGCGTCTATCTGCGTTGATTGGCGGTTAAAAAGAGTTTTTTAGGATAATCATGCGTCGAATTGCGCTTTTCCTGACCCTGTTTTTCGGGTGCGTGTCGTTGTGTTCCGCGAGCCTGTTCTCGGATGACGAAGCCCACCAAAAAATTGCCGCGCTGCAACAGAAAGTCCAGGGGCTGGAGGAGCGTATCGCGCAAACGGAAAATGCCGCGCATGCTCAGGGCGTGGAGTCGCTGTCCCAAATCGAGGCGCTCAAATCCGACCTGGCCGGACTGCGCGGGCAGATCGAGGTGCTCTCCCACGACATCGACACCACGCAGAAGCGGCAGCGCGACCTGTACGTCGATCTCGACACCCGCCTGCGCAAGCTGGAGAGCGCCGGCGCTGCCGCTACGGAGGCGGCGAGCCAGTCCGAAGCGGCCAAGGCGGCTTCCACCGATGCGGCCACGCCGGCGCCCGCTGCGGCGGCAGACGACACCCAGGCTTACGATGCCGCTCTGGCCCTGTTCAAATCGGGCAACTATCAGGGCGCCATCAACGGCTTTCTGGGCTTCGTCAACGCCGGCCCGAACAACCCGCTTGCCGCCAGCGCTTACTACTGGATCGGCAATTCCTACTACAACCTGCGCGATTACAAGAACGCCATCGCCAGCCAGCAGAAAGTGGTGAACCAGTACCCCGGCAACTCCAAGGTGCCCGATGCGCTGCTGAATATCGCCAGCAGCCAGCAGGGCCTGGGCGAAATGGCGGCGGCGAAAAAAACGCTGCAAAGCATCGTGGCGAAATACCCGCTCAGCAACGCGGCGGGACTGGCGAAGAAGCGTCTCGCCAAATGACCGGGTCCTGAGTCGAAAGCCCTGAGCGGTCTGACTACGGACTCGGCACTCAGGACTTTTTATGCTGCGCATCAACGAAATTTTCTATTCCCTCCAGGGCGAAACCAGCCGTGTCGGCCTGCCGACGGTGTTCATCCGCCTGACCGGCTGCCCGCTGCGCTGCACCTACTGCGACACCACCTATGCGTTCAAGGAAGGGGACACCCTGACCCTGCCGGAAATTCTCGCCAAGGTGGCGCAATATCGTGCCCATTACGTCACCGTCACCGGCGGCGAGCCGCTCGCCCAAAAGGCTTGCCTGCCGCTGCTGCGGCAGCTGTGCGACGCGGACTACTCGGTGTCGCTGGAAACCGGCGGCGCGCTCGATATTTCGAAAGTCGATCCGCGCGTGTCGCGGATCGTTGATATCAAGACGCCGGGCTCGGGCGAGGCGGCGAAAAACCACTGGGAGAACCTGTCGTGTCTGGCGCCGACGGACGAGGTGAAATTCGTCCTGTGCGGCGAGGAAGATTACCTGTGGGCGAAGCGGGTGCTGAGCGAGCGCAACATCGCCGAGCGCTGCCCAGTGCTGTTTTCCGCGGCCCAGGGCCAGCTCGATCCCGCGCTGCTGGCGCAGTGGATTTTGCGCGACAACCTGCCGGTGCGCTTGCAGATACAGCTTCACAAGCTGCTGTGGGGCGAAGGGCGGGGAAAATAGCGGTCGTAGGGCCGAATTCATTCGGCCATTGATGCCAGGTAGATGAAAAAAATCGCCGACGGAGGATGCGGTGAGGGACGAACCGCATCGCTCGCGATTGATGCGGTTCGCCAAGCTCACCGCATCCTACAGCATTCGGTATTCCCTTATGGCGTCGGTCCGACCTTCCCTGAAACCAGGCGCCGCTTCCCGCTTTTGTGGGGCTGACGTCTAACCGGCCCTTCCGGCGCTTGCCTTTCGGTCGTTCGGCTCGGGCTGCGCAATTCGCTTCGCGATGTAGTCCAGCGCCTCGTCAACCTGGTCGATCAGGATCAGGCACAGGTCGCCGGGTTTGAGGCGGGCGAGGGCGGTGTCGATGGCGAGGAATTCGCCGCGGATTTCCTGGACCACGCTGGCGCGCGCGGCGTTCGCCAGGCCGTGGCGCAGGAGCGCCAGCACTTCGCCGTCGGTGCGGCCGCGCTGGCATTGGTCCTGGTACAGGATCACTTCGTCGAACACGTTCCCGAGAATCTGGGTCTGGCGCACGATATCGACGTCGCGCCGGTCTCCCGCGCCGCTGATCGCGACGATGCGCTGTTTCGCCGGCATCCGCTCGATGGCGTTCACCAGCGCCTGGATCGCATCGGGATTGTGCCCGTAATCCGCGATCAGGGTGGCGCCCCGGTAATTGAACAGGTTGAACCGCCCCGGCGCGGTCTGCGCATCGTTGACGAAGGTGGCGAGGCCGGCGCGGATGGTTTCCCAGTCGAGGCCCAGCGCCCAGGCCGCGGCGGCGGCGGCCATCGCATTTTCGACCTGGAAGCCGACGGTGCCGTCGCGGGTGAGAGGAATTTTCGTCAGGGCGATGCGTTGTTCGAGGCTGCCTTCGACCGCTACGATCGCGTCGCCGTCGAGGTACACCACGCGCCGTCCTTGCGCGCGGTGGGTGGCTATGACCGGGTGCTGGCGGTCGCTGGCGAAGAACGTGACCGATCCGGGGCAGGACTCGGCCATGGCGGCGACCATCGGGTCGGCCGCGTTGAGGACGGCGACGCCGTTGGGCGCGACGTTTTCGACGATGACCCGCTTCACCACGGCGAGGTCTTCCACCGTGCTGATGTAGCTCAGGCCCAGGTGGTCGCCCATGCCGATGTTCGACACCACCGCGACGTTGCAGCGGTCGAAGGCGAGCCCCTCGCGCAGCACGCCGCCGCGCGCGGTCTCGAATACCGCGGCATCGACGTCGGGATGGAGCAGCACGTTGCGGGCGCTTTTCGGGCCGCTGCAATCGCCGGTGTCGATGCGCCGCCGTTCGATGTAGACGCCGTCCGAGTTGGTCATGCCGACGCGCAGGCCGTTCTGGGTGAGGAGGTGGGCGATCAGGCGCACGGTGGTGGTCTTGCCGTTGGTGCCGGCCACCGCCACGACCGGAATGCGGCCGTCGTCGCCGTCGGCGAACATCGTCGAGACGATGGCCTCCCCCACCGCGCGCCCCTTGCCGAACGAGGGGTGCAGATGCATGCGCAGGCCGGGCGCGGCATTGACTTCGATGATGCCGCCACCCTGCTCCTCCAGCGGTTTGAGCACGCTGTCGCAGACCATGTCCACGCCACAGATGTCGAGCCCGACCATCTGTGCCGCGGCTACCGCCCGCGCGGCCACTTCCGGGTGGACGTCGTCGGTGACGTCGGTGGCGCTGCCGCCGGTGGAGAGGTTGGCGTTGTTGCGCAGGATGACCAGCGTCCCCTGCGGCGGCACCGAATCGGCGGTATAGGATTGCTTGGCGAGCGTGGCGAGGGCGATGTCGTCCAGGCGGATCTTGGTGAGCGAGGTCGCGTGCCCGGTGCTGCGCAGCGGATCGCTGTTGACCTGCTCGACCAGTTTGCGAATGGATTGAACGCCGTCGCCGATCACCTGGGGAGGGTCGCGGCGGGCCGCGGCGATGAGTTTTTTCCCGACCACCAGCAGGCGGTAGTCATAGCCGGGAATGTAGCGCTCGACCATGATCTCCGAGCTGATCTCGGAGGAAGCGGCATAGGCGGCCATCACCTGCTCGCGGGTTTCGAGGTTGACGGCGACGCCTTTGCCCTGGTTGCCGTCGCGCGGCTTCACCACCACCGGCCCGCCGATTTCGCAGGCCGCTTTCCAGGCATCTTCCGCGTCGGCCACGGTGCGTCCGTAGGATACCGGCACCCCGGCCGCATCGAGCAGTGTCCGGGTCAGTTCCTTATCCTGCGCAATGGCCTCGGCAATGGCGCTGGTATGGTCGGTTTCGGCGGCCTGGATGCGGCGCTGGCGGCTGCCCCAGCCGAATTGCACCATGCTGCCGGAGGTCAGCCGCCGGCAGGGAATCCCACGCGCCAGCGCGGCGTGGACGATGGCGCCGGTGCTGGGCCCGAGGCGGATGTCTTCGTCGAGCTCGCGCAGGCGCACCAGCGTGCCTGCCAGGTCGAACGGCGTGTCTTCCATCGATGCGCGCAGCAGTTCTTCGGCGAGCTCGAAGGCAAGCCGGCCTACCGCTTCCTCGGTGTATTCGACGATGACCTGGTACACGCCGGGCTCGATGGTCTGCGTGGTGAGGCTGAAAGTGACGGGGCAACCGGCCTGCGCCTGGAAGCCGAGCGCGGCGAATTCCAGCGCGTGCGCCATGGTGACGGCTTCTTCGTGGCCGGCGGGCTGGAGCAGGCCGATTTCGGGGAAGCGCGCGCGCAGGCGGGCTTCGAAGCCGGGCAGAGTGCCGATAGCGCGTTCTTCCTCGGCGCAGGAGACGATGGCTTCGATCGCGGTATGCCGGCTCCAGAGATTGGGGCCGCGCAGTGCTCGGATACGTGATACTTCCATGTATGGTTTTCCTATTTCGCCCTGACGTCTGCGCCGGTGGGCGTTAGCTGTTTTTCGCCTTGTGTTTCCGCGTCTTTGGGAGGGTGGGCCGTTCGGCCTGTTCGAGGCCGAACGCATCGATCCCCGCCCGGATCAGGTCAGGGGAAATGCCGAGCGCCCATGCCGCCCCGACCGCGGCCAGAACATTCTCGGCCTGCGCGATATCTCCCCCGACGCTCGCCGCAGGGGCCGCCGACATCCTGGTGAGGCGGGTCTCGTCCGCGCCGGCCGCCAACACCAGCCATCCGTCGCGGGCGAAGACGGCGCGCTTGCCGCGCTGCCGATGTTCGGCGATGGCCGTGAGTTCCGGGTCGCAGCCGAAGAAGATCACGTCGCCGTCGCACAGCGCGGCCATTTGAGCCACCGTGGGGTCGCCCGCGTTGAGCACCGCCACGCCGTTGGGCAGCACGATATCGACCAGGGTGCGCAGCACGCCGTAGATTTGCTCGGAATTTTCGACGTAATACTCGGGCAATGCCGCCGTCGGGTCGAGATCGGTGACCACCGCCACCTGACAGCGGTCGTAGGCGAGCCCCTCGCGCAGGATCGCGCGGCTGCCGCTTTCGAAAACCGCCGCTTCGACCGCGGGGTTGAGCAGCACTTTATGGGCGGCGGCCCAGGTGGCGCAATCGCCTTTTTCGACCTGCCGCCGGTCGAGAAACAGCCCGTCGCCGCAGGCCAGGCCGACGTGCTTGCCGCTGAGGTGAAGCAAGCGCGCCACCAGCCGTGCCACCGCGGTTTTGCCGTGCGCCCCGGTGACCCCGACCACGGGGATGCGGCCGCTTTCGCCGGCTGGGAACAGGCTATCGACAATGGCGCGTCCGACCGGGCGCGGTTCTCCCTCCGCCGGCTTGAGATGCATCAGCAGGCCGGGCCCGGCGTTGACTTCGACGATCGCGCCGCGCTGTTCTTCGAGCGGACGGGAAATATCCTCGGCGACCAGATCGACGCCGGCGATGTCGAGCCCCACCACGCGGGCGGCGAGAGTCGCGATGGCGGCTGCTTCGGGGTGGACCCGGTCGGTGATGTCGAAAGCCGCGTTGCCGTTGCGCATCACCAGCACGCGCCGGCCTTCCGGCGGCACCGAATCGGCGCCGTAGCCCTGCCGTTCGAGTTCCAGCCGGGCGGTCGGTTCGCGGTCCAGGATGATGGGGGTGAGCGGGTAATCTTCTTCTTCGCCGCGGCGGGGGTCGGTGTTGAGCTGATCGTCGATGAGTTGGGTGATGGTCGAGCGCCCATCGCCGACGACTGCGGCTTCTTCCCCTCGTGTGGCCGCGACCATGCGCCCGCCCACGATCAGGAGGCGATGCTCGCTGCCGCGCACGAAGCGTTCGACGATGACGCCGCTGCCTTCCGCCAGCGCCACGTGGTAGGCGGTTTCCACTTCCTCGCGCGTGGTCAGGTCGATGCACACGCCGCGGCCATGGTTGCCGTCGTAGGGCTTGACGACGACCGGCACGCCGATCTCCTCGGCGGCTTCCCAGGCGTCGGCCGGGCCATCGACCAGCCGCCCCTCGGGAACCGGCACGCCGCAGGACTGCAACAGACTCTTGGTCAGATCCTTGTCGCTCGAAATGCTCTCGGCGATGGCGCTGGTGCGGTCGGTCTCGGCCGTCCAGATGCGGCGGCTGCGGGCGCCGTAGCCCAGCTGCACCAGGTTGCCCTCGGTCAGCCGGATCGACGGGATGCCGCGGTCGGTGGCGGCATCGACGATGCAGGCCGTGCTCGGGCCGAGGCAGAGCGAATCGGCCATGTCGCGCAGGCGCGCGGCCGTGGCCGTCACGTCGAACGGGCGATCCTCGATCGCCGCCATCACCAGGTCGCGGGCGGCATGCAGGCAGGCGCGGCTGACTTCTTCGTGGCGCGCCCGCACCACCACTTTGTATACGCCCCGTTTCGAAGTCTCGCGCGCTTTGCCGAAGCCGCTCTGCATGCCGGCCAGGTTCTGCAGTTCAAGGGTGACGTGTTCCAGGATATGGGCCGGCCAGGTGCCTTCGCGCACCCGCTGCAGGAAGCCGCCGCGCTCGCCGATGCCGCAGCGGTGCTCGATCAGCGAGGGCAGCCACGACGACAGGCGTTCGTAAAAACCGGGGATGGTGTTGGATGGCGAATCTTCCAGGGCGCCGATATCGACCCAGGCTTCGAGAGCCGGGCGATAGGTCCAGATGTTCGGCCCGCGCAGAGACAGGATTTCGAGAAATTCAATGTCTTTCTTGGTCATTTCGAATAGTAGGCCGTGGGTGCTGCAAGCAACAAAAACCGTTTCAAATTGTTAACGCCGGGCAAGGCGATTAGTTTACCGCAGAGGCAAAAAGATTTCTCGTGAATGGCGGTGCTGTAACTTGTTTCCCGGATGAAGTAAACTGCGCCGCACGCGCGCATGGATTCTAAGGTGTATTTGTGAAAACCGCTTCCTTTTCAGTTTCAACCGGCAACAACCTGCCCGATGCATGGCGCGCCGCAATAAAACCGCAGCTGGCCGACGGCGAGGAAATCCTGGCGTGGCTGGAGGTGGATCTCGATGCGCGGCTGCATTTTGCACGGGGCCTGGTGGTGGCGACGGACCGGCGGCTGCTGGCGAAAGGATCGGCGGAAGCGGCCTGGCAGGACTGGGCTTATCGGCCGGGGCTCGCGCTGCGGCGCCACGACCACGCCGGGGTGGGCAGCCTGGAACTGCACGACGATACGGGCCGCCTTGCCTGCTGGCGCTACACCCTGGGCCACAACGGCGCGGCGCTGCGGCTGGTGGAGCGCTTCGAGCGGAGACTCGCCGGGCAGCCCGGCGACAGTCCGGACGCGGTCTGCCCTCACTGCAAGTCGCCGCTCGCGGCGGGGCAGGAAGAATGCCAACTTTGCACCAGGGAAATCCATACTCCGCCTTCGACCTGGACGCTATTCCGTCTGTGGCGTTTCGCCAGGCCCTACAACGGCCAGCTGTTAGCCGGCTTCCTGCTGACGCTGGCGTCCACCGCGGCCACCCTGGTGCCGCCTTACCTGACCATGCCGCTGATGGACAAGGTGCTGATTCCCTACCAGAACGGCACCCCGATCGACGTCGGCATCGTTTCCCTCCTGCTCTCCGGCCTGCTCGGCTCCGCGCTGCTGGCGTGGAGCCTGGGTTGGGCGCGCACCTATATTCTCGCCCTGGTTTCCGAGCGCATCGGCGCCGATCTGCGCACCGCCACTTATGAGCATTTGCTGCGGCTCTCGCTGGAATATTTCGGCGGCAAGCGCACCGGCGACCTGATGGCGCGCATCGGCTCCGAGTCCGACCGCATCTGCGTGTTCCTGTCGCTGCACCTGCTGGATTTCGCCACCGACGTGCTGATGATCGTCATGACGGCGCTGATCCTGTTTTCGATCAACCCCTGGCTGGCGCTGGTGACGCTGCTGCCGCTGCCGTTCATCGCGTGGATGATCCACGTGGTGCGCGACAAGCTGCGCACCGGTTTCGAGAAGATCGACCGGGTCTGGTCGGAGGTCACCAACGTGCTGGCCGACACCATTCCCGGCATCCGCGTGGTCAAGGCGTTCGCCCAGGAGCGGCGCGAGGCGGCGCGCTTTCGCGAGGCCAACCTGCACAATCTCGCCGTCAACGACCGGATCAACAAGGTCTGGTCGCTGTTCACGCCGACCGTCTCCCTGCTGACCGAGATCGGTTTGCTGGTGGTGTGGGCATTCGGCATCTGGCAGATTTCGAAGAACCAGATCACGGTGGGCGTGCTGACGGCTTTCCTGGCCTACATCAGCCGCTTCTATACCCGGCTCGACTCGATGAGCCGCATCGTGTCGGTGACGCAGAAGGCCGCCGCCGGGGCGAAGCGCATCTTCGACATCCTCGATCACGTCTCCAGTGTGCCCGAGCCGGCCAGCCCGGTGCGTCTGGAGCAGGTGCATGGCGGAATCACGATCCGTAGCGCCGGCTTCCGCTATGGCAACCGCGCCGTCATCCGCGGCGTCGATCTCGCCATCTCTCCCGGTGAGATGATCGGCCTGGTCGGCCACAGCGGATCGGGCAAGAGCACCCTGGTCAACCTGATCTGCCGCTTTTACGACGTGTCCGAGGGTTCGATCCGCATCGACGGGGTGGACATCCGCGCGCTGCCGGTGTCGGAATACCGGCGCAACATCGGCCTGGTGTTGCAGGAGCCGTTCCTGTTTTTCGGCACCATCGCCGACAACATCGCCTACGGCAAACCGGACGCCAGCCGGGCCGAGATCGTCGCTGCCGCCCGCGCCGCCCACGCCCACGAATTCATCCTGCGCCTGCCGCAGGGCTACGACTCGCTGGTCGGCGAGCGCGGCCAGGCCCTGTCCGGCGGCGAACGCCAGCGCATCTCGATCGCCCGCGCCCTGCTGATCGACCCGCGCATCCTGATCCTCGACGAAGCGACTTCGTCGGTCGATTCGACCACCGAGAAGGAAATTCAGAAAGCCCTGGACAACCTGGTGCAGGGGCGCACCACCATCGCCATCGCCCATCGGCTCTCCACCCTGCGCCGTGCCGACCGGCTGGTGGTGCTGGATCGCGGCCAGGTGGTCGAGGTCGGCAATCACGACGAGCTGATGGAGAAAGAGGGTGCCTACTTCCGTCTTTACCAGGCGCAGGCCCGTAATGTGGACACCGACCTGGATGACGGGGGATACAACGGCGAGACCGAGGAGAACGCGGCATGAGCAAGGCGACCGATTTCCGGCTGGCGCGCGATCCCTTCGGCAGACTGGTGTTCGTCGGGGCCGACGGCGAGGTTCACGACGGGGTGCTGCCGGTGCATGCTTTTCCGGTCAGCGCACCCGACGAAGGCATTGCCCTGGTCAGCGCCGACGGGCACGAATTGGTCTGGATCGACCGCCTGGCGGACTTGCCCGACGAGATCCGCATTTTTCTGGAAGATGAGCTGGCGAGCCGCGAGTTCATGCCGGAGGTCCAGAGCATCCGGCAGGTCTCCAGTTTTGCTACGCCCAGCACCTGGCAGGTGGAAACCGATCGCGGCCTGGCGTCCCTTGTCCTCAAAGGAGAAGACGACATCCGCCGACTTTCTTCCTCGGCCCTGCTCATCGCCGACAGCCACGGCATCCATTTCCTGATCCGCGACATCCAGGCGCTGGACAAGGCCAGCCGCAAGCTGCTCGACCGTTTTCTGTAAGAAAAACCGTCAGCTGCCAGAAATGCCCGCAAACCTTCCATCCAACCGCCTCGAACTGCTCGCTCCGGCCAAAACCGCCGAGATCGGCCGCGAAGCGATTCTGCACGGCGCGGATGCGGTCTACATCGGCGGCCCGTCGTTCGGCGCGCGCCACAACGCCGGCAATTCCGTCGGCGAGATTGCCCGGCTGGTGGAGTTCGCCCACCGCTACCATGCCCGCATCTACGCGACGCTCAACACCATCCTGCGCGACGACGAGCTGGAGGCGGCGCGCCGCCTGGTTCGCGAGCTGTACGACGCCGGCGTGGATGCGCTCATCGTGCAGGACATGGGGCTGCTGGAGCTGGACTTGCCGCCGATCGACCTGCACGCCTCGACCCAGTGCGATATCCGCACGCCGGAAAAAGCGCGCTTCCTGGCAGATGTCGGTTTTTCGCAAATCGTCCTGGCGCGCGAGCTGGCCATCCCGGAAATCGCCGCGGTGCGCGCCGCACTGCCGGACGACACCGCGATCGAACATTTCATCCACGGCGCGCTGTGCGTGGCCTACTCCGGCCTGTGCAACATCAGCCACGCCCACACCGGCCGCAGCGCGAACCGCGGCGACTGCTCGCAGGCCTGCCGCCTGCCGTACACCCTGGAGGACGCACAGGGCCGCGTGGTGGCCTTCGACAAGCATTTGCTGTCGATGAAGGACAACAACCAGAGCGCCCATCTCGGCGCGCTGATCGATGCCGGCGTGCGCAGCTTCAAGATCGAAGGGCGCTACAAGGAAGCCGGCTACGTCAAGAACATCACCGGCCATTACCGTCTGCTGCTCGACGAAATCCTGAACCGGCGCCCCGAGCTGGCCCGCGCATCGAGCGGCCGCACCCAGCTGCTGTTCGCGCCCGACCCGGACAAGACCTTCCATCGCGGTTCGACGGATTATTTCTCCAACGGCCGCCAGGCCGACATCGGCGCTTTCGATACGCCGGCCTTCGTCGGCGTCCCGCTCGGCACGGTGACGCAGGTAGGCGCAGACTGGTTCGAGCTGGAAGCCGGCGAGCCGCTCGCCAACGGCGACGGGCTGACCTACATGCACAAGCGAACGGTCGTGGGCGTGCAGGCCAACCGCGCCGAGCCGGTCGGGAAATCGGCCGTATTGTGGCGGGTCTGGCCGAACGAGCCGCCCGTCGCTCTGCCGGGGCTTCGCGCGGGAACCGCCGTCAGCCGCAACCGCGACCATGCCTGGGAACGGACGCTCGCCAGGAATTCCGCTTCGCGCCGCATCGAGGTGTGGGCCTGGTTTGCCGACAGCGCCGAGGGCTACACACTGACGCTGCAGGACGCCGACGGCATCGCCGCGACCGTCTCCGTCTCTCTCGACAAGCAGCCGGCGCAGAATCCCGAGCAGGCCGAGACCGCGCTGCGCGAACAGCTGGCCCGCTTCGGCGGCACCGATTTCGCGCTGCAACAGATCGCCGTCAATTGGAGCCAGCCCTGGTTCGTGCCGACCTCGGTGGCGAACAGGCTGCGCCGCGAAGCCGTGGTGCAGCTGGAGGCCGCCCGTCTTGCCGCCTATGTGCGTCCGGCGCGCAAGCCCGCTGTGGCACCGCCCGCCGTCTATCCGGGACAGGCGCTTACCTACCTCGCCAATGTCTACAATCAGGCGGCGCGCGCTTTCTATGCCAGGCACGGGGTGAAGCTGATCGATGCGGCCTACGAGGCGCACGAGGAAGCGGGGGAGGTGTCGCTGATGATTACCCGCCACTGCCTGCGCTACTCGTTCAGCCTATGCCCGAAACAGGCCAAGGGCGTCGACGGTGTTCAAGGCCAGGTGCGCGCCGAGCCGATGACGCTGGTGAACGGCAATGAAAGACTTACGCTCAAGTTCGACTGCAAGGCCTGCGAGATGCATGTCATGGGGCGGATGAAGAAGCACGTCCGGAACGGTCGGCCATCTGTATGAATTTCTGTTGAGCGGGATTTTTTGGTGAAGGTGAAATACAAATAAAAAAGGCAGGGCGAACCCTGCCTTTTTTAATTTAACTGCCGGAATTACTTGGCGGCAGGAGCGGCTTCAGCGGGAGCGGCTTCTTCTTTTTTGGCTTTTTTGGCTTTCTTGGCTTTTTTGGCTTTCTTGGCGGGCTTGGCCATTTCAGCCTTAGGTGCGTCGGCAGCAGGAGCGGCGGCAGGAGCAGCAGCGTCAGCGGCAACGGCGGAGAAGGTAACGGCGGCGAAAGCGGCGGCGATCAGGGCGGACAAAAGTTTGCTCATTTTAAATTCCTTTTAACTAGTTTAAGGTTAAATTCAAGTGACACGATCTGCGCGTCACTTCCAATAACGAGCCATCACAAGGGCGGTTGACGAATGAATCGAAGAATTTTGATTATTTGGCGGGAGGCGTGATTTCGCGCCATTCTCCCGGCGCCATGGCATCGAGCGTCCAGTCGCCGATGCGGCAGCGGATCAGGCGCAGGGTGGGAAAGCCGATTTTGGCCGTCATGCGCCGCACCTGGCGGTTCTTGCCTTCCTGGATGGTCAGCTCGATCCAGGCGGTGGGGATGTGCTGGCGGAAGCGGATCGGAGGATTGCGCGGCCATAGGCCCGCGGGTTCCTCGATCAGGCGCGCTTGCGCCGGGCGGGTGACGAAGTCGCCGAGATCGACGCCCATTCGCAGCCGATCGAGCGCCGCCTGGCCGGGCGCACCTTCCACCTGCGCCCAATAGGTCTTGCTCAATTTGTGGCGTGGGTGGCTGATGCGATGTTGCAACGCACCGTCATCGGTTAAAATGAGAAGTCCTTCGCTGTCGGTGTCCAGGCGTCCAGCCGGATAAATGCCGGGCAGCGGAATGAAGTCTTTCAGCGTCGCGTGCAGGCCGTCGCTGCTGAATTGGGTGATCACGCCGTAGGGTTTGTTGAACAGGATGGTGCGGCTCATGGGAACGATATTTTAGGATTGTCAGTCTGGAGCGATTATGACGCAAAAATTTGAAGTGCCGCAGCAGGGCAGCAAGATCACGGTCAATGCCGATTTTACCCTGAATGTGCCGGCCAACCCGATTATTCCCTTCATCGAGGGCGACGGCACCGGCGTGGATATTACCCCGGTCATGCGCAAAGTGGTGGATGCGGCGGTGGACAAGGCTTACGGCGGCCAGCGCAAGATCGCCTGGATGGAAATCTATGCCGGCGAAAAAGCCACCAAGGTCTACGCCCCGGACACCTGGCTGCCGGACGAAACCGTGCGGGCGATCCGCGAATATGTGGTGTCGATCAAGGGGCCGCTGACCACGCCGGTTTCCGGCGGCATTCGCTCGCTCAACGTGGCGCTGCGCCAGCAGCTCGATCTGTATGTCTGCCTGCGGCCGGTGCGCTATTTTACCGGCGTGCCCAGCCCGGTGAAGGAGCCGGAAAAGACCGATATGGTGATTTTCCGCGAGAACACGGAAGATATCTATGCCGGCGTCGAGTGGGAAGCCAACTCGGCCGAGGCGAAGAAGGTAATCGCGTTTTTGCGGCAGGAAATGGGCGTCACCAAAATTCGCTTTCCCGAGTCTTCCGCCATCGGCATCAAGCCGGTCTCCATCGAAGGCACGGAGCGGCTGGTGCGCAAGGCGATCCAGTACGCCATCGAAAACCAGCGCCGCTCGGTGACCCTGGTGCACAAGGGCAACATCATGAAATTCACCGAGGGCGGGTTCAAGAAATGGGGCTATGAGCTCGCCCGGCGCGAATTCGGCGCCGAGCTGCTGGACGGCGGGCCGTGGATGAAATTGCCCAACGGCATCGTGATCAAGGACGTGATCGCCGATGCCTTCCTGCAGCAGATACTGCTGCGCCCGGAAGAGTATGACGTGGTCGCCACCCTGAACCTGAACGGCGACTATATTTCCGACGCGCTGGCGGCCCAGGTCGGCGGCATCGGCATCGCGCCGGGGGCCAATCTTTCCGACAGCGTGGCGATGTTCGAGGCCACCCACGGCACCGCGCCGAAGTACGCCGGCCAGGATTACGTCAATCCCGGCTCGATTATCCTCTCGGCGGAAATGATGCTGCGCCACATGGGATGGGCCGAGGCGGCGGATTCGATCGTCAAGGGGATGGAGCAGGCGATTACGGCAAAGACGGTCACCTACGATTTCGCCAGGCTGATGCCCGATGCGACCCAGGTTTCCTGTTCGGCGTTCGGCCAGGCGATCATCGATCGGATGTGAACCAGTAGTTCAGTCAAGCAAAGCAGCCGGAAGTGTGCTGTTGATTTAATTACAGAGCACTACACTAGCCGCACCGGGCCTTGTTTTTATGCACCGGCATGGATTCCGCGGGCGGGGCCGCCCCGGCTTCGCGCAGCAACGCGATCAAATCTTCGCCGACTGCTCCCAGTTCGCCGCGCAAGGTTTCCAGCCGTTCCAGCAGGAGGGCCGCTTGTCCGGCGTCCTGGGCGACATGGATTTGCTGCTTGTCGGGTTTCATTTTGTTGCTTCTTTCATCAATGAGATAAGAAAGTGTTAATTAATTAATAGCACGTTGTTCCGGAAATGCCAGGGCAAATCTTGACTACAATTGAACTGCCATGGCAGCTGGAGGGGAGGAAAAAATGGTTATGCGCAGATGCTGATTTATCAATAATAATTATAGCGATGAATGCGAGTATTTAGGAATTGCTTTTACATGTTCCAGGCGATTTGGTTTAAACTTTGATATATATTTTCAAGATTTCGATGTGGGGGGGAAGATGCGATTGAACTGGATGGCGGGATGTGCGTTGCTGATGGCTTCGGTTGCGATAGCCGGCGAGGCTGGGATGGCGCAAAGCCCTGGTCGGCCGGGTTCGGTCGCCGGCGACCCGCCCCAGGCTGAAATCCAGCCCAGCGGTAACGAACCTCCTCTTGCGCTACCCCATTCGATCTTGAACCTGCGGTCTTCGTCGGCGATGGTTGTCGATCAGAAGAGCGGCCGTACCCTGTTTGCCAAGAACACCGATGCGCGCATGCCGATCGCTTCCATCACCAAGCTGATGACGGCCATGGTGGTGCTGGATGCGCAATTGCCGCTCGACGAAAAAATCACCATCGGTGCCGAATGCGTGGACTCGCTGCGCAACACGCATTCCCGGCTGAAAGTAGGCACTACGCTGACCCGCGGCTTGGCCCTGCAACTGGCGCTGATGTCTTCCGAGAACCGTGCCGCATCGGCCCTGGGGCACGCCTATCCGGGCGGCATCCAGGCCTTTGTCGCGGCCATGAACAACAAGGCGGACAGCCTCGGCATGAAGCACACCCACTTCGTGGATTCCACCGGGCTCAACAGCGACAACGCTTCGACGGCGCAGGATCTGGTCAAGATGGTCAACGCGGCCTATGGCTATTCCCTGATTCGCGACATCACCACCACCGCATCGTACGACGTGGCCATGCGCGGCGGCCCGCGCCGGGTGCAGTTCAGGAACACCAACATGCTGGTGAGCAACAAGGCCTGGCAGATCGGCGTTTCCAAGACCGGCTTCATCAACGAGGCCGGCCATTGCCTGGTGATGCAGGCGAACATCGCCAACCAGCCGATGGTGATCGTATTGCTCGATTCCTGGGGCAAGCTGTCGCGGATCGCCGATGCCCAGCGCATCAAGAAATGGATGGAAAGCAGCAACAAGAATCCGAAGCGGCATTACAGTTAAGCTGGGCGGCACTCGGCAAATGCCCGGCGGGAAACCGCCGGGTTTTTTTACGCCGGATTTCGCCTCATCGCCGGGCGTTGCGCCCGCCTTCCTGCGCGGCCAGTTCCTGTTCCGTATTGAGGTTGAGGAATTCCCGCTCATCATCGAACGGTACTTCGACCACCCGATGCCGCGCCTGCCACTCGCCGACCCGGCGGCCGCCCTGGTCGAGAAAAAGCGCCAGGTCAGACCGAAGCGATCTCCGGCACAGGCAAACTGCGCGGTGCGCTTGTCGTTCGGTCACCGGCAGGGCGATTTCCGCGCCTGATCTTTCCAGCGCATCGGTCAGGCGCCGGACCAGTTCGTGCGGCAGAAATGGCGTATCGCACGGCGCGCTGAGGATCAGGGGGTGGGTGGCATCAACCATGGCGCGGCGTAGACCGGCAAGCGGCCCCTGAAAGTCCGGCGTGATGTCGGGCAACACCGGGTAGCCGAATCGGCGGTACGCTTCGAGGTTGCGGTTGGCGTTGACGAACAGCTCGTCCACCCGGGGCGCGATGCAATCCAGAACCCAGGCGATCAGCGGGCGTCCGTCCAGAAGCGCCAGCCCTTTGTCGGCGCCGCCCATGCGCCGCGCTTGGCCCCCCGCCAGGATGACGGCGCTGATTTTCAGGTGTGGCTCGGCGGGCATGGCGGGTTCTCGGGCATTGGCGGATGGGTCGATGTTAGCAATTCGCGCGCCCCGCGCCTAGTTGACGACGGCAAAATGTGGGCTATTTTGAAAGTGGGCAAAAAGAATCTTTGCGCAGAATCTATGCAGCGTAACCCCGTGCCGACTAATTTTCCTGATCTCATCGTGGAGGAATAAAAATGAACCCATTTTTTATGCGCATCACCAGCCGTTTCCTCATCGCGAGCATGCTGGCCTTCGGCTTGCCGCTGCAATCCGCCCACGCCGGCCTGGTCGCGACGGAGAGGGTGGCCATGTCCGCCCAATCGCAACCGGACCGCGAACGGATTCGCGCCTTTCTCGACCGCGAAGATGTGCGCCGGGAAATGCTGAGGCAGGGAGTCGATGGCGATGCCGCCAAGGCCCGCGTGGATGCGCTGACCGACGAGGAAGTGCAGAAAGTCGCGGGCAGGCTGGACAAAATGCCCGCTGGCGGCGATGTCGTCGGCGTGCTGCTGCTTATTTTCCTGGTGCTGCTGGTGACGGATATTCTGGGCTTTACCAAGGTGTTTCCGTTTACGCGCACAATAAAATAGCGTCGAGCCATGGTTTTTAACAGGCACGCTCGCCTGATCGCGGGCGTTTTGTTGTCGGCCTGGCTAGGCGGCTGCGCCACCCCGCAAACCCAGGCGCTGCTCGCGGCGCATTCGCGGCCGACGCCGCGGGTCGAGCTGGCCGCGGTGCCGTTCTATCCCCAGGAGATTCACCAATGCGGCCCGGCGTCGCTCGCCATGGCGCTCAACGCGGCGGGTGCCGTGGCGACGCCGCAGGGGCTGGCCGCGCAGGTCTATCTGCCTGGCCGCGAAGGCAGTCTACAGGTGGAATTGCTTGCCGCCACGCGGCGCAACGGCCTGCTTGCCTACGAACTGGCGCCGAAGCTGGATGACCTGCTGGCTGAAGTGGCTGGCGGAACGCCGGTGGTGGTGCTGCAAAACCTGGCTTTGAGTTGGTATCCGGTTTGGCATTACGCCGTCGTGGTGGGGTACGATCTCGACCGCGGGGAGATTTTCCTGCGTTCCGGGCGGGAACAGCGGCAGGTGCTGCCTTTTACGACTTTCGAGCACACCTGGGAACGGGCTGGATACTGGGCCATGCTGGCGTTGCCGCCGGGCCGGATGCCGCGCTCCGCGACCGAGGCCGCCTACGTTTCCGCCGCGATCGCGCTGGAGAAAGCGGGGCAGCCCAAAAGCGCCGAAGCCGCCTATGCCGCCGCCCTCGACCGTTGGCCGCGCAATCTCGCCGCCCGCATCGGGGCGGGAAATACCGCGTACGGCCGGGGTGATTTAAGCCGGGCGGAGCAAGCCTTCCGGCAGGCGGCGCTGGATCACCCCGATTCCGCCGTAGCCTTCAACAACCTCGCCCAGACTCTGGCGGACCGGCAGAAGTATCGCGAGGCGCTGGCGGCGGCGAATCGGGCGGTCGGGCTGGGTGGGCCGGAACTGGCGGCGGCCACGGAAACGCTGGAACAGATCGGGAAGAAAATGCTCGACAGGGATTCGCCATGACTGTTGCCCTCTCCTGCCTGCCCTGAAGGACTCCGATCCGCTACGGGTTAAAGCCCGCGCGTTTTCCGTTAATAGCGCTGGAACAGCCGATAGCGTTCGGTCTTGTCGCCCGGTCGGTTGCCTTCCCAGATTTCGCGCCATTCCGGGCCGGGCAGGGTATTCGTATCCGCTGCCCCGCCCTGCTTCAGCAGCACGTCGCATTCGATTCGCCCGGTTACCTCGGTGCGCCGGGTGAGGATGCCGGCATAGTATTCCAGCAGGGCGCGCTGCGGCTCGCCCAGGTTGGCGCTGGCCAGACAGGCGTATTTGGCGGGCAGCGCCTGTTGCAAGGACGCGACCATGGAGCGGTAGCTTTTGCCGGCATCGAGCCAGGGCAGGCCCAGCGTCATGACGATCACCCATACCATGGTAATTCCGGCTGCCCAGTTGACCACCGCGCGCGGGTTGCGCGGCAGGGCCTTGACCCGGAACACGATCGCCAGCCAGGCGATGGTGGCGATCAGGGCGATGGCGAAAGGCAGCGGTTCGAACGCCGGGACATAGCCGGGCTGCAAGTCCCGCAGATGCTCGGCTCGCTCCGCCGGATGGCCGGTCATCAGGGCGAACCAGAAAAACCAGAACAGTCCGGCGAAAAAGCCGAAGGTCATGATGCTGAACCAGTTCAGCGCGCTTGCCGCGCCCCGGCGCAGGGTGGCGACTCCCGGCGCGGCGAGCAGGGACAGGGGCAGCAGCATCGGCAGGGCATAGACTTCGCGCGCGTCGGATGCGAGGCTGAGCACGCCCAGCATCACCAGAAAGCCGGTGAGGGTGAGTTGGACTTCGGGCCGCTTCAAGCCTTCGCCGCGGCCGTCCCACAGCGTCCACAGCGCAATCGGCAGCGCCGGCCAAGCGAACCAGGGCAATATTTCGAAATAGTGCCAGTGGCCATTTTTGGGGCCGAGATGGTTCAAGCCGAGGAATCGCCCGAGATTGTTGACCCAGAACCACTCCATGAACAGCTGCGGCGAGCGCAGGTAGAGCAGCGCGGGCCAGACCAGCAGCCAGGGCAGGGCGGCGAGAAGCGCCACGGCAAGGCAGGTGGCGTAATCTTTGCCGCGCCAGCTGCGGAACAGGAGCGGCAGCAGCAGGGCGATGAGGCCGACGACGCCCGGCGCGATCAGGCCCTTCGACATGAAACCGATGCCGGTGCCGGTGCCGAGCCAGAGGCCGGCAAGAACGGCTCTGCGCCGGCTCAGCGCGAGTCCGTAGAAGGCGATGGCGAATCCGGTCAGAAGCGAGGTGTCGGTGATCATCTCGTGGCCGCGGATCAACAGCCCCAGGCAACCGATCAGGATCATCACGCCGAGGCGGCCGTGGCCTTTGCCCCACAGCGCCCGGCCGGTCATCCCGGTGAACAGCAGGGTGAGCGCCATGTAAAAGCCAGTGGTCAGCCGCGCGGCATCGTGCTGCGGCAGCCAGAACGAGAAGATTTTTCCGAACAGGGCGGCGCTGATGTAATACAGCGGCGGCTTTTCCATGAACGGTTCGCCGCCCAGGGTCGGCACGATCCAGTCGCCGCTTTGGATGATGTGATGGATCAGGCCGAAGCTGTAAGCTTCGTCGGGCTTCCAGGGCTGATGGCCGATCAGGCCGGGAAGAATCCAGGCCAGGCAAAGCGCGACCAGCAGGAACAGTGTCGAGCGCGTGCCCGGGCTGAAGGGGTTCTTGGGTCGATTCATGGAAGGGTCGAGGGCCGTCCGATCGCTTCGTTATTGATTTCGCTTCGCCGGATGTAAACAAAAAAGGCAGCTTTGGGCTGCCTTTTTTGCCGTTCCGTGCCGGAAATTATTTCATGCCGTATTTCTGGCGGAATTTCTCGACGCGGCCGGCGGTGTCCACGATCTTCTGTTTGCCGGTGTAGAACGGGTGGCACATCGAGCAGACTTCGATGTTCAGGCCCCGGCCCATGGTGGAGCGGGTCTTGAACTTGGCGCCGCAGCTGCAAGTCACATCGATTTCGTTGTATTCGGGATGAATTTCCGGTTTCATGGCTTAAATCCTTGGCTTTATGTGGCCGAATTCTGAAAAGGGGGGATTATCCCCCAAAAAATGTTCTTGATCAATAGCGCTTAGCGTGAAACTCGCGAAGCGGAACCTTGTCCCCCTCTCCCCCAAGGGGGGCGAGGGGGACGAAGTCTCGCTTCGCGAGTTCCATGCTTAGCCGCGCCGCATCGAATCGAAGAAATCCGCGTTGTTTTTTGTCGCCTTGATCTTGTCGAGAAGGAACTCCATGGCTTCTAGATCGTCCATCGGGTACAGAAGTTTCCGAAGCACCCAGATTTTTTGCAGGTTTTCGGCCTTGATCAGCAGTTCTTCCTTGCGCGTGCCGGAGCGGTTGACGTTGATTGCCGGGTAGAGGCGCTTTTCCGCCATCTTGCGGTCGAGATGGATTTCCATGTTGCCGGTACCCTTGAATTCCTCGTAGATCACGTCGTCCATGCGCGAGCCGGTATCGACCAGGGCGGTGGCGATGATGGTGAGCGAGCCGCCTTCCTCGATATTGCGCGCCGCGCCGAAGAAGCGCTTGGGACGTTGCAGGGCATTGGCGTCCACGCCGCCGGTGAGCACCTTGCCGGAGGCGGGGACCACGGTGTTGTAGGCGCGTGCCAGGCGGGTGATGGAGTCGAGCAGGATGACCACGTCCTTCTTGTGCTCGACCAGGCGCTTGGCCTTTTCCAGCACCATTTCGGCGACCTGGACGTGACGTGTCGCCGGTTCGTCGAAGGTGGAGGCGACCACTTCGCCGCGCACGGTGCGGGTCATTTCAGTCACTTCTTCCGGCCGTTCGTCGATCAGGAGAACGATCAGCACCACTTCGGGATGGTTGGTGGTGATGGCGTGCGCAATATGCTGCAGCATCACGGTCTTGCCGGATTTCGGGCTCGCCACCAGGAGGCCGCGCTGGCCCTTGCCGATCGGCGCGACCATGTCGATCACGCGGCCGGTGATGTTTTCTTCCGCCTTGATTTCGCGTTCCAGGGTCAGCGGCTGGTTGGGGAACAGGGGCGTCAGGTTCTCGAACAGGATCTTGTGCTTGGAATTCTCCGGCGGTTCGCCGTTGACCCTGTCCACCTTGACCAGCGCGAAGTAGCGCTCGCCTTCCTTGGGCGTGCGGATCTCGCCTTCGATCGAATCGCCGGTGTGCAGGTTGAAGCGGCGAATCTGCGAAGGGCTGACGTAAATGTCGTCCGGCCCGGCCAGATAAGAGGTGTCGGGCGAGCGCAGGAAGCCGAAGCCGTCCGGCAGCACCTCCAGCGTGCCTTCACCGTAGATGCTTTCGCCCCTTTTGGCCTGGTTTTTCAATAGGGCAAAAATCAGGTCCTGCTTGCGCAGGCGGCTGGCGCCGTCGATTTCGTTGGCGATGGCCATTTCGACCAGTTCGGTGACAGGGAGGTGTTTCAGATCGGATAAGCGCATAGCGATAGGGTTGGACGAATCAAGAGAAAGACGAAACGGGAAAGAGTGCGGCGGGAAGGAGCTTTGCGCCTGAGCCCGAGGAACGGGCAGTCAGGCGCTAGGTTAGCGGCTTTAAATGTTGCTGTCAATAAATGCGGTCAGCTGCGATTTCGACAGGGCGCCGACCTTGGTCGCCTCGATGTTGCCGTTCTTGAAAATCATCAGGGTCGGGATGCCGCGGATGCCGTATTTTGGCGGCGTGGCCTGGTTTTCGTCGATGTTGAGCTTGGTTACTTTGAGGCGCCCCGCATATTCCTGCGACACTTCGTCGAGAACCGGAGCAATCATCTTGCACGGGCCGCACCAGTCCGCCCAGTAGTCGACCAGCACGGGCAAGGGGGATTGCAGGACTTCCTGCTCGAAAGAGTCGTCGGTGACGTAATGAATATGCTCGCTCATGGGATTCTTGCTCCAATTCAAAGAGAATGACGGAAATACTGCGAAACGCTGCGACCGGTTAATATTGTATTTGTTGATGCGCTGCAACGGACGTGATGCCAGTTTGTGAGCTTGAGGCGAAATTTATTTTTAAACTTTATCCTAAACCTAAAATTCCGGCAAGGGAGGCTTGCTATTATCGTCGCGCTTTTTCGGGATAGAATCCGAACGTTCACTTTCCTTGATCGTTACGATTCCTGAATATGTGGAATAACCAGCCCGCCCCTTTCCCCGCAGCCGATTTGCCGCGCGTCGCCGCGCGGGACATCGTCGCGCTGGAGCGGGGGCGGCTGCCCAACCTGGCCGGGCTGACCGTGCTGCTGCCCAACTTCCACGCCGCCGAGGCGATGGGCGCGGCGCTGTGCGAAGCGGCGGGAACCGCCACCCTGCTGCTGCCGCAAATGACCACGCTGGCGGCCTGGTCGGAAACGCTGGCCATCGAGCCGGAAATCCTCCCCGACAGCTGTCGCGCGGCGCTGCTCTACCAGGCGTTGCGCGCCAGAAAATGGTTCGCCGACGGCGATTTGTGGCACATCAGCCGCGAACTGCTCGGCCTGTTCGACGACATGGCCCGTCAGGGCACTCGCCTGCCTGCCAGCCAGGAAGAATTCGCCGCGCTGCTGGAACAGGCTTACCGCGCGCGGGCCGGCGCCCCGCTGCAATTCGAGGCGCGCCTGGTGCACGAGTTGTGGTATGCCATGAGCCGTGACGGCGACGGCCGGGTGGATGGCGTCACCGCCTACCACCTGCGGCTGGCGCGGCTGGCGGAAGAGGCCGCCGCTCCCCTGTACGCGGTCGGGCTGTCCGGCCTGACGCCGATGGAGCGGAATTTCTTCAGCCGTTACGGGGAAAAACAGCCGGTGCGGCTGCTCGGCTGCGACGGCGAGGCGCCAGCCGGCGCGGTGAGCGCTTTGCTGCAAGCCGCATGGCCGCCCGCTTCACCGGAGAATGAGGCTCCCGCCCTGCGCGAACGCGCCAAAAACTTTTCCCGCGATTATCCGGCAAGCCCCTTGTCCGTCCGCCTGACCCTGTTCGAGGCGCACAGTTTGGAGCAGGAAGCGCAGGCCGTGGCCGAAAACATCCGCGCCTGGCTCCATGCGGGCAAGGCTTCCATCGCCGTGATCGCCCAGGACCGCCTGGTGGCGCGCCGCGCCCGCGCCCTGCTGGAGCGCAGCCAGATTCTGGTGGCGGACGAAACCGGCTGGACGTTCTCCACCGTGTCGGCGAGCGCGGTGGTGATGCGCTGGCTGGATGCCATGGCGAGCCGGTTTCATCACCTGGATTTGCTCGATCTGCTGAAATCGCCGCTGATCTTCGCCGACTGGGATGCCGCTGCGCGCAAGCGCGCCGTTTACGGCCTGGAACAGCTGGTGCGGCGCCACAGCGTGGTGTCCGGCTTGCATCACTACCGCCATCTGGCGCAGCGCGAGGATGCACCCGGCGTGCTCGACCTGCTTGCCCGGCTGGAGCGGGCGCAGGCCGCGTTCGGCGGGCGCCGGCGGCCGTTGTCGGCATGGCTGTCCAGCCTGCTGGACAGCCTGGACGTGCTGGGTCTCCACCAGGGCCTGCAACGGGATCTGGCCGGAGAGCAGTTGCTGCGCCTGTTGGCCCGCTTGCAGCGCGAATTGGGCCGGGACCAGGGCGCGTTTACCTTAAGCGAGTGGCGCCGCTGGCTCGATGCCCAGCTCGAAGCCGCCACCTTCCGCGATACCGGCATCGTCAGCCCGGTAGTGTTCACCCACCTCGGCGCCACCCGCCTGCGCCGTTTCGACGGCGTGATCGTGGCCGGTGGCGACGCCGCGCATTTTCCGGGGCGGGGCCGGGAAAGCGTTTTTTTCAACCAGTCGGTGCGGGCGCAGCTCGGCCTGCCGACCGCCGAACAGGAAGCGCGCCGGATGGAGCAGGATTTCGCCGCGCTCCTGGCAAGCTGCGGCACGCTGCTCGTCACCTGGCAGGGGCGGAAGAACGGGGAGCCCAACCTGGCCAGCCCCTGGATCGAGCGGCTGGAAGTGTTTCACCAGCTGGCCTATGGCAAGAAACTGGAGCGCCTGACATGTACGGCTGAAGCCGTACCTACAACGGCGCGCATGATTGCATCGTCTCGCCCCGCGTTGCCGCCCGAACTGGTTCCTTCTTCCCTTTCCGCCAGCGGCTACAACAGCCTGATGGCCTGCCCCTACCAGTTCTATGCCCGCCACGCCCTGCGCCTGAACGAGCTGGACGAAGTGCGGCAGGGGCTGGAAAAAAAGGATTACGGCGAGCATATCCACGCCATTTTGCACGGTTTCCACCGGCGCTATCCGGTCGTCGCCGGCGTCGAGCGGGCCGAGCTGGAACAGGCGCTCTACGACATCAGCCGGGAAGAATTCGCCCGCGCGCTGGAGGCCGATTACCTCGCCCGCGCCTGGGCGCTGCGCTGGGAGGCGCGCATCCCGGCCTATCTCGACTGGCAGGCGGCGCGCGAGCAGGCGGGCTGGCGCTGGCACGACGGCGAGCTGATGCGCACGCGCGAACTGGCGCTGGACGCGGGCCGCAGCCTGACCCTGAAGGGCCGCATCGACCGCGTCGATGCCCGCTCGGACGACGGGGTCGGCGCCTATGCCGTGCTGGACTACAAGACGCAGAGCCGCAGCGGCCTGCAAAAGAAGCTGGAGGCGCCGGGCGAGGACGTGCAGCTGCCGGTCTACGTCCTGCTGCTGGAAGAGCCCGTGGTCGAGGCGGCCTTCGTGCCGGTGGACGACGACGGCGTCAAGGAAGTGCCGCAGGAAGATATTTATGCATTGGGCGAGGCGGTCATGCAACGCTTGGGCGATCTCTTCAACGATCTCCACAACGGCGCTGCGTTGCCCGCCCATGGCGGCCCTCAGGCTTGCACCTGGTGCGAAATGGGCGGATTGTGCCGCAAGGATTACCGGGATACGGATGATCAGTAAAACCTCATTTCAAGCCACAGAGATCACAGAGAACACAGAGATGAAGCGGGGTTTTGGCCATTTTTGCCTCCGGCAAGTTAACCCGGCAAACCCTTTCTTCTCTGTGTTCTCTGTGTTCTCTGTGGCTAAATGCTTTTTCCAGGATGATGCGCATGTCGATGACCGGCACTGAAATCAATCGCGCCGCGCTCGACCCGGCCCGCTCTGCGGTGGTCGAAGCCTGCGCCGGCAGCGGCAAGACCTGGCTGCTGGTGTCGCGCATCGTGCGCCTGCTGCTGGCCGGGGCGGCGCCCTCCGAAATCCTGGCGATCACCTTCACGCGCAAGGCGGCGCAGGAAATGCAGGCGCGCCTGCGCGACTGGCTGCGCCTGCTGGCGCTGGCGGACGACGGGGAGGTGCGGCAGTTCCTGCGCGAGCGGGCGGTGCCGGAAGGCGAGATCGAGGCGCTGCTGCCGCGCGCCCGCGGCCTTTTCGAAACGTTCCTGACCGCCCAGCCCGGCATCACCGTCAACACTTTCCACGGCTGGTTTTTGCAGTTGCTCCAGCGCGCTCCGCTGGACAGCGGCGCCGGCGGGGATCATGGCCTGCTCGATCAGACTTCCGCGCTGCTGGAAGAAGCGTGGGAGCTGTTCGCCGAGGATTTGCGCGCCGCCCCCGGCGACGAAGCCGCGCTGGCACTGGATTTCCTCTTTACCGAGTACGGCCTGCACAACACCCGCAGCTTACTCCTCGATTTCGTCGCCAAACGCGCCGAATGGTGGGCTTACACCGAGGGCCAGGCCGACCCGGCGGCATACGCGGCCGAAGCGCTGCGCCGCGACTTGGAGGTCGAGCCGGAGCGGGACGTGGTTGCCGAGTTGTTTGCCGATAGCATGCTGGCGACGGAGGCGGAGGAATTCGCCCGCGGGCTGGAGCGCGGCACGGCCACCGATCTCAAGCACGCCGCCAAGCTGCGCGAGGCTTGGGCGGGATGCGACTTCGAGGCGTTCTGCCTGGTGTTCCTGACCAGAGAAGGCGAGCCGCGCAAGCGCGAATACACCAAGGCTCTGGCGGGCAGATTGGGCGCGGATACAGACCGTTTTCTGGATTTGCATCTGACATTTTGCGCCCGCCTGCAGGAAGCCAAAGACCAACTCACCGCGCAGGCCGCCTGGCGCTTCAACCGCGCCGCCCTGCGCTGCGGCGCTGGCTTGCTGGATGCCTACCAGCGCCTCAAGGATGAGCGGCGGGCGGTCGATTTCACCGACGTGGAATGGCGCGTCCACCAGCTGCTCAATCGTTCCGACCACGCCGAATACATGCAGTACAAGCTCGATGCGCGCTACCGCCACATCCTGCTTGACGAATTCCAGGACACCAATCCGCTGCAATGGCAGATCATGCGCTCCTGGCTCGATGCCTCGACCGGCGCCGGCAGCGCGCCGACGGTGTTCCTGGTGGGCGACCCGAAGCAGGCGATCTACCGCTTCCGCCGCGCCGATGCGCGCCTGTTCGATATCGCCGCGGATTTTTTGGAGCAGGGCTACGGCGCCGCCCGGCTGCACCAGAACGTCTCGCGCCGCAGCGCGCCGCCGGTGCTGGAGGCGGTAAACTGTTTGTTCGGCGAGGAGCCGGAATTCACCGGGTTCGAGGCGCATGGCGCCTTTCATGGCGCGCTTTCCGGCCACGTCGCGGCGTTGCCGCTGGCCGAGGACGAAGAAGATATGCAGCCTCCATCGCTGGACTTGCGCAATCCCCTGGCCGAGCCGGCGAGGGAGGCGCAAGACCGGCGCGTCGAGCGCGAGGCGGCGCAACTGGCGGAAAAAATCCGGGCCATCGTCGGCATCTGGGCGGTGAGCGGCACAGATGGCACCGAACGCCCGGCGGAGTTCCGCGACATCCTGCTGCTGAAACGAAGCCGCACCAACCTGGCAACCTACGAACGCGCCCTGCGCACCGCCCGCATTCCCTACGTCAGCTCGCGCCAGGGCGGGCTGCTCGATACTCTGGAATGCGGCGACCTGATCGCCTTGCTGACTTTCCTGATCACCCCGTTCGCCGACTTGTGCCTCGCCCAGGCGCTGCGCTCGCCGCTGTTCCGTTGCGCCGATGACGACCTGATGGCGTTGGCGCACGAGACAGAGGGTTCATGGTGGGGGCGTCTGCATGCCGTGGCCGGGCGCGAAGGCGCCAGTCCGGCGCTGGTTCGCGCCCTCGACCTGCTGCAAGGCTGGCTCGCGCTGGCCGACACCCTGCCGGTGCACGACCTGCTCGACCGCATCTACTTTGAAGGCGAACTGCTCGAGCGCTACGATGCCGCCGTGCCGGAGGCGATGCGGGGCGCGGTGCAGGCCAATCTGCACGCCTTCATGGAACTGGCGCTGAACGTCGACAGCGGGCGCTACCCCAGTCTGCCCAAGTTCATCAACGAATTGCACGAGCTGCGCCGCGCCCGCGCCGAAGAAGCGCCGGACGAAGGGCTGGTCGGCGATGCCGGCAACGCGGTGCGCATCCTCACCATCCACGGCGCCAAGGGGCTGGAAGCGCCGATCGTCTGGCTGCTCGACGCCCACGCCGCGCCTCGCAACGAACGCGGCTACCGCGCCGTGATCGACTGGCCGCCGGAAAGCCCCAAGCCGCGGAATTTCTTTCTCTACGCCGGCAAGCGCGAATGCGCCCGGCAGTGGCAGCCGGTGTTCGACGCCGAAGCCCAACTGGAGCGGCGCGAAGACTTGAACCTGCTCTACGTCGCGATGACCCGCGCGCGCCAGGCCCTGATCGTGAGCGGCTGCGCCAGCGCGCGTAAGGTGGACGCAAGCTGGCATGGAAAAATTACGGACGCGCTGGGCGAAGCGGCAGCGATTGGCGCGATGCCGTTGGTACCCGATGAACCTGGTAGGTGCGAATTTATTCGCACAGGCCGAATGAATTCGGCCCTACAGGTGCCGGCCACATCCCGCGACCGGGCCATCCCCACCGGCCAACGCATCGACACCCGCCAGACCCCCGTCCAACGCCACGGCATCCGCCTCCACGCGCTGCTGGAATGGATCGCCCCGCCCCTGCCGATGCTCGACCGGACGTGGCTGAAAGGCCGGCTGGAAGCGGACGACGCGGAATTCGACGCGCTCTGGCGGGATGCCTCGTTCCTCATTCAGGCCCCCCACCTGCGCCGCTTTTTCGACCCCGAACGTTACCTGAACGCCTGGAAGGAGCTGCCCTACCGCACCGCCGCCGGCGAAAACCGCCGCCTCGACCGGCTGGTCGAGTTCGAGGATGAAGTGTGGATTTTGGACTTCAAAGCGACCGAGCCGGCTCGCGAAAACAACCTGGCGGCCTGCGCCGCGCCTTATCTCGGCCAGATGAGGGAATACCGGGCGGCGATGGCGGGCGTGTTCGCGGCCAAGGCGGTGCGCTGCGCGCTGGTGTTCGCCAGTGGCGCGGTGTTTGAGGTGCCGGGCTAGCGGAACCGCTGCGATAAGCCCAATCCGTCCGCCGAACTCCCGCAACCGGCGGTCATTCTTCGACGACCGCTAATATTTCAACGTGTTGAAAACTTCGTTGAGGTAATCGGAGAAATAATAAGCAGTCAGCCCTGCCATCGCCAGAACGAGCAACACCAACGCCGTGAGGGTAATCCACTTGGTGTAAGGACTGGGTTCGGATGTTTTTCCCGTTTCCGGGCGTTCATCCTTCTTCGGGTGCCAGCCGAACATTTCAGGCATTCTGATATCCATGATCTTGCCTTCCGGAACAATGATGGAAATGCGGCTCGAACTTGAGCCAATACAGTCGTTTGACTGCATTGCGTTCGTCTTGTTCCAGAGCGGGTGCGCCGTGCGCACCAGGTGCGTGGGACGCACCTTACGCCTCCTGCCAAACCTCCAGCCTGTGCCGCATCCTCTTGTAATGCGACCCCTTCCAGTAGACTCGGCCGCAGGCCGGGCAGGTGAACAACTCCTCCCCCGGCCCGCGAACGTCCTGCGGCGCTTGCACGGCGAGCTCCGGACCGGCGGGTTCAAGTGGGGTGTTGTCGATCAGGCAGCGGGTGAAGGAGCGGCCGATCCAGTCGATGCGAAAACGCGCGTTCAGCATCGCCGCCTGGGCATCCAGCGAACCGAACGGAAGCTGAATCACGTGCCCATCGGCGGCCTTGTGCAGCATGAAGCCGCGATCCGCCGTCAGCAGCCAGCGGCCTTGTTCGATGGCTGCGCGCAGGATTTGCGCGTCCGGCGCGGTGGCGTCGGCGAGAGTGGTGTCGAGCCCGGCGGCGCGCAGGTAGCGGGCCAGCCGCGCCAGCATGACGTCGCAAAGGAAGCGAAGGGATGCGTCAGCCATCTTTTCGGTCGATGTGTAGCCCGCATGAAGCGCAGCGGAATGCGGGGCGGTCGTGGCGTCGAGAAGCAATCCCGGATTCCACGTTGTTCCATCCGGGCTACTGACTATGTTTGCCCAGCGCTTTTAAGCTCGGCAACGTTCTTGATGATCTGACTACCAAGCTGACGTGTGTTTAGCGGGTTGCCGTTGGAGTTGAGAAGCGGGACGCTCAGTTGATGCGCTAGCTCCTTGAGTGTCGGAAGAACGGGCGTGAGCGCCACGCCATCACGTTCAATCTCAATAGTTCCGCTCTCCAATTCGCGAACGACATAACCCTGGAACGAAACTTCGTTTGTCGTTTTTATCTCACTTCTCGGCTTTGACTTCTTCACGAGCCGGCTTAACGACAAGACACGCTTGTCTTCACCCTCCGTGGTCATGAGTGTAAGCGCTTCGGCCAACGGTACGTCTAGGAGAGTTTCTACCTGCATTTCTTCTGTGTTTACGCGTAGCACGATCACGCGATCAACCTGGCTCAGAGACCTCGGGTTGAACGCAACATGACCGTTGCTTCCCATCATCGCTGTGGTCTTCACCGAGATACGCTCACCTTGCGCACTCACGACATCGTAGCCTTGTTGGTTTACTGCCACAGCCATCTGGCCATTTGTGATGAGAGCAGCGTATAGCTCGCCAATTCGTCCACACAGATGCCTAAGCTCCGTTGGCGGAACACCCCATTGAATTTCGCGCTCGAACCATGCCATCGCTTCACCAAGCGACTGAATAAGCTGCATTTGAGTAATGGCCATGTATCAGATCCAATTTTGTTATCAATGCCTCCCCGTACTCCCAAACCCTCCCGCGCCGCGATCGCTTTCCTCGAAATCCTCCACCACGTTGAATTCGGCGTGGATCACCGGCACGATCACCATCTGGGCGATGCGCTCCATCGGGTTGAGAATAAAAGGGGTCTGACCCCTGTTCCACATCGAGACGAAGAGCTGGCCCTGGTAGTCCGAGTCGATCAGGCCGACCAGGTTGCCGAGCACGATGCCGTGTTTGTGGCCGAGGCCGGAGCGGGGCAGGATCATGGCGGCCATGCCGGGGTCGCGCAGGTGGATGGCGATGCCGCTGGGGATGAGTTCGGTCTGGCCGGGGTGGATGGTCATCACGTGCTCTACACAGGCCCGGAGGTCGAGCCCGGCCGAACCGTCGGTGGCGTAGGCGGGCGGATGCTGCTTGAGGCGGCTGTCGAGAATTTTGACGTCCACGGTTTTCAGGGTTTTTTTCATTTTGAGCCTTTTTCCTTGTGGTAGAGCTTGGCGGTGCGCGCGATCAGTTGCCGGGCCAGCACGATCTTGGGCGCGCGCGGCAGGGGATGGGCGCCGTCGTCGTCGAACAGGGTCAGTTCGTTGTCCTCGCTGCCGAGGGCGTCCTGCACCAGGTTGGCGGCGAGGAGCGGCAGGCGCTTGCGTTTGCGCTTCATTTCGGCGAATTCGTAGAGATTTTCGCTTTCGGCGGCGAAGCCGACGCAGAACGGCGGGTTGGGCAGATTCATCACGTTGGCGACGATGTCGGGGTTCGGCGCCAGTTCCAGGGTGAGGATGTGGGCGTCCTTCTTGATTTTCTGCTCGCTCGGGTTGAGCACGTAGTAATCGGCCACGGCGGCGACGCTGATGAAAATGTCGGTGCCGGCGATCTCTTTGTTGACCGCTTCGAGCATCTGCTGGGCGCTGGTGACGGACAGCGTTTTGGCCGCCGTCGGCGGGGTCAGGCAGGTCGGGCCGGACACCAGGGTGACTTCCGCACCGGCCTCGATGGCGGCGCGGGCGACGGCGTAGCCCATCTTGCCCGAGCTCAGATTGGTGATGCCGCGCACCGCGTCGATCGCCTCGAAAGTCGGCCCGGCGGTGATCAGCACGCGTTTGCCGGCGAGCAGCTTGGGGTGCCAGTACGATTCAACGTCTTCCGCCAGCGTCGCCGGTTCCACCATCCGGCCCGGGCCGGTTTCGCCGCAGGCCTGCGCGCCGCTGTCGGGGCCGATGATAACCACGCCGTCGCGCTTGAGCTGCGCCACGTTGCGCTGGGTGGCGGGGTTGTCCCACATTTCGCGGTTCATCGCCGGGGCGACCAGGAGCGGGCAGGCGCGCGCCAGGCACAAGGTGGAGAGCAGATCGTCGGCCGCGCCGTGCACCAGCTTGGCGAGAAAATCGGCGCTGGCCGGCGCGATCAGCACCGCGTCGGCGTGGCGCGTCAGCTCGATGTGCGCCATGCCGTTGGCGGCCGGGCCGTCCCACAGGTCGGTCAGCACCGGCTGGCCGGAAAGCGCCTGGAAGGTGGCGGGGGCGACGAAGTGACGGGCGGCTTCGGTCATGACGACCCGCACTTCGACGCCGTTTTTCACCAGCAGCCGGGTGAGCTCCGCCGCCTTGTAGGCGGCGACGCCGCCGGTGACGCCGAGGATCAAGCGTTTTTTTACGATATCGTTCATAATCCACTCATTCTACATAAAAAAAACTGAGCGATGGCGATTACCGACTGGCCGGAAGGCGAAAGGCCGCGCGAGAAGCTCCTGCAAAAGGGTGCGGCGAGCCTGTCCGATGCCGAGCTTGTGGCGATTTTCCTGCGTACCGGCCTGCCCGGCAAGAGCGCGGTGGACCTGGCGCGCGAACTGGTGGGGCGCTTCGGCAGCCTGGCGGCGCTGTTTTCCGCCGGCGAAAAGGACTTCTGCCTGACGCCCGGCATGGGGACGGCGAAATATGCCCAGCTGCAGGCGGTGCTGGAAATGGCTCGGCGCGCCTTGCAGGAGGAGATTTCCTGTGGCGACGCGCTGTCTTCGCCGCAGGCCGTGCGCGATTACCTGCGCCTCAAGCTCCAGGCGCTGCCTCATGAGGTGTTCATGGTGCTGTTCCTCGACGCGCAAAACCGCGTGGTCGGGGACGAGGTGCTGTTCCGCGGCACGCTGACCCAGACCAGCGTCTACCCGCGCGAAGTGGTGGTGCGCGCCTTGCACCACAACGCGGCGGGCGTGATCTTCGCCCATAACCATCCTTCCGGCGTGTCCGAACCCAGCCATGCCGACCAGACGCTGACCCAGGCGCTGAAGAATGCGCTGGGCCTGGTGGACGTCAAGGTGCTCGATCATTTTATCGTTGCCGGCAGCGGCGCGCTGTCGTTTGCGGAGCGCGGTTTGCTGTGATTGCGGTTTCCCGGTTTGCAATTTTGTCTTGAGTTGCCCCGGCAAAATATGGTATAAATCGCGTTTTTCCGAATTCACCATCTATTTTTTTGGAGCAACACCATGGCTCGCGTATGCAAGATCACCGGCAAGAAGCCGATGTCGGGGAATAATGTTTCCCACGCCAACAACAGGACCAAACGCCGCTTTCTGCCGAACCTGCAAAACCGCAAGTTCTGGGTTGAGAGCGAAAACCGCTGGGTGAGCATGCGCCTTTCCAACGCCGCCCTGCGTACCATCGACAAGAACGGCATCGACGCCGTGCTGGCTGAGCTGCGCGCTCGCGGCGAACGCATTTAAGGAGCTGACAAATGGCCAAGGGCGGACGCGAAAAAATCAAGCTGGAATCCACTGCGGGTACCGGCCACTTTTACACCACCAGCAAGAACAAGCGCACCATGCCGGAAAAGATGCTGATCAAGAAATATGATCCGGTGGCGCGCAAGCATGTGGATTACAAGGAAACCAAGCTGAAATAAGCGCCGGTTTCTTTGTGGCACGAATAAAAACCCGCTTCGGCGGGTTTTTTATTGCCCGGATTAGCCGCCGATGAACGTAGGTCGTTTCATGTAGGTTGGGTTAGGCGCGGCATTTTGCGCCATAACCCAACAAACCCGATCTTCCTTCAAAATGTTGGTTTTGAAGTTTTGGTTTTGAAGTTTGGGGTTTGTTGGGTTACGCGATAAAGCCGCTAACCCAACCTACATGAGACGCTTTGCCAAGGTGGACAATATCGGCGTTTATCCGCGTTCATCGGCGGTTAACGTTTTTTTTTGCGTTCTCAAGCTCGCGGCGCCACGTTCCTGATCTGCGCCAGCCCGACCAGCGCCAGCAGGCGGATGTACGCCCAGCCGATGTCGAATTCGTACCACTTGTTCGACAGCCGGGCCGAGCCGGCGTAGGCGTGGTGGTTGTTGTGCAGTTCCTCGCCGCCGATCAGGATGCCCCAGGGCAGGATGTTGCGGCTCTGGTCGGGGCTGGAAAAGTTGCGGTAGCCCCACCAGTGGCCGATGCCGTTGATCACGCCCGCCGCCCAGAACGGAATCCACGCCATTTGCACGCCGAACATCAGCAGGCCGGGAACGGCGCCGAACAGGGCGACGTCGAGCAGCGCCATGGCGGCGATGCCAAGCGCGTTGTGCGGCGTGTAGATGCGCCGCTCCAGCCAGTCTTCCGGCGAGCCCCGGCCGTAGAGTTCGACGGTTTCGCGGTTGGCGCTTTCGATGCGGTAAAGCAGGATGCCGCCCCACAGCACTCGATTGATGCCGAGCACCTGCGGGCTGTGCGGGTCGCCGGCGGTTTCGCATTTGGCATGGTGCTTGCGGTGGATGGCCACCCATTCGCGCGTGACCATGCCGGTAGTGAGCCACAGCCAGAAGCGAAAAAAATGGCTCATTGCCGGGTGCAGTTCCAGCGCCCGGTGCGCCTGGTGGCGGTGCAAGTAGATGGTGACGCTGGCGATGGTGACGTGCGTCAGCCCGAGAGTGACGAGCACCAGCGCCCACCAGGGCAGGTCGAGTAGTCCTGAAAACATGAGTTGATTCCTTGCTTAAATATCCCAACGGCCATTCTATACTAAATTAGTCGGGAATAAAGCAACCTGATTTGCCCCCAACCACAGCCAAGGAGTGGAAGGGCGTTGAAAAATCGCGGCCAGGAGGCCGCTCCTACATGCGCCGCTGAATATTGTGGCTAATCAGGTAAAGCAAAGGATTTCAGCGGGTCTGGACTGCGCCGGGTAGGCCGCTGACGATGCGGACGTCCCGCTGCGGGAAGGGAATCTCGATGTTTTCCGCCTGGAATCGGCGCCAGATTTCGAGGTTGAGCTCGGAGCGCAGGTTGAGCTGCCCTTCTTCCGGGTCGATGATCCAGACCGCCAGTTCCAGGTCGATGCCGTTGTCGCCGAAGGATTTCAGGAAGGTTTTCGGCGCCGGGTCCTTGAGCACGCGCGAGTGTCTTTCCGCGGCCTGGCGCATGATGTTCATCGCCTGCTCCAGATCGCTCTGGTAGCCGATCTGGATCGGGATGGCGATGCGCATCTGGCGGTCGGAGTAGGAATGGTTGATGACGGTGGAGGTGATCAGGGTTTCGTTGGGGATGATCGCCTCGGTGCCGTCGTTGCCGCGCAGCACCAGGTAGCGCGCCGTGAGGCGCGAAACCGTGCCGAACCGGTTGTCCACGGTGAGGACGTCGCCGGGGTGGATGGAGCGGTCGAGCAGGATGATGAAGCCGCTGACGTAGTTGCTGGCGATTTTTTGCAGGCCGAAGCCGATCCCCACTCCCAGCGCGCCGCCGAACACCGACAGCACGGTGATGTCGATGCCCGCAACGGGCAGGGCAACCAGCACGCCGAGCACGATCAGCACCGCGCGGATCAGCTTGGACAGCACCACGCGCAGGTTCATGTCCATTTGCTCGGCGCGCATCACCCGGTTTTCCAGCGTCCGTCCCAGCCACATCGCTACCAGCAGGGTGACGGCGACCGACAGGATACCGCTCAGGATCATCAGCACGGAAATATGCTGCTTGCCGACGTGGAAGCCGATTTCGTCCAGTGCGTCGAGGACGTCGGGCAGAAAGCCGGTGAGATGCAGGGCGAGGCCGATCCAGATGGTTGTGGCAATGAAGCGCTCTGAAGCCTGGAGCCAGCCGCTGGGGGAGAAGGCTTGGCGCAGGATGTAGACGGCAAGGCGGACCAGCGCCAGCGCGAGCAGCAGGGAAACGGCGATATCCAGCAGCTTGACCGAGATCCAGCCCTTGAGCAGGGTTTTGCCGATCACCACCAGGAGCAGGGCCGTCAGCGGGAAAATGACCCGCGACACGCCGCCCAGACCGATCTTCCAGGCACCTTCCGGCTCGGGAAAGCGTTTTTTCAGCAGCCGGTTGAAAACCCAGGCCAGCATGAGGCAAGCCGCCAGCATGGCCAATTGCCACATTATCCTGGTTTGTTCCAGGTCGGAAAAAAACTCGGCGAGGGGGTTGAGGGTGGCGTGGTTCATGGACCGGTGCGGTGTCGGATGAATTGGGCGATATTAACATGATCGTTACGTGCTATAAAAAATCATGAAGATCAAAGTGCTGGGCTGTAGCGCCGGAATCGGCGATAGCCGGAGAACCTCTTGCTGCCTGCTCGATGCCGACATCCTGCTGGATGTCGGCACCGGCGCGGGCGAGTTGTCCCTGGAAGGGCTGATCGGCATCAACCACGTTTTCCTGACCCACGCCCACCTCGACCATGCCGGGCTGTTGCCGCTGGTGGCGGATGCCGCCGGCAGGTTCCGCGACAGGCCGGTGATCGTGCACGCCCTGGCCGAAACCGTCGCCGCGCTGCGCGAATGCATGTTCAACTGGCGGCTGTGGCCCGATTACGCAGCCTTGCCCAGTCTGGAGCGGCCCTTCCTGCGTTACGAGGCGGTCGAAGTGGGTGCAACGCTGAGCCTGGGCGGCCGCAAGATCACGCCGCTGCCGGCCAGGCACGCGGTTCCCGCGGTGGGCTACTGGATCGACAGCGGCCAGGCGAGCCTGGCGCTGAGCGGCGATACCACGCTGTGCGAAGAATTCTGGGACGCGCTGAGCCGCATCGAAAACCTGAAATACCTGCTGATCGAAACCGCGTTCCTGAATGCCGACGCCGCCCTGGCTGCGGTGGCCGGCCACATGACAGCGGATTTGCTGGCGGCGGGGCTAAGCCGGCTGCGCCGGCCGGTCGAGGTTTACGTCACGCACCTGGAGCCGGGCTGGGAAGATCGCATTATGGCTGAAATCGGGGCGGCATGCGCCGGTTTCGACGTGCGGCGCCTGCGCCAGGGGATGGAATTCGAGTTTTAGGGAAATACCGAACAAGTCCAGCACTGTTATTCCGCACCGGAATCCAGGTTGCTCTAGGAGCCTGTGCGCGGCGCCTGGCCGTAGCTCAATATCTGATGCTTTTCACAGGTGATTTTGCCGGCGTCGTTTTTTACCAGCGCCTTGCCACCGTCATCCGGAATGCAATAGCTGGTGAAGGTTTCGGACAGTGTCCGGGCGGCGAGGCGGTTGGCGTAGATGTTGCCGTAGGTCTGGGCCGTGATGATCAGCAGGCTGATGGCCAGAACGAGCGCTATTTTATAAATGAAATATTTCATGGCGTTAATCCCATAAAAATACACAAATATAAACATAGACTATTTGCGTTGCGGTGCAATGTCTCCCAACGGGAGGGTCTTGCGCTTGCGATCCGCGCCTACAACTTGATTTTCAGAACCACTTTTTCCTGCGGAAATACACCTGCATCGAGATGGCGACCATTGCCATCAACAGCAGCACCGCCGGGTAGCCCCAGCGCCATTGCAGCTCGGGCATGTTCTTGAAATTCATGCCGTAGAGGCCGGCGATGAAGGTCAGCGGCATGAAAATGGTGGCAATCACGGTGAGCGTGCGCATCGCCAGGTTCATCCGGTTGCTGACGCTGGACAGGTAAATGTCGAGCAAGCCGGTGGCGAGGTCGCGGAAGGTTTCCAGCGTGTCGATGATGTGCACGGTGTGGTCGTAGATGTCGCGCAGGTAAATGCGCGACGTCTGCTTGAAGAATGGCGATTCGCCGCGCTCCAGCGCGCCGATCACGCTGCGGAACGGAAAGATCGCCTTGCGCAGGAAGATCAGGTCGCGGCGCAGGGTGTGGATGTTCTGCAGGGTCCTGGGCGTGGGGTCGGCGATCACCTCGTCTTCGAGCAGGTCGATTTCCTCTTCCCGCTTTTCCAGCACCCCAAAATAGCGGTCCACCACCGCATCGAGCACGGCGTGGGCGAGGTAGTCGGCGCCTTCTTTCCGGATCAGCCCCTTGGCGTTGCGGATGCGCTCGACGATCGGGTTGAAGATGTCGCTTTCCCGCTCGCGGAAGGAAAGCAGGAAATTCTGTCCCAGGATCAGGCTGATCTGCTCGGCGACGATCTCGCCGCCGCCGTTGGTGGTCAGCATTTTCAGCACGATGTAGACGTAGTCGCCGAAATCCTCCATCTTCGGCCGCTGGTCGGTGTTTACAATGTCTTCCAGCACCAGTGGGTGCAGCCCGAAGCAGCCGCCTAGCCGTTGCAGCAGATCGATCTGGTGGATGCCGTCGACGTTGACCCAGGTGATGCCGGTAGCCGTCCTGGCGGCGCAGTATTCCTCGGCGGCTTCGGCTTCCTGCTCGAAGAAACCGGATTCGTCGTAGCTGATCAGCTGGATGCGGGTTTTTTCAGTGCGTTTTTCCCCGATGTGGATCGGCGTGCCGGGCGGCAGGCCGGCTTTTTTCGAGCGCTTGATACGTTTTGGCATGGCTCCCCCGTTGCTGGCCCTGGCGGCTTCGGCGCACCAAGGCAGGGTTCAGGATAGCATATCGGCTTGGCGCGGCGTCGCCAAAAAATGGGTCGTGAGGCGGATGTGCAATGTGCGCGGACGTCGTTTCAGTTCAACGATCGGCGGAAATCGGCGTAAGCGCGGCCGACTGCCTGGGCGACAGGCGCAGCGCGAGGTAGAAGCTCGCGGCCACGGTGCCGACCACGGTTAGCCCCATCAGCAGTTCGCGTCCTTCGGTGTGGGCGCCGACTTCGGGGAAGAAAATCTTGGCGATGCCGAACATTCCCACCAGCAGGCTCAGGCTGCCCACCGCCAGGCCCATCACGCGCGAGGCAATCAGTGCGCGCTGGTCGGCGCGGTTGAGTAAATGGGATATCCACAGCCCGTTGATGCCGTCGGTGGCGATCATGCCGAGCATGAAGGCCATGCCGAGCACCACCGAGAACAGCCAGCCTGCCATGCTCGACGCGGTCAGGGAAAAAACGGCGGTCTGGCTCAGGGTGTCGAACGACAGGGCGAACAGCGCGCCGATGCAGGCGATCGGCACGGGATGGCTGGCTTGGCAGAGCTTGCCCAGCCAGCGGCCCTTCAGCCCGGCCATGCGCACCACCTCGCCGGGACGGGCGCGGAGGACGGCGGCGAGGTTGACCGTGCCGAGCGCGAGCAGGAACAAAATCGAAATCCACGCGCCGAGATCCTCGATCCAGGCGGGAATCGCCCAGCGCTTGGCGGCAACGCCGACCAGCGCAGCCACCGCCATCACCACGGTGCCGTGGCCGAGCGAGAACAGCAGGCCCGACCAGCGCGAAAGTAGCGGCTTGTTGGCGGCGGCGTTGAAGCGGGTCAGGCCGTCGATGGTGGCGAGGTGGTCGGGATCGAAGCCGTGTTTCAGCCCCAGCACGAATACCAGGGCCAAGAGCGCGAGCCAGTCGTTGGGCAGATTTTCCATAAGGCGTTCCTTGCGGGTATGATAATTATGATAATCGTCATACAAGTTTCGTGCCATAGTTACAGGGTCTTGTATTGCGTGGAATTCTCCGCGTTTCGCGGGATAATCGGGTGGTAAGCCGGTTTGCATCGGCCGGCGTCCTATGGCAGCCGGGCTTGCATTGTGAAAGGATGTTTTCGCAGGGGTGCGCCGTGCGCGCATCCTGCCCGAATGGTACGCGCCGCGCACCTGGCCGGTTTTTTTGCGCGGCATGGCATTTATATTGCGTGGTGTGGCATTTATTAGGGTAGAGAGGCTATGGAACGCTTTACCATTTCGCTGGATGAATCGCTGGCGCGGCAGTTCGATGAGTTGATCAAGAATCGGGGCTACCTGAACCGTTCCGAGGCGGTGCGCGACATGCTGCGGCAGCAGCTCGATGCGCAACGCATCCGCAGTGCCGAGGCGCCCGATTGCATCGCCAGCCTGAGCTATGTCTACAACCATCACGAACGCGACCTGGCCGCACGGCTGACCGGCCTGCAGCACGCCCATCACCACCTCAACCTGTCCACCATGCATGTCCACCTCAACCACGACGATTGCCTGGAAACCGTGATCCTGCGTGGGCCGACCGCCGAGGTGCGGGTGTTTTCCGACAAGGTCATCGCCGAGCGCGGCGTGCGCCACGGCCAGCTCAACCTGATTCCCGTCAACCTGGATGTGGAACGGCATGCACACGGTGCGCACTCCCATCTGCACAGTCATCCCAACACCTGAGAGATTCCATGTCCGCGCTTAATTCGCCGCCTGAATCCGACGACCACCTGCATGAACGGCACGAATCGCTGGCGGCGGCGCAGTTCTGCCCGATCGACGGCGTCGGCGAATCGGCCTGGATCGACGTCATCCGCAAGATGGACGAGGTTTATTCCAATCTGCTTCAATATCAGGTGGCGCTGGAAGAGAAAAACGCCGAACTGGAGGAAACCCAGCAGTTCGTCTATAGCGTGCTGACCTCGATGTCCGACGTGCTGATCGTGTGCGATTTGGGCGGCAGCGTGGTCGAGGTCAACCGCGCGCTGGTCAACCTCGTCGGGCGCGACGAGAATGAACTGCGCGGCAGGCCGGTGCTGGACCTGTTCGTCGACGATGGTTCCCGCGACAAGGCGCGGATCGCGCTGACCTCGCGCAATTTGCAGGTGCGCGATTGCGAAACGCAATTCCGCGGTGCCCTGGGCGAAAGCATCCCCGTGGCGATGAATTGCGCACTGCGCTACGACCTGCGTGGGCGCGAAGCCGGTTTCGTGATGGTGGGGCGTCCGGTCGGCGAGTTGCGCCGGGCCTACCAGGAACTGCACGAAACCCACGAGGCGCTCAAGCGCGCGCAGCAGCAGCTGGTGCATTCCGAAAAAATGGTGTCGCTCGGCCGTCTGGTGGCGGGCGTGGCGCACGAGCTCAACAACCCGATCAGCTTCGTGCTCGGCAACATACACGCCTTGCAGCGCTACAGCCAGCGCCTGAAAACCTACCTGGACGCGATCCATGGCGGCGCCCCTGCGCCCCACTGCGAGGAAATGCGGGACGAGCTGCGTATCGACCGCATCCTGGCCGATCTCGATTCGCTGATCGAAGGTACGGTGGAGGGCGCCGAACGCACCCGCGATATCGTCGAGGGGCTGAAACGCTTTTCCGCCAAGGACCAGGACGAATCGAGCCGCTTCAACCTTGCCGACGTGGTCGCCAAGGCGGTGTACTGGGTGACCAGTTCGTCTTCCACGCAATGCGAAGTGCGCTACGACCTGCCGCCGGAAATTGCGATCCTGGGCAATCTCGGCCAGATCCAGCAGGTCGTGGTCAACCTGGTGCAGAACGCACTCGACGCCACGCGCGGCCGGGAAGCGCCGATGCTCGATATCGGCGGCCGCACCGCGGATGGCCATGTCGAGATCGTGTTCCACGACAACGGCCCCGGCATCGAGCCGCAGCATCTCAACCGGGTGTTCGACCCGTTTTTTACCACCAAGCCGGTGGGCAAGGGCACCGGCCTGGGCCTCTCCATCAGCTACGGCATCGTCGATCGCCATGGCGGCCGGCTCTCCGTCGCCAATCATCCCGACGGCGGTGCGGTATTTACCTTGCGCTTGCCCCTCGCGGCAGAAGACTGACACACCCTATGGGGGTGGCCACTAAATATCGACGTTCCTTCATTCCTGTGCAGGCGGGAATCCCGTATCGATAAGACCCACTGGATCGCGGGCCAAGCCTGGAATGACGGCATTTTAAGGAAACGCCGATATATTTGTCGTCCCGGCGAAGGCCGGAATGAGTATGAATCCGGGCCAGAATTAACCGGCATCTCCCGAATCAAAGCTATCGGTTGCCCGCACTGCAAGTCTGCTTTCCATTTTCCCCGCCAAACTGTCATTCCGGTTTGCTTTCTGCCGTTGTATTTCTTTTTTGTTATTCGGCAACAAATTGTTTCGTATAAGGATTATCTTTATGGCACGGTTTTTGTTAATGGATTGATCGTGTTGCAAACGATAACAAGGGGGGCTGAGGCAATGGATGAGAATATTCTTGAAAACGATGAAAGCTTGGTAGCACTGGAAAAGCGGCTGGGTATTTCCCGGCGCAGCTTCATGCAGCTGTGTACGGCAATGGCGGCGACCATGGGTCTGGCGAAGGGCGCGGATGCGGCGATGGTTGCCGCGGTGGCGACCAAGAAGCGGCCTTCGGTGATCTGGTTGCACTTCCAGGAGTGCACCGGATGTACCGAGTCGCTGTTGCGCGCCGAGCATCCCACGCTGGAAAAATTGATCCTCGACGTGATTTCGCTGGATTACCACGAAACCCTGTTCGCGGCTGCCGGCCACCAGGCCGAGGCGGCGCGGCGGTCGGCGATGAAGGCCAACAAGGGCAAGTACCTGCTGGTGGTGGAAGGCGCCATCCCGACCAAGGACAACGGTATCTACTGCAAGGTCGGCGGCCAGACCGCCATCGAGATGCTCAAGGAATGCGCCGCCGATGCCGCTGCCGTGGTGGCGATCGGCAGCTGCGCGTCGTGGGGCGGCATGCCTTCGACGCCGCCCAATCCGACCGGGGCGAAGAGCGCGGGCGAGGTGCTGGGCAAGGTGATTCCCAACATTCCGGGCTGCCCGCCCAATCCGTACAACTTCCTCTCCACCGTGGTCCACTTCCTGACCTTCGGCAAGCTGCCCGAGGTGGATCACATCGGCCGTCCCAAGTTCGCCTACTCCCGCCTGATCCACGAAAACTGCGAGCGGCGCGCCCACTTCGACGCCGGCCGCTTCGCCATGGAGTTCGGCGACGAGGGCCACCGCAAGGGTTACTGCCTGTACAAGCTGGGCTGCAAGGGGCCGGAAACCTACGCCAACTGCCCGTCGATCCTGTTCGGCGACGTCGGCAACGCGAGCTGGCCGGTCGGCACCGGCCATCCCTGCATCGGCTGCACCGAGAAGGGCGTCGGCTTCGCCAAGCCGATCCACGAACTGGCGGTCCTGAAGACGGTGGTGCCGCCGGTCGGCTTCCCGCGCGTCGTCGAGGAGCAGGGCAAGGGCGCTTCCATCGGCGCGGCGGCCCTGACCGCGGCGATTGCCGGCGTGGCGGCGGGCGCCGGCGCGAAGATGGCGCAGAACCTCGGCAAGGGGGTCAAGACCGACGAGGGCGCCGGCAAGCATGAGGAAAGGGCCGAATCATGAGCATCAACCGGCGCAATTTCCTGAAAGGGGCGCTGGCCGGAGGCACCTTGCTGGCGGCGGGTGCCCCGGTCGAGGCTCGTCCCAACAAGACCATGCCGCCCGACGCGGTGGGGCTCCTCTACGACAGCACGCTGTGCATCGGCTGCAAGGCCTGCGTGGCGGCGTGCAAGGAAGCCAACGACATGCCGCCGGAGTTCTCCACGACGGAGCAGTTGTGGGATACCCCGCTCGACATTTCCGGCAAGACGCTCAACGTCATCAAGATGTACAAGGACGGCACGGGCGAGACCAAGGACGTCGAGAAGGACGGCTTCGCCTTCATGAAGGTGTCCTGCCTGCACTGCGCCGATCCGTCGTGCGTTTCCGCCTGCCCGGTGTCGGCGATGACCAAGGATCCGGTCACCGGCATCGTCGGCTACGACAAGAGCATCTGCATTGGCTGCCGCTACTGCGTGGCGGCGTGCCCGTTCGGCGTGCCGCGCTTCCAGTACGACCGCGCCCTGCCGCAGATTTCCAAGTGCCAGCTGTGCCGCCACCGCATTGCGGACGGCAAGTACTCGGCCTGCGCGGAAGTTTGTCCGACCGGGGCGACGTTGTTTGGCAAGGTGACAGACCTGCAAGCCGAAGCGAAACGACGCCTGGCGCTGAAACCGGGCGAGGAGTCCCAGTTCCCGCGCGGCAATCTCAATACCCACGACCAGTCGCCGCATACCGCCAAGGTTGCGCACTACATCCCCGAGGTCTACGGCGAGAAAGAGGTCGGCGGCACCCAGGTGATCAAGCTGTCCGCCGTGCCGTTCGACCAGCTGGGCATGCCCAAGCTGCCGGAGCGGTCCTACGCCAGCGTTTCCGAGACCATGCAGCACACGCTGTACGGCGGCCTGCTCGCGCCGCTGGCTTTCCTCGGCGTGCTGACCTATGTCGCCAAGCGCAACGTGAAGGATGACGAAAATGATGACAAATAACGAACTGCGGAGGACGCAGAGGGCGCAGAGGAACCCCATGCGTTTAACCCGTTTCTCCTCCGCGTCCACCGCGTTCTCTGCGGTGAAAAAAATTGCAAAAGGAGGTTCCGATGTCCACAACGCATAACCATCCCGCTCCCGCGCCGCTCGGCGGCCAGTTGGTGACGCCGGCCACGCTGATTCTGGCGGCGCTGGTGGTGATCGCCCTCGGCATCCTGGCGGTGCGCTTCCTGTTTGGCCTGGGCGCGGTCACCAACATCAACGACGGCTACACCTGGGGTATCTGGGTGGTGTACGACGTGGTGATCGGCTCCGCTTTCGCCTGCGGCGGCTATTCGGTGGCGCTCCTGGTCTACATCTTCAACAAGGGCGAATATCACCCGATGGTGCGCCCGGCGCTCCTGGCCAGCCTGTTCGGCTATACCCTGGCGGGCGCCGGGGTGATCTTCGATCTGGGCCGCTACTGGAACTTCTGGCACATCTTCTGGCCGGGCTACGCCCAGGTCAATTCGGTGATGTTCGAGGTGGCGGTGTGCATCACGGCTTACATTATCGTGATGTGGATCGAATTCTCGCCCGCCTTCCTCGAAAAGTTCGGTCTGAAGGACGCGAAGAAGAAGCTCTCCAGGGTGTTGTTCTTCATCATCGCGCTCGGCACGCTGCTGCCGTCCATGCACCAGTCCTCGCTCGGCTCGCTGCTGG
This sequence comes from Sulfuricella sp., assembly GCA_023266195.1. Taxonomy (GTDB): domain Bacteria; phylum Pseudomonadota; class Gammaproteobacteria; order Burkholderiales; family Sulfuricellaceae; genus Sulfuricella. The sequence goes on from JAHFRP010000001.1 coordinate 142,707, forward strand.
TGGTGTTCGGCTACCAGATCCACCCGCTCTGGCAGACCGTGCTGCTGCCGCTGTTGTACCTGATGACGGCGCTGGCCATCGGCTTCGCCATCGTCATCTTCGAAGCCTGCCTGTCCTCGTCCGGCTTCAAGCGGCCGCTGGAGATGCACCTGCTCGGCAAGCTGTCCAACGTGATGACCTGGATGCTGGCGGCCTACCTTGCGGTACGGGTCGCCGATCTGGTGGTGCGCGGCGCGGTTCCGAGCATGTTCCAGCCGAACGTCGAGGCGCTCATGTTCTGGATCGAGATGGCGCTGTTCGTGGCTCCGCTGGTGATCCTGGCCCGCCCCGAAGCGCGCCGGAATCCGGCCAAACTGTTCGTGGCGGCGGTGTGCCTGATGCTGGCGGGGTTCCTGCTGCGCATCAACTCCTTCCTGGTCGGCTACGAAACCGGACCGGGCTGGCACTACTTTCCCTCGGTTTCGGAAATCATGGTTTCGATCGGCATGATCGCGCTGGAAATTCTGGGCTACATCGTGCTGGTGCGCTACCTGCCGATTATGCCGAAGGAAGCGTGAGTTTGATTTAACTGCAAAGACGCGAGCAGGTAGGTCGGTTCAAGCGAAGCGGAACCGACATGCCGCGAGAGGGATCGTCGGTTCCGCTTCGCTTGAACCGACCTACACCTGGCTACACATGGCGCCGCGTTTCAACGCAACAGATTACTTAGGAGAGAGTTATGGGAAAAAGAATTACGATAGACCCGATCACCCGGATTGAAGGCCACCTGCGCGTCGATTGCGAGGTGAACGGCGGCAAGGTTTCCAAGGCCTGGGCTTCGGGCCAGATGTGGCGCGGCGTCGAGCAGATCCTGCTGGGCCACGATCCGCGCGACGCCTGGGCGATCACCCAGCGCATCTGCGGCGTGTGCACCACGGTGCATGCGGTGGCTTCGGTGCGCGCGGTGGAAAACGCCCTGCAGATGGAAGTGCCGGTCAACGCGCAATATATCCGCAACCTGATCATCACGGCGCACGCGATCCACGACCATATCGTGCACTTCTACCACCTCTCGGCGCTCGACTGGGTGGACGTCGTTTCCGCGCTCAAGGCCGATCCGGCCAAGACCGCGTCGCTCGCCGGCGGGCTGTCGAACTGGAACGGCAACAGCCGGCAGGAATTCACCAAGGTCAAGGAGCGCCTCGCCGGCTTCGTCGGCACCGGCCAGCTCGGCATTTTCACCAACGGCTATTGGGGCCATCCGGCGATGAAGCTGTCGCCCGAGGTCAACCTGCTGGCGGTGACGCACTACCTGCAGGCGCTGGAAGTGCAGCGCTACGCCAACAAGATCGTCGCCGTGCTCGGCTCGAAATCGCCGCACATCCAGAACATGGCGGTGGGCGGGGTTTCCAACCCGATCGCGCTGGATTCGCAGTCGGTGCTGACCATCGAGCGCCTGCTGGCGGTGAAGGAGTGGATCGACAAGCTCAACGACTTCATCAAGAACGTCTACCTGGTGGACATCGCCGCCATCGGCGCGTTCTACGCCGACTGGACCGCGATCGGAGCGGGTGTCACCGATTACCTGTCGGTGCCCGATCTGCCGCTCGATACCAAGGGCACTCAGTTCGCCCTGCCCGGCGGCTACGTCAAGGGCGGCGACCTGGCCAGCGTCAAGCCGATCAAGAGCTTCAACGACGCCTACTTCCGCGACGGTGTCGAGGAAAGCGTCAAGCACTCCTGGTACAAGGGCGGCAAGGGCGCGCTGCACCCCTACAAGGGCGAAACCGAGCCGGACTACACCGACTTCCAGGACAACGGCAAGTATTCCTGGGTCAAGTCGCCCACCTTCTACAGCAAACCGGCCCAGGTCGGCCCGCTGTCGCGGGTGCTGGCGATGGCGGCGCAGAACCACAAGCCGACGCTGAAATACCTGACCGGCGTGCTCGACACCGCCGGCTCGCTCGCCAACACCAAGATACCGCTTGCCGCGGTGCACTCCACCATCGGCCGCCACGCCGCCCGCGCCGTATCCTGCGCGGTGCAGGTGGACGAGCTGGCGAACCAGTGGCAGCTGCTGGTGGACAACATCGGCAAGGGCGACACCAAGACCTTCAACAAGCCGGTGTTCCCCAAGGGCGAAGTCAGCGGCGTCGGTTTCCACGAAGCCCCGCGCGGCGTGCTGTCGCACTGGGTGGTGATCAAGGGCGGCAAGATCACCAACTACCAGGCGGTCGTGCCGACCACCTGGAACGCCGCGCCGCGCAACGAAGGCGACGAGCCTGGCCCGTATGAGGCGTCGCTGATGAACACCCCGATCGCCGACCCGGAACGCCCGCTCGAAGTGCTGCGCACGGTGCACTCGTTCGACCCGTGCCTGGCCTGCGCGGTGCATGTGCTGGATGCCGAGGGCAAACCGGTGGTGCAGGTCAAGGCGCTTTGATGTTAAATCCGAAAAGCAATTAACCACAGGGAGCGCGAGGGAAACCGCGCTACATGGTTCCCCGCTTTGAAAAAGGGGGGCGAGGGGGGATTTCTACGGCGCAGGCATTCCCAACGTCGCTTAAATCCCCCTCCCCCTTTTTTTCAAAGGGGGAGGCGGGTGGGTTTGAGTTCGTTTGCCCTGTTCCCCCGTGCGCCCCGTGTTCCCCGTGGTTAAAATGCTTCTTTCACCTCAATCAAGGATTTTTAAAATGCGCATAATCGTCCTGGGCGTCGGCAACATCCTCCTCTCCGACGAAGGTATCGGCGTGCGGACGGTGGAGAAACTGCAACGGGATTTCGTCCTCCCCGCTGAAGTCGAGATCATCGATGGCGGCACCACCGGCATGGAAATGCTGGAAGATCTGGCGGGCGCCGACCATATCGTCATCGTCGATGCGGTGCGCAGCGGCCAGGCGCCGGCGAGCATCGTCAAGCTCACCGGCGATCAGGTGCCGGTGTTTTTCCGCACCAAGTTGTCGCCGCACCAGATCGGCCTGTCGGACGTGCTGGCCACGCTGGAGCTGACCGGCGAGGCGCCCGGCGGCATCACCGTGATCGGCGTCGAACCGGCATCGCTGGAAACCGCCATCGAACTGTCGCCGCAAGTGGAAGCCCTGCTGCCGGAACTGGTCGATCTGGTGGTCGCCGAACTGCGCCAGCTGGGCGTCGCGGCCGGCCGCATGGCAAAGGCCGCATAGTCATGTGCATGGCGATTCCCTCCCGCGTCGTCGCCCTCGCCGGCGAAATGGCTACCGTCGAATGCTTCGGCGAGCGGCGCGATGTCAGCCTGATGCTGATGGGCGGCGAGGTGGCGCTGGGCGATTATTTGCTGATCCAGGCCGGCGGCTTCGCCTACGAGCGCGTCGAGCCGCCCGCGGCGCAGGAGGCGTTGCGTATTTTCAGCGAAGTGATCGGGCAGGCCGAGGCGGCCTAAGAAATATAACCTCCGTTGACAGCCGGCCGCAAGGCCGGTTTTTTTTGTGTCCGGATTTGAAAAATGCAGAATTAGTTGGCGCTGGAGGCCAATTTTGTAGGGGGCTGACGAGCGCCTAGGAGCCTGTCGGACTTGAAGGATCGAAGCGCAGAGGGTCAGGCAGCCGATTTCCTTTAAGTCCGACCGGCTCTTGGGAAGCAGAGGTTTGACATAGGAATATTGCCCATGTCTCCGGACTTTTTTGTTACCTGGGCGTCGGCTGCTGGGGCAGGCTGAACACACCTGCCTGCAAGCTGCTGGCTGAACTTGTCCGCACAGGCACATACAGAGAGCCGCGCGCCGTACTCGTGGTATCCCTTCCGCTTACTGAGCGCGAGCAATGTTCAATCCGATCTTCCAACACCTTGAGATAGCTATCGAGGGCCCAACTCTCGTAGTCAAAGGGGATGCCCGGAAAATTTAGGCCGAGATCGAGAAATTGCTTCGGCGTGAGGGCCATGGTGTTCTCCGAAGTCCAACGAATTGCATTTATCCGCCGCCAATTAGGATGCGGGGCTATTTGGGAAACTTGGGGAGGCCGGATAAACGCAATTCGTTGGGCGGCTCATGGCTCAACTCTCCGTAGCGGGCCGAAGCATTGGTTTAAGGTTGGAGTTTGGCAAACCAAATGGAGCGGCTGCGTCTTGTGAAAAAGGATGTAGATCGTAAATGGTGCGGTATCGTTGTTCGGTGCACCATCCGAACAATCCTGGGCTTCGTTGGACTTGACCAGTTGGGCCTTCAGTTCGTAGAAGCCGTTGGCATCCGGGCGCTCGGAGATCGAATAGGTGTTACTCGTTTCTTCGGCGCCACTCCTGGTGTAAAAAGTGCCATCCGCGCGATAGTCATACATTTCAGTGCAATTGTTCGTACTGCGAGTCCACTGCCATTTCCCGACAATTTGGTGGCGGACGGTGGGCAATGGCTCCGTTACCGCATGAGCCATGAGGCTCCCCGAGAGTAGCAGCGCGGAAATCATTGCAAGCTTCTTCAAGAACACACTCCTCCAGGCACGAGTTGAACGAATCGCGTTTGTCCGCCGCCCCCTCTCCATTTCCCTCTATATTTAGCGGCGGATAAACCTTGTTGGGCTGAACTGCGGGGCGGACGGTACTTCCGGTGATTGTAAGGTTACGCGAGAAGAAGTCAACCAAATGTCATGATGCAAAGGGGTCGGCGTGAGGTGGAAGGGTGACCGGATGACGCAGAACACCCCCATCCCGCCGGCAGTCATCGCGGGTGTAGCCTGCGCCGGCGGCGAAGGTGTACGATAACGGCAGGATGGCGAATGGTCGGCAATGGGCAATAATTAAGGAGAGAGCATCATGGGAAACAAAGACAACAGGAAAGAATCAAAAGGCAAGAAGCCGCAACCCAAACCGGCTAAGCCAGTGCCGGCGTAAGACGTCTGGAGGCATATACCCGATGGGTCACAATGTTCGGCGGGGCGCCGCTCCTGCAGCGATATCTCGTCGCGGGTGGCGGGCTTCCAACCCCACGGTATAACTAAAAATGGCGGCATGCGCGGAGTAAACAGGGTCCGTTCCAATATTTCAACAAAATATTGCGATGTTGGAATTCACCCCGTGGGTTCGTTTCGGGCAGATGGCTGCCGATTCCCGTTCTTAGGGGGGTGAATTAATCGTCACCCCGGCGAAGGCCAGGGCCCGGTTCGCGGATTTTCCTCGATTCCGGCATTCGCCGGAATGACGAACTCAGATAATCAGCGTCTTTTTCGGCTTTCAGATTTTCCCAACGGGCAAGCTCCACCCGGTTGCGTCCGTTTTCCTTGGCGCGAACCAGGGCGGCATCGGTACGGGCATCGGCCTCATCCATGGCGGCGACGCAGATGCGCGCTGTCAGCGGAATGATCGGGCCATCCTGCGCGAGGGGCGCTTCTTCCACCCTCCGGCGCAGCCGCTCGGTGAAGGCTGGTGCGCCGGCCGGATCGGTGTCGGGCAGGACGAAGGCAAACTCTTCTCCGCCTACCCGGCCTGCCATATCGACCTCGCGCAAATCGCCGCGCATCGGTGCCGCGGCGTGCCTGAGCATCGCACCGCCGGTGGCGGGGCCGTAGGCAGCGGAGTCGGAAATTTTCGGGCCAGGCGGGAATCTTAATGCGGTAAGGTTGTAGGCAAGTCTCGAATTTATCGCCGCGAAAAATATGCGTGACCTACAGAGCCAAAAAGATCTGGCGGGAGATTGACCATATTGAAAACGTTGTTTTCACCTCTTGAAAAGTGGCGGAAACATACTTTCCTTTTTGTTTTATGGGTGGAATGCTGGTTGCCGCAAACGGGTTCGTGGATGTCCGGGCCGTCCAGATAACTTCATGATGCGGCGTTTGTTTTTTTTTCGAACAAACTGGCATGGATCTTGATACCAAACGCGTCATCCAGACCGGATTCGATGAGGTATACAAATGGCGTTATCCGCGCTGAGGGCCTTCGCAGCATGACGGAAATATCCACGCCGGACGCGGTTGGCCGTACCGGCTGCTCGCTCGAGGAAATTTACCGCCGCATCCACCGCGAGCAGATGCTCGGGCTTCCCATCCTCAACCCGGCGTTGGAGGTCGAGGCGGTGGGCTTCGCGCCGTATTGCGGCCATCGCCTCGGCATACTGGTTACGCCCTGGTTCATGAAGCTGATGCTGTGGCCGGGAGAAGAGGCGCCGTGGCCGGAGCTGCGCGAAGGGGAAAGCCAGTCCTGGCAGTTTCCCTGCGGTGCCTTGAAGTTCGTTGCCGAGCGCGACGAACAAGCGGGATCGTATCATGCGTTCTCCCTATTTTCGCCGATGCACGAATTCGCCGGCCAGGACGAGGCGCGCGCCGCCGCCCAAGCCGTGCTGCAGGGTTTGTTCATCGAGGCGGCGCCTGCCGAACCGGTGCCGGCTGCGCCTGCCGGCCCACTGGCGGAAATCCGCGAGGCGGTGGCGGCGCCGATGTCCAAGCGGGATTTCCTGCGCGGAAGCTTTCTGGGGAGGCGGCGTGAATCTGGAAGGTAAGATCGCCGTTCGTCTGCGCTGGGACGGCCAGCGCATAACCAGGGCGGAACTGGAGTCGCGCCGCCCGCTGCAGCCGGTCGCCTTGCTGCGCGGCAAATCGGCGGCAGAGGCGGCGCATACCTTGCCGCTGTTGTTCAGCATCTGCGCCAAAGCCCAGGGCGTGGCCGCGGTGACGGCGCTGGAGGCCGCGCAGGGCATTGCGCCCGGTCCGTCCGCCGTGAAATGGCGCGAACGGCTGGTGGTCGGCGAGGCGATCCAGGAATTGCTGTGGCGTTTCCTGCTCGATCTGCCCGGACTCCTGGGCGAGCCGCGCAACCCGGAATTGCTGACCGGTCTGCGTCGCCGCTTTGCCGGCCTGGTTGCGCCGGCGATGGCGGACGACGTCTGGAAAACGCCGGGAGCCGCCTTGCCCGAGCCGGACGCGGCAGCGTGGGAGGCGTTCTCCCGCGAGGTGGAGGCCGCTGTCGGCGCGAATATTCTGGGCATGCCGGCAGAAACCTGGCATCGGACGATCACGCTCGATCAGGTGTCGCGCTGGCTGCATGCCGCGTCTACGCCTACCGCCCGGCTGCTGCTCCGATTGTGCAACGGCAAGGGATTGTGGGGTGACGGCGGGGTTCCGCTGATGCCGGAGGCGAACCGCGAACGGGTGATGAACGAACTGCTGCCTGGGCTGGAGGGTGATCCGGACTTCGCCTTGCGCCCGCATTGGCAGGGTCGGCCCGTGGAAACCGGCGCACTGTCACGCATGCGCGGCCATGCCCTGCTCGCCGGGTTGCTCCAGCGCGACGGCGCGACCGTGTTGGCACGCCTGCTGGCGCGCCTGGTGGAGTTGGTCGAACTGGTGCGGTGGCTGCGCGAACCGTCGCCTCACCCGGTGATCGAATCCGTAGCGCCGGCTCCGCGTACCGGCCTGGCCTGGATTCAGACCGCGCGCGGTCTGCTGCTGCACCGGGCCGCGCTGGACGAAGAAGGGCGGGTTCTGGGCTACCGCGTCGTTGCCCCGACCGAATGGAATTTTCATCCGGCCGGTCCGTGTATCCGCGGACTGGCGGGCCGGAGCGCGGCCAGCCAGGAGGATGCGCGCGGTTGCGCCGAGCTTTTGGTTCAGGCGCTCGATCCTTGCGTGGCTTATCAAATCGATATTTTGAAGGACACCTCACATGCATGAAATGTCGCTGGCCGAAGGCGTCCTGCAGGTGATCGAGGGCAGCGCGAAGCAGAACGGGTTCACCCGTGTGAAAACGGTGTGGCTGGAGATCGGCCGCTTGTCCGGGGCGGAAGCCGAAGCCATGCGTTTTTGCTTCGATGCGGTGGCGCAGGATACCCTGCTCCAGGGCGCCCGGCTGGAAATCGTGGAAACAGAAGGCCAGGGCTGGTGTCTGAGCTGTAGTCAAACGGTCGCGATCCAGCTACGCTACGATCCATGCCCGTTGTGCGGCGGTTATCAGGTGCAGCCGACCGGCGGCTTGGAAATGCGGGTGAAGGAACTCGAAGTCGAATAGACCTAACGATCATGGCGAATCGTCGCCCCGAATCATGAAACAGCAATTCGCCCTGACCGTTTCCCTCTCCCCGCACCCGCAAGGAGTGTCTCCGCCGAGAGCAGCGGCAAAGCCGCTCGCTCTGGCGAGACGGGAGAGGGGGCGAGGCCTTGCTTCGCGAGTTTCACGCTAAGAACTGTTCAACCGCCGATTAGCGCAGATAAACGCCAATATATCATCGTGCAAGGTCCGCTCTGGACTCTCGCGGTGAATTGGACTGGAACTTTAACGGTCTGAATGATGCGTGTTAATCGACGGTTAACAGTCATTTTGGGATAACCATCAGGAGAACAGGCATGTGCACAGTTTGCGGCTGCGGCCAGGGCGAAACCACCATCGAGGGCGGGGAACACGGGCATGCCCATACCCACGTGCACGAGCACCCGCACGAGCACGGCGGCGCCGCGCACGACCATCCACACGAACATACTCACCTGCACGACCCTGCGTCGGGGCACGACCACGAGCACGGCCATGATCATCCGCATCAGGGCGGCGCCGCGCACGAACATAGCCACGAACATGGGCACGAGCACGGCGACCTGCATTACGGCACCGGCATCGCGGGGGCGCACGCACCGGGCGTTTCGCAGTCCCGCATGGTGCAGATCGAGCAGGACATCCTGGCCAAGAACAACCAGTTCGCCGCCGCCAACCGCCGCGTCTTTGCCGAGCGCGGCATCTTCGCGCTCAACCTGGTATCGAGCCCCGGCTCCGGCAAGACCACGCTGCTCACCCGTACCATCGGCCTGCTCAAGGGCAAGGCCGGCATCGCGGTGCTGGAAGGCGACCAGCAGACCAGCCTGGACGCGGACCGCATCCGCGCGACCGGCGCCGCCGCGATCCAGATCAATACCGGCAAGGGCTGCCATCTCGACGCCCACATGGTCGGCCATGCGATGGAACGGCTGAATCTGGCCGACGGCTCGCTGCTTCTGATCGAAAACGTCGGCAACCTGGTTTGCCCGGCGGCGTTCGACCTCGGCGAGGCGCACAAGGTGGCGATCCTGTCCGTCACCGAGGGCGAGGACAAGCCGCTCAAATACCCGGACATGTTCGCCGCCGCCGACGTGATGCTGCTCAACAAGATCGACCTGTTGCCCTATCTCGACTTCAAGGTGCCGCTGGCGATCGAATACGCCCGGCGCGTCAATCCCAATATTCAGGTGATCCTCACTTCCGCCGTCAGCGGCGAAGGCCTGGAGGAATGGCTGGCGTGGGTCGAGGCCGGCCTGAAGCGGGCGGCGGGGCAGAAAGAGCGCGAAGTGGATGCGCTGAAGCGGCGCGTCGCCGAGCTTGAGGCCGCTTTGGCCGGGAAGGGTTGACGCCGGTGAGCTTCAGAGTGAAGAGCGAGGAGTCGGGAGTGAGGAGTGAAAACCCTCAGCGCCCGGTTTTTGACCTTACTCCTTACTCCTCACTCCTCACTCCTGTCGCGGTTCGTATCCGTGTCCGCGGTCAGGTGCAGGGCGTCGGATTCCGCCCCTTCGTCTACCGTCTGGCCGCCGAACTGGGCCTCTGCGGCTGGGTGCGCAACGACGCCGACGGCGTGGAAATCGAGGCGCAGGGCGGCGCGAAGGAGATCGAATCCCTGCTCGCCCGGCTCAGGGACGAGGCGCCGGTGCTGGCGCGGGTGGACGAAGTGAGCGCGACCCCGGCCGGGATTGAGTCCAACCGGCTCGATTTCTCCATCCTGGAGAGCCGCGCCGGCCATGCCCATACCGGCATCGCGCCCGACGCTGCCCTCTGCCCGGACTGCCTGGCCGAGATTTGCGATCCCGCCGACCGGCGCTACCGCTATGCCTTCACCAACTGCACCCACTGCGGCCCGCGCTACACCATCACCCGCCATCTGCCCTACGACCGCCCCAATACCAGCATGGCCGGCTTCGCCCTGTGCCCGGCCTGCAAGCGCGAATACGACGATCCGCTCGACCGCCGCTTCCATGCCCAGCCCAATGCCTGTCCGGCGTGCGGGCCGAAGCTATGGCTGGTCGATGCCCCGAAATCCCCCCTAACCCCCCTTTTGCAAAGGGGGGAAACGGCGGAGGCGCCACTGTTCTCTCCTTTGCAAAGGGGGGAAACGGCGGATGCGCTATCGCTCCCTCTTTCGCAAAATGGAGAAACGGCAACGGCAGCATCCCTCCCCCCTTTGTCTCGCCGTGGTCGCCGCGAAGCGGCGGGAACCCGGCGGGGACACTCCTCGCGGGTGAAAAAGGGGGGCTGGGGGGGATTCGACGATCCCATCGCCGCCACCGTCGAGCACCTGCGCGCCGGCCGGATCGTCGCGATCAAGGGCGTCGGCGGCTTTCACCTGATGTGCGACGCACGCAACCCCGAAGCCGTCGCCCGCCTGCGCCGGCGCAAGCAGCGCGAGGAAAAGCCCTTCGCCGTGATGCTGGCGGGGGTTGCCTCCGTCGCGCCTTTTGCCGAGTGCGATGCGGTGGAACGGGAGCTGCTGGAAAGCCGCGAACGCCCCATCGTCCTGCTAAAGAAGCGGGCCGAGTGCGACGCCGCCCTGCCCGGCATCGCCCCCGGCATGAGCGAGCTGGGCGTGCTGCTGCCCTACGCGCCGCTGCATTATTTGCTGTTCCACGAAGCCGCCGGCCGGCCGCAAGGCACGGCCTGGCTGGCCGCGCCGCAGGAACTGGCGCTGGTCTGCACCTCGGCCAACCCCGGCGACGAACCGCTGGTGACCGGCAACGACGAAGCGCTTGCCCGTCTGGCGGACATCGCCGATGCGTTTCTGCTGCATGACCGGGACATTCTGGTGCGCTGCGACGATTCTGTAGTGAGGAGTGTAAAAGCAGTGAGGAGTGAGGAGTATGGAGTGAGGAGTGAAAACCTCCACAGCGTAGTGAGGAGTGAAGAGTCAGGAGTGAAGAGTAAAAATCTCCACCGCGCCGCTTTTGACTTTACTCCTCACTCATTCTCCTTCGTCCGCCGCGCTCGCGGCTACACCCCGCGCGCCATCAAGCTGGCGCGGGCGGGACGTTCGGTGCTGGCGGTGGGCGGCTGGTTCAAGAACACCGTCTGCCTGACGCGCGGCGACGAAGCGTTCCTGTCCCAGCACATCGGCGACCTCGACCATGCCGCCACCTGTCGCAGCCTGGAGGAGGCCGCGCAGCACCTGATGAATGTGCTGGAGATCGAGCCGGAAATCGTCGCCCATGATCGCCACCCGGATTTCTTCAGCACCCGCTTCGCGGTGGATTTCGCCGGTGGGCGCGGTATTCCCGCCCTCGCCGTGCAGCACCATCACGCCCACATCGCCGCCGTATTGGCCGAGCACGGCGTGGCCGGGCCGGTGCTGGGACTGGCGCTGGACGGCGTCGGCCTGGGCGCGGACGGTTCTGCGTGGGGCGGCGAACTGCTGCGGGTGGACGGCGTCCAATTCCAGCGCCTCGGCCATTTGAATCCGCTCGCGCTGCCCGGCGGCGACCGCGCCGCGCGCGAACCCTGGCGCATGGCGGCGAGCGCCCTGCATGCCTTGGGCCGGGGGGCGGAAATCGAACGGCGCTTCGCCCACCCGGCCGGTGCGGCGGTGCGGCAGTTGCTGGAACGCAACGTCAACAGCCCGGCCACATCCAGTTGCGGCCGCCTGTTCGACGCCGCCGCCGGGCTGCTCGGCGTGCGCGATGCGGCGGCCTTCGAAGGCCAGGCCGCGATGCTGCTGGAAGGGCTGGCCGAGGCGCATGGCCCGGCCGTGCCGCTCGCACAGGGCTATGTGGTGGAAGCCGACGGCCGCCTCAACCTGCTGCCGCTGCTCGCGGCCTTGAGCGAAATCCGCGATGCCGGCTACGGCGCGGCGCTGTTTCACGCCTCCCTGGCCCAGGCGCTGGCGGCCTGGATCGAACCCGCCCTGGAAAAAACCGGGTTGAACCGCGTCGCCCTGGGCGGCGGCTGCTTTCTCAACCGACTGCTCTGCGCCGATCTCGGCGCCCGCCTCGCCGGGCTGGGCGTCACCGCGTACCAGGCGCGCCAGGCGCCCCCCAACGATGGCGGGCTGAGCCTGGGGCAGGCGTGGGTGGCGATGCAGTAATGTAGGTCGGGCACCCCGTGCCCGACATGTTTGATTTTTGTTTGAGTTTTGTCGGGCACGGGGTGCCCGACCTACATACCAAGGATTGATTCATGTGCCTGGCCATCCCCGCCCGAGTGGTGGAACTGCTGGAAAACGACGCTGCCCTGATCGATGTCGGCGGCGTGCGGAAGGAAATCTCGGTCGCCCTGGTTGAAGGCGTGGTCGTGGGCGACTACGTCATCGTCCACGTCGGCTACGCGCTCAACCGCCTCGACCCGGAAGAGGCGGAAAAAACCCTGGCATTGTTCGCACAAATCAACGCGGAAATGGGTGCGTCGCCAATATGAACCTGGAAAAAAACATTTGGCCACAGAGATCACAGAGGAAAAACACGTGGTTGTCGAAGTTGTTCTCACCCCATCGGGCGAATGTGAAAACACCCCAAAATCCGCTTTTTCTCTGTGTTCTCTGTGGCTTGAACTGAGGTTTTAAGATTTGAAATACATCGACGAATTCCGCGACGGCGCCCTGGCCCGCAAACTCGCCGCCGACATCCGGCGCGAGGTGCAGCCCGGGCGCAGCTATGCCCTGATGGAATTCTGCGGCGGGCATACCCACGCCATTTTCCGCTACGGAATCCAGGACTTGCTGCCGGAAAACGTGCGCATGATCCACGGCCCCGGCTGCCCGGTGTGCGTGCTGCCGATCGGCCGGGTGGACAACGCCATAGAACTCGCGCGCATGCCCGGCGTGATCCTGTGCTCCTACGGCGACATGCTGCGCGTGCCGGGTTCGGAGCGGGTCAGCCTGTTGAAGGCCAAGGCGGGCGGGGCGGATGTACGCATGATCTATTCTGTCGCCGACGCGCTGCGGATCGCCCAGGAAAACCCGTCCAGCCAGGTGGTGTTCTTCGCCATCGGCTTCGAGACCACCACGCCGCCCACCGCCGTGGCGATCCTGCAGGCAGAAAAGCTGGGGCTGACCAATTTCTCGGTGTTTTCCAACCACGTGCTGACCCCGTCCGCCATCGCCAACATCCTCGAATCGCCCGAAGTGCGCAAGCTGGGCCTGTTGCCGCTGGACGGCTTCATCGGCCCGGCGCACGTCTCCACCGTGATCGGCAGCCGGCCCTACGAATATTTCGCCTACGAATACCAGCGCCCGGTGGTGATCGCCGGCTTCGAGCCGCTCGACGTGATGCAGGCGGTGCTGATGCTGGTGCGCCAGTTGAACGAAGGCCGCGCCGAGGTCGAAAACGAGTTCTCGCGCGCGGTGACGCGCGAGGGCAACCTCAAGGCGCTCGACATGGTGGCGGAAGTGTTCGAACTGCGCCGCGCCTTCGAATGGCGCGGCTTGGGCCTGGTGCCCTACAGCGGGCTGAAGATCAAGGCCAAATACGCCGAATTCGACGCCGAGCGCCGCTTCGGGCTGACCTACCGGACGGTGCCCGACAACAAGGCCTGCGAATGCGGCGCGATCATCCGCGGCGTGAAGAAACCGCTCGACTGCAAGCTGTTCGGCACGGTGTGCACGCCTGAGAACCCGGTCGGCTCGTGCATGGTGTCGTCGGAAGGGGCGTGCGCGGCTTATTACACCTACGGACGATACAGGAATTGAGCGGTAGGTCGGGCACCCCGTGCCCGACATGGGTTGCAGGAGATGAAATTGTCGGGCACGGGGTGCCCGACCTACGAGACTAGTAGCTGGTGGCTGGTAGCTTGTAGCAAAAGCAGCGCGCGCTTCGCGCGCACAATCCCGCTACAAGCTACAGGCTACAAGCTACAAGCTACAGGCTACAAGCTACAAGCTACAGGCTACAGGCTACAAGCTACAAGCTACAAGCTACAAGCTACAGGCTACAAGCTACAGGCTACAAGCTACAAGCTACAAGCTACAGGCTACAAGCCGGAAAGAGACGCATGACTAACATCAGAAAACCCTACATCCGCCCCCTCGACCTCAAGCACGGTCAGGTGGACATGACGCACGGCAGCGGCGGGCGGGCGATGGCGCAGCTGGTCGAGGAGTTATTCCTCGCCGCCTTCGACAACGAATACCTCAACCAGCAGAACGATCAGGCCAGCTTTGCCGTGCCCGGCGGGCGCATGGTGATGGCGACCGATTCGCACGTGGTTTCGCCGCTGTTTTTTCCCGGCGGCGACATCGGCTGCCTGTCGGTGCACGGCACCGTCAACGACGTCGCGATGGCGGGTGCCGTGCCGCTTTACCTTTCCGCCGGCTTCATCCTGGAAGAAGGCTTTCCGCTCGCCGACCTGGCGCGCATCGTCGAGTCCATGGCGCGGGCCGCTAAAGAGGCCAGCGTGCCCATCGTCACCGGCGACACCAAGGTGGTCGAGCGCGGCAAGGGCGACGGCGTGTTCATCAATACCACCGGCGTCGGCGTGGTGCCGGCGGGGGTCAACATCTCCGGCGAGCGCGCCCGGCCGGGAGACGTCATCATCGTCAGCGGGCCGATCGGCGATCACGGCGTGGCGATCATGTCGCTGCGCGAGAACCTGAGCTTCGGCACCGCCATTCAGTCCGACACTGCCGCGCTGCACGGCCTGGTGGCGGACATGATCGCCGCCGTGGCGGATATCCACGTGCTGCGCGACCCGACCCGCGGCGGCCTCGCCACCACCCTCAACGAAATCGCCCGCCAGTCCGGCGTCGGCATGATGCTGCGGGAAACGGCGCTGCCGATCCGCGCCGAAGTGCGCGCCGCGTGCGAGTTTCTCGGGCTCGACCCGCTTTATTCCGCCAACGAGGGCAAGCTCGTCGCGATCTGCGCGAGAGAGGACGCCCACGCCCTGCTGACGGCGATGCGGGCTCACCCATTGGGGCGCGAAGCGGCCCTGATCGGCGAAGCGATCGCCGACGACCATCATTTCGTGCAGATGGAAACCGCCTTCGGCGGCCGCCGCATCGTGGATTGGCTGACGGGCGAGCAGCTGCCGCGGATATGTTGATTAACTCTTTAGCTTGGAGCTGGTAGCTTGTCGCTTGTAGCAAAAGCAGCGCGCGCTTTGCGCGCACGATCAAGCTACCAGCTACCCGCTACAAGCTACAGGCCTAATACAAAATGCGCATCCTATTCCTGACCCATTCCTTCAACAGCCTGGCGCAACGCCTCTACCTGGAGCTGACGGCGCGCGGGCACGAGGTGTCGATCGAGTTCGACATCAGCGACGCGGTGACGCTGGAGGCGGTGGCGCTGTACCAGCCGGACCTGATCGTCGCGCCTTTCCTCAAGCGCGCGATTCCCGAGGCGATCTGGCGCGAGCGGGTGTGCCTGATCGTCCATCCCGGCATCAAGGGCGACCGCGGGCCTTCGGCGCTGGATTGGGCGATTCTGAATAATGAAGCCGAGTGGGGCGTGACCGTGCTGCAGGCCGCCGCCGAAATGGACGCCGGCGATATCTGGGCCGAGGCACGCTTTCCCATGCGCGCGGCGAGCAAGAGCAGCCTGTACCGCAACGAGGTGACGCAGGCGGCGGTAGCCGCTGTGCTGGAGGCGACGGAGAAGTTCGAGCGGGGCGGCTTTACGCCCGAGCCGCTCGACACCAGCCGGGCCGATGTGCGCGGCCAGTGGCGCCCGGCCATGCGCCAGGAAGACCGCGCCATCGACTGGCAACGTGACGACACCGCAGCCGTGCTGCGCAAGATCCGCTGTGCCGACGGTTTTCCCGGCGTGCTCGACGAAGTGCTGGGCCTCAAGTGCTATTTGTACGATGCCCATCCGGCGGAAGGCTTGGCCGGTGCGCCGGGTGAAGTGATTGTTCACGATGGCGGCGCGATCTGCCGCGCGACGACGGACGGCGCGGTGTGGATCGGCCATTTGAAGGAAAAGCGCGAGGGCGAGCCGGCATTCAAATTGCCGGCGGAAATGGTGTTGGGGGAGAGGCTGGCGGGGATTTTGCGGAGCCAGCCTTTTTGCACGCAAAATCAAATCCCCCCTAACCCCCCTTTTTCACCCGCGAGGAGTGGCAGCAAGCTGCACTCCGACTTTCTATCGACTAAAGTCGATGAAAGATCGTATGTCCCCGCCGGGTTCCCGCCGCTTCGCGGCGACCACGGCGAGACAAAGGGGGGGACAGGACACCACGGGCAGGGGTTTTGTCACGACATCCGCTACGAAGAAAAAAACGCCGTCGGTTTTCTCCATTTCGACTTCTACAACGGCGCCATGGACACTCAACAATGTGAGCGCCTACTTCATGCCTACCTGGAGGCGGCGCGACGCGACACCAAAGTGATCGTGCTGGCGGGCGGGGCGGATTTCTGGTCGAACGGACTGCACCTCAACCTGATCGAGGCGGCGGACAGCGCGGCCGACGCATCCTGGGAAAACATCAATGCCATGAACGACCTGGCGCGCGCCGTCATCGAAACCGACAGCCACGTCACCCTGGCCGCGCTGAACGGCAACGCCGGCGCGGGCGGCGTATTCCTCGCGCTGGCGGCGGACCGGGTCGCGGCGCGCGCGGGCGTGGTGCTCAACCCGCATTACAAGGCGATGGGCAACCTGTACGGCTCGGAATACTGGACCTATCTGCTGCCGCGCCGGGTGGGCGCGGAGCGGGCCGCCGCGATCACCGACAATCGCCTGCCCATCGGGGCGTCGCAGGCGCAGGCGTTGGGCCTGATCGACGCGTGCTTCGAGGGCGATGCGGACGAATTCCGGCGCGAGGTGGAGGCGTTGGCGCAAAAACTCGCTGCCGACGCGCCAGCCTTGCTCGCCGGCAAAATCGAACGGCGCCGCCGCGACGAAGCCGAAAAACCGCTGGCCGCTTACCGCGCCGAGGAACTCGCCCACATGAAGCGCAATTTCTACGGCTTCGACCCCAGCTACCACGTGGCGCGCTACAATTTCGTCCACAAGGTGCCGCATTCGCGCACGCCGCGCCATCTGGCGCTGCACCGCAGAATTGGGGGAAAATAAGCCATGCCTAACCTTCCCACCGTCCTGGTCGTCGACGATGAAGTGCGCTCGCAGGAATCCCTGCGCCGCACGCTGGAGGAGGAATTCGAGGTGTTCACGGCGTCCGGGGCGGAAGAGGCGCTGGCGCTCCTGGAGCACGAGTGGGTGCACGTCATCCTGTGCGACCAGCGCATGCCGGGGACGAGCGGGGTGGATTTTCTCCGGCAGGTGCGCGAGCGCTGGCCGGACACGGTGCGCATCATTTTGTCCGGCTTCACCGAGACCGAGGACATCATCGCCGGCATCAACGCCGCCGGCATCTACCAGTACATCACCAAGCCCTGGCACCCCGATTCGCTGCTCTTGTCGGTGCGCGCGGCGGCGCAGCTCCACCGCTTGCAGCGGGAAAACCAGCAGGCGTCGCTCGAATTGCGCACCAGCGAGCCGGTGCTGCGGCGGCGGGTGGAGGCCAAGCGTGAAGCGCTCAAGAGCCGCTACGATTTCGTGCGCCTGGTGCGCGCCAAGGACAGCCCGGTCAACCGGGTCTGCCAGACCGCGCAGCGCATTGCGTCCTACGATATTTCCGTGCTGATCACCGGCGAATCCGGCACCGGCAAGGAACTCCTCGCGCGCGCCATCCATTCCGGCAGCAGCCGCGCCGACCGCGTGTTCGTGATCGAAAACTGCGGCGCCCTGTCAGATACTCTGCTCGAATCCGAGCTGTTCGGCCACAAGCGCGGCGCCTTCACCGGCGCGTTCGAGAACCGCATCGGGCTGTTCGAGCAGGCCGACGGCGGCACCATCTTCCTGGACGAAATCGGCGATACCTCGCCCGCGTTCCAGGTCAAGTTGCTGCGCGTCCTGCAGGAAGGCGAGATTCGCCCGCTCGGCAGCTCGCGCACCCGCAGTGTCGATGTGCGGGTGATTTCGGCCACCAACCGCGACCTGGAAGACGACGTGCGCAAAGGGCGCTTCCGCGAAGACCTGTATTACCGCCTCACCACGTTCGCCCTGCGCGTGCCGCCCCTGCGCGAGCGCCCCAACGATATCCAGCCGCTCGCCGACCATTTGCTGGACGAGGCCGCGCGCGCCCTCGACAAGCCGGTCAGGGGCTTCACCGCCGAGGCGGTGGATTGCCTGCGCGCCTACCACTGGCCGGGCAACGTGCGCGAACTGCAAAACGAGGTCGTCCGCATGCTGGCGCTGGCCGACGGCGAATACCTCGGTGCAGAGCTGCTCACCCCGCGGGTTCTGCGCGCGGTCGGACAGGGGCCGGAGGATAACGATTTGACCCCCACTGCCACCGGCGAAGGGCTGCTCAAGGACCGGCTGGAAGTGCTGGAAAAATCCGTGCTCAAGGAAACCCTGATCCGCCACCGCTGGAACAAGTCGCGCGCCGCGGAGGAACTGGGGCTGTCGCGGGTGGGGCTGCGGGCCAAGTTGCAGCGGTTTGGGCTGGAGAGGAAATAAACAAAAAAGCTGTTAGCCGCCGATTAACGCAGATGAACGCCGATTAATCAAAATATTGCGCGTCCACGGCTTGTGGTGACTGGCAAAAATTTTTTGCGGAAATATCGGCGTTTATCTGCGTTAATCGGCGGTTGAACAAATTTTAGGGTCGAATGGAAAAGCATGCCTGATTTGAACATCCTCTGGCTCCAGTCCGCCGGCTGCGGCGGGTGCAGCATTTCGCTGCTCAACGCCGAGTCGCCCGACCTGCATGGCGCGCTGGCGACGGCGGGGGCGCGCCTGCTGTGGCATCCGTCGCTGAGCGAGGAGTCCGGCGCGGATGCGCTGGCGATATTCGAGCGCTGCTTGTCCGGCGAAACGCGGCTCGACGTGCTGTGCGTCGAGGGGGCGATGCTGCGCGGGCCGAACGGGACGGGCAAATTCCACCTCCTGTCCGGCAGCGGCGACCCGATGATGCAGTGGGTCAGGCGGCTGGCGGCGGTGGCGCGCTATACCCTCGCCATCGGCAGCTGCGCAGCTTTCGGCGGCATCAATATTTCGCGCGGCAACCCCACCGGTGCCTGCGGCCTGCAATACGAAAGCGATGTTCCGGGCGGCCTGCTCGGCGCCGATTACCGCGCCGGTTCCGGGATGCCGGTGATCAACGTGGCGGGTTGTCCGACCCATCCCAATTGGGTGACCGAGACTCTGACCCTGCTGGCGCTGGGCGAGCTGACCCCGGACCAGCTCGATCCGCTCGGCCGGCCGCGCCATTACGCCGACCACCTGGTGCACCATGGCTGCCCGCGCAACGAATACTACGAATTCAAGGCCAGCGCGGAGAAATCCTCCGATCTCGGCTGCCTGATGGAAAACCTGGGCTGCAAGGGCACCCAGGCGCACGCCGACTGCAATCTCCGCCTGTGGAACGGCGAGGGCTCCTGCCCGCGCGGCGGCTATGCCTGCATCAGCTGCACCGAACCGGGCTTCGAGGATCCCGGCCACCCCTTCGGATATACGCCGAAATTCGCCGGTATCCCGATCGGCCTGCCGACCGACATGCCCAAGGCCTGGTTTGTCGCGCTGGCGTCGCTGTCGAAATCCGCCACGCCGAAGCGGGTACGGGAAAACGCCCATGCGGACCACCAGATTGTGCCGCCGGCGGTGAAGAAGACGAGGTTGAAGTGAGCTATGTGAAGAGAGAGGAGAGAGGAGTGAGGAGTAAAAACCATGTCACCACGTTGAGCGGGTCGCAGCAGGAGCTTTTCACTCCTCACTCCTCACTCCTCACCCCTTACTCCATATGCGTCTGATCGTCGGCCCCTTCAATCGCGTCGAGGGCGATCTCGAAGTCGCCCTCGACATCGCCGACGGGCGGGTGGTTTCGGCGCAGGTCAACGCGCCGCTGTATCGCGGTTTCGAGCAGATCATGCAGGGTCGCGACCCATTCGATGCGCTGGTGATCGCGCCGCGCATCTGCGGCATCTGTTCGGTGTCGCAGTCGGCCGCCGCGGCGACCGTCCTGGCCGGGGCGATGGGCCTGGACATGCCGCCCAACGGTCGGCTGGCGCAGAACCTGACGATGGCCTGCGAAAACATGGCTGACCATTTTTCCCATTTTTACCTGTTTTTCATGCCGGATTTCGCCCGCGACGCCTACCGCGACCGCGCCTGGTTTTCACAGGCCCAGGCCCGCTTCAAGGCGATCTCCGGATCGGCGGCGCAGCAGGCGCTGCCGGCGCGCGCCGACTTTCTCCACCTGATGGCCTACCTGGCCGGGAAATGGCCGCACACCCTGAGCATCCAGCCGGGCGGCTCGGCCAAGG
Source organism: Sulfuricella sp. (assembly GCA_023266195.1). GTDB lineage: Bacteria > Pseudomonadota > Gammaproteobacteria > Burkholderiales > Sulfuricellaceae > Sulfuricella. The sequence continues at coordinate 162,910 of JAHFRP010000001.1, forward strand.
GCGTGGAGGCGGCGGAAAAGGCGCGCATGCTGGCGGTGATCCACCAGTTCCGCCGCTTTCTCGAACAGACCCTGTTCGGCGACCGGCTTGAAGCCATTGCCGCGCTCGATTCCGAAGCGGCGCTGCAAGCCTGGATCGACGCCCGCCCAGCCGGGGCGAGCGATTTCCGGCTGTTCCTCGAAATCTCGCGCGGCCTGCAACTGCACCGCCTCGGCCGCGCCGCCGACCGCTTCATGAGCTATGGCAGCTATCCGTTCGAATCCTCCCACCTGTTCCGCCCCGGCGTGTGGCACGGCGAATGGCAGGCGCTCGACCCGGCTGCCATCGCCGAGGACGTCAGCCACAGCCTGATGTCCGGGCCGCCGGAGCCGTTGCCGCCGGCGCTGGGCATCACCCTGCCGCTGGAAGAAAAGGCCGGCGCCTATTCCTGGTGCAAGGCGCCGCGGCTGGCCGGCGCGGTGATGGAAACCGGCGCCCTGGCGCGGCAACTGGTGCAGGGCCACCCCCTGGCGCGCGATCTGGCGGCGCGCCACGGCGGCAACGTGCACAACCGCGTCGTCGCGCGCCTGCTGGAATTCGCGCTGGTGGTGCCGGCGATGGAAAACTGGGTGAAGCGGCTCGCGCCGGGCGAGCCGTTTTGCCTCCACGGAGAAATGCCGGACGACGCCCGCAGCGTCGGCCTGGTCGAAGCCGCGCGCGGCAGTCTCGGCCACTGGCTGCACGTGCACCGCGGCCGGATTTTCAACTACCAGATCATCGCCCCGACCACCTGGAATTTCTCCCCGCGCGATGCCGCCGGCACACCGGGCGCGCTGGAGCAGGCTCTGGTCGGCGCGCCGGTACTGCCCGGCGAGGACACGCCGGTGGCGGTGCAGCACGTGGTGCGTTCGTTCGATCCGTGCATGGTGTGCACGGTGCATTGACGCTCCTCCCATTTTCTCTTATTCGTGTAGGGAGTGGAAAACCGTGGTCTGTCCCCCATTCGAACCAGTCAGGCGGCTTCGAGTTCGACGTGAACGCGGCGGCCGAGCGCGGCTGCGATGTTCACCAGGGCGTCGAGCGAGAAGCGTGAAATTCGACCGCGCAGCAAATCGTTGATGCGCGGCTGGGTCACGCCGCAATGCGATGCGGCTTCGAGTTGCGTCCACCCTTTTTCCTCGACAACGGCGGCGATTTTGTCCATGAGTTCGGAGCGCAGCCTCAGGTTGGCCGCTTCTTCCGGCGTGTCGGAAATCGCATCCCACACGCTGGCGTAACTTTCGATCTTCGATTTGCTCATTATTTACCTCTCAACAATTGTGCGAAGCGTGCTTTCGCGGTGTCCATGTCTCGTTTCGATGTGGTCTGGGTTTTCTTCTGAAAGGCATGCAGGATGTAAACGGCGTCAGCCAGGCGGGCCGTGTAGATCACCCGGAATGCGCCGGCGTCATCCCATATCCGAATTTCCTCAACACCCTTGCCAATTGAGGGTATGGGTTTAAAGTCGTCGGGCTGCTTGCCGTTCTGCACTTTGTCAAGCTGGCGTCCCGCATCTTGTCGCGCGTCCTTAGGGAATTCGCGCAAACACTTGAGTGAGTCGCCAAGGAATCGGACCGGTTTCATGTTTCAATGATATCCGTATGGATATAAAAATACAAACCAAACTTTCAATAAAAAGCCCGTAGGATGCGGTGAGCTTGCGATCCGCATCAATCGCGAACGATGCGGTTCCTTCGTCGCCGCATCCTACGGCCCTGAAATGCCCTTCGACTTATTGCGATTCCGGGCAGATCAGCCGCACTGAGGGAAAATAAGTCCGGTAGCGGCGGCTATCCCGTGTCAGCAACCCCATCTTGTTGACCGCGGCATGCGCGCCGATAAAAAAATCCGGCAGGGGTGAGCGTTTTAACCCGCCTTTTTTCCGGTATTGCAGAAAGCACTTTCCGGCCAGAAAAGCGGCTTCCCATGGTAATGGCGCATATTCGAAGTCGGCCATGGGCAGTGCCTCGCTCATTTCCTCAATAGTGGCAAAGCCGATGGAAACCTCGGAGTAGATCACCGGGTTGATCACCAGCGCATTGTCCTCGGCGCACGTTGCGAGCGCATTCGCGGACCAGGCGTTCCATACTGGGTCGAGTTCGACAATATCCAGAATGACATTGCTGTCCACCAGAATCTTTCGCATCAATCGTCACCCCGTGTCAGCGCCATGATTTCGTCGGTCGTCATGCGGATGGTTGCCTTGCCACGCATCCGCTCGACCAGTTTTTGCCCGCGGGTTGCCTGGCCGGGCGATTTTTTCAGGAGAACTTCACCATCGCGGAATTCGAACTCTACGTCGGTATTCGGGAGCAACCCCGCTTGCGCCCTGATTTCAATCGGGATGGTGACTTGCCCTTTGCTGGTGATGCGCATTTTTCAGCTCCTTGTAAAATCTTGTCTTGAAGTGTGAGTAATACCAGTAACCATCTTACTGAAGAATTCAAGGTTAAGCCATTCCGGGTTTTATGGCGATCGTTGCAAAAAAACAACACATTTTCCGCTATGATCAAAAAACGAACCGTTTTTCTTAACCAGCGCTAGGAAACCGGATTCCCCTTGGTGATAATGAAGCTGTCTGAAAGGACAGGGCTCTGCAGAGCTTCAATTCGATTAACTCAAGGAGAGAAACACATGAACAAGAAACTTTTGGCTGTGGCAATTGCTGCCGCACTGGCACCTGTCGCTGCGATGGCCGACGGCAACGTGACCGTTTACGGTCAGATGAACGTTTCCGTTGACTCGGTCGATACCGGCCGCACCGCTGGTGGCGTTCGCACCACCCAGATCAACGACAACACCTCCCGCCTGGGCTTCAAGGGTACCGAATCCCTGGGCAACGGCCTGACCACCGTGTGGCAGATCGAAGGTTCCGTCGCCGGCGACGGCGCTGCGTCCACCGTGTCCGGCCAAACTGCTGCGACCGGCGGCGCTAGCACGGCCGGCACCATCGGCACGCGCAACACCTTCGTCGGCCTGACCGGCGGCTTCGGTACCGCGATCCTGGGTCGCCACGACACCCCGTACAAGCTGTCCACCCGCGGCCTCGACGTGTTCGCCGACGGCATCGCCGACAACCGCTCCCTGATGGGCCAATCCGGCAACGGCGCGACCACGTTCGACGGCCGTCAATCCAACGTGATCGCCTACATCTCGCCGACGGTGAGCGGCGTGACCGGCGCCATCGGCTACGTGGCCGGCGCTGAAAACGCTACCCTTCCCGCTCAGACCAAGGGCGATGCCTGGTCCGCCATGGTCAACTACGGCAACGGCCCGGTCTACGCCAGCTTGGCTTATGAGAAGCACAACGTGGGCACCGCTTGTACCGGCACCTTGGGCGATCCTACGGCTGCGTGTCCGGCTGCGGGCTTTGTCCTGGATGGCGCCAATGAAAGCGCCTGGAAACTCGGCCTGGGCTACACCATGGACGCGTTGAAGATTGGTTTTGCTTATGAGAAGACCAGCGACAACTTTGGTACCAAGCTTGGTGCGCCGGATAGCAATATCTTCGGCCATCACTCCTACTACCTGAGCGGTGCCTACACCATGGGCGCCAACGTTCTGAAACTGGCCTACACCAAGACCGGTGACTTGAACGGCGTTGCTAGCCTCGGTCACAGCGCGACCGGCGCCAAGCAGTGGACCCTCGGCGTGGATCACAACATGAGCAAGCGTACTGCGGTTTACGCCTTGTACTCCAAGCTGAGCAACGACACCAACGGTATCTATGGCCTGACCGGCGGCTCCAATGGCGGCGTTGCTGCTAGCTCCCCTATTTTTGGCGGTGTTGGGGTTAACCAAGCTCCGAGCGTTTTCTCTCTGGGTATGCGTCACTCCTTCTAATTTCACGCCGGCCTGGCCGGTTTGAAGTTTGAAGATTGAAACGGGCCTCTTCGGAGGCCCGTTTTTTGTTATAGTGTTTCCAGTTCGCGTAGGCAATAACCGGCGGGCATTGAGTAAATAGGGGACATGAGTAAATAGGGGACCACTGAGTAAATAGAATTTCGCGCTTGGCGATGAACGTTTCGCGGCTCAAATCTCGTCGGCACTCGGGATGCGCGCTATACCCGGAAAGTCGGGGCGGCCACGAAATGAGTTGAAACAAGGTGCATTTTAGGCTGCGACAAAAACCGTGGTCTGTCCCCGATTCCCGCGTGTCCCCGATTCCGCGCGCCGATTCCGCGCGTTTTCCCTGCAATTTTCGAGAAAACAGATGCGTGGCAATATATCTGCCTGCTTGTCGCGCAGGTGCCATCAGCAAGTGTAGGGCGGACACGAACTACCACTTCACCACATGTACGTTGGATAGCGTGCGCCCCAGGAAACGCTCGCCGATGGTCTGGAACCTGAGCGGCACGTCAGTGACGTAGAAATTGTATTGCGGCGGCAGGCGCTGGGGATTGGTGAGGCTCATGTCGCCGAGCAGCGCGGCGGCTTCTTCCGCCATCGCCTCAGCCGAATCCACCAGCCGCACTCCGCGGCCCGCCACTTCCTGCAAGAGCGGCTTGAGCAGCGGATAGTGGGTGCAGCCCAGCACCAGGGTGTCGATATCCTGCGCCAGCACCGGCTTGAGATATTCCTGCGCGGTCAGGCGGGTGACCTGGTGATCGAGCCAGCCTTCCTCTACCAGCGGCACGAACAGCGGGCAGGCCTGGGAAAAAATCCGTACTTCCGGCTCGTACTGGTGAATGGCACGCGCATAGGCGTTGCTGTTGATGGTGGTGGGGGTGCCGATCACTCCCACCTGCTTTCTGGTCGAGGCGGCGATCGCGCCGAGCGCGCCGGCGTCGATTACGTCCAGCACCGGCACCGGGGAAAGATCCTTCACCACCTGCGAGGCCACCGCCGCCATGGTATTGCAGGCGATAACCAGCAGTTTGACGCGCTTGGCGAGCAGGAATTCCGCGATCTGGGTGGTGTAATGGGCGATGGTTTCGACCGATTTAACGCCGTATGGAACGCGCGCGGTGTCGCCGAAATAGACGATATCTTCGAACGGCAGGCGCTCCATCAGGGCGCGCACCACGGTCAGGCCGCCTACGCCGGAATCGAAAACGCCAATGGGGTTGCTGGAGTCGGGGTGCATGGGATGTCCGCGTTGTGGTTACGCGCCATTATAATTAAATTACGGTAGCGGGGTGCGCCAAACGAGAACCAGGGTTGTTTCGTGTCGCGGCCGACATCGAATGCGTGTCGCGGTATGAATTCTGTACGAATATTAATTAAACAGAAGGAGCGGCAAAACGATAAAATTGACGTGCCACACAACCGACAGTCGCACCGGTCAAATCGTGCCGCGACCAAGTTGTTTCAGCGGGTCTTGCATATGAAATTCCTTTCTATCGCTGGGGCGATCTAGAAATCATGGACGAATCAACCTCCTTAGCCTGCCGCGTCCTCCTGGTGGAAGACGATCCGTGCGATGCCCGGCTGGTGTGCCAGGCATTGCATGCCAGCGGCGAGCCCCGTTTCGACACCGTCTGGGTGACCACCCTCGCCGAGGCGCGCCGGCAGCTGTTCGAGAACCCGCCCGACGTGCTGCTGCTGGATTTGTCGCTGCCCGATTCGAGCGGGCTCGATACGGTGCGCTTGGGTGTGCATGCGGCGGGCGGCTTGCCGCTCATCGTGCTCACCGGCCGCGACGACAGCGGCTTCGCGCTGCAGACCCTCGAGGTCGGCGCGCAGGATTACCTGGTCAAGGGCCGTTTCGATACCGACGACCTGGTCCGCGCCATCCGCTACGCCATCAGCCGGGGCCGGCTGGAACAGCGCCTGGCGGAGACCGGGATGCACCTGCTCACCCTGATCAACGCCATGCCCGACATCATCTGCTTCAAGGATGGGGAAGGGCGCTGGCTGGAGGCCAACGATTTCGCCCTCGAACTGTTCCAGCTGGAGGGCGTGGACTATCGCGGCAAGAAGGATTCGGAACTGGCCGCCCATCAGGATTTCTACCGCGAGACTTTCCTGGCCTGTGAAGCCAGCGACGAGGCCGCCTGGCGGGCCGGCGGCGCGAGCCAGGAGGAGGAGATTATCCCGCGGCCGGACACGTCGCCGCTGGTATTCGAGATCGTCAGGGTGCCGCTGTTTCACGAGGACGGCCGCCGCAAGGGGCTGGTGGTGGTCGGGCGCGATATCACCAAGCGCAAACAGGCAGAGGTGGAGCTGGAATTCCGGCATGTTCTCCTGGTCACGCTGCAGGAGACCACCCTCGACGGCGTCCTGGTGGTCGATGAGGCCGGCAATATCCTGTTCTACAACCGTCGTTTCGTCGAAATGTGGGGAATCCCTGCGGAAACCATCGCTGCCCGCTCCGACGCACCCGTCCTGAAGCTGGTGGTGGACCAGGTGGCTGAGCCGCGGCGGTTTCTCGAAAAGGTAAGGTATCTTTATGCCCACCAGCGGGAAATCGGCCAGGACGAACTGGCGCTCAAGGACGGCCGGATTGTTGAACGCTATTCCGCGCCGGTATTCGGCTATCGCGATCAATACTACGCACGGGTGTGGTATTTCCGCGACATGACCGAGAAAAAGCTGGCGGAGGAGAGGCTCAAGGCGTCGAACCTGGAACTGCAACGGCTGGCTACCCACCTGGAAGTGGTCAGGGAGGAGGAACAAAAGCGCATCGCGCGCGAACTGCACGACGAAATGGGCGGTGTGCTGGCCGCGCTCAATATCAACGTTTCGCTGCTGGCAGCGGATATTCCGGCGGCAATGCCGCAGCTCCTGACTGACGTGGGCAGCCTGGAAAAGCTGGTGGCCGATGGCATCAAGACCATGCGTCAGACAGTCGCGGCGTTGCGGCCGTCGCTTCTGGATGAAGTGGGCCTTAAGTTGTCGATCGAAAAATACGTGCAGGAATTCAAGCAGAACACCGGCGTCGAGTGCGAACTGCGCCTGCCCGAGGAAGACCTGGTGCTGGATGCAAACCAGGCCGCAGCGATTTTCCGCATCGCCCAGGAAGCGTTGACCAACGTGGTAAGGCACGCCGCCGCCGACAAGGTCAATATCACCTTGAGCGAATGGGACGGAACGCTGATGCTGACGGTGAAGGACAACGGCAGGGGCTTCGATCCGGCCACCAGCAAGGCCAGATCCTTCGGCCTGCTCGGGATAAGGGAGCGCGCCGCCATGGCGGGCGGCAAGGCCGAAATCATCAGTCAAGTCGGCAAGGGTACGACAATCAGGGTGAGCATGGCGGCCAGGGCCGGAATGAAGCACCGCCGCCAGGATTTTGAATTTTAGCCTGAAAATCGCGAGCCATTGTTTCGTGGGAGCCCGATTTAACCAGCCGCTCTCAAGAAACACCATGCAACCCATTGATTATGTCGGGTGTGCCGTGAGTGCCAGTGGCCGCAATGGTGCGCACGGCGCATCCTACAGCGGTTCTTCGGCGCGATTTGCGGCATAGGGCCGAATACCTCGCTAACCCATCGTTTCCCGGCCGGCGTTTCAGGCTTCCACCACCAGCACTCTGACTTGGGCCTGGTTTACATTTGCCGTACAATCCCCATTGTCGATTTGTGTCATTTGTGTGTCAGAGGAGATTGGTAAGTGGTTGGTAAGTCGAGTAAATATGTTTTTCTGTTGGCGGCTGTTCTGGCGCTGTCCCCAGCGGGCGGTCTCGCGGCAACCAAGAAAGTGGCCAAGAAAACCGTCAAAGCGCCGGTCGTCGAGGCGCCCGAAGCGGCACCAGCCAACAAGCCGGTCGTTACCCAGATTTCCGCCGCTATCGCGGCGCTCAAAGCCGATCCCGAGACCGGGCGCCAGATCAACGGCGTGTGCGCGGCCTGCCACGGCGATTCGGGCCAGGGCGGCAAGAAGGGCGAATATCCCCGGCTGGCGGGACAGAACGTCGAATATCTGATGGGACAGCTGCACAAGTTCAAGGGGCGCAACCGGAGCAACATGCCCATGTTCCCCTATACCGAGGAGCGCGAACTGCCGGACGAGGATATCGTGCACATTTCGGCCTATCTCGCTTCCATCAAGCTGGACACCGCCTATCCGGTGTTCAAGGACACCGACGATGCGCTGACCCGGCTGCAGGCGACGGAAAAAGTGCTCAACATTCCCCGCTCGGAGGGAGACATAGAGGCCGGCGCCAAGCGCTACAAATCAGAATGCGCCTCCTGCCACGGCCATACCGGGATGGGCAAGCGCGCGGTGCCGATGCTGACCGGCCAGTACACGGTCTATCTCAAGCGCCAGATCGACAAGTTCATCAAGGGCGAGCGCCTCCACGACGAGGATGAAAAGGATACGAGCAAGGAATTGCTGAGTCAGCTCAAGCCGGAGGAGATACGGGATATCCTGGCGTATCTCACCACGCTGGACGACTGAATGGGTATAACCGGAGCCGTGGGCTTTGTGGGCACGGCTTTGGCGTGCAGCCAGGCTGAAAGCCTGACCCACATGATGCGGCCCAGGTTCCGCCAATTACTGACGTTGGCCGAGTGATCATGTAGGGCGGGCTCCGCCCGCCGTGGCGGGCAGAGCCCGCCCTACGTTTTCATGGGGTACGACTTCAGCTGTCATACCCATTAGGGCGCATCTGGCCGCACGGCAAAAGCTGTGCCTGCCCGCTGTCTTTCCAGCGCCCACTCTACATGTTCCCGCACCAGCGCGGACGGGTGGTCGAGCCGCTCTTGCAGGGCGGCGACCGCTTCCGCCGAGGGCGGCGCGTTGCCCAACCCCACCGCCAGATTGCGCAGCCAGCGCTCGTGGCCGATGCGGCGGATCGGGCTGCCGGCGAGTCTGGCGTTGAATTCCGCTTCGCTCCACACGAACAGCGCCGCCAGCGCGGCGTCGTCCAGTCCGTGGCGCACGTTGAAATCGGCTTCGCGCGTGGCCTGGCCGAATTTGTCCCAGGGGCAGGCGAGCTGGCAGTCGTCGCAGCCGTAGACGCGGTTGCCGATCAGCGGGCGCAATTTCACCGGAATCGCGCCTTTCAGCTCGATGGTGAGGTAGGAAATGCAGCGCCGCGCATCGACCTGGTAGGGCGCGACGATGGCGCCGGTGGGGCAGGCGGGGCGGCACTTTTCGCAGCTGCCGCAATGGCTTTGCTCGGACTCGTCCACGGGCAGCGGCAGATCGGTATACAGCTCGCCCAGGAAAAAGCGCGAGCCGGCCTGGCGCGACAGCAGCATCGAATGTTTGCCGCGCCAGCCGAGCCCGCTCCGGCTGGCCAGTTCGACTTCCATCACCGGCGCGCTGTCGGTGAAGGCGCGATACTGGAACGGGCCGATCTCCCGCTCGATTCTTTCCGCCAGTTTTTGCAGGCGGGCGCGCACCAGCTTGTGATAGTCGCGCCCCAGCGCGTAGCGCGAGATGAATGCCTTGCCCCCGTCCGCCAGCACTTCCCGGCTGTTGCGCGCCTGCGGCGGGAGATAGGCCATGCGCGCGGTGACGATGCGCAGCGTGCCCGGCACCAATTCCTGCGGGCGGCTGCGCTTCACTCCGTGGTTTGCCATATAATCCATCTCGCCGTGGCGGCCTTGCACCAGCCATTCCAGCAGGCGCGCTTCGGCCTGGCCGAGGTCGGTGCCGGCGATGCCGACCGCCTGAAAACCGAGTTCCATTCCCCAGGCCTTGATATTTGCGGCGAGCTGCCGTAAATCCAGGTTAGAGTAGTCAGCGAGTATATTCACGTGCCCAGTTTAACCTAGAAACCTCGGTTGACCGCTTGCCATGAAGGTTAACATTTTGGTTCTATAAGGCTTTGTCATGATATTTTCATTCACTCATATAGTGAGAGCGCTACGGGCCGGATTGCACGGTTTTGCGGGCGCATGGCGGTGTTGTCTCGCCGGAACGAGCAGCTTTGCTGCCGTTCCCGGCGGGGACGCCCTTTACGGGTGCAGCTCCTTGGAATGGAATAACCATTCCGCGTCGTTGCGCCTAGCCCTGCATACGATCTTTCACGAGCTTCAGCTCGTAGAAAGTCGGAGTCCTTTAGGGCACCCGCAAAACCGCACACTCCAGCCCGTCCAACCGAGGTTTCTAGGTTTATGAAAACGACGCAATGCCGAAAATAGAGCGCTTTCTGGCCGACGAGGCCGCGACCGGGGCATTCGGCGCGGAGCTGGCTTCGGTGCTGGTTTCCGGCCTGGTCGTCACGTTGAGCGGCGACCTCGGCGCGGGCAAGACCGCCCTGGTGCGCGCCGTGCTGCGCGCGCTGGGCCATGCGGGGAAAGTTAAAAGCCCGACCTATGCCCTGGTTGAAATTTATGCGATTTCTAGCTTATACTTATATCACTTTGATTTTTATCGATTCAACGATCCAGATGAGTGGCACGAGGCGGGTTTCCGCGAATATTTCAATCCTCATTCGGTCTGTTTCGTGGAATGGCCGGAAAAAGCCGGCGGCCTGCTGCCGGCGGCGGACATCGCGATCCGGCTCCGCATCGAGGGAACGGGTCGGGAGATCGCGCTCGAAGCGGGCAGCGAGAAGGGCAAACGATGTTTGCTGGGGCTAATATCAAATCCGCGAAGCGCACCTCGCCCCCCTCTCCCGCAGGCGGGAGAGGGTTAGGGGTGAGGGAAACGGCTGTCGTGGCCGTCAGGTTAGGCGTAGCGCTGCTGTTCTTGCTGGCCCTCGCGGCCGGCGCAGAGGCCGGCGTCGCCATGACGTCGGCGCGGGTCTGGCCGGCGGCCGACTACACGCGAGTGACGCTGGAATCGGCCAGCCCGGTCAAATATCAGTTCCTCGCCGTAAAAAACCCCGACCGTCTGGTGATCGACCTCGAAGGCGTGGATCTCAATGCCGCGCTGGAAGGCCTGGCCGGCAAGGTGGCGGCGAACGATCCCTACATCAAGCTGGTGCGCGTTGCCCGCAACAAGCCGGGCGTGGTGCGGGTAGTGCTGGACCTCAAGGCCGAGGTCAAGCCGCAGATGTTTACTTTGCCGCCTTACGGCGAATACGGCCACCGGCTGGTGCTGGACATCTACCCCTTGCAGCCGGCCGATCCGCTGATGGCGCTGGTGGAGAAGCGGGATGCGGGCGCGACCGAAGGGATCAAGGAGCCGGCCGACAAAACCGCCAAGCCGGAAGCGGACCAGGCGCCCGAACTCGCTCTATCCACGGCACTGGAAAATCCCGCCAACGAAAACAAGGAAAAACGCACCGAAGCGGCGAAGCCGGCCGAGAAGCCCGTCAAGCCTGAAAACCCGGTGAAGAAGCTGGATGTCGCGCGCCTGATCACGGTCGCCATCGACGCCGGCCACGGCGGCGAGGATCCCGGCGCCCACGGCCAGAACGGCTCCAACGAGAAGGACGTGACCCTGGCGATCGCGCGCCGCCTCAAGGCGCAGGTGGATGGCGAGCCCAACATGCGCGCCGTGCTGATCCGCGACGGCGATTATTTCATCCCGCTGCACGGCCGCGTGGTCAAGGCGCGCAACGTCAAGGCCGACCTGTTTGTGTCGATCCATGCCGACGCCTTCGTCAAGCCCGATGCGCGGGGTTCTTCGGTGTTTGCTTTATCGGAGCGCGGCGCCACCTCCGCCGCCGCGCGCTGGCTGGCGAAGAAGGAAAACGAGGCCGACCTGATCGGCGGCGTCAACATCGACGTCAAGGACGTCTACCTCAAGCAGACCCTGCTCGACCTGTCGCAGACCGCCACCATCAACGACAGCCTCAAGCTGGGCAAGGCGGTGCTCGGCGAGCTGGGCGGCATCAACCGCCTGCACAAGGGCTCGGTGGAGCAGGCCGGCTTTGCCGTGCTGAAATCGCCGGACATCCCCTCGATCCTGGTGGAAACCGCCTTCATCTCCAACCCCGAGGAAGAGCAGCGGCTCAAGGACGATGCCTACCAGGGCAAGATGGCGGCGGCGATCCTCGGCGGCATCAAGCGCTACTTCGCCAAGAGCCCCCCGCTGGCGCGTTCCAGCAAGATGGCCAGCCTGGATGGGCATCAATAGATTCGTCTGGCCGTCGTTGCGTCAACACATACGGGTTTCCGACTGAACTCCGCGAAGGGGAGGGACATGGCAATCTCGTCTGACAACACTCCGCGTTCGCCGCGCCGCAAATCCACGGTAAACGGAGCGGAACGGGAACGCGTCATCGCGCAAAGCCGGGACAACCCGGAATGGTGCCGCTGGGGGCCATATCTCAGCGAACGCCAGTGGGGGACGGTGCGCGAAGACTATAGCCCCGACGGCGATGCCTGGGATTATTTCAGCCACGACCAGGCGCGCAGCCGCGCGTATCGCTGGGGCGAGGACGGCATCGCGGGCATCTGCGACAAGTACCAGCATCTGTGCCTGGCTCTGGCGTTGTGGAACGGCCGGGACCCTATCCTCAAGGAGCGGCTGTTCGGGCTTACCAACGGCGAGGGCAACCACGGCGAGGATGTGAAGGAGCTCTATTACTACCTGGATGCCACTCCGACCCATTCCTACCTCAAGATGCTTTACAAGTATCCCCAACGGCCTTTTCCCTACGTACTGCTAGGGGCTGAGAACCGTCGCCGGGGCAGGGCGCTGCCCGAATTCGAGCTGATCGATAGCGGCGTGTTCGACGACGACCGCTATTTCGACGTTTACGTCGAATACGCCAAGGCCGGCCCGCACGACATTCTGATGCAGGTCTCCGCGCACAACCGCGGCGCGGAGGACGCGCCGCTGCACATCCTGCCGCAGCTCTGGTTCAGAAACGAATGGTCGTGGGGCGAGCCGGGTGCCAAGCCGCAGTTGTCGGTGAACGACCACGGCGCCATCGTGGCGTGCCACGCCAAACTTGGTACCTACCGCTGCACTCTGGATGGCGCCCCCGAGCTGTTGTTCTGCGATAACGAAACCAACCCGCAATGCCTGAACGGCAGGCCGGTCGCGGGTCACTTCAAGGATGCGTTCCACGAGCGCGTGATCGGCGGCAAGGAAGACGCCGTCAACCCGGCGCGCATCGGCACCAAGGCCGCCGGGCACTTTGTTTTCACGGTGCCGGCCGGCGGTGGCGTGGAAGTTCGCCTGCGTCTGGCAAAAACCGCAGCGAACCAGCCCTTCGAGGATTTTGCCCAGGTTATGAACCTGCGCCGTGCCGAGGCCGACGCCTACTATGACGAGTTGCAGGCGGGCATCGACGACGCCGACGCGCGGCTGATCCAGCGCCAGGCCCTCGCCGGCTTGATCTGGAGCAAGCAGTTCTATTATTTCGACGTGCCGCGCTGGCTGGAAGGCGACCCCGGCATGCCGGCGCCGCCCCCGGAGCGCCGGCAAGGGCGCAACTGCGACTGGGGCCACCTCAACAACGGCGACGTGATCTCCATGCCGGACAAGTGGGAATACCCCTGGTACGCGGCGTGGGATCTGGCTTTTCACTGCATTCCGCTGGCCATGGTCGATCCCGCGTTCGCCAAGGGCCAGCTCGTCCTGATGACGCGCGAGTGGTACATGCACCCCAACGGACAGATCCCCGCCTACGAGTGGGGATTCGGCGATGTGAACCCGCCGGTTCACGCCTGGGCCGCGTGGGAAGTATACAAGACCGAGCGCGACGCCAACGGCGGGAAGGGCGATACGGCGTTTCTGGAACGCATCCTGCACAAGCTGCTGCTCAACTTCACCTGGTGGGTGAATCGCAAGGACGCCGCCGGCCACAACGTTTTCCAGGGGGGCTTCCTCGGCCTCGACAACATCGGCGTGTTCGACCGCAGCAAGCCGCTGCCGGACGGCGGCTACATCAACCAGGCCGACGGTACGAGCTGGATGGCGATGTATTGCCTGAACCTGATGCGCATCGCGCTGGAGCTCGCGCAATACAATCATGTGTACGAGGATATCGCGACCAAGTTCTTCGAGCATTTCCTGTACATCGCCCGCGCCATGAACAACATCGGCGACCAGGGCATCGGCCTGTGGGACGAGGAGGACCAGTTTTTCTACGACGTGCTGCGCTTTCCGGACGGGCGCATGATGCCCCTGCGGGTGCGCTCCATGGTCGGGCTGATCCCGCTGTTCGCGGTCGAAATCATAGAGCCGGAGCTGCTCGATTGTCTGCCGAACTTCAAGCGACGGCTCGAATGGTTCATGAAGTACCGCCCCGAGCTGGCCGCCCAGGTTTCCCACTGGCAGGAGCCGGGGCGGGGCGATCGCCGCCTGCTGTCGCTGCTGCGCCCGCACCGCATGCGGCGCCTGCTGCAGCGCATGCTGGATGAACGCGAATTCTTGTCTGACTACGGCGTGCGCTCACTTTCCCGCGTCCACCTGGATCAGCCCTATGTGTTTTCTCCCAACAGCCATCCGGTGAGCGTGAGCTACCAGCCGGCGGAGTCGGAGTCCGCGCTGTTCGGTGGCAATTCCAACTGGCGCGGACCGATCTGGTTTCCTGTCAATTATTTGCTGGTGGGATCGCTTTACCGCTTCGCCGATTTTTACGGCGAGGGGTTGAAGGTGGAGTGCCCGACAGGCTCTGGCCTCGATCTCAGTCTCGGCCAGGTCGCCGACGACCTCACACGCCGCCTCACCGGGATTTTTCGCCGCGATGGGCAGGGCGGACGCCCGGCACACGGTGCTGCAGACAAGCTGCGCGATGATCCGCACTTCCGCGATCACATCCTGTTCTACGAGTATTTTCACGGCGACAGCGGGCGCGGCATGGGCGCCTCGCATCAGACCGGGTGGACCGGGCTGATGGCGAAGCTGCTTGAGCCGCGCCGCCCATCCTGACAGGTTTCTTCGCGCACTGGGGAAATTCATGCTTCGGCGCGATGAGACGGTTCGGCGTTGCTGTGCCGTTTTGCCGATTAATGGCCGCTGATAGCCAAACCGTCATTTTTCTGTCATTCGCCTCCGCTAGAATTACCCGCTTGGGCAACCCTGTTTCTGGCGAGCAATGAAAATCCTGATGATTTCGGATGTATATTTTCCCCGTGTCAACGGTGTTTCCACCTCGATCGCCACCTTCCGCCGCGACCTGGAGGCGCAGGGCCACGAGGTGCACCTGATCGCTCCGGACTACGGCCATATCACCGCGGACGAGAGCCGTATCCGCCGCATCCCCTCGCACTATCTCTTCCTCGATCCCGAAGACCGGCTGATCAGGACGGGCGCCGTGCTGGCCATGCGCGACGAACTGCGCCAGGCCCGTTTCGACATTCTGCATATCCAGACGCCGTTCGCCGCCCATTACCTGGGCGTGCGCCTGGCTCGCGAACTGGGGCTGCCGCGGGTGGAAAGCTACCATACCTTTTTCGAGGAATACCTGCATTACTATGTGCCGTTACTGCCGAAAAAGCTGATGCGTTTCCTGGCGCGGCGCCTGTCCTGCCACCAGTGCAACGACCTCGACGGCCTGGTGGTGCCTTCATCGGCCATGATGGCGGCGCTGCACGGCTATGGCATCGTCACCCACGCCCAGATCATCCCCACCGGGCTCGAACCGGAAAGCTTCGTGCCGGGCGACGGCGAGGCTTTCCGCCAACGCCACGGCATTTCGGCCGAGCGCCCGGTGCTGGCGTATGTCGGGCGGGTAGCGCATGAGAAGAACATCGGCTTTTTGCTCAAGGTGGCGGCCCGCGTCCGGCGCGACGTCCCGGACGTGCTGCTGGTGGTGGCGGGCGAAGGCCCGGCGCTGGCCGGCCTGCGCCAGGAAGCCGGCAGGCTGGGCCTGGCGGGCAACGTGCTGTTCGTCGGCTATCTCGACCGCCGCCGCGAATTGCCGGACTGTTATCGCGCGGCGGACGTATTCGTGTTCGCGTCGCATACCGAAACGCAGGGCCTGGTGCTGCTCGAAGCGATGGCCCAGGGCGTGCCGCTGGTGGCGCTCGCCGAGATGGGAGCGAAGGACGTGCTCAAGCCCGGACAGGGCGTGCTGATTGCCGACGACGATGTCGAGGATTTCGCCGCCAGGGTGGCGAGCCTGCTGCGGGACAAGGCGGCGGCGACGCGGCTGGGCGAACTGGGCCGGAGCTATGCGGCCACCTGGTCGGCGGCGGCGCTGGCGGAGCGGCTGGCCGGTTTTTACCGGGAGGTGATCGAGAAGCACGCCCTTGCGTGCGAGCCGGCCGCCAATATGATGTAGGTCGGGCACCCCGTGCCCGACGAATGTGGGTCAGGCTTCAGCCTGATGTCGGGCACGGGGTGCCCGACCTACACGGGTTTCACCGCGGTCAACTCGCCGTCCCAGGCGACCAGTTCCAGTTGGCCGTCCAGATGCTCCACGATGGCGGTGCAGCTGTCCACCCAGTCGCCGCAGTTCAGGTATGTCAGATCGCCGATCGGCTTTATCGCCGGCCAGTGGATATGGCCGCAGATCACGCCGTCCAGGCCGCGTTCGCGGGCATGGCGGATGACGGAATCCTCGAAATCGAAAATGAAGCTGACCGCCGTTTTTACCTTGCGCTTGGCATAACCGGCCAGCGACCAGTAGCCGGGGCGGCGCAGCGTGCGGCGCAGCCAGGACAGCCAGTTGTTGAGCCGCACCAGGAAGTTGTAGGAGATGTCGCCGAGCACCGCGACCCATTTGTGGTGCCGCGTGACCTGGTCGAATTCGTCGCCGTGCAGGAGCAGGTAGCGCTGGCCGCCGACCGTGGTGTGGACGTATTCGTGCTCGACGCGGATATCGCCGAACGAGGTGTCGATATATTCGCGCAACGCTTCGTCATGGTTGCCGGGGATGAAAAACACCTTCTCTCCATGCCGGGCGCGCCGCAGCAATTTTTGAACGATGGTGTTCTGCGCCGGCGACCAGTAGATGCCGCCACGGCTCATCGCCCAGAAATCGACGATGTCGCCGAGCAGGAACAGGTATTCGGAGGGATATTCCTTGAGGAAATCGAGCAGGCGCTCCGCCTGGCAGGCGCGGGTGCCGAGGTGTACGTCGGAAATGAAGACTGCCCGGACTTGCGCCATGGTTCTGGTGTTTGAAGAAGTTGGCCCATGATAGTCAGGGATTGTGACAGCCGCGTTACAAGGCATGGGTTGCCGCTTTCGTCATGTCATGAAATTTACACTTTACGTGGTTATGCTGAATCCGTTAAAATCCGCTCCGTTTTCATTGTGCGGAGATCCTTCGTGGATAGTTGTTCGAGTGGCGGTATGCGCCTGCGTGTAGCAGGTTTCGCCTCGGCAAGATAACGCAGGTTCTTTTCCCCTGCCGCATCTCGCCCAGCGCGGGAAGCGGCATCTTTAAGGTCAGGCCGGATTTTCCAGGCCGATCTCGCAGTTTCCGGATTACTCCCCAACCCAAACACCGCTTTGCATTTTTCCCCGAATGCATGGGCTGGTGTGCTGCATGGCATGCGCCACGCGGACGACGTTCACGTTGAGGCGCTCGGCAACCGACCGTAAGAGGCAAGCCGATGTTGAAGAAAAACCATGGATTCGCGCATGCCGGATGGGCTGCGCTAATGCTCATCCCGCTGGCCGCGCTCGCGCAGGATGCGCCCGAGGACTGGAACGCCAAGTTCCAGGCGACCTACGTCCGGCAGTCGAAAAACCACTTCAACGCGGCCTATTCCGGGCCGAACAGCCTCTCCACCGAGCGGGAGAAAAGCTATTCCTTCACCGCCACCGCCTTCCTCGGTTTTCGCCCCTGGGCCGGCGGCGAGCTTTACTTCGATCCGGAAATATCCCAGGGCGTGCCGCTGTCCGGCCTGACCGGCCTGGGCGGCCTCACCAACGGCGAGATGGCGCGCACCTCCGGGCCCACCCCGACGCTTTATCGCGCCCGCCTGTTCCTGCGCCAGACCTGGGGCCTGGGCGGCGGCAGCGAGGCGGTCGAATCCGGCGCCAACCAGCTGGCCGGCACTGTAGACAAGCGCCGCGTGGTGCTGACCGCCGGCAATCTGTCGGTGACCGATATTTTCGACGCCAACAGCTTCAACCACGACCCCCGCACCCAATTCCTCAACTGGTCGCTGATGACCCACGGCGCCTACGATTTCGCCGCCGACGCACGCGGCTACACCTGGGGCGCGGCGCTGGAATATTACGACGACGACTGGGCATTCCGCGCCGGCCGCTTCATGCAGCCGAAACTGCCCAACCAGCAGCCGCTCGACTGGCGCATCTTCGAGCATTACGGTGACCAGGTCGAGATCGAGCACGGCCATACCCTGGGCGGCCAGCCCGGCAGGATACGCCTGCTCGCGTTCCGCAACCGCGCCCGGATGGCGGGCTTCCAGGACGCGCTCGACTACGCCGCGATCCACGGCGGCGTGCCGGACATCGACAACGTGCGCGGCGGCGAGAAGGTCAAGGTCGGCTACGGCATCAACCTGGAGCAAAACCTGACCGCCGACATCGGTGCATTTGCCCGCGCCAGCTGGGCCGACGGCCAGACCGAGACCTACGCCTTCACCGAGATCGACAATTCGCTGTCGGCGGGCGTGTCGGTCAAGGGCGCGGCGTGGGGGCGGGCGGCGGACATGGTGGGCGCGGCTTTCGTCCGCAACGGCTTGTCGCGCGAGCGGCGCGACTACCTCGCCGCCGGCGGCATCGGCTTTTTCATCGGCGACGGCGCCTTAAACTACCGGACGGAGCAGATTGTCGAGGTCTATTACAGCCTGGCGGCCGCCAGGGCGAGCTGGCTGGCGCTGGACTTGCAGCGCATCGCCAACCCCGCCTACAACGCCGACCGCGGGCCGGTTTCCGTAGCCGCGATCCGGCTGCACAGCGAATTCTGAGTACCTCTCCCCTAGCCCTCTCCCGCAGACGGGCGAGGGGGACGAGGTCTCGCTTCGCGAGTTTTACATTTAAGGGGGCAAGAACATGAACATTGTATTCCTCAAGGAATTCTTCGCCGGATTCGTGCGCACGCGCGCGATTAACCGCCATTTCCGCCGCCTTGCCATCCTCGATACCCTGAAGGGGCCGACGGTTGCCAGGGAGGTGCCGCCATCTCTCGCGCAAAGCCTGGCGGCCGCTGCCACGGCGGAGCCCGACGCACTGCTCGTCCAGCACGGCAGCCATCTCGACGGCCTGTCGGAGAGCGCGGCCGAGGCTATCCGCGATCATGCCGGGCTGAACGAAGTCGAGCACGAGAAGCCGCTGCCGTGGTGGCTGCATCTGTGGTATTGCTACAAGAATCCTTTCAGCCTGCTGCTGACCGTGCTTGCGCTCATTTCCTACTACACCGAGGACATGAAGGCGGCGATCGTCATCTCCTCGATGGTGGTGCTGGCGACGTTGATGCGTTTTGTGCAGGAAGGGCGCTCGAACAGGGCCGCCGACCAGTTGAAGGAAATGGTGAGCAACACCGCGACGGTGCTGCGCCGCGACCCGGCCGAGGATGCAGCGGAGGAGGCGCGCAAGTATTTTGCCGTCGCCCTCCACCCGAAGGGCTCGAAGCGTGTCGAGGTGCCGATCAAGCAACTGGTCCCCGGCGACATCGTGGTGCTGTCGGCTGGCGACATGATCCCGGCCGATTTGCGCGTGCTCATGGCCAAAGACCTGTTCGTCAGCCAGGCCGCCATGACCGGCGAATCGATGCCGGTGGAGAAATTCGCCGTCCAGCGCAAGGCCGATGCGACCAATCCGCTGGAACTGGAAAACATCTGCTTCATGGGCACCAACGTGGTCAGCGGCTCGGCCACGGCGCTGATCGTCGCCACCGGCAGCCGTACCTACTTCGGCGCCCTGGCTGAGCGCGTCACCGCCACCAGCCGCGTGCCGACGGCGTTCCAGGCCGGCATCAACAAGGTGAGCTGGCTGTTGATCCGCTTCATGCTGGTGATGGCGCCGACGGTGCTGTTGATCAACGGCTTCACCAAGGGCGACTGGCTGGAGGCGGCGCTGTTCGCCCTGTCGGTCGCGGTCGGCCTGACGCCGGAAATGCTGCCGATGATCGTCACCTCGACGCTCGCCAAGGGAGCGGTGATGCTGTCGCGCAAGAAGGTGATCGTGAAGCGGCTGGACGCGATTCAGAATTTCGGCGCGATGGACGTGCTGTGCACCGACAAGACCGGCACGCTCACCCAGGACAAGATTTTCCTGGAACGCCATACCGACGTGTGGGGCGAGGAATCCGACGATGTGCTCGAATTCGCCTATCTCAACAGCTATTACCAGACCGGCCTGAAAAACCTGCTCGACGTCGCGGTGCTGGAACATGTGGACGTGCATAGCGAAATCGGCGCCGTCAGGAACTACCGCAAGGTGGACGAGGTGCCGTTCGACTTCCAGCGCCGCCGCATGTCGGTGGTGGTGAGCGAGCGCGAGGATCACCACGAGCTGATCTGCAAGGGTGCGGTGGATGAAATTCTCGCCGTTTGCAGCCGCGTCCGCCACGGCGAGGCGGACGAGCCGCTGACGGCGGAGCTGCTGGCCCAGATGCGCCAGGTGACGGCCGACCTCAACGAGGAAGGATTGCGCGTGGTGGCGGTAGCGGTGCGGGAGATGCCGCCGCACAAGGAAGTTTACGGCATCGCCGACGAACGCGAGATGACCCTGATCGGCTATATCGCCTTCCTCGACCCGCCCAAGGATTCCACCGCTCCGGCGTTGACGGCGCTGAAGGACAACGGCGTCGAGGTCAAGGTGCTGACCGGCGACAACGAACTGGTGACCGCCAAGGTTTGCCGCTCGGTCGGCCTGGCTGTCACCGGGGTGCTGCTCGGCGCGGACGTCGAGCGCATGAGCGACGCCGAACTGGCGCTGGCCGTGGAAAACCACAACGTTTTTGCCAAGCTGACGCCGTCGCACAAGGAGCGCATCGTGCGGGTGCTGCACGACAACGGGCATGTGGTCGGTTTCATGGGTGACGGCATCAACGACGCGCCGGCATTGCGCGCGGCGGACATCGGCATCTCGGTGAACACCGCGGTGGATATCGCCAAGGAGGCCGCCGACATCATCCTGCTCGAACACAGCCTGATGGTGCTGGAAGAAGGGGTTATCGAAGGTCGCAAGACTTTCGCCAATATGCTGAAGTACATCAAGATGACGGCCAGCTCGAATTTCGGCAATGTGTTTTCGGTGCTGGTGGCGAGCGCTTTCCTGCCGTTTTTGCCGATGCTGCCGTTGCAGCTTCTGGTGCAGAACCTGCTCTACGACATTTCGCAGATCGCGATTCCCTTCGACAATGTCGACGAGGAATTCCTGCGCCAGCCGCAGCGCTGGAACCCCGAGAATATCGGTCGTTTCATGGTTTACTTCGGGCCGATCAGCTCGGTGTTCGACATCGCCACCTTCGCGCTGATGTGGTTCGCCTTCGGCGCCAATGCTCCGGAACACCAGACCCTGTTCCAGTCGGGCTGGTTCATCGAGGGGCTGCTGTCGCAGACCCTGATCGTGCACATGATCCGCACCCAGCGCATCCCGTTCGTCGGCAGCCGGGCATCCGGACCGCTCATGGGCATGACGGCGGCGATCATGGCGGTCGGCGTGTTCCTGCCGATGTCTCCGTTTGCCGATTATTTCAAGTTCCAGGGGCTGCCGTTCGGCTATTTCCCGTGGCTGGCCGCAATCCTGTTCGGCTACATGGCGCTGGCGCAGGCGATGAAGAGTTATTATCGGCGGCGGTATGTGTGGCAATGAACGGTGAGAGGGGTGTGCCGGCGTTCTCCAATCGCGCATGCAGGATATAATCGAAGTTTCATTTACAAACTCCTTCGCGTGAGCTCATGAGCGTCATCCGGGTTTTGCCCGACCTTCTCATCAACCAGATCGCCGCCGGCGAGGTGGTGGAACGCCCCGCCTCGGCTCTCAAGGAGCTGCTTGAAAACAGCGTGGATGCGGCTTCCGGCGAGATTTCGGTGACGCTGGCGCAGGGCGGGATCAAGCAGCTGCGGGTTTCCGACGACGGCATCGGCATCGTCGCCGAACAGCTGGCGCTGGCGCTGGCGCGCCATGCCACCAGCAAGATCGCCTCGCTGGACGATCTGGAGGCGGTAAACAGCCTCGGTTTTCGCGGCGAGGCGCTGGCCAGCATCGCGGCAGTGTCGCGCCTGACGCTGGTGAGCCGCCGGCGCGGCGAGCGCCATGCCTGGAAGGTGGAGGCGGCGGGCGGCGACATCGCCGGATTGCAGCCGGCGGCGCTGGAATCGGGCACCGCGGTGGATGTGCAGGACTTGTATTTCAACACCCCGGCGCGGCGCAAGTTCCTCAAGAGCGAGGCCACCGAATACGGCCACTGCGAGGAGATGTTCCGGCGCATCGCGCTGTCCCGCGCCGATATCGGCTTCTCGTTGCAGCACAACGGCCGCGGCATCTGGCAGCTGCCGGCCGGCAGCCCGGAGCGCCGCGCCGCCATGCTCCTGGGCGAGGATTTCTCGCGCGCCTCGGTCGCCCTCGATGAGCGCGCCGGCGGTCTGCGCCTGTGGGGCCTGGCGAGCCTGCCCGGCTTTTCGCGCGGCGGGCGCGACGCCCAGTATTTCTACGTCAACGGCCGCTTCGTGCGCGACAAGCTGATCAGCCATGCCCTGCGCGAGGCGTACCGCGACGTCCTGCACCACGACCGCCATCCGGCCTTCGCGCTGTTCCTCGAAATCGAGCCGGAAGGGGTGGACGTGAACGTCCATCCGACCAAGATCGAGGTGCGCTTCCGCGAGTCGCGCGCGGTGCACCAGTTCATTTTCCATGCGCTCACCAAGGCCCTGGCGGCGCCGATCAGAACCCGGCACGGCGCCGCGGAGCCTTCTCCCGCGATTTCCCATCAGCCGGAGGAGATCGCTTCCTACACCGCCCAGCCGCGCCAGGCGCAAATGCCGCTGCGTGTGGAAGAGCGCGTCGATCTCTACGCCAACCTGTTCGGCCGCCTGGGCAAGCCGGAAGCCGCGCCGGAGAACGAAGCGGACGAAGCGATCCCGCCGCTCGGCTTCGCGCTCGGCCAGCTGCTGGGCGTTTACATCCTGGCGCAGAACGCCCGCGGCCTGGTCGTCGTCGACATGCACGCCGCGCACGAACGGGTGACCTACGAAAAGCTGAAAACCGCGTTCGACCGCCGGGAGGTTGCCATGCAGGCGCTGCTGGTGCCGGTTTCGTTCCATGCCGGCGCACTGGATGCAGCCGCCGCCGAGGAACACCGCGACACGCTCGCCGGGCTGGGTTTCGATATTGCTGCACTATCGCCCACCACGCTCTCGGTGCGGGCGCTGCCGGCGCTGCTGCAGGAGGCCGACCCGGTGCTGCTGGCGCGCGACGTGCTGAAGGCGCTGCGCGAATCCGGCGCCGGACAGGTGATCGCCGAACGCCGCAACGAACTGCTCGCCACGCTCGCCTGCCACGGTTCGGTGCGCGCCAATCGCCGGCTGACGGTGCCGGAAATGAATGCCTTGCTGCGCGAGATGGAAGCCACCGAGCGCGCCGACCAGTGCAACCACGGCCGCCCCACCTGGCGCGAAATTTCGATGGAAGAGCTGGACAAGCTGTTCATGCGCGGCAAGTAAAAAAGCAGTTTTTAATTTTGAATTGGGGAAGCCATATCGCTCTACGTCAATTCAAAACTCAAAATTAAAAACTCAAAATTCAACGTCCCATGCCTATTCAAAACTCAAAACTCAAAACTCAAGATTCCAAAGCGCCGCCTCCCGCCATTTTCCTCATGGGCCCCACCGCCAGCGGCAAGACCGGCGTGGCGGTGGACTTGGTGCGGTGCCTGCCGTGCGAGATCGTCAGCGTCGATTCCGCCCTGGTCTACCGCGGCATGGACATCGGCACGGCCAAGCCGGACGCCGCGACGCTGGCCGTTGCGCCGCACCACCTGATCGACGTCATCGATCCGACCCAGAGCTATTCCGCCGCGCAGTTCCGGCTGGACGCCCTGCGCCTGATGGCGGAAATCACCGCGCGCGGCCATATTCCGCTGCTCGCCGGCGGCACCATGCTGTACTTCAAGGCGTTGCGGCAGGGCTTGAACGACCTGCCGCAGGCCGACCCGGCCACTCGCGCGACCATCGATGCGATGGCCGCGGAGCGCGGCTGGGCGGGCGTGCACGCGGAGCTTGCCCGGCTCGACCCGGCCACCGCGGCGCGGCTCAATCCGGCCGACTCGCAGCGCATTCAGCGCGCCATGGAAGTGTGCCTGCTGACGGGCCGGCCGATGTCGGCGCTGATCGAGGAAGAAGCGGAAGCCGATCTGCCTTATCGGGTCATTCCTCTCGCCTTGCTGCCGTCCGACCGCGCTATGCTGCACCGGCGCATCGCCCAGCGCTTCGACGCCATGCTGGCGGACGGGCTGATCGACGAGGTGGCGCGGCTGCGGCGCGATTACCCGCTCGACCCCGGATTGCCGTCGATGCGCTGCGTCGGCTATCGCCAGGCCTGGCAATACCTGGACGGCGAATTCGGTTCTGCAGAATTGCGCGAGAAAGGGCTCGCCGCCACGCGCCAACTGGCGAAGCGGCAGCTGACCTGGCTGCGCGGCATGGAGGGATTGACGGAATTCGATTGCCTGGCGACGGATTTGAGCGCGCAGGTTTTTGACTTTGCGGCGAGGGCGGTTGGGCGGTGACTTGCCCGCTGGATTCCCGCTTCCGCGGGAATGAGTGCGTCAACCTAAAAACCGCAATTCGTTAACTGAAAAGGTGAGAAGTCGCAAAGAAAACAACAGCGTATAATAACTTTCGCATTCACCTGGAAGGCGATTGGACGAATTCGATAACACCATGATTTTCCTTCGCGCCTTTGCGGTTCCTACTTTTTTAGGATCAACGCTCATTTTCCCGCCTTCTTCGCATCCGGGCTTTCCGGGTCGCCGTTCATTTCCTCGATGACGTGTTTCAGCGCCTGCGCGCTGGCCTTGCTGTCCTTGCCGTTGATGATCAGCACGCCGTCTTTGGGCGGGATCCGGTTTGGCCGGTATGCGGTGTTCGCCGGGTGCGCGCCCTGTTTTTTCAGAGCCTCGATTTGCGCCTGCATGTCCTGATTTTGTTTCTTTAGCACCTCGATTTGTGCCTGAACATCTTCTCCGGCCTGGCCGGAAGCGGCGGCTTGCGGTTCTCCTGCGGATGGGGAAGCTGGAGCCGCTACGGCGGCGTCTGGCGCGGCTGTCGCGTCGAGCGCCTGCTGCGGCGCCGCGGTGCCGGTCATGGGCGCGGCGAAGGCGGGCTCTTCGCCGCTCGCCGGCGCGGGCTGCGGCGCTTCTGCTTCTTTGGTTTCCGGCGCGGCAGGCTCTTCCTGCGGTTTGGCGATGGGCGGTTGTACCGGCCGCAGCCAATTCCACGCGGCGAAGCCGACGCCGGCGAGCAAAGTCAGCAGGATCAGCCCGAGCAGCGGCCGTTTCCAGGATTTTACGGCGGGTGTGGGCGGCTGCTCCGGTTCTTCCCCGCTTTTTTTTCCCCGGCTGCCCGCGTGGCGTTTGGTTTCTTCTTCCGGCGCGGTCTTCTTGCTGCGCGGGAACAGACCTGTCAGGCGGGCAAACATGCCTGGTTTTACCGGCTTCCGGGCAGTTTCTGCGCCGATGCCATCGCCAGGGCGGTCCCTTTTGTCCTCCCGCTCGGCGGGGAGGACGGCCTTTTCCTCGTCGTGCTGCCGTCTCTTGCGGCCCATGGCGGCTTTCAGGCGGCCAAGCCAGCCGGGCTTGGGGGGGGCTGACCCGGCTCTGGCGGCGGCGATTTCCGTTTTGTCGGTGTCGCCGGCGCCGTCGTTTTTTTTCTTTTTCCAGAACAGCAGGTTCATTTTATGGCTTGGTCCTTCCCGGTTACCGTGGCGCTGGCGCTCCCGCGGGCAAAGGTGAGGGTGAGGCGTTCGCCCACCGCGATCTGGTCGCTGTCGCGTACGATGTCGCCGCCCGCTTTCTGCGTCATGCTGAAGCCGCGCTCGAATACCGCCTGCGGATTGAGGTGGGCAAGGTTGGCCTGCAGCCGGTGCAGCGCGGCCTGGTTGTGTTGCAGCTGATGCGCCAGGGCGAGTTGCAGGCGCTCTGCCAGTTCGACCCGGCGCGCTTCGGGCGCGCCGGTTTCCGGTCTGGCTGAGCCGAGGCGATGGGCGTTTTGCCGCAAGCGCCAGTCCGCTGCGGCCATGGCGTGCGCGGCGGCGCCATGCAGGCGCTTGCGCAGCTGGGAAAGGTGCGTCTGGCGCACGTTGAGTCGTTCGCCGGGATGGATCAGGCGTCGCGCCAGGTAATCTACCTGCTGCATGCGCTGCTCCAGTTCGTGCCGCGCGCGCCGCGCCAGGCGGCCATGGACGACTTCCAGCCGGTGGAGCAGGTCGGCGCGGTTGGGGCTCGCCAGCTCGGCCGCCGCGGTGGGGGTGGCGGCGCGCCGGTCGGCGACGAAATCGGCGATGGCGAAGTCGGTTTCATGGCCGACGCCGCTGACGACCGGAATCGGGCAGGCGTGGATGGCCCGCGCCACGATTTCTTCGTTGAACGCCCATAGATCCTCGATGCTGCCGCCGCCACGGCAGACGATCAGCACGTCGCATTCGGCGCGGCGGGCGGCGGTGCGGATCGCCTCGGCGATTTTCACCGCAGCGCCTTCGCCCTGCACTGGGGTCGGATAGAGGACGACCGGGATCGACGGCATGCGCCGGCGCAAGGTGGTGAGCACGTCGCGCAGCGCCGCCGCGGCCGGGGAGGTGACGATGCCGATCCGGTTCGGGAAAACAGGCAGGGGTTTCTTGTGCGCTTCGTCGAACAGCCCTTCCCCGCCCAGGCGCGCCTTGAGCTTCTCGAAGGCTTCATACAGCGCTCCCAGCCCGGCGCGGCGGATGTTCTCGACGCCGAGCTGGTATTCGCCGCGCGGCTCGTAAAGCGTCACTTTGGCGCGCACTTCCACCTGGTCGCCGTTCTTCGGCAGCCAGTCGAGGTACTGGCTCTTGTGGCGGAATAGGGCGCAGCGCACCTGGGCGCTGCTGTCCTTGAGGGAAAAATACCAGTGGCCCGAAGCGGCGGCGGTGAAATTGGAGATTTCCCCGGCGATCCACATCAGTGGGAAGTTTTGCTCCAGCAGCTGTCTTGCGCCGCGGTTCAGTTCGCTGACGCTGATGACCGGGGACCCGGTTGAAAACAATGAGGAAATCGACATGCGAGCATTCTACATTAATCCACAATTGCAACAACTTGGCAACCCGCCCCGACCGCTTGCCACGACTTGGATGCGGTGTTTTTAACCAAATGATATTAAAAGAAAAAATATCGGTATAAATTTTAATCACGGGGAAAAAGTCTTTTGGCTTGACTGGGTTAGCGCGCATGCCGACAACTTGCCCACAAAGTTATCCACATCTTTTGTGGATAGGGCGAATTCGGTCGGCACGGCAATTAGTTAAACGTGTTTCTTCAGCCGATTCCTTACCGGGCTTGCCGAAATTAATGGGGAAGGCTAAAGTTACGGGCGTTTAGCGAGAAACCTTGCCCATCTCGCCGTGGTCGTTGTGCAGCAGCGGGAACCCGGCGGGGACACTCGTCGCAGGTGCTTGCAGGAGTGGGGCTAGGGGTGAGGGAAACGGTCATGGCAAATCGCTGTTTCATGATTCGAAGCGGCGATTTGCCATGACCGTTAGCAGTTGCCGAGTCGACGGGAGAGGACCGAGTGTTATCCATTATTCAAGCAGCGGGCTGGCCGATTTGGCCGCTGATCGCCGCATCGATCATTTCTTTGACCATCATCGGCTGGCATTTGTGGACGTTCAAGCTGATTGCGCCGAAAACCCTGCTTCCCCAAGTGCAGGCATGGATCCAGCAGGGCAAGGTGGATGGCTCGAAACTGGCTCAGCTGGATGCGCATTCCTATCTCGGCCAGGTTTTTGCGGCGGGATTGCGGAACGCCAAGAGCTCGCGCGAAGTGATGCAGGAGGAAATCGAGGAAACCGGCCGGCGGGTGGCGCACGAGATCGAGCAGCCGCGCCTCAGATATGGCCTGTCTTTCCTGGTTTCGCTCAACACGCTCGGCACCATCGCCTCGGTGAGCCCGCTGCTTGGACTGTTCGGCACGGTGATCGGCATGGTGGAGATTTTCGGCGCGCTGAAGCCCTCCGGCGGCAGCCCGGCCGAGCTGGCGCACGGTATTTCGGTGGCGCTGTACAACACCGCCATGGGCCTGATCGTGGCGATCCCCAGCATGATTTTCTACCGGTATTTCCGTGCCCGCGCCGAGGCGCTGGTGCTGGAAATGGAGCAGCAGGCGATCAAGCTGGTGCAGATCGTCCACGGCGAGCGGAAATAGGGTACCGGGCATGGATTTCCAGCGCGGCAGGGCCAAGGAAGACCCCGAGATCAACCTGATCCCGATGATCGACGTGCTGCTGGTGATTCTGATTTTCGTGATGGTCACCACCACGTTTTCCCAGATCGCCGAATTGCAGATCAACCTGCCCACCGCGGAGGCGGAAAAACCGGCGGAAAAACCGGTTTCCATCAACGTGGCGGTGGATGCCGCCGGGCGCTACCTGATCAACGGCGCGGCCGTGGCGAACACCGGCATCGGGGCGCTCAGCCTGGAACTGCGCCGTGCCGCGGGCGACCAGGCCGAGCCGGTGATCGTCATCAGCGCCGACGCCAAGGCGACCCACCAGTCCGTGGTCAACGTCATGGAAGCCGCGCGCGAGGCGGGTTACAGCCGCATTACCTTCGCCACCCAGGCGGCTCCAGCCAAGTGACTCCCGGCAAGCCCGCGCGCCGGCTTGAAAAAATCTGGTATGGCCTGACCCCGTTGCACGCGCTGCTGCTGCCGCCGGCGATCTTGTTCCGGCTCGCCGCGATGCTGCGGCGCGCCTTCTACCGCGTCGGGCTGCTGCATAGCGTGCGGCTCGCGGTGCCGGTGATCGTGGTCGGCAACATCAGCGTCGGCGGCACCGGCAAAACGCCGCTGGTGCTGTGGCTGGCGAATTTTTTGCGGCAGCAGGGCCGCCGTCCGGGGATTATCAGCCGCGGCTACGGCGGCAGCGCGGCGAGCCCTGCCGAGGTCGGCGCAGACAGCGACCCGGCGGTGGTGGGCGACGAACCGCTGCTGCTGGCGAGAAAAAGCGGCTGTCCGGTGTGGGTCGGCCGCGACCGGGTGGCCGCGGCGGAAGCGTTGCTGCGGGCGCACCCGGAGTGCGACGTGCTCGTCTCCGACGATGGCTTGCAGCATTATCGCCTCGGCCGCGACGTGGAAATTGCCGTGGTGGACGGCGAGCGGGGCTTCGGCAACGGCTTGCCGCTGCCCGCCGGCCCGTTGCGCGAGAGCGTCTCGCGCCTGGATTCGGTGGACGCGGTGGTGGTGAATGGCGGCGGCCGAAATGCCGGCGTGCCGGCGAAAAACACATTCGACATGCTCCTCGCCGGACGGCTATTTTATAATTTGCGCAATCCGGCGCAGCGCATCGAGCCGAGCGATTTGCGCGGCAAGCTCCATGCCGTGGCCGGGATCGGCAATCCGCGGCGCTTTTTCGATCTTCTGCGCGGATCGGGGCTGGATTTCGAGGCGCACGCCTTCCCGGACCATTGCGCC
Source organism: Sulfuricella sp. (assembly GCA_023266195.1). Lineage (GTDB taxonomy): Bacteria > Pseudomonadota > Gammaproteobacteria > Burkholderiales > Sulfuricellaceae > Sulfuricella. The sequence continues at coordinate 192,243 of JAHFRP010000001.1, forward strand.
TACCGGGCGCAGGACCTGGACTATGCCGATGCCGACGCGATATTGATGACCGAGAAGGATGCGGTCAAATGCGCCGGCTTCGCCGACGAAAGATTCTGGGTGCTGGCGGTGGAAGCCGTGCTGGCGCCGGGTTTCGGGGAACTGATACTACAGAAATTGAGGAAAAATAATGGACGCCAAGCTGCTTGAGATTCTGGTTTGCCCGCTGTGCAAGGGGCCGTTGGTTTACAGGAAGGCGGAGGGGGAACTGGTCTGCAAGCCTTGCCGCCTGGCCTACCCGATTCGCGACGACATTCCCGTGATGCTGGAAGAAGAGGCGCGCAAGCTGCCGCCGGAAGAGGATATCTAGCTTGTAGTCGGTAGCTGGTAGCTCGTGGCTAATAGCTTGAAAAAGCCCGAAGGCGCCTTTAAAATTTTGGCTACCAGCTACCAGCTACCAGCTACCAGCTACCAGCTACCAGCTACCAGCTACCAGCTACCAGCTACCAGCTACCAGCTACCAGCTACCAGCTACCAGCTACCAGCTACCAGCCTAACCACCATGAACTTCAAAGTCGTCATTCCCGCCCGCTTCGCGTCCACCCGCCTGCCCGGCAAGCCGCTGCTCGACATCGGCGGCCGGCCGATGGTGGTGCACGTGGCCGAGCGGGCCGCGGCGAGCGGAGCGGATGAGGTCTGGGTGGCGACCGATCACGAGGGGATTGCCGACGCGGTGCGCGCCCACGGTTACCAGGTCTGCATGACTTCGCCGGATCATCCCTCCGGCACCGACCGGATCGCCGAGGTGGCGAGCCGGCGCGGTTGGGACGACGACGAAATCGTGGTCAACGTGCAGGGCGACGAGCCGCTGATCGCACCGGGGCTGATCCGGCAAGTGGCGCAACATCTGCATGATCGTGCCGATGCCGCCATCGCCACCGCCTGCCACGGCATCCATCGGCGCGACGATTTGTTCAACCCGAACGTGGTCAAGGTGGTGACCGACCGCAACGGCTATGCCCTGTATTTCAGCCGTGCGCCGATTCCCTATGCGCGCGACGAGTTCGCGGCTTCGGCCGAAGGTTTCCCCGTGGCGCTACCGGCGTACCGCCATATCGGCCTGTACGCCTACCGCACCGCGTTCCTGAAGATATACAGCCGGTTGCAGCCGGCCGCCATCGAGCGGTTCGAGGCGCTGGAGCAGCTGCGGGCTCTTTGGCACGGCTACCGCATCGGCGTCGCGGTGGTCGATGAGGCACCCGCGGCGGGAGTGGATACGGAAGCGGATTTGCAGCGCGTGAGGCGATTGCTGACGTGACGCACGCTAGAGAAAGAGATTCGTTGGTTTCCATAACAAGTTTTATGGGCGGATACAAAATTTCAATGAGCTTCGGACGGGGTTTTTGAATATCCTTAACGACCATCTGGATAAATGTCGGGCAGGGTTTTTTCATGCCCGGCCATCTAAAAGTCAACAATAACGGGAGGTTTACATGCGTTTGATTCTATTGGGCGGCCCTGGCGCCGGCAAAGGCACTCAGGCTACTTTCATCAAGGAAAAATACGGCATTCCGCAGATTTCCACCGGCGACATGCTGCGCGCCGCGGTCAAGGCCGGCACCGAGCTGGGCGTCGCGGCCAAGAAGATCATGGACGCGGGCGGCCTGGTGTCGGACGACATCATCATCGGCCTGGTCAAGGACCGCATCCAGGAAGCGGATTGCGCCAAGGGCTTCCTGTTCGACGGTTTTCCCCGCACCATTCCCCAGGCCGACGCGATGAAGGCCGCCGGCGTGCCGATCGACTTCGTGGTCGAGATCGACGTACCCGACGAGGAAATCGTCAAGCGCATGTCCGGCCGCCGCGCCCACCTGGCTTCCGGCCGCACCTATCACGTCATCTTCAATCCGCCCAAGGTGGAAGGCAAGGACGACGTGACCGGCGAAGACCTGATCCAGCGCGACGACGACAAGGAAGAAACCGTGAAGAAGCGCCTGGACGTGTATCACGCCCAGACCGAGCCGCTGGTCAAGTACTACTCCGACTGGGCAGCTTCCGGCGACGCCAAGGCGCCCAAGTGCGTCAAGGTTTCCGGCATTGGTAAAGTGGATCAGATCCGCGATTCGATCTTTGCCGCGCTGGGTTGATCATAAATATTAAACACGCGAAGCGTACCTTGCCCTCCTCTTCCGTCCCGCTGTGGTCGCTGCGGCCCTCTTTCCGGCTCTCCCCTCGGGAGAGGGGCCGGTCGAGGGTTGGTAGCGGGAACCCGGCGGGGACACTCCTTGCGGGTGTAGGGAGAGGGTGTGGGGGGAGACAAAAGGCGGTATGAGCAATATCCCGGATATCACCGATTCCGAGCTGTGGGTGGTCGAGGCCACCCTCAAGGAGCGCTACGGCCATGCGGTTGAGGTGCAGCTTGCCGATGTCGAGTTGCGCCTCGATTTCGGGGCGCCCGATTTGACGGTTTGCCCCGCGATGGTATGGAAGGAGCGCGGGGCGGGTTTCGTGATTTCCAAGGTCGGCGACCACCGCTTCCGCTGTCAGTTTTTTTATTCGGTGCGCGAGCAATACGGCACCGGGAAGACGGAATACGACGACCTGCTCGAGTGCGTGGTCGCATTGCTCAAGCTTCAGGCCGATCACGAAGCGAAGCGTCAGAAGAATCAATAATTATTGGGAGCTAAACTCATGGCGAAGAAAAACGCATTTTATGCACAGTCCGGCGGCGTGACCGCCGTGATCAACGCGTCCGCCTGCGGCGTGATCGAGACCGCGCGCAAGCACGCGGACCAGATCGGCACGGTTTACGCCGGCCGCAACGGCATCATCGGCGCATTGACCGAAGACCTGATCGACACCAGCAAGGAATCCGACGCGGATATCGCCGCGCTGCGCCATACGCCGTCCGGCGCGTTCGGTTCCTGCCGCTTCAAGATGAAAAGCGTGGTCGAGAACAAACTGCAATACGAACGCCTGATCGAGATTTTCAAGGCGCACGACATCGGCTACTTCTTCTATAACGGCGGCGGCGATTCCGCCGACACCTGCCTGAAAGTGTCGCAGCTGTCCGAGACGTTGGGCTATCCGATCGTGGCGATCCACGTGCCCAAGACCGTGGACAACGACCTGCCGATCACCGACTGCTGCCCCGGCTTTGGCTCGGTCGCCAAGTACATCGCCGTTTCCACCCGCGAGGCCAGTTTCGACGTGGCTTCCATGGCGAAGACCTCGACCAAGGTGTTCGTGATCGAGGTGATGGGCCGCCACGCTGGCTGGATCGCCGCCGCCGGCGGTCTGGCCGCCGATGCGGACAACGACATTCCGATCGTGATTTTGTTCCCGGAAGTGGAATTCGATCAGGCCAAATTCCTGGCCAAGGTGAAGGAAAAGGTCGAATCGCACGGCTATTGCACGGTGGTGGTTTCCGAAGGCGCGCATTATCCCGACGGCAAGTTCCTCGCCGAAGCGGGCACGCGCGATGCCTTCGGCCATGCCCAGCTGGGCGGCGCCGCGCCGGTGGTGGCGAACATGATCAAGGACGCGCTGGGCTACAAGTACCACTGGGCGGTGGCGGACTACCTGCAGCGCGCCGCGCGCCACCTGGCATCCAAGACCGACGTCGACCAGGCCTACGCCCTGGGCGTCGCGGCGGTCGAGCTGGCACTGGCCGGCAAGAACTCGATGATGCCGACCATCGACCGTCTGACTGACGCACCGTACACCTGGAAAATCGGCGAGGCGGAACTGAAGAACGTGGCCAACGTCGAGAAGTTCATGCCCAAGGATTTCATTACCGAGGACGGCTTCGGCATCACCGAAAAATGCCGTACCTATCTTTCACCGCTGATCCAGGGCGAGGATTACCCGCCCTACAAAAACGGCTTGCCGGATTACGTCAAACTGCAGAATGTGGCAGTGCCGAAGAAACTGGGCGAATTCAAGCTGTAAGGCGATAACGAAATGAACCTGCCACTGACCCGACCGTTTTATTGGTGCAGTGGCACTTTCTCCCGCGCAGGCGCTTGCTGCGCGGGTTTTTTCCGGATTAAAACAAGAATGCTGGATGTATGTTAGTTGATTCGCATCAAGCGTGTTGGGCGGTTGAAACGTGGGTATTTTTCCGGCCTTGATTCGGCCGGTTTAACTAGGGGAGGGAAGTCATGTCAGGTGGTCTGGAGTTTGCGTTGTTGTGCGCAATTGCGGCGCTTCTTTATGGAGCGGTTTCAATCAAGTGGATTTTGGGTCTGCCAACCGGCAACGATCGCATGCGGGAAATCGCCGCCGCCGTGCAGGAAGGCGCATCCGCCTACTTGAACCGGCAGTACACCACCATCGGCATGGTCGGTGCGGCGCTGTTCGTGGTGATCTTCGTGGCGCTGGGCTGGCAGACCGCGATTGGTTTCGCCCTTGGTGCCCTGCTTTCCGGCGCGACCGGCTATATCGGCATGAACGTGTCGGTGCGCTCCAACGTCCGCACCGCGCAGGCTGCCAGCCAGGGGCTCAACGCCGCGCTGAACGTGGCCTTCAAGGGCGGCGCGATCACCGGCATGCTGGTAGTGGGCCTGGGCCTGCTCGGCGTGGCCGGCTACTACGCGTTCCTCACCCTGGGAATGGGCGAAAGCAGCGGCGAAGCAACCCATGCCCTGGTCGGCCTGGCCTTCGGCGGCTCGCTGATTTCCATTTTCGCGCGTCTCGGCGGCGGCATCTTCACCAAGGGCGCTGACGTCGGCGCCGACCTGGTGGGTAAGGTCGAAGCCGGCATCCCCGAGGACGACCCGCGCAATCCGGCGGTGATCGCCGACAACGTCGGCGACAACGTCGGCGACTGCGCCGGCATGGCCGCCGACCTGTTCGAGACCTACGCCGTGACCATCATCGCCACCATGCTGCTCGGCGGCTTGCTGATGGCCAACGCCGGTCCGAACGCGGTGATCTACCCGCTGGTGATGGGCGGCTTCTCCATCGTCGCTTCGATTATCGGTACCTTTTTCGTCAAGGCGCGTGAAGGCGGCAAGATCATGAATGCGCTGTATCGCGGCCTGGCGGTTTCCGCCGTGTTGGCGCTGATCGCTTTCTACCCGATCACTTCCATGCTGATGGGCGACAATGGTGTTTATAGCGTCGGTGCTCTTTACGGCTCTTCGGTCATCGGTCTGATCCTGACCGCCGCCCTGGTGTGGATCACCGAGTACTACACCGCGACCGAGTTCAGTCCGGTGCGCCACATTGCGCAAGCCTCCACCACCGGCCACGGCACCAACGTGATCGCCGGCCTGGGCGTGTCCATGCGCTCCACCGCGGCTCCCGTCATCGCCGTGTGCGTGGCCATCTATGGTGCCTATGCGCTGGCCGGCCTGTACGGCATCGCCATCGCCGCCACCTCGATGCTGTCCATGGCCGGCATCATCGTGGCGCTCGACGCCTACGGCCCGATCACGGACAACGCCGGCGGCATCGCCGAGATGGCCGGTCTGCCGGATGAAATCCGCAACATCACCGATCCGCTCGACGCCGTCGGCAACACCACCAAGGCCGTGACCAAAGGCTACGCCATCGGCTCCGCCGGCCTGGCCGCGCTGGTGCTGTTCGCCGACTACACCCATGCGCTTTCCGCCAATCACGCCGGCCTGACCTTCGATCTTTCCAACCACATGGTGATCATCGGCCTGTTCATCGGCGGCATGGTGCCTTACCTGTTCGGCGCCATGGGCATGGAAGCGGTCGGCCGCGCCGCCGGTTCGGTGGTGGTGGAAGTGCGCCGCCAGTTCAGGGAAATCAAGGGCATCATGGAAGGCACCGGCAAGCCGGAATACGGCACCTGCGTGGACATGCTGACCAAGGCTGCGATCAAGGAAATGATCGTTCCGTCGCTGCTGCCTGTCGCGGTTCCGGTGATCGTCGGTCTGACCCTCGGTGCGCAGGCGCTGGGCGGCGTGCTGGTCGGCACCATCGTCACCGGCATCTTCGTGGCGATTTCCATGACCACCGGCGGTGGCGCCTGGGACAACGCCAAGAAGTACATCGAGGAAGGCAATTTCGGCGGCAAAGGCTCCGACGCCCACAAGGCGGCGGTGACCGGCGACACCGTCGGCGATCCCTACAAGGACACCGCCGGCCCCGCCGTCAACCCGCTGATCAAGATCATCAACATCGTTGCGCTGATGATCGTGCCGCTGATTTAAGCAGGTTCCAGCGGTAGTAATAAAGCAGGGCGGACTGGTTCCGCCCTGTTTTTTTTGTTTTCCATAATCAGCCGGCGTGGCTGGCCGCAGGCTAAAGTTCGATGCCCATCTCTTCGATCTGCACGCAAGCTTCACGCGTCGGATTCGTCGGATCCCTGAGCGCGTTGATCTGGCAAAGATATTCCTGTCCACGCGCGTCCCGCACATTGACGTAGGGGCTGGCGCCCAAGGTTTCGTAGTCGGCGGCGTCGGCGTAAATGAAGTCGTATTCGCCGTTGACGTCTACCTGCAACCTGCCGCCATGGGCTTCGCCATAGTCGTGCCAGCGTGTATTGACATCCGCACCCTCGATGACCGGCGACATTCTCGAGTGGGGCCTGTCGTGCCATGCTACGACGATGGACTCGCCGTTGTTCATCTCGTGCGCTACGGCGTGGGCGACCTTGCTCGCCATCCTGTAGTCCACGTCCACGCCGGATAGCGTTATATTGATGCTTCTCATCGTCACTCCTTTCAACCATCCATCAAGAATTCATACTAGTACAAATTCCGATGTCTTCAATATGACCGGGATGGTTGCCGCAAGGAGCGCGGAGGGTGTCGGGAAGGGGCCTTACATTCGGGCAGTGTTCTGGTAGACGTGAACGCGGTTGCGGCCGCCGTATTTTGCCGTGTAGCAGGCGGAGTCGGCCGCGCTGAGGGCTTCGATCAGGTTGGCGTTGGTGCGGTCGATGACGGCCAGCCCGATGCTGATGCCGATGGAGAATACCTTGTCCTGCCAGATGAAACGGAAGCCCGTGACTGCTTCGCGGAATTCCTCGGCGATGACCATGGCGTCCTCCAGGCGGCAGCACTCCAACAGCAGCCCGAATTCGTCGCCGCCGAGCCGGGCCAGGGTGTCGCGCTCGCGCACCCGCGTGCGCAGCAGCAGGCTGAGCTGGCGCAACAGTTCGTCGCCGGCGATGTGGCCGCAGGTGTCGTTGACGGCCTTGAACTGGTCGAGATCCATGTAGCACAGCGCATGTTCCAGGCCGTGTTCGTGCGTGCGCACCAGGGCGCGCTTGAGGCGATCCTCGAATTCCCGCCGGTTGACCAGGCCGGTGAGGACGTCATGGCTGGCTTGGTGGGAGAGCAATTCCGTCGCCTCGTCGATGCGTTGCTGCATCTGGGTGTGCGCCGATTGCAACTTTTCCGCCATGTGGTTGAAGCCATTTTCCAGCTCCTCCAGCTCGCCGCCGGAATCGGCTGCCACGCGGGTGTCGAGATTGCCCTGGGTCATGCGGGTGACCGCGTCAAGCAGGCGCGAAAGTGGGCCGGTGACGTCGCGGCTCATGCTCAGCGCCAGCAGGAGGGCGCCGATCAGGCCGAACAGGCCGATTGCCATGCTGGCGGCGACGAAGTGATTTTTGCGCTGCAACGTGGGGAGGGTGGATAGCTCGACGTAAACCCGCCCGAGTACTTTCTTTTTCGGGGTGCCGTCATGATTTGTCTCGCCAGCCAAACCGTAGTCATCCACCTCCAGCTCGTTGCGGTGGATGGGCGCGGTGAAAATCAATGAATCGTTTTCACCGGCGGCGATCCCGCCGGTGTCCGGGCCGGTGCCGGCTATCCGGCTCGGCCGGCCACTGACGGCGAGAATCTTGCTGCGGTCGTCGGTAATGATCACTGCTTTGGTATCGCTTTCCTTCATTACCGATTGGGCCAGCGCCTGGAGGATCTCCCGGTTTCCGGAAAACACGCCGTATTCGCTGGCCGGCGCGAGCTGGCGCGCCATGGCCATGCCGCGCGTTTTCAACGCTCCGTCCATCTCGGTGACGCCGCCGATCGTAACGAGAATGCTCAACAGGGTGGAAATCACGACAACGGGAGACATCGCCAGGAATAGGATGCGGTATTTGACGCTCCACCTTTTCATGGCTCATCCTCTGTTATGCGTTTCAGCTTGCCGGCCAGGATCGCTTCGTCGTCGAGGACGAAGCCAAGCGAGCGCGCGACCTGGGCATTGGTGCCGACCGAGAAATAGCGGGGCGGTTGGGGCGGCGGCAGGTGGCGGTCGGCGGCGAAGCGCTGGATGATTTCCGCCGCCTGCTGCCCGATCTGTTCGGGCACGCTGTAGACGGCGGCGAGGGCGCCGGCCTTGACGTAGGACGGCGAAAAGCCGAACAGTGGAACTTGCTGCCGGTAGGTGGTGAGCAGGATGCTCTGCACGGTGCTCCGATTGTAAATCAGCGGATCCGGAATCGCCAGCAGCGCTTCGCTGTCGCCCAGCAAGCGTTTCAAGGCCGGCAGAAGATCGCTTTCTTCGTCTATTTTTTCGATTGTCGCAACCAGGCCGGCGGCCTTCGCTGCGGCCCGCAGCGCCGGCGCGAGTTCGGCGGAATCCGGCCCGAGCAGGACGCCGACGCGCGTGCGGTTCGGCAGGGTGTGGCGGATCAGCGCGAATTGGCGCGCCCAGGGTTGGTCGAGGTAAATCGCGGAGAAACGATGCGGGTCGCCGAGGCGCCTGTTTTGCCGCGTGGCTTTTTCGAAGGCCGCGCGCGGAACCAGCACGTTCAGTATCGGAGCGGGCTGGTTTTGCTGCGCCAGCGCCTGCATGGCGCCGGTGCCGACCGCGACCAGCAGCTGGCCCGGGTCGGCCCGGAGGGAGTCGCTGTCTTTCAGCGTCCGCAGCGTCACCAGTTTGACCGGCGGCCTCGCCGCGCTCTGGGCGAGAGTGTCGCGCAGCTTGTCGGCGACCTGGGCATAGGCTCCGCCTTCCTCGCTCAGCACTACGGTCACCCCATCCAGCGCAGCCGCCGTGAGCGGCAGGCAAAAGAGGGCCAGTGCCAGGCAGACGATGGCGGAAAACCGCCGGATGAGCGTCGGGTTCAAAGATCCAGCTTGAGGTTGATCCAGGCGGTGCGGCCGGGTGGCTGGTTGTCGTGGCGATATTCGAAGTAATGCGCGTCGGAAAGGTTCTGCACCACCAGTGCGAGTTCGCCGCTGCTTGCGCCGGTGCGGAAGTGATAAGCGATGCGCCCATCCCAGCGGCGGTAAGTGGCGATATAGTAGACCGGTGCGTGATCTTTGTCCGGCCCCCAGTCAGTGCCGGGAGAGTGGGTTTCGCCATTCTGATACCCGATCAGGCTTGCGCTCCAGTTTGGGGTGAAACGGTGGGTGAGCATCAGGCTCTGGCTGTTGGTGGGAACAGAATTCGTGTAGCTCATGTCGTCTTCGTTTTTGCTTGCAACCAAAACGTGGGACAGACTGTAGATCACTCGGGTTTGCTTCCCTATATCCCACTTGATCTGGGTTTCAAAACCCTTGACTACAGCTCGGCCCGAGTTGAGATTGTCATTCGCCACCGACGAACCGGTTTCTGCAATCAGGTCTGAAAGCCTGTCCCTGAACAGACGAAAATCCACCTTGAATTCGGGAAACGACCCGAGATAGCCGATTTCCGTTGAATCGATTCGTTCCGGGCGTAGCGGGTTATGGAGAATTCCGGCATTCAGGTAGGGTTGTGCCAGGGTAAGCTCGAATACGGTTGGCGTGCGTGTAGCTGTGGAACGGCCTAGCCTCAAGGTGTGTTCTGGCGCGACATGCCAGTTGACGGCCATTCGTGGAGTAATATCGGTGCCGGTTACGCTGTTGCTCTCGGACATCGCCCCCAGATTGAATACTAGGTCGTGTCGTGCATGCCATTCCAGGTTGCCGAATAGTCGGGTAAGGTGAAACGGTTTGGCTTGTGTGTCTCCATCTAACCAGATGGGCGCATACGTTTTATCGTAGCGTACGCTACCGCCCCAGACGGCCCGTGTGCTTTCGCCGAGTGAAACGCTATGCTGGACTTCCAAATCATAACGGTCGGCAATTACATCTGCGTTGCCTGTATTGCCGTTGCTGGTGTCAAGGGTGGAGGCAAAGCTGCTTTCGGTGGCATGGTAAAACTGAACTGACAATTCGCCATCGTTTCTTAACGCGCGGCGCCATTTTATGAGTTCGAAATGGTTGTCGGCACGCTTGTTGACGGCGATTACGTTTCCGCCCGCAGAACCCTCCTGGCGGTCGCCGCCGTTGTAGCCGAATTGAAATTCCAGCTCGTCGATTGAGCTGATCCGCTGATCGGCACGGAAATTCAGCAGGCGGATTTTCTTGTCGTCCAGCAGGTTTTCGTCCCATCTGCCTGCTGTGGTGAGAGGGTTTGCTATCTTTGGGTTTTCCCCTGTGTCGTTGCGCATTCCGGCCGTCAGGCGGTAGGTCAGGTCGCCGTTTTGTCCGCCAAGGCGGGCAATCGCCTCATCCCGGCCACGCCCCGTAGAAAGAGAAACGAATTTTCCCTGGGTTTCCGCTGAATGGCGCGTGATGATGTTGATTGCTCCCATGAAGGAGTTGGCGCCATAGCTGGCGGAGTTGGGGCCGCGGATGATTTCGATGCGGTCGATATCGTCCAACGCGACGGGGATGTCGCTCCACAGTATGCCGCCGAACAGGGGTGAATACACCGAGCGGCCGTCCACCAGCACCTGCATGCGCTGGGCGTAAGCGTCTGCGAGGCCATGGTAGCTGACTGTGCTATCTACAGCGTAATCGGCGGCTGAATGGTAGGCGACATACATTCCCGGCACCAGCCGGAATACCTCGGATAAATCCCAGGCGCCGGAGTCCCTGATCATCTGGCGATCGATCACCGTCACCGCCGCCGGAGCCTCGTCCACCGGCTGCGACAGGCGGGATACGCTGAGTACCACCGGCATTTCGTCGAGGTAGGCGGTTTCCGAGGGTGTGGCATTTTCGGCGCACTGCGCCATGCCGGCATAAAACAGCAGCGCGCACCCGGCCAGGCGATAGCCGGAAAGTGGGCGGGCCGGGCGGTGTTGTTGGCAACCCCCGATTGCCGATCTTGTAGTAACGTATATTCTCATGTTGTGTTCCCTTATTTTGCCGCTATTTTGACATGGAAAACATCGGGGAAACCCCTAAAAAGCGATCCAAAACAGCTTTTTCTTCCACGCGAATGTAGGGCAAATCGGGTTATAATCGCGGTCTTTCGAGTGAGGAGCTTTGCCATGAATCTTGATCGAGTCAGTTCCGGCCACGATCTGCCCAACGACTTCAACGTCATCATCGAGATCCCGATGCATGGCGATCCGATCAAGTATGAAGTGGACAAGGAAACCGGTGCCATGTTCGTGGACCGCTTCATGTCCACCGCGATGCATTACCCGTGCAATTACGGCTACATTCCCCATACCCTGTCGGACGACGGCGACCCGGTGGACGTGCTGGTAATCACGCCGGTGGCCCTGATTACGGGCGTGGTGGTGCGCTGCCGCCCGGTCGGCATGCTCAGGATGACCGACGAGGCCGGCGCGGACGCCAAGCTCCTCGCGGTGCCGGTCGACAAGCTGTGTAATCTCTACCGCAATATCGAATCGCCGCGCGATCTGCCGGAGCTGGTGTTGTCGCAGATCAGCCATTTTTTCGCGCACTACAAGGATCTGGAAGCGGGCAAATGGGTCAAGGTGGAAGGCTGGGTCGGGGCGGAAGAGGCCAAGGCCGAGATTCTGGAAGGTGTGAAGCGCTACCAGGAAGCCGCCGTCAAACCGATGTTTTAAATGGCTCAGTTAGGAGTGAAGAGTCAGGAGTGAGGAGCAAACCTTAACTGCGCTTTTACTCCTCACTCCTTACCCCTCACTCCTCCCGATTCTTATGAAACTCTGCATCCTTTCCGATAGCCACGACAATCGCGCCCTGCTGGCCGCCGCCGTGCAGGACGCCAAGGCGCGCGGCGCCGTTGCGGCGCTGCATTGCGGCGACATCGTGGCGGCCAATACGCTGAGCATCTTCAAGAAGCTGGACATGCCGGCGCACGTCATCTACGGCAACAATACCGGCGACCTGTACACCCTTTCCCGCATGGCGCACGAGTCGGGTAACCTGATCCATTTCTATGGCCAGGACGCGGGCATCACCCTGCACGGCCGCTCCATCTTCATCGTGCATTATCCGCACTATGCCCGCGCCATGGCATGCACCGGCGAGTGGGACATGGTCTGCTGCGGCCACGACCATGTCGCCGCCGTCTCCACCGTGGACAACATCCGCGGCGGGCAAACCTGGCTGGTGAACCCCGGCACGGTGGGCGGGGTAGGGAAGCCGCCGACCTACATCCTGGGCGATCTCGATGCGATGACGTTCGAGGTGATTCCGGTGTCTGCCGCGGCATAGCTTAAGCATTGATTTAATCTATTTAAACATAAGAAAATTCGATTGTCTTTTGATGGGCGCGCTGTGGATTGGGGGGGCGATTGAGAGTAAGATTGCACCCGATTAAACGTGCCTTAAACCGGTTGAAGCGCGATCCTGCGCCCGTTTTCCTCTCCCCTGGCCCTCTCCCGCAAGCGGGCGAGGGGGACGAGGGCTCGCTTCGCGAGTTTTACGTTAAACCCAAGTATCCGTGATGGAGGTAACCTGATGACGGAAGTAATTGCAACCAATCAGACCATTCTGGTCGTCGGTGGCGGCATCAGCGGCATGACGGCCGCCCTGGAAGCGGCCGAGTGCGGCAAGAACGTGGTGCTGGTGGAAAAGAACTCGGCCCTCGGCGGTCGCGTTTCCCAGCTCTACCGCTATTTCCCCAAGCTGTGCCACCCGATCTGCGGCCTGGAAATCAACCAGCGCCGGCTCAAGCAGAATCCGCGCATCCGCGTGCTGACCATGGCCGAAGTGACCGCGATCGCCGGCGGCGAGGGCGATTACACGGCGACCGTCAAGCTGGCGCCGCGCTTCGTCAACGAAAACTGCACCGCTTGCGGAGAATGTTCCAAGGCGGTCGACAGCGAAGTGCCTGACGCCTTCAATTACAACCTCGGCAAAGTCAAGGCGGCTTACCTCCCCAACAAGATGGCCTATCCGCAGCGCTACGTGATCGACCCGTCGATCGTCGGCACGCCGGAGGGCGAAAAAGCCAAGGCGGCCTGCAAATACGGCGCCGTTGATCTCGACATGCAGGAAGAGACCGTCCAGCTCAAGGCCGGCGCGGTGATCTGGGCGACCGGCTGGAAGCCTTACGACGCGGCCAAGATTCAGCCCTACGGCTACGACCGCTTCAGCAACGTCATCACCAGCGTCGAGTTCGAGCGCCTGGCCGACATCCACGGCCCGACCAAGGGCAAGATCCTGCGCCCGTCCGACGGCAAGGAAGCGAAGAACATCGCCTTCATCCAGTGCGCCGGTTCGCGTGACGAAAACCATCTGCGCCACTGTTCGCGCATTTGCTGCATGGCCTCGCTCAAGCAGACCAACTACGTGCGCGAAGCCTACGGCGACGAAGGCAAATCCACGATTTATTACATCGACATCCGCGCCATCGACCGCTTCGAGGATTTCTACGCCAAGGTGTGGAACGACCCCAATGTAACCTTCATCAAGTCCAAGGTCGCCAAGGCGGTGCAGGACGAGAAGACCGGCGACGTGGTGCTGCACGGCGTGAACACCGAAGGCTATCACCGCTATGCGACGCCGCACGACCTGGTCGTGCTGGCCGTCGGCATGGAGCCGTCCGTCAAGGGCGCCGACCTGCCGGCGCAAATCGTTTCCGATTCGAGCGGCTTCATCGAAGCCGATCCGGCCAACCACGCGTTCTTCGGTGCCGGCTGCGCGTCCAGCCCGCTGGACGTGAACCGCGCGGTGCAAAGCGCGACCGCATCGGCCTTGCGCGCGATTCAAGTGGTTAACCGTGTTGCCAGAGTGGAGGATTGATTAAATGGCGGACATGAAAGTAGCAGCATACATTTGCCAGGGCTGCGGCCTGGGCGATCGCCTGGACACCAAGGCGCTGGCCGGTGTGGCGAAGAAGGAAGGCAAGGCGGCGATCGTCAAGGAACACGAGTTCCTGTGCAACGCCGACGGCGTGAAGATGATCCGCGACGACATCGCCAACGAAGGCGTCACCCACGTCATGGTCGGCGCCTGCTCGCGCCGCGCCAAGACCGAGGCGTTCGGCTTCACCGACGTCTGCGTGTCCCGCGCCAACCTGCGCGAGGGCGTGATCTGGAGCCAGCCGGAAACCGACGAGGCGCAGGAAACCACGCAGGAAATGGCGGAAGACTACATCCGCATGGGCTGCGCCGAGGTGAAGAAGATGACCCTGCCGGCGGGCGACCCCGCTGCCGTCACCGAGCGCACCCTGCTGGTGGTGGGCGGCGGCGTGTCCGGCATGACCGCGGCGCTGGAGGCCTCCCGCGCCGGCTACCAGGTGGTGCTGGTGGAAAAATCCGGCGCCCTGGGCGGCTGGGCGGCCAAGCTGCACAAGCGCACGCCGGGCAAGTCCCCCTACGCCGATCCGCAGGAAACCCCGGTGGCGGCCATGGTCGCGGCGATCGAAGGCGACGCCAACATCAAGGTTTACCTCAACGCCGTGACCAGCAAGATCAGCGGCGCGCCAGGCCGTTTCGAGGCCGAGATCAGCACCGAATCCGGTGCCACGACGACCGAGAAGGCCGGCGGCATCGTCCAGGCGACGGGTTTCAACCTGTATGACGCCAACAACCTGCCCGAACTGGGCTACGGCAAATCCGCCAACGTGGTCGATCAGGCCGGGCTGGAAGCGTTGGCCAAGGCGGCCGGCGGCGGCGCGATCAAGCGCCCCTCCGACGGCGGCGAAGTCAAACGCGTGGTGTTCGTGCAATGCGCCGGCCAGCGCGACGATTCCGGCAAGCATCTGCCGTATTGCTCCGGCTCCTGCTGCCTGACCTCGGTCAAGCAGGCGATGTATTTCAAGGACGCCAACCCCGATATCGATACCGTGGTGATCTACCAGGATCTGCGCATGCCCGGCCAAGGCGAGGATTTCTACCGTAGCGGCCAGACCAAGGGCGTGACGTTCACCAAGGGCAAGGTGTCCGGCGTCGAAGCCGCCGGCAACCAGTGCAAGGTGAGCTTCCAGGACCTGATCCTGAACGACCAGGCCCAGATCGACGACGCCGACCTGGTGGTGCTCGCCACCGGCCAGGTGCCGGTTTCCGGCGTGGATATCGACTCCAAGCTGAAGGCGGAAATCGCCGCGGCGGCGGGCGACAATTCGCTGATGGAAGCCTATAACGCGTCCCAGCAGGAAGGTGCCGTCAAGCCGGTGTCGATCCTCAACCTGACTTATCGCCAGGGTCCGGACATGCCGCAGTTGAAATACGGCTTCACCGATTCGCATTTCATCTGCTTCCCTTACGAAACCCGCCGCACCGGCATCTACGCCGCCGGTCCGGTGCGCCGTCCGATGGACATGGCGCAAGCGGTGGAAGACGCCACCGGCGCCACCATGAAGGCGATCCAGGCGATCGAAAACGCCGGCATCGGCCGCGCCGCGCATCCGCGTTCGGGCGATCTGTCCTACCCGATCTTCCGCAAGGAAGGCTGCACCCAGTGCAAGCGTTGCACGGTGGAATGCCCGTTCGGCGCGATCGACGAGGACGAACAGCGCTTCCCGCAGTTCAACCAGGCACGCTGCCGCCGTTGCGGCACCTGCATGGGCGCCTGCCCGGTGCGCGTGATTTCGTTCGAGAACTACTCGGTGGAAACCGTCGGCTCGCAGCTGAAGGCGGTGGACGTGCCCGACGAGTTCTCGGAAAAGCCGCGCATCCTGGTTCTGGCCTGCGAAAACGACGCCTACCCGGCGCTCGACATGGCGGCGATGAACCGCAACGTCTACAGCGCCTTCGTCCGCGTCATTCCGGTGCGCTGCCTGGGTTCGGTCAACACCATCTGGATCAACGACGCGCTTTCCAACGGCTACGACGGCGTGATGATGATGGGCTGCAAGCACGGCGACGACTACCAGTGCCACTTCGTCAAGGGCTCCGAGCTTGCCAACATCCGCATGAGCAAGATCGGCGACACCCTGAAGAACATGAGCCTGGAAGAAGAGCGCGTGTCCACCTTCGAAGTGGCGATCACCGATATCGAGCGCGTGCCGCAATTGATCAACGATTACGCGGCTTTGATCCAGAAAATCGGCATGAGCCCGATGAAGGGCTTCTAGGAGACGGCATATGAGCGAAAACTACCGCAATAATTTCCTCCGCGAAGTCGAGGAAAAGGTCGAGGAAGGCCACTGGGTCAAGATGTGCATGCAGTGCGGCGTGTGCGCCGGCTCCTGCCCGTTCGGCCCGCACTGGGCGCATCCGCCGCAGGAAATCTTCATGATGATCCGGGCCGGCAAGCGCGAGGAAGTGCTCTCGTCGGATTCGATGTGGATGTGCACCTCGTGCTACCAGTGCATCGTGCGCTGCCCGCGCAAGCTGCCGATCACCCATATCATGCACGGCCTGGCCAACTACGCCTACCGCCTGGGCCTGTCGCCGAAGAAGCAGCCGACCCAGCAGTTCGCCAGCATGTTCTGGAACAACCTGGCCCAGGCCGGCCGCGTCAACGAACTCAAGCTGTCTCTCGGCATGTACTTCAAGGACGGCTTCGCGCAGGGCATCAAGAACGCCATGGCGATGCAAAGCGTCGGTTTGGGCATGGTGAAGGCGAAGCGCCTGAACCCGATGGAACTGTTCGCGCCCCACGGCGTCAAGGACAAGAGCGGGTTCCACGCCATGTTGAAGAAAGCGCGCGAGATCGAAGACCGCCGCAAGAACCTCGCCTAAGGAGTCAAAGATGGCTAAAAAGACCTTTTCGTTTTACCCCGGCTGCTCTTCCCAGTCCAAGGCGTCCTCGTCCAACTACCTGACCTCGACCCAGTCGATGTGCAAGCTGCTGGACATCGAGCTGAAAGAGATTCCGGACTGGAACTGCTGCGGTGCATCGATCGGCTACGCCGAAGGCGGCGAGCTGCCGCGCATCACCCTGTCCGCCCGCAACCTGGCGCTGTCCGAGAAAAACAACCCCGGCATGGACGTGGTGGCGACCTGCGCCGCCTGCTGGCTCTCCACCCGCGAGGCCAAGGAGCGTCTTGATCACAGCACCCAGATGAAGGCGGATGCCAACGAGGCGCTGAAAGAAGCCGGCCTGGCCTACGAAGGCAAGCAGAACGCGCGTCATATGGCGGAAGTGCTGGTCGAGGATTTCGGCTTCGACGAACTGAAGAAGGGCGTGAAAAACCCGCTGCAGGGCATCAAGTTCGCCGGCTACGTCGGTTGCCAGACCAACCGTCCGTTCGGCATCGCCGGCGAGTCGTTCGAGAACCCGATGTATCTCGACCGCCTGGTCGAAGCGATGGGCGGCGAAGCCGTGACCTACGACCAGAAGGTCACTTGCTGCGGCGGTGCGCTGGCTTTCTCCGAGCCGGAAAAAAGCCAGAAGCAGATCAAGGACATCATCGAATCCGCCTACGACCACGGCGCCGAGATGATCGTCACCCCCTGCCCGCTGTGCCAGGCCAACGTCGAGATTTACCAGGGCGAAGTGAACAAGCGCTACGGCACCAAGTTCAACATCCCGGTGACTTACTACTCGCAGCTGATCACCGTCGCCTACGGCGGCTCGGCGAAGGAAGCAGCGCTGGACGGGCAGATCATCCGCGCCACCCGGCTCGAGGAAATTGCCAAGAAGTAACTACAGCATGTGAAGAAGAAGAATCTTTACGGCAGTAACTTGGGGGCGGCTTTCGGGTCGCCCCAATTGTTTTGTGGCATAAGGAAATCATCATGAAAAATCCGAAAACAGTAGATGAATACATCGACCTGGTGCATCAGGCGGTTTACGAAGTGGACGAACTGCGTGCCATCGTCGAGGACGACGAGGACCGCAAGGCGATGATCCTGCCCTGGGTGGATGCGATGGACCGGGAACTGCGAAAAATGTACGACGACATGATCTCCGGTCAGTATCAGTTCGACCCTAACGGCCCGGACCTGCCGTTCATGGAAATCATCCGGAAATTCGGCCCCACCGTGCCGTTCAAGCCTTTGCTCAACGTCATCAACCACACCCATCGGTTTGGCTTGGATATCGATTAACGTGAAACTCGTGGAGTAGTTAGGGCAGGCTCCGCCCGCCGTGGCGGGCATGGCCCGCCCTGCGCCCGCGCCGAGCCCGGCCGAAATGCGCACCGCAACGGTGCGCATAAGCTGGTTGGGCACCGTAATGGTGCGCGATAAGCGCACTGTTTTGGAATATTCCTTTCCAAAACAGTGCGCTTATTACTGGCCCGATTGTTGCTAACAGGGATAAACCCTTATTTCTGGAGCAATAATGGAAAATCTAAAGACCAGCAGCGATGTGTTGTTTATCCTTCTCGGCGCGATCATGGTGTTGGCGATGCATGCGGGGTTCGCCTTCCTCGAACTGGGCACGGTGCGCCGGAAAAACCAGGTGAACGCGCTGGTGAAGATCATGGCCGACTTCGCCATTTCCACCGTCGCCTACTTCTTCATCGGCTACAGCATCGCCTACGGCGTGAATTTCTTTTCCGGGGCCGAGGTGCTGGCGCAGAAAAGCGGCTACGAGCTGGTCAAGTTTTTCTTCCTGCTGACTTTTGCCGCGGCGATCCCGGCGATCATCTCCGGCGGCATCGCCGAGCGTGCCCGGTTCAATCCCCAACTGGCGGCGACGTTCCTCCTGGTCGGCTTCGTCTATCCGTTCTTCGAGGGTATCGTCTGGAACCACCACTTCGGCGTGCAGGATTGGCTGAAAGGAACCTTTGGCGCGGAATTTCACGATTTCGCCGGCTCCGTCGTGGTGCATGCGATGGGAGGCTGGATCGCCTTGCCGGCGGTATTGCTGCTCGGTGCGCGGCGCGGGCGCTACAGCAAGGATGGCCTGATGGCGGCGCATCCGCCCTCGAATATCCCGTTCCTTGCACTGGGCGCATGGATTCTGTCGGTGGGCTGGTTCGGCTTCAATGTCATGTCGGCGCAGACCATCGACGCGGTCAGCGGCCTGGTGGCGGTGAATTCGCTGATGGCGATGGTGGGCGGCATCCTCGCCGCGCTGGTGGTAGGCAAGAACGACCCCGGCTTCGTGCATAACGGCCCGCTCGCCGGCCTGGTCGCGGTGTGCGCCGGCTCCGACCTGATGCACCCGATGGGCGCGCTGGCGACCGGCGCGGTGGCGGGTGCGCTGTTCGTGTGGATGTTCACCCTGACCCAGAACAAATGGAAAATCGACGACGTGCTCGGCGTGTGGCCGCTGCATGGTTTGTGCGGGGCGTGGGGCGGCATCGCCGCCGGCGTGTTCGGCCTCAAGGCCTTGGGCGGCGTCGGCAACGTCAGCTTCGCCGCGCAGCTGATCGGCACCCTGATGGGCATCGGCGTCGCGCTGGCCGGCGGCTTCGTGGTCTACGGCCTGGTCCGGAAACTGGTCGGCCTGCGTCTCGATGCGGAGGAAGAATTCAACGGCGCGGATATCAGCATCCACAAAATCTACGCCACGCCGGAGGGCGAGGCCTGAGGTTGGCTTGCGGGCGGGTACGGCTCTCGCGCTCTTCAGGGCGCAGTCCAAGCCCGGCGTGGCAGCCTCGCCGGACCCTACATGAACTTGTACACGTCTATTCCCCATTTCGCGGGGGATTCGTGGCTCACCACCCGGTCGCCCCCGCCCATCCCCAGCGGGCGTGACAGGTCGATATCTTCCGGCACCAGATAGTAGCCCTTCCTGGCATTGAACACGACCCGCACCAGCGGCTGCGCCAGATTGCTTTCGCGCTGTTCGATGACGATGCCGATCCTGCCGCTTTCCAGCATTACCAGCGTGCCGACCGGGTAAATTCCGATGGTGCGGACGAAAGCGTGCACCAGTTCCGGGTTGAAATGGAACTTGCTCCACTCGAACATTTTCCTGAGCGCGACCGTCGGTTCCATCCCTTTGTGGTAGCAGCGCTCCGAGGTGATCGCGTCGTACACGTCCACGATGGCCGCCATCTGGCCGTGGATGGACATCTCCGAGCCTTTCAGCCCGAGCGGATAGCCGCTGCCGTCATGGCGCTCGTGGTGCTGCGCCGCCACGTCCAGCGAGACCTGTGCGATGCCGGGCGTTTCCGACAGGATGTCGCGGCTGTACACCACGTGCGATTTCATGACGAGCAATTCCGTTTCGGTGAGCTTGCCGGGCTTGTTCAGGATCGCATCCGGCACTTTCATCTTGCCGACGTCGTGCAGCAAGCCGCCGATGCCGGCCAGCTTGATGGTGTCGCGGTCGAGTTCGAGCGCGCGGCAGAAAGAGATCAGCAGGGTGCCGACGCTGACCGAGTGGAGAAAGGTGTAGTCGTCCTTCTGCTTGATCCTGGCCAGGCTGAGCAGGGCGTCCTTGTTGCGGAAGATCGAATCGGTCATCTGCTCGACGACGGGCTCGACCTGTTCCAGTTCGATCTGCTTGCCGATGCGGCTGTCCTGCAGGATGCGGTGGACGATCAGGTTGGCCTCGCGGTGCACTTTTTGCGCCTTGCCCATCTCGTCGGCCAGCGAGGCGATGGGAACGGGCTTGGCCTTCTCCGCCACTTCGCGCATCTGCTGTTCGAGTTCCGCCCGGACCTCGCTTTCTTCCCGCGCATCCGGCGCATCGAGGCCCTTGCCGGTATCGATGTAGACCTCGCGGATGCCGTAGGCCGCGATCTTCTCGACCTGGCCGTTGTTCTTGACCTTGAAGCTGCCGCGCAGGAACGGGTGGTCCATCCAGTCGCAGTTCAGGTCATGGATGTGCATGCCGGGCTTGAGCTGGGCCACGCCGATTTTCTTGATCATGGCTGTTTGTAAATTTATAGAAACTTGGCCAGCATACCCTGCTCCATGCCGCTCGCCAGGGGAATGCGCACGATCCAGCCGTTCCCCGGCGCCACCGCGATGGCGGCGCCATCCCGGTCGAACATGCGCTCCGGCACCAGCTCGCGATTGCCCGTGGGATGGATCAGCTCCAGCCGGTCGCCCACGGCGAAGCGGTTTTTTACCACCACTTCGGCCAGGCCCGACGCGGCATCGTAGGCCACGATATCGCCGACGTACATCTGGCGCGCGCTTTCCGACTGGCCGGTGAGGTAGTTCTGGTATTCGACGGTATGGTGGCGCTGGTAGAAGCCGTCGGTGTAGCCGCGGTTGGCGAGGTTCTCCAGCGCGCCGAGATGCGCCGGGTCGAAGGCGCGGCCCGCCGCGGCGTCGTCGATTGCCCGGCGGTAGACCTGGGCGGTGCGCACCACGTAGTAGGCCGATTTGGTGCGGCCTTCGATCTTGAGCGAATCGACGCCGATTTCGGTCAGCCGGGCGACATGCTCGACCGCGCGCAGGTCCTTGGAATTCATGATGTAGGTGCCGTGCTCGTCCTCCAGCACCGGCATCAGTTCGCCCGGCCGCTGGCCTTCCTCGATCAGCCACACCCGGTCGGCGAGCGGGTGGCGCCGCTGGCCGCCGCAGGCAGCCAGGCCGGACTCGGCCATCGCCGCATTGAAATCGAACTGGGCCTCGCGGATCACCCCCGCCGCGTCTTCCTGCGCCTCCTGCACCTTGTAATCCCAGCGGCAGGAATTGGTGCAGGTGCCCTGGTTGGCGTCGCGGTGATTGAAGTAGCCGGACAACAGGCAGCGGCCGGAATAGGCGATGCACAGGGCGCCGTGGACGAACACCTCGAGCTCCATGTCGGGGCACTGCTGGCGGATTTCGGCGATCTCGTCCAGAGACAGCTCGCGCGACAGGATCACCCGCGTCAGGCCCAGCGACTGCCAGAACTTCACCGCGGCGTAATTCACGGTGTTGGCCTGCACCGACAGGTGAACCGGCATTTCCGGCCAGGCTCCGCGCACCATCATGATCAGGCCGGGGTCGGCCATGATCAGCGCGTCCGGCCGCATGGCGATGACCGGCGCCATGTCCGCCAGATAGGTTTTCAGCTTGGCGTTGTGCGGGCTCAGGTTGCTGGCGACGTAGAATTTCTTCCCCAGCGCATGCGCCTCGGCGATGCCCGCAGCCAGTTCCGGCAAGCCGAACTCGTTGTTGCGGGCGCGCAGGCTGTAGCGCGGCTGGCCGGCATACACCGCATCCGCGCCGTAAGCGTAGGCGTAGCGCATTTTTTCCAGGGAGCCGGCGGGCAGGAGCAGTTCGGGGATCTTTTGCATGGCGATGGGCTGGTTAAAACCGGAATATCCAGGGGGAATGATAGCCGGGGCGGCGCCGAATGGCGAGCGGGTGAATTGAATAATTGGCGTCGGCGTGCCCAGGCCTCAATCTTGATGCGGGTCTGCAAACCGTCGGCGCCGGTTTGGTTCGCATGCGACCGGGCGCCTACCTCGTCGAGTCCGGCGCGTGCTTCCCGGGTCTCGCCGGCGGGCTGGCGGGCGTTCCGCCGTCGAGATGGCTGGTCAGGCTTGAAAATGAGTGCGGTTATTACGACGCGCGCGGGGGCATCATTTCAACGCCTGCCGATACTCCTGCCGAAAATGCCGGAACGAGCTGTCGAGCAATTGCGCCACGCCGTTGACCAGGTGGCAGCGGCCGCTGCCGGGGAGCATGCGGCAGAGGCTTTCCAGGGTGGCCAGATCGTCAGCGCTGCCGCGCCCGGTGTCGATGCGGTCGAGCAGGCGGCTGATGGTCGCGGTGCCGGTCTTGCACGAGATGCATTGGCCGCAGGACGAATGGGCGAAAAAGCGCGCGTACTCGGCGACGCGCTTGACCATGCCGGTGCCTTCCGACACCACGATCATGGCGCCGGTGCCCAGGGCGGCGCCGCGCTCGCGCAGGGAGTCGAAGTCGAGGCTGACGTCGAGGTCGGCGGGGGTCAGCAGGGTGTTCGACGGGCCGCCGGTGAACACCGCCTTGAGCGGCTTGCCGGAG
The DNA here is from genome assembly GCA_023266195.1 of Sulfuricella sp. Taxonomy (GTDB): domain Bacteria; phylum Pseudomonadota; class Gammaproteobacteria; order Burkholderiales; family Sulfuricellaceae; genus Sulfuricella. Next base: position 215,143 of record JAHFRP010000001.1, read on the forward strand.
AGCAATCCGCCGCCGTGGACGAAAATCAGGTCGCGCAGGGTGGTGCCCATCGGCAGTTCGTACACGCCGGGGTGCAGCACGTCGCCGCTGAGGGAATACAACTTGCTGCCGGTCCCGCGCCCGAGGCCCTGGCCGCGGAACCAGTCCGCGCCGTGGCGCACGATGGCGGGAATGTTGGCCAGGGTTTCGACGTTGTTGATCAGGGTCGGGCAGCCGTGCACGCCGTATTGCGCCGGATAGGGGGGCTTGCCGCGCGGGAACGGGAACTTGCCTTCGATCCATTCCAGCGCGGCGGTTTCCTCGCCGCCGATGTAATGGCCGGAGCTGGGCACCAGTTCCACCGCGATCGCCTGCCCCAGCGCATCGCTTGCCAGTTGCAGGAATTCGGAACCCTGCCACTGGGCGAGCGCCGCCTGCAGCGCGGCGAGGGAGCGCGTCAGGTCGGGGTTGACGTAGAGCACGACGCGGTTGGCGCCGACGGCGAGCGCGGCGAGCAGCGCGCCCTCGATCAGCTGGTGCGGCGTTTCTTCGAGCAGCAGGCGATCCTTGAAAGTGCCGGGCTCGTCCTCGTTGCCGTTGCACACCAGGTATTTGTCGGGGCGCGGCGCTTCGCTCGCCACCGCCTCCCACTTGCGCCAGACCGGGAAGCCGCTGCCGCCCAGCCCGCGCAGATCGGCGTCCTTGACGGCGGCGAGGATGGCCGCCGGGTCAGCCGCGCCCAGGCGCAGCGCTTCGCCGCCGCCCGCCTCGCGCCAGCGTGCCAGGTTGTCGCCGACGCGTTGGCTCGGATGGAGCAGGTTGGCGTTCAGGGTTTTCATGAATTTTTCCCCGCCGCCGTATAAGGCGGCAGCAGCTGCGGAGCGCGCCGGTCCAGCGGCAGCCCGGCCAGCGCCAAGGCGCGGCGGGCGCGGTTGACGTGTTCCAGGGTAATTTTTTTCGGGCCGCGGTCATGCCCGGAAAGGGCGGCGGCGATGCCGGCGCGGCGGCCGAAGCCGATGATTTCCAGCAGCGCGTTGCCCATGATGCGGTTGCGGCCGTGGATGCCGCCGGCGACTTCGCCCGCCGCATACAGGCCGGGGACGGTGGTGGCGCCATCGACGTCGATCACCGCGCCGCCGTTCTGGTAATGCAGGGTCGGGTAGACCAGGATCGGCTCGTTCCGCGGATCGATGCCGGCGACGCGGGTGCGCGCCAGCAGCTTGGGGAATTGCCGTTCGAGCAGGCCGGGCTGGCCGCGCTCCAGGCGCGGCGTGTCAAGCCACACGCCGACCCCGCCGGTGTCCGGGTGGATGCCGCGGCCTTCGCGGCATTCGCGGATGATGGCGGCGCAGACGATGTCGCGCGGCTGCAGTTCATCGACGAAGCGTTGTCCCTGCGCATTCAACAGCAGCGCGCCGGCGGCGCGGATGCCCTCGGTGACCAGCTTGCCCGACAGGTAGGGCGGATTGACCAGCCCGGTGGGGTGGTACTGGAACGAATCGAGCTCGCACAGGCGGGCGCCCATCCGGTAGGCCAGCACCAGGCCGTCGCCGGTGGCGCCAAGGTGGTTGGAGGTGGGGAAGCCGTTCAGGTGCAGCCGGCCGAGGCCGCCGGTGGCGAGGATCACCGAGCGGGTGCGCACGATGCAGAGGCGCCGGTCGGCGAGCGACGACAGCACCGCGCCCACGCATTTCTGGCCGCGTTCGTTGGACAGCAGCTCGACGGCGGGGTGTTGGTCCCACACCTCGATGCCGCGGTGCTGGGCCACCGCCTCGCGCAGCACGCGCATCATTTCGAGTCCGGTATAGTCGCGGCAGTGCACGATGCGCGGCGCGCTGGTGCCGCCGGCGCGGCGCGTGTGCAGGTCGCCGCTGGCGGTCTGGTCGAACTGCATGCCCTGGCGGATCAGCCAGCGGATCACTTCCGGCCCGTCGCCGACCATCGCCGCCACCAGCGCCGGGTCGCCGGCGTGGTGGCCCGCGCGCAAGGTGTCCTGCATGTGTTTCTGCGCGCTGTCGCCCGGTTCGATCGCGGCCTGGATGCCGCCTTCGGCCATCACCGTGTTGCTGTCGCCGAGGCGCAGTTTGGTGGCGAGCAGCACGCGCGCGCCGTGCTCGGCGGCGGCGAGGGCGGCGGCGCAGCCCGCACCGCCGCCGCCGATCACCAGCACGTCGGTGTCGGTGACCGGGGCGCCGGCCAGATCGACTTCGTCGATCACCGCTTCCGCCTGCAGCAGGCCGGCCAGCTCGCGTTGGCAGTGCGCGCCCGCGTTCGGCCCCACGGTGAGGGTGGTCACGCTGTCGCGCAGGTGGTCGGGGTGGAAAAAACTCAGCAGCCGGTCCGGGTCGATCTGCTCCGGCAGCGGCGCCAGCTCGGCATCGGGACGATAGGCGGCGAGCGCGGCCTGGAGGGAAAGGCCGCGTTTCATGCCGATTCCTTGTCGCCCGAGCTGGAGAAAGGTTCCTGCCTGAGTTCTTCCAGCCGGTGGATCAGGTTGGGCGGGCGCAGGTGGAAGAAAGCGGTGATGCGGCGGCAGAACAGGCCGACGTGGGCCGGGGCGATCTGCTCCGGGCAGGCGCTGTCGCACAGCTCGCACATGACGCATTCGAGAAAGGCTTCGCCGGCCTCGCGGAAGCGGCCCGCCGCCGCCAGTGCGATGCCTTCCTCGACCACGATGCCCTTGGGGCAGGAGCGCACGCAGCCGTGGCAGTGACGGCAGCGGACGGCTTCCGGGAAGATTTCCTGGAAGCGCGCCTGGATGTCCCAGCCGTCGGTGAAATCGGTCAGTTCGTACTGGTGGCGGGCGGCTGCCGGCGGAGGCAGGAACAGTGCTTCGATGCCCGGTTCGGCGAAGGTTTCGCACGCCAGGGCGACGCTGACGTCCTGGCCGCGCCGCAGCAGGATCCGGCACGACCCGCACACGCCCTCCAGGCAGCCCACCCCGGTGACGCGCGGCACGCCGCCCGCCCAGGCGGCCTCGACGATGGTCATGTGCGGCTCGGCGCGAACCGCGATGCCGTTGATCACCAGTTCGACGGCTTGGCCGCCGGGGGCGGTGCTGTCGGTCATGGACGGGAGAGGTCGATGATCTTGTGCAGGTCGTAGTCCGGGTGGCCGCCGGCCTGTTTCACCAAGTCGGCCATGCGCTCGTCGAGCGTGGCGCGCTCCTGGCGGTAGAGCAGGCCGACCGGGATCTTGCCGTTCTTGTGCGCCACGTTCACCGCGTGCATCGCGGCGTCGATGTCGCCGACGTCGTGATTTTCCTGGAGCTCCTCGGCGGAACCCTTGAACGATTTGGCGTCGTCGATCACGTTGAAGGTCGGGCACTGGCTCAGCACGCTGATGAACGAGAAGCCACGGTGCTCCATGCCTTCCTTGATCAGCTGAGCGGTCATTTTCACGTTGGTGGCCAGCGTCTGGGCGACGAAGCTCGCGCCGTAGGTGAGCATGTACAGCACCGGGTCGAGCGGTTCCTCGACGCCGCCGTAGGGCGTGGTGTAGGCCTTCATCTGGCGCTGCGAGGTGGGCGAGACCTGGCCCTTGGTGAGGCCGTAGACGCGGTTGTCCATCAGCACGTAGGTCATGTTGATGTTCTTCCGGGCCAGGTGGGGCATGTGGCCGCCGCCGATGGAAAACCCGTCGCCGTCGCCGCCGTTGACCAGGATGGCCAGATCGGGACGCGCCAGCTGCACCCCCGTCGCCACCGGGCCCGCGCGGCCGTGCAGGGTGTGCATCTTGTAGGAACGGACGAAATACGGCAGGCGCGAGGAACAGCCGATGCCGGAGATGTTCACCAGGTAGTTGGGATCGACGCCGATGTCGGCCAGGGCGCGGTACATGCCGGTGAGCACGCCGTGGTCGCCGCAGCCGGGGCACCAGAACGGCTTGGCTTCGGTCTTGTAGTCCTTGGTCTCCAGTTCGACCTTGTGCAAATGGGTCTGGGCGCAACTCATGACAGCATCTCCTTGGTTTTGCCGACAATCATGGCGGGGGTGAAGGGCAGCCCGCCGCAAATGGTGTAGGACACCGGGCGCAGCGAAGTTTCCGCCCGGATGAAATGCGCCAGCTGGCCGAGGTAGTTCACTTCGGGCAGCATGATCTTGCCGCAGGTGGCGGCGAAGGCTTCGTACTGCTCCACCGGCATCGGCCACAGCAGCTTGGGATAGAAGCCCTTCACCGAATGGCCGTCGGCACGGAGGCGCGCGATGGCCTCGCGCACCACGCCGATGGTGCTGCCCCAGGCGATGATGCCGATGTCGGCGTTGCCTTCGCCATCCACCTCGACCGGCGCGACGTCGTTCACCACCGTGTCGAGCTTGCGGAAACGCTTGGCCTGCATGGCTTCGTGGTTGGCGCCGGTGTAGTTGGGTTCGCCGTTCTGGTCGTGCTCCAGGCCGGTGGCGATGTGCATGCCGCCCGGCGTGCCCGGCGCCGCCATCGGGGAGATGTAGTCGTCGGTGATGACGTAGCGCTGGTAGTCGCCCTTGCCGTCCCAGCTCTTGCGCGCCACGATCGGGTAATCGGCGGGTTCGGGGTAGGGCACGGTCTGGGTGGAAAACGCCAGCGAGCCGTCGGACAGGAGCAGCACCGGGCACTGGTATTTCTCGGCCAGGTTGAAGGCTTCCACCGTCAGCGCGATGCAGTCGGAAACGCCTTCCACCGACAGCACGATGCGCCCGCAATCGCCGTGGGAGCCGTGGATCGCCATGAACAGGTCGGACTGCTCATGCTTGGTCGGCAGGCCGGTGGAAGGACCACCGCGCTGCACGTCCACCACCACGCAGGGGGTCTCGCTCATGAACGACATGCCCAGCATTTCGCCCATCAGCGCGAGGCCGGGGCCGGAAGTCGCGGTCATCGCCTTCTTGCCGGCGAAGGAGGCGCCGAGCACCTGTGCCAGCGAAGCGATTTCGTCCTCGGCCTGGATCAGGGTGCCGCCGCGCTTGGGCAGGTGGCGCGCCACGTAGCGGGCGATTTCCGTGGCCGGGGTGATCGGGTAGGCGGCGAAGAAATCCAGGCCGGCGATCAGTGCGCCGAGGCCGATGGCGTCGTTGCCGGAGAGCACGACGACGTCGCGCTTTTGTGCCGACGCTTCCATCTTCCACGGATCGGTCTTGGGCAGCGCGGCGGCCAGCTCGCGCCCGCGGGTGAAGGCGTTGAGGTTGCTTTCCAGTACCGTGGTGCCTTTTTTGGTGAATTTGGCGGCGATGATTTCGCGCAACGGCTGCTCGGGAATGCTGAACAATTGGGACAGGGCGCCCAGCGCCACCATGTTCTTCGCCTTGATGCTGCCGAGCTGCCTGGCGGTCTGGGTCATCGGGATGGCGTAGGCGTGCACGCCCTCCGGCACGTCGGGCTCGAAATCGCCGCCGGGGCCGTCGTAGACGAAGGCGGTGCCGGGGCGCAGGCGGCTGCGGTTCAGGTCGTAGGCCTCGCCGTTGAAGGCGCACAGGATGTCGAAGGTGTCGCCCTGGTTGAACAGCGGCGCGGCGCTGGCGCGGGTCTGGTACATGGCGTAGCCGCCCTTGATTTCAGCGGGAAAGGTCTTGAAGGTGTAAACCTCAAGGCCGGCGCGCGCGCACGCCTGCGTGATGAAGTCGCCGGTGGAGATGATGCCTTCTCCGCCTTCGCCCGCCACGCGGATGATCAGATCGTTCTTGTTCAATTCTAGCCTCTATTCGATGCGGTCATGCCCGATCCGCCATCCCGTGATGGCGGCTTCGGTTCTGCCCGTAAACATTAAAACATTAAGATTCCGGCGCCCTTAATATCTGCGAAGTGTGGGGCGGGCTCTGCCCGCCCTACGCGTCGTGTCTCCCGTCGCCGCGCAACGGATGTTCCATGCGCCTGCCGGCTCGATTGCATCGCGTTGCCAAGGTGGGTTTGCCGGCCAGCCGGAGATCCCGCAACAAGAAGAAAAACGCGGCAATTCGGAAAGCCGGCCCAACGGTCATGGCGAATCGCCGCCCAGAATCATGAAACGGCGATTCGCCATGACCGTTTCCCTCACCCCTAGCCCTCTCCCGCAAGCGGGCGAGGGGGACGAGGTCTCGCTTCGCGAGGTTCACATTAAGGTGGGTGAAAACTTCGGGATAATAATCGATTACTTATGGAACCTCAATAAGCCGGAAGGGGGGTGTTTCGGACGGCGCCGGCACGGTTTTCAATCCGGCGCGGTACCGCAATACCATGTGGGTCGGGCGTAGGTCGGGCACCCCGTGCCCGACGGTTTGACGGACGTGGGCGGGGCGGGGTGCCCGACCCACATTCTTTACGCCGTTCGCGTCTTCGACCTGAGCGCGTCCAGCCGTTCGCGGATGTGGATCGCGGACAGGTCGAAATCCCTTTGCTCCGTCGGACTGAGATTGAGCTGGATCACCTTTTCCACGCCGCCCGCCCCGATCAGGGCCGGCACCCCGACGTAGAGGCCGTCCACGCCGTATTCGCGTTCGAGATAGACCGCGCACGGTATCGTCACCTGGCGGTCCTTCAGGATGCATTCGAGCAGTTCCACCGTCGCGGTGCCGGGGGCGTAGTAGGCCGAGCCGGTCTTGAGCAGGTTGACGATCTCCGAGCCGCCGTGCCGCACCCGTTCGACGATGGCGGCGATCTGCTCCGGCGACATCAGGTCGCCGATGGGGACGCCGTCGACCTGGCAATGATCCACCAGCGGCACCATTTGCGCGCCGTGGTCGCCCAGCACCACGGCATCGACCCGGCTCGCGCCGACCGACAGTTCCTCGGCGATGAAGGCCTTGAAGCGGGCGCTGTCGAGCACGCCCGACACGCCGATGACCCTCTCCCGCGGCAGGCCGCTGACCTCGTAGGCCAGCTGCGCCATGGTGTTGACCGGATTGGTGACCACCACCAGGACGCAGCCGGGGGAGTGCTTGACCGCTTCGCGCGTCACCGCCTGGACGATGCCGGCGTTCGCCTCCAGCAGGTCGTCGCGCGACATGCCCGGCTTGCGCGCCAGGCCGGCGGTGATCACCACCACGTCCGAGCCGGCGGTGGCCGCGTAGTCGCCGGTGCCGGTGACCACGCGGTCGATGTTGGCCATCGCCATCGCCTGGGTGATGTCGAGCCCGGTCCCCTTGGCCTTGTCGGCGTTCAGGTCGAGCAGGACGATGTCGGCCAGATCCTTGCCCGCCGCGTACACGGCGATATGGCTGCCGACATTGCCGGCGCCGATGATGGATAGTTTCGCTTTATTGTTGCAACCTGCCATTTTTCGTTCCAGGCCGCTCGGGCCAGTGCATTCAAAAATGGCTAGAGGATAGGATATTCAACCGCATGAATCAACCTAAACGCGGCAATTCGCCGCGAAGAACGCGCAGGGCAAGCCGTGCCGGGTCACGAGCCGGGGTTTTCAGGATCAAAGAAGCGTCCGGGGTGCGCACCTATCTGGGCTGGAGGGTGACGTTCAGCCAGACCATGGGCGAGGTCTGGTTGAACGGGGCAGTGCCATGCAGAAATTGTTCGGAACGGTCGGCTATTTCCTGGTGGCGGCCGCCGAGGTTGGTGGCGGCGAGGGCAAGCTCCAGCGGGGTGCCTCCGACCCTGACGGCGCGGGCCAGACGCCCATCCAGCGTGGTGTAGGCGCTGGAGGTGTACTGGTAGAGCGGCACGAAGCCGCTGCCTCCTGCCAGCGGACCCATCCGCAGCAGGGTCAGCGTGCTTGTCCAGCGGTCGGCCCATTCCTGGATCCAGGTCAGGCTGGCGGCATAGGGGGCGGTCAGCTGGGTGGTGGGGGCGTCGCTGCTGTGGCGGCCGATCACGCTGTGATTGAACAGCAATCGGGTGCCGGCGGCGGGGCGGCTGCCGATCTGGTATTCCAGTCCGCGCAGGGCGACCGGGGCGGCCAGGTTTTCGTAACGCGCCGAGGGCAGCGTAGTGGACAGCAGCGGTGCCAGGTATTCGGGGTGGGAAACACGGGTGATGTAATCGGTGACGCGCTCGTTGAACAGACGCACGTCGAGCCGCGTATTCCAGGGCTGAAACTGGCTCAGGTAGCCCAATTCCAGGCTGTCCATGCGCGGCGCCCGCAAATCCGGATTGGGCAGGAAGGGCTGCACCAGCAGGGTTCCCGAGGAGTAGGCGCGGACATCGCCGTAGCGCTCGAACAGCGAGGGCTGGAGCCAGGCGCGGGCGTAGCCGAAGCGCAGCGTGTCCTGCGGGCCGAGCTGCCAGTTGGCGAACAGGCGCGGCGACAGGTGCGGCGCATCGCCGCTGAATTTTTCCGCCAGCATGCTGGCATTGAGATTCCAGTCCGGCCGGAAACCCCAGTCGAGCTGGCCGAACAGGCGCGCCAAATGGGTGGCCTGGTGAGAGGCGCCGTAGAACAGGAACGGCGAGTCGATCTCGTCGTTGCGCAGTTCCAGCCCCCATAGCGAGCGCAGTACCGGCGACAGCGCTTGGCGATGTTGCAGCTCCAGGTTGTCGCGCACGCTGCTGCGGTTGCGGTCGAGCGGAACGAAAAAGGCCGGGGGCGCGAAAGCGGTCCATTCCTCGGTAGTCCGGTCCTGGTTGCGGTAGTAGTGCAGCAACCATTCCTCGTCGGGCCGTGGGGTGTGCCGCCACTGCACGTGCAGCGTGGCGTTGAGGCTGGCCGAGTCGCGCTCGGCGTTGTTGCCGTAGATGGAATCGGGATACCCCAGTTCGCGCGTACCGCTGTTGGCGGCCAGCCGCAGCATCAGTTCGTCGTTGTCGCCAATGCGCTTGTCGGCGCGCAGGGAGGCGATCTTGAACGTCTGCCCGTCGTGCAGCCCGGCGAAGCCGTCGTCGTGCTTGACGGCGGCGTTCAGGCGCACGCTGCCCGGCTCGGCGGCGCCGGTCAGTTCCAGGTTCACGTCGCGGATGCCCGCCGAGCCGGCGCTGGCGGACAGTTTGTTGTCCGTGGCGTCGGCGCTGTGGCGGGTAATGACGTTGATCACGCCGAGGAAAGCATTGGCGCCGTAGGCCACCGAATTGGTGCCGCGCACCACCTCGATGCGCTCGATCTCGTCGAGGGTGACCGGCAGGCCGGGCCAGTCCACGCCGCCGAATGAACCGGGAGAATAAACCGAGCGGCCGTCCACCAGCACCTGCGCCCAGGACGGGAAGTCGTTGCCCATGCCGTGGTAGGAAACCCATTGCGAATTGCCCCGCTCCTGGCCGATCTGCATGCCCGGCACCAAGCGCAGCAGCCGGCCGAGGTCGCGGTAGCCGGCGGCCCGGATCAGTTCGCGGTCGATGACCGTGACGGCCGCCGGCGCCTCGTTGAGGCGCTGGAGCATGCGCGAAGGGGTCAGGACCAGAGGGAGTTCCGAGAGGAATTCCTGTTCGGGCGCGTCGGCTTGCGGTTCGTCCGATGCCTGCGCCGTAACATTCGGAAGCAGGCTGGACAGCAGGCAGAAAACAATCCCTGCCGAAACCGGGAAAAGTCGCCTTGCGTATCGGGATTTTGGAAGCATGCCTTCTGGTTGTTGTCGGGGCAGACGAAACGGGTTCCCATGGGGGAACAAGCCCTGCCACAAATCGTCCCGGGTTTTTCTTCGAATCGGGCATTGTAATTTAAAGTTAATTACATGGGCCAGTGCACGGGTAATTTGATGTGAAGCGACCCCGGCCTGTATTACCATTCATGAATGGACGCCTTCCTGCGTGCGTCGTGATGGTAAAATGGGCGCCATGTCCGACCCCACCTTCATCCACCTCCGCCTGCACAGTGAATTTTCCATCGTCGATGGCATGGTTCGCCTCGATGCCGGCAAGGACCACGCCTGTCCGCCTGTGGAAAAGGCCGCCGCCGACGGCATGCCGGCGCTGGCGCTGACCGATCTTTCCAACCTGTTCGGCATGGTGAAGTTCTACACGGCGGCGCGCGGCAAGGGGGTCAAGCCGATCATCGGCTGCGACGTGTGGATCAGCAACGAAGCCAACCGCGACCAGCCGCACCGCCTGTTGCTGCTGTGCCGCGACCGGCTGGGCTATTTGCGTTTGTGCGACTTGCTCACCCGCGCCTACCGCACCAACCAGCATCGCGGCCGCGCCGAAATCCAGCGCGCATGGTTTGAAAACGGCGGCAGCGACGGGCTGATCGCGCTGTCCGGCGCGCATCTGGGCGATGTCGGCCAAGCCCTGCTGCAAGGCAACCGGGCGGCGGCGCGCGAGCTGGCGGCAGACTGGCAGCGCTTGTTTCCCGGCGCGTTCTACCTGGAATTGCAGCGCACCGGGCTGCCCCAGGCTGAAGCGCACGTGCGTCAGGCGGTGGGCCTGGCGGCGGAAATGAACCTGCCGGTGGTGGCGACGCATCCGATCGAATTCCTCGTGCCCGACGACTTCAAGGCGCACGAGGCGCGGGTGTGCATCTCCGAGGGCTACATGCTGGCGGACAAGCGTCGCCCGCGCGCCTTCACCGAACAGCAGTATTTCAAGACCCAGGCCGAAATGGCGGAGCTGTTCGCCGATATTCCCGCCGCGCTCGCCAACAGCGTGGAGATCGCCAAGCGCTGCAACCTCAGCGTCGAGCTGGGCAAGAGCAAGCTGCCGTTGTTTCCGATTCCGGGCGGGCTGGACGAGAACGATTACCTGTGCCAGCGGGCGGCGGAAGGCCTGGCCGGGCGCATGGTGACGCTCTACCCGGACGAGACGGAGCGGGCGAAGCAGTTCCCGATCTATACCGACCGGCTCAAGTTCGAGACCGACACCATCGTCCAGATGGGCTTCCCCGGTTATTTCCTGATCGTGGCCGACTTCATCAACTGGGCCAAGCACAACGGCGTGCCGGTCGGGCCGGGGCGCGGTTCCGGCGCGGGTTCGCTGGTGGCCTACAGCCTCGGCATCACCGACCTCGACCCGCTGAAATACGCCCTGCTGTTCGAGCGCTTCCTCAACCCCGAGCGGGTGTCGATGCCCGACTTCGACATCGATTTCTGCCAGGAAACGCGTTACAAGGTGATCGAGTACGTGCGCGAGCGCTACGGCACCGACGCGGTGTCGCAGATCGCCACCTTCGGCACCATGGCGGCCAAGGCGGTGGTGCGCGACGTCGGGCGGGTGCTCGACCTGCCCTACAATTTCTGCGACCAGCTGTCCAAGCTGATTCCCGCCGCACCGGGCAAGCAGTATTCGCTCGACGAGGCGCTGGAGATGGAACCCCAGCTGAAGGAACGCTACGACAGCGAGGAAGAAGTGCGCGAGCTGTTCGAGCTGGCGAGGAAGCTCGAAGGCATCACCCGCAACGTCGGCATGCACGCCGGCGGCGTGCTGATCGCACCCGGCAAGCTGACCGATTTCTGTCCGCTATACGTCGCTTCCGGCGCGGACGCGGTGCCGGTGTCGCAGTTCGACAAGGACGACGTGGAGGCGGCCGGGCTGGTCAAGTTCGACTTCCTCGGCCTGCGCAACCTGACCATCATCGACCTCGCGGTGAAGTACATCAAGAAGCTCGACCCGAGCTTCGACCAGCCGCTCGACACCCAGTATTTCAACGACCCGGCGGCCTACGGGATATTGAAGAAGGCCAACACCACCGCGGTGTTCCAGCTCGAATCGGAAGGCATGAAAAAGCTGCTGACCAAGCTCCAGCCCGACCGCTTCGAGGACATCATCGCCGTGCTCGCGCTCTATCGTCCCGGCCCGCTCGGCTCGGGCATGGTGGACGATTTCATCCTGCGCAAGAAGGGCCAGCAGAAGATCGACTATTTCCACCCCGACCTGCAAGCGAGCCTCGCCCCGACCTACGGCGTGATCGTCTACCAGGAACAGGTGATGCAGATTTCGCAGATCATCGGCGGCTACACGCTGGGCGGCGCCGACATGCTGCGCCGCGCCATGGGCAAGAAGAAGCCCGAGGAAATGGCCAAGCACCGCGAGACCATCGCCGCCGGTGCCAAGGAGAAGGGCTACGACCCGGCGCTCGCCGAGACGCTGTTCGACCTGATGACCAAGTTCGCGGAGTACGGCTTCAACAAGTCGCACACCGCCGCCTACGCGGTGGTGTCCTACCAGACCGCCTGGCTCAAGGCGCACCACACCGCCGCTTTCATGGCGGCGACGCTGTCCTCGGAACTGGACAACACCGACCAGCTCAAGGTGTTCTACGAGGACACCCTGGCCAACAAGGTGAAAGTGCTGGCGCCGGACGTGAACCTGTCCAGTTACCGCTTCGAGCCGGTATCCAGGACTGAAATCCGCTACGGCCTCGGCGCGGTCAAGGGCACCGGCGAAGCCGCGATCGTCGCCATCGACGCCGCCCGCAAAAAGGACGGGCCGTTCTTGAGCCTGTTCGATTTCTGCCGCCGGGTGGACAAGCGCACCGTCAACCGCCGCGTGATCGAATCGCTGGTCAAGGCCGGCGCCTTCGATGCGCTCAACCCCCACCGGGCGAGCCTGCTGGCAAGCGTCGGCGTGGCGATGGAAGCGGCCGAGCAGGAAAGCCGCGACGCGCTCCAGACCGGCCTGTTCGACCTGATGGACGGCGGCGCGCAAAGCCGCCCCGACAACCTGGTGGAGGTGCCGCCGTGGGACCTGGCGGAACAGCTGATGCACGAGAAAAAGGCGCTGGGTTTCTACTTCAGCGGCCATCCCTACGACGCCCACCGCGACGAACTCGCGCGCTTCATCAAGACCCGTCTCGGCGACATCGCGCCGCAGCAGCAACCGGTGTGGCTCGCCGGCATCGTCTACGCCCAGCGCACCCAGATGACGCGGCGCGGCAAGATGGCCTTCGTCGCGCTGGAAGACGGCGCGGCGCGGGTCGAAGTGTCGGTGTTCAGCGAGCTGTATGACGCCCGGCGCGATCTTCTGAAAGAGGACCAGCTGCTCATCGTCGAAGGAAAAGTGAGCAAGGACGACTATTCCGGCGGATTGCGCGTGGTGGCGGAAAATCTGCTCGACCTGGCCGGCGCGCGCACCCGCTTCGCCAAGCAATTGCGCCTGTCGTGCGCGGCGCCCGCCAAAACCGAAAAACTGGGTGAAATCCTGTCCGGCTATCGGGACGAGGCGGGCTGCCGGGTGCGCATCGGCTTCCGCAACGATGCGGCCAGCTGCGACCTGGAGCTGGGTGAAGGCTGGCGGGTGAAGCTGGCGGACCACCTTGTGGTTTCGCTGGCCGACTGGCTGGGCCGGGAAAACGTTTCGATCCAGTACTCGTAGGTCGGGCACCCCGTGCCCGACAACATGAAAAATGATTAAATCAAACCAGAATCGTCGGGCACGGGGTGCCCGACCTACAAGGAGTCAAGCGTGACCAATCGATCGAACTACCTGGCTTGCGGCGCGCTGCTGGCCTTGCTGGCGGCGCCGGCGCCGGCGCAGGAAATGGACATGAAACACGAGATGGCGGCGAGCCCGGTGCCGGCCGCCGCCAAAGACCTGCGCACGGTAATCGTGCTGACCGCCGCGGAGCGCGCCGTCGTCCTACAGGAAATGCGCGACATGCTGGGCGGCACCCAGGCAGTCGTCGCCGGCCTGGCGAACGATGACATGAAAGCCGTCGCCAGCGGCGCGCGCCCGCAGGGCATGCACGTGATGCATGGCGTGCCGGCTTCGCTCCGGGCCAGGCTGCCGATGGGATTCAAGCAGATGGGGATGGCCATGCACACCGATTTCGACCAGATCGCGCTGGACGCGGAAAGCCTCGGCGACCCCAGGCACACCTTGAAGCAAATGGACGCGCTGCTGCAAAAATGCGTGGCCTGCCATAGCACTTACCGGATCGATCCCGCCGTCAAATAAAGCCTGGTAGCCGCGAAGAGGCGCAAAAGGCACGAGAAAAAACCACCGTCGCAGGTAGGCTCTTTTTGTGCTTTTTGCGCCTTTTTGCGGCCAGGAGGCTGCGCCACAAGCTGCACCAAGCGTAGGGCGGGCTCCGCCCGCCGTGGCGGGCAGAGCCCGCCCTACGTGCGCCCATCGGGCGGTGGAAGTACATCGCCCTGTTCACCCGCAAGCTGTTTTTTCACAAAAAGCTTGCAAAGCAAATTTGAATATTAGATAATTCTAATAACTTGAATTGCTCAACCCCCTTGAGTGTTCCGGTGTTGTCTCCTCCATCCTCCTTTTTGGTGGATTTTTAAGCGCGGTCATATTTGAACCGCGCTTTTTTTCGTCTATACCTCCCCCGCCGAAATTTTCCGGAGTTCGGGTATCATGACTTTTTCACGGAAGCCGGATATGAACGTGCCACAACTCATCGACTGCGCCTTGCTCGACCGTGTCTCCGCGCAGGCGCTGGCTTCGCCGCGCCGGCGCAAGAACCACAATTTGCATGTGGCCGAGTCGGATGCAAGCCACCGGCTGCTCAATGCGGTGGAGCCCGATTCCTACATCCAGCCCCACTGCCACGCGGATGCGGTCAAGGACGAGGCCATCGTCGCACTGCGCGGGCGCTTCGGGGTGGTGTTTTTCGATGCGGCGGGGAAGGTGGTCAAAACGGCGATCATCGAGCCCAACGGCGACACGGTGGCGGTGAACATTCCCCACGGCGTGTTTCACGGCATCGTGGCGCTATTACCCGGCAGCGTCTTCTTCGAGGCCAAGGCCGGGCCATACCAGCCGCTCAAGCCGGAAGAGAAGGCGGCCTGGGCGCCCGCCGAGGGCGAGCCGGGAGCGGCGGCCTATCTCGAATTTCTCCGGGCGCTGTTTTAGCCGCGAAACGGCTCAAAAAAGGAATGCGCGAGCGGCGCGGTTCTTTCCCGTAGCTTCAATTGCCTACGCGTTTCCTGAATTTTCTTGTGGTCGGCAAACCCCGTGAGCGCCAGGTAGGCGAGGATGAAAATATTGCCGAGCAGGAAAATCCAGGACGGTAAATTCAGGTATTCCCACATGGCGGCCTCCGGACTCTAAAGCGCTTATCTTGTCGCGCGAATGTTGCGGCTTGATGACATTTGCGGCCCGTCCGCAGTCGTTTTTCAACACTCTGCCAGCTTCCGGCGCATGGCCGTCGCCCGATGGCACTATCCTGGAGCCTTGATGGCCTGGCTCCGGCGCGGATGCCGTTCGACTTCGATTCGGCAACATCTTGTCGCTGCTCGATAATCGGAGCCGTCCGAGGTGTCGGCACGAAATTTGCGTGTTCGTCGTCAGGATCGGACGCATTCGGATTTGACGGGACACGGCACATGGCACAAGACGCACCATCGGTGGAACTGGTCACCATTTATGAAATCAGCAAGATCCTCGGTTCGTCGCTGGATCTGCACAAGACCCTGCGCGGCGTGCTGAGCCTGCTGTCGTCGCACCTGCACATGCAGCGCAGCATGGTCAGCCTGGTGCAGGAGGACGGCAGCCTGCAGGCGGTGGCGGCGGTGGGCCTTTCCACCGAAGAGATCAAGCGCGGGCGCTTTCTGACGGGCGAGGGCGTGACCGGGCGCATTCTGCAAAGCTGCATGCCCGCGGTGATTCCCGATGTCGCCAAGGAGCCGCTGTTCCTCAATCGCACCGGCTCGCGCAAGATCGAGGCGGGGGAACTGGCGTTTGTCGGCGTGCCGATCAAGGTGGGGCGCCGCTGCATCGGCGTGCTGGGTATAGACCGGGAAAGCGGGGCGGCGGGCCGTTTCCAAGGCGACGTCCGCTTCCTCTCGATGGTGGCCAACCTGATCGGCCAGAGCGTGCGCCTGCACCAGAACGTGGCGGCGGAACGCGAGCAGCTGATGCGGGAAAAATCCCGCCTGCAGAAGGAACTGCAAGGCAAATTCAGCCTGGACAACGTGATCGGCGTCAGCAAGCGCATGCAGCAGGTGTTCTCCGACGTGCATCAGTCCGCGCCGGGCAAGGCCACCATTCTGCTGCGCGGCGAATCCGGCACCGGCAAGGAAGCCATCGCCCGGGCGATTCACTATCTGAGCTCACGCCGGGACGGCCCCTTCATCAAGCTCAATTGCGCCGCCCTGCCGGAAAGCCTGCTGGAATCCGAACTGTTCGGCCACGAGAAGGGCGCCTTCACCGGCGCCACCCAGGACCGCAAGGGGCGCTTCGAATCGGCCCACGGCGGCACGCTGTTCCTCGACGAGATCGGCGACATTTCGCCGGCGTTCCAGGCCAAGCTCCTGCGCGTGCTGCAGGAGCGCGAGTTCGAGCGGGTCGGCGGCAACCGCACCATCCGCGTGGACGTGCGCCTGATCACCGCCACCAACCGCAACCTGGAGGAAATGGTGACGAAGGGCGAGTTTCGCGCCGACCTGTATTTTCGCATCAACGTGGTGTCGATTTTCCTGCCGCCGCTGCGCGACCGGCGCGACGACATTCCGCTCCTGGTGGAGCATTTCCTGCAAAAATTCAACCGCGAGAACAAGCGCGAGTTCGTCGTCAGCACCGAGGCGATGCAGGCCATGAGCCGGTGCTATTGGCCCGGCAACGTGCGCGAGCTGGAGAATTGCGTCGAACGCCTGGCCACCATGACGCGCGGCAGCGTCATCCGCCACGCCGATCTGCCCTGCCAGAAAGGACAATGCTTTTCCTCCGTGCTGCGCGACTACGGCAAGGAGCATCGCTCGGTTCCCATTGTGCCGCAGGGTCAGCCGGTGTCCGAGATACCCGATGAAGAGATGCCGGAATCCAGCGGGGAGACGGAGGGCGCCGCCGAGCCTGTTTCGGAGCGCGACCGGCTGATGTGGGCAATGGAGAAATGCGGCTGGGTGCAGGCCAAGGCGGCGCGGCTGCTCAACCTGACGCCCAGGCAGATGGGCTACGCGCTGAAGAAGTACAACATCGAGATCAAGCTGTTGTAGCGGAATCGGGGCGCGGGGATTGTTGATCCTCCTTCGTCGCCTTGAATTTGCATCGGGTTGGCATAGTGTCGCCGCCGTTAATCGGCGGTTGTTGATTCGGCGATTGAATGTCGTTATTCCGGGTTTGACACGGAATCCGGTGGGTTTTATCGATACTGGATTTCCGCCTGCGCAGGGATCGCGGAGCTTCAATATTCAGTGGCCGCCCCTATAATTCCGGTTTTTGGGCTCAACCAGGCGCAGCACGTTCTCCCTCGCCCCGAATTCTGGCATGATCTCAAAATGATGAGCGAACCAATCCTTTCGACCTGCCGCGTCCTCCTGGTGGAAGACGATCCGGGCGACGCCCATCTGGTGCGCCAGGCATTGCGCGCCAGCGGCGAGCCCCGCTTCGACATCGTCTGGGTGACCACCCTCGCCGAGGCGCGCCGGCTGCTGTTCGAAAACCCGCCCGACGTGCTGCTGCTGGATTTGTCGCTGCCCGATTCGAGCGGGCTCGATACGGTGCGCTCGGGTGTGCATGCGGCGGGCGGCTTGCCGCTCATCGTGCTCACCGGCCACGACGACAGCGGCTTCGCGCTGCAGACCCTCGAAGCCGGCGCGCAGGATTACCTGGTCAAGGGCCGTTTCGATACCGACGACCTGGTCCGCGCCATCCGCTACGCCATCAGCCGGGGCCGGCTGGAACAGCGCTTGGCGGAGACCGGGATGCACCTGCTCACCCTGATCAACGCCATGCCCGACATCATCTGCTTCAAGGATGGGGAAGGGCGCTGGCTGGAGGCCAACGATTACGACCTCAAGCTGTTCCAGCTGGAGGGCGTGGACTATCGCGGCAAGAAGGATTCGGAACTGGCCGCCCATCAGGATTTCTACCGCGAGACTTTCCTGGCCTGTGAAGCCAGCGACGAGGCCGCCTGGCAGGCCGGCGGCGCGAGCCAGGCGGAGGAGATTATCCCGCGGCCGGACGCGTCGCCGCTGGTATTCGAGACCGTCAGGGTGCCGCTGTTTCACGAGGACGGCCGCCGCAAGGGGCTGGTGGTGGTCGGGCGCGATATCACCGAACGCAAACGAGCCGAAGTGCACCAGCGTCTCGCCGCGCGCGTGCTTGAAACTACCGGCGAAGCGATCCTGGTGACCGACGCCGACGCCAACGTCCTGGCGGTCAATCCCGCTTTCAGCCGGATCACCGGCTACACCGAGGCGGAAGTGCTGGGCAAGAATCCGCGCATGTTCAATTCCGGCCGCCACGATCAGGCCTTTTTCCAGGCCATGTGGCAGGCATTGCTCACCAGCGGCGAATGGGCCGGTGAAATCTGGAACCGGCGCAAGAATGGCGAGATATTCCCCGAATGGCTGACCGCGAGCGCCGTCAGGAACGCGGCGGGGGAAATCACCCAATTCGTTGCCATATTCGCCGACCTGAGCGAAATCCGCCGTGCCCAGGAAACGGCTGAGCATTTATCCTGGCGCGACCCGCTCACCGGCTTGGCCAACCGCGCGCTATTCCTCCGGCAGCTGCAACAAACGCTGGCCGACGCACAGCGGGAGGACCGTTTCGCCGACGTGCTGCTGCTCGATCTCGACCGTTTCAAGGATATCAACGAAGCCCGCGGACTAGCTATCGGAGATGCCTTGCTCAAGGCGGTGGCCGACCGCCTCAGGCAAACCTTGCATTCGGACGATGTGCTGGCGCGCCTGGATTCGGACGAGTTCGCCGTGCTGCTGCCGCGTTTGGTGGCCGACCGCGAGGCCGCCGGCCACAAAGCGCTGGACGTGGCAGAAAGACTGCGCGCCGCGCTGCTGGATGCGATCGAAGTGGACGGCGAAGCCATCCATCTCAATGTCAGCATCGGCATTGCCCTGTTCCCTGAATCGTCGCAGGAAACGGCCTCCGACGTGCTGCGCCAGGCCGACCTGGCGATGCATCAGGCCAAGGCGGAAGGCGGCGGCCGCGCCGTTTTTTTCGAGGCGGAGATGGGCGAAACCGTCAGGGATCGCTACCGGCTGGAGCAGGAACTGCGCCAGGCCATCGACACCAACCAGCTGCGACACTATCTCCAGCCGCAGGTGGACGCAACCGGGCGCCAGGTCGGCGCCGAGGCGCTGGTGCGCTGGCAGCACCCCCGGCGCGGCCTGGTGCCGCCCGGCGTGTTCATTCCCCTGGCCGAGTCGTCCGACCTGATCGTCGCGGTCGATCGCTGGATGCTGGCCGAAGTCTGCCGCCTGCTGGCGCGGCTGGATGCCGAGGGCCGCACGCTGCGGGTGTCGGTGAATATCAGCCCGCGCCATTTCCAGAAGAGCGACTTCGTCGCGGAAATCCAGCATCTGTTGGCGGCCAGCGGCGCCGACCCGACCCACCTGGTGCTGGAAGTGACCGAAGGGCTGGTGATCGGCAATTTCGCCGACGTGGTGGCCAAAATGACGGCGCTGACGGCGCTCGGCATTCACTTCTCGATGGACGATTTCGGCACCGGTTATTCGAGCCTGGCCTACCTCAAGCGCCTGCCGATCCATGAACTCAAGATCGACAAGAGTTTTATCCAGGATGCCCCCACCGACCCCAACGACGGCGCGCTGGTCGAAACCATCCTCGCCGTGGCCAAGCACCTGCACTTGCAGGTGGTGGCGGAAGGCGTGGAAACCCAGGCCCAGGCAGAATTCCTCAATGCGCGCGGCCTGGTCATCCACCAGGGCTACCTCTACGGCAAGCCGGTGCCGGTCGAGACTTGGCTGGCGCGGCTGGATGACTGAATCGGCATGAAAAATGCCTAACGGTTGCTCGTTGTGCAATTCGCGCAGGCAGGCGGCGAAATCGACCAGTCCCCTCCCCTTCGAGGGGAGGGTTGGGGTGGGGATGGGGAAGGCACGAAATTCCTTGAATCGCGTTATTCAGGCGGCGCGCCCATGTCGAACGCAGGGTTTTTTACGTGTAACATCCGTGTCGTCACGGAAAGATTCCCTTATCGACAAACCTTCGTAGAAAAGGCTGCCTCATGGCGCTGATATTTCCCAAAACGCTTTATACCCTTCTCGCCCTCGGCTGGGTCGCATCGGCGGTAGCACAGGGCACCGAAGAGGAAGACCTGGCGCTGATTTATGGCGACAACTCGACCGTCAGCATCGCCACCGGCGCTTCCCAGCCTCTCCGCCGTGCCCCGGCCGTGGCGTCGGTGATCACCGCCGAGGATATCGCGGCGATCGGCGCCACCAGCCTGGGTGAAGTGCTGGAAACCGTGCCCGGGGTGCATGTCTCGCGCGCCTCGATCCGCTACGCGCCGCTGTTCGTCATCCGCGGCATCGGCGGCGGCAGCCAGACCAACCCCCAGGTGCTGCTGCTGCAAAACGGCATCCCGATGACCGCCATGTACAACGGCGACAGGGGCTCTGCCTGGATCGGCGTTCCGGTGGAAAATATCGCCCGCGTCGAGGTCATCCGCGGCCCCGGCTCGGCCTTGTACGGCGCCGACGCCTATGCCGGCGTGATCAACGTCATCACCAAGACGGCGGCGGATACGCCGGGCACCGAAGCCGGCGTGCGCGCCGGCTCCTTCGATATGCGGGACGCTTGGGTACAGCACGGCGGCAAATGGGGGGCGGCGGACGTGGCGGCTTACCTGAGCGTGGGAAGCACCGACGGCATCAAGGAAACCATCGGCACCAAGACGATTCCGACGCCGGGGCCGCTCAACACCGGCTACGATGCGGTGGACGGCAGCCTGAATCTGTCGCTCGACAAATGGCGCTTCCGCGCCAATTACAAATTGCGCGACAACCTGCAGACCGGGGCCGGCGTATCGTCCGCGCTGGACCCCGACAGCCTCGGCCGGGTGGAGGAACTCGCCGGCGATCTGTCCTGGACCGACCCCGCATTCGCAAAGGACTGGGCGGTGGGCGTTACCGCCGCCTACCTGTATTACGGCTTCACCTATCCGACCAACCTGATGCTGCTGCCGCCCTCGGTCAAACCCCCCGACGGCCTGATCGGCGGGCCGAACCAATGGGAAAGGCAGCTCCGGCTGTCGAGCAACGCCACCTATACCGGCTTTGCCGGCCACAGCCTGCGCCTCGGCCTGGGCCACGACGATCTGGACCTCTACAAGGCCAAGACCTACAAGAATTACATATTCGTCGGAGGCGTGCCGGTCGTTACCGGGCCGGTGCTCGACTATTCGGACACCGACCCTCATATCCGGCCGCACAAGCGCATGGTCGATTATCTCTACGCCCAGGACGAATGGCGCTTCGCACGGGACTGGACGCTCACCGCCGGGCTGCGCCGCGACAATTACTCGGACTTCGGCGGCACCACCAACCCGCGCCTGGCCCTGGTGTGGGAGGCGGCCTACGACCTTACCGCCAAGCTGCTCTACGGCCGCGCCTTCCGCGCGCCTTCCTTCAATGAGCTGTACGGCAACAACCCGGTCGCCAACGGCAACCCGAGCCTGCGCCCGGAAACCATCAATACGGCGGAGGCGGCGCTCTCCTGGCAGGCGCGCAAGGACACCCAGATCAACCTGAGTTTGTTCAGCTACGAGGCGAGGAACATGATCCGGCTGGCCGGGATCTCGTGGGCCAACGCCACCGAGCAGCATGGCAGCGGCATGGAACTGGAGGCGGTGTGGGACGCCAGCCGGACCTTGCGCCTGACCGGCAACTATGCGTACCAGAAGTCCATCGACGAGGCCACCAGCCAGGACGCCGGCTATGCGCCGCACCATCATGTTTACTTGCGTGCGGACTGGCGCTTCTCGCCGGACTGGTTCGCGCACGGCCAGTTCAACTGGGTGGCCGACCGGGCACGCGCGCCCGGCGACGTGCGTTCCCCCGTGCCGGACTACCGCACGGTGGATTTGACCGTGCGCACCGCGGCCAGGAAAAACGATCAGTGGGATATCGCTTTTTCGGTGCGCAATCTGTTCGATGCCCAGGTGCTGGAACCCAGCCTGTTCCCGGTCCAGATTCCCGGCGATCTGCCCCAGGCGGGGAGGTCGGCCTGGGTGCAGCTGAGTCATCGGCTGTAGCGGGGTGAGATGAGCGCATGATGGATACGGAACCCAGCACCCGCTATCATCCCCCGCCGGTCAAACGGTTCAATCTGGTTGCCCGCGGCCTGAATGCCGTCGGCCTGGCGAAGATCGACCTGTCCGAACGGGCGCTGCTGGCGGAAGCGCGGAAACAAACCGGCCTGGAGCGGTTCGGCGACGAAAGTTTCCTGCCGGCTCTTAGAGCGCTGCTCGACGCCGTGGAGTCGGAGGCCGGGCTTAATCCGTTCGGCCGCTTCATCGCCAGGGCGCGCACCCTGGGTTCCCTCAAGAACCGGCTGTGGGCCAATGCCTGCTTCGAGGCGCACCCGGAAATCCGGCAGCGGAAGATCGTCGCTCCCGTCGTTATCGTCGGCCCCCACCGTTCCGGCACCACCCGGCTCCAACGTATGCTGGCCGCCGATAAGCGATGGCAACACCTGAAAACCTGGGAGGGGCTCAACCCGGCGCCCCGGATGGGCTGGCCGGAAGCGGGCAGGGCGGCCCGTTACCAGGAAGCCAGAAAAACGCTGGAGGGCCGGCATCGCATGTATCCGGGCGCGTCGATGGTTCATCCGATGGACCCGGACTGGCCCGAGGAAGAGATGCTGCTGCTGAACCATTCCTTCTGCAGCTTTTCCGCGCTGGGCCTCTACAATATCCCCAGCTACTACCGATGGTTTCTCGGCGCCGACAAGACCGCCGCCTACCGCTACATGGCGGACCAGATGAGGCTGATTTCCTGGTCGCGGGGCGACCCCGAGGACAAGCGCTGGATATTGAAGAATCCTCAGCACATGCTGGATCTCGACACCCTCCTGAAGACCTTTCCCGACGCCAGGCTGGTGTTCACGCACCGCGATCCGCTCAAGACAGTGGGTTCCGTGATGTCGCTGATGTGGCGATTCGCCGTGCAGCACACCGATAGGCCCTGTCGCGCCCGGATCAGGGAGGTGTGGCTGGATTTTTGCGAACAGACGGCCCGCCGCTGCGTGCGGGCGCGGGAAACCATTCCCGCACCGCAGCAGCTCGACGTCTATTACGAAGACATGAACCGCGACTGGCGGGCGGTGATGCGGCGCATTTACGATTTCGCCGGCATGGAATTCACGGCTCAAGCGGAGGGCGCCATGGGCGTCTGGCTCGCCGACAGCGAGCGGGAGGCGCGCCATGCCGGCCATCGCTATTCCCTCGAAGAATTCGGCACGACGCGGGATGAAGTCGAGGCCCGCATGAAGTTTTATCGGGAGCGCTACGCGATTCCCCAGGAAGGGGAAAAAGCGTGAGCGAGGCCCGCATCCCCACGAACAAGCGTGTCCGGTCCGCACCCTCCGTCACGAGAGGTTCGGCGCCGATCGCCGGCAGCCATTCCGCGCCGTGTGTGGCCGACACGGCGCCGGCCTCTGCGGCGACGGCGCAGGTGGCCGACCTGCTGGTGGCCTATCTGGAGCAGATCGGCGTCGAATACGTTTTCGGCGTGCCCGGCGGCGCGATCGAACCGTTCTACAACGCGCTCGCCAGGAGCGCGAGCCGCGGCGGGCTTCGTCACGTCCTGGCGCGACACGAGTCCGGGGCGGCATTCATGGCCGACGGCTACGCCCGCGAAACCGGGCGGCTCGGCGTCTGTTGCGCCACGTCCGGGCCGGGAACCACCAACCTGATCACCGGCGCGGCATGCGCGACGGAAAACCGCGTTCCCGTGCTGGCGATTACCGGTCAGTCGGCCATGCACTCCTTCGGCAAGCGTGCCCTGCAGGAATCCGGCGGCGGCGCCACCGATACCCTCGGCATGCTCGCGCACTGCACCCGCTACAGCTCGCTGGTCACCCATCCGGATCAGGTGGAAAGCAAGCTCGTCAACGCTCTGGTCAGCGCCTGCCAGACGCCGCAGGGGGTGGCTCATCTGGCTTTCCCCGTGGACCTCCTGCGCAGACCGATAGACGCCCGCCCCGCCTACGACCTGCGCGCGCTGCTACAGCGCCCGTCCCTGGCGGACGAAGGCGCGGTGCAAGCCCTCTGCGCCGAATTGGGCAAGGCGCGCCGGTTGGCGTTCCTCGTCGGCAGTGGCTGCGGCGAGGCCATCGACGCCATTCTCGAATTGGCCCGCATGGTTCGGGCGCGGTTGATCGCCACGCCCGACGGCAAGGGCTACATCGATCCGCGGCACCCGGCCTATCACGGGGTTTTCGGCTTCGCCGGCCACCGCACGGCCAGCGCGGTGCTGCGCGAGGAACCCGACCTCATCCTCGCTTTCGGCACCAGTCTGGGCGAGTGGACCAGCGGCTGCTGGTGCGGCACCCTGCTGAACGGGCGGCTGGTGCATATCGATGTTGCCGAAGACCACCTGATGCGCTCACCGATGGCCCGCCTGCATGTGCGCGGGCGTATCCGCACGGTCTGCGAGCGCATAATCGAGCTGTTGCGCAGCGAACGTCCCGCCGGCTTCTGCGGCGATCCGAAAGCGGAAGCGTGCCTTCCGGAAGACAGGCTGCTGGAGCCGGCAAAGTTCCTGTCCGACGCCGTCCCGATCAAGCCGCAGCGCCTCATGCGCGAGTTGGGGCGGCGTTTCCCGGCCCCCGTCCGTTTCCTCGCGGACGCCGGCAACAGTGCTGCCTGGGCCATCCATTACCTCGATGTGCCGGATCGACGCTTCGCCGATCGTCCTCGTTCCGCCAAACGCCGCAACTGGCTGAACGTCACGATGGATTTCGCCCCCATGGGCTGGGCGATCGGTGCCGCCGTCGGCATGGCGCGGGGCGATGCCGCCAGCCCGGTGGTCTGCCTCACCGGCGATGGCAGTTTTCTCATGAACGGCCAGGAGATTACCGTGGCCGCCCAGGAATGCCTGACGGTCGTGTTCGTGATCCTCAACGACGGCGCCCTGGGCATGGTAAAGCACGGCCAGCGTCTCGCCGGCGCCGAGCCGGTCGCCTTCCGGCTGCCGGAGGTGGACTTCGTCCGGTTCGCCGAGTCCATGGGTATCCCCGGTTGCGTCATCCGCTCGCCGGCCGATTTCGACGCATTGGACATGGAAGCGATTCTGCGCCGGCCCGGCCCGTTTGTTCTCGACGTGCGCATCGACGGCGAGGAGGTTCCGCCGATCGGAATGCGCTTGAAGATGCTGGGGACGGCAAAATGACCGGCGCCTTCCTCGCCGCATCGGCCGGTTTCCGGCGTTTTTTGCTGCGTTGCGCGTGCGGTGCCGTCGGCCTGGCCGCGCTGTTGCTGGCCGGCGCGGCGCTTCCGGCGCCCAATAATTCGGCCGGGCCGACCATAGGCGTGATCTACCCCGACATCGGGGAGCCTTATCGCAGCGTTTTTACCAAGATCATCGAAGGCGTCGAGGATACCTCCAGGGCCCGGGTAGTGGGCTTTCCTGTCGGCATGGGCGTCAACCCCCGCGATTTGGCCGTCGAGATTCGGCGCCAGGACATCAAAGTGGTTATCGCCCTCGGCCGGCACGGACTCAGGGCCGCGGCGGGCCTCGACAAGAACGTCGGCGTGGTCGTGTCCGGGGTGCTGACGGTTCCCGATGCCGAAGTCCGTGCCGTCCCGGTTTTCAGCTTGTCGCCCGACCCCGCGCTGCTGTTTGCGCGGCTTAAAAGCCTGCTGCCGGGGGTCAGGCGGGTGCACGTGGTGTTCGACCCGCGCCAAAGCGGATGGCTGATCAAATTGGCGCGCGAAGCGGCGAAAGCGTACAACATCGAGCTGTTGACCTATGAAGCCGAAGACATTAAAGCCGCGGCGGTCGATTACCGCGAATTGCTGGCCTCCGCCGACCCGCGGCACGATGCGCTATGGCTGCCGCAGGATTCCACCACGGTGGACGAAACCTCGATTCTTCCCATGGTGCTGCAGGAGTCGTGGAACCGCAGCCTTCCGGTTTTTTCCAGCAGCGTGTCCCACGTCAAGCGCGGCGCGCTGTTCTCGCTTTATCCGGATAATGTCGAATTGGGGCGCAATCTGGGCAGTGTCGCGCAGGGGATATGGAACGGGACTTTCGGTCTGCGCGGCATCGTTCCGCTAAAAGAGGTGCTGGTCGCGGTCAATGCCCGCACCGCCAGTCACCTGGGACTCGATCTGACCGCACGGCGGCAGGACTTCGATCTGATGTTCCCGGAGCCGTGACCCCGAAAACGGCAGTCGACCGCTTTTGTTAAAGGGGGGAGGCGGCCAGCCCGGCCGCATCCATGGAATTCCCCGGGACAGCCTCCGGGGGCCTGGCATCGCCCGACGGGTAAATCCGTTGTGCGCCGGACCATTTGATTTCCTTTGCGAACTTTGCGTCTTTGCGTTTCAATCGCTCTTTTGGGGTGAAATATCTGTGCTATGGGAACGGCCACTGAATGTCGATGCTCCGTCACTCCCTCGCAGGCGGGAATCCCGTATCGACAAGGCTCCTGGATTCGGGGCCAAGCCCAGAATGGCGACATTTGGTGATCGACTCGATAATCGGCCGGCGGTTATATGAGCTTTTTAGGATAACAGACCTGCGACCATGCTAACCCTTCCGCACTCCATTCGTTCCGCCTCCTTCCGGTGGCAGCTGACGATCATCGTCGCGCTGGGCATCCTGTGCCTGGCGCTGCTCTCCTCCCTGGCGACTTCATGGCGCGTCAGCCGGCAAATTCACGACAACCAGGTGGAGCAGGGCAAGCGCATCGCCGAAAATCTGGCGAAACACAGTGTCCTCGCGTTGCTCTACGCTTCTCCGGACAATGTCGCCGAGGCCGTCGTCTCGACCCTCGCCTACCCGGATGCGGTCGCGGTGGAGGTGCGCACCGCGCAGGGCAAACTTCTGGCCGGGAATGTCAGACCGGACTATCCGCCCAGGATGTTTCCCTCCTCGGTGCCGGAATTTGGCCAGCACCGTTCCCTGTTGGAAGAGGAAACTTCCGAGGAATGGCATTTTGTCGCCCCGGTCGTCGTCGGCAACTCTTCCTCCTCTCCGTTCGAGATGTCCGAACACCCCGTTGAAACGATAGGCTTTGTCCGGGTGGTGCAAACCAAGGCGACGCTGAGCCGGCTGGTACGCGACGTTTTCATGGTAAACCTGGGCATCTCGCTATTTTTCGCGCTGGTGTTCATCGCGATTCTCGGCTTGCTGACGAGCCTCCTGACCAAGCCGCTCATCGACCTGTCCGAGCGGATGGCCCTGGCCGAGCGCGGCGAACCCAACGTGCGCGCCCTGGTGAAAGGATCGCGCGACATCTCGGAGATGGCGCACGCCTTCAACAGCATGATGGCGGCGCTGGAAAGCCGCAAGCAGGCGCTGCACGCGGCCCACGACCACCTGGAGCAGGAAGAGGCGAAATTCCACACTGTGGCCGACTACGCCTACGACTGGGAATACTGGACCGGCCCGCGCCATGAAATCATCTTCATTTCCCCGTCGTGCGAGCGGATTACCGGCTACGCTCCGGCGGAGTTCATCGCCAACCCCGACCTGCTGCTGAGCATCGTCCACCCGGAAGACCGCGCCGTGCTGGATTCCCATCTGGAGAGCGACGCCTTTCACGACGAGATGGAAGTGAGTTTCCGCATTGTGCGGCGCGACGGGGAAATCCGCTGGATCGCCCACGGCTGCCAGCCGGTTTACGGGCAGGGCGGGGAGTATGAGGGGCGGCGCGTCAGCGACCGGGACATTACCGAACGCAAGCTGGCCGAGGAGGCCCTGCTGCGCTCCAACGCCGACCTCGAACAATTTGCCTACAGCGTTTCGCACGACATGCGCCAGCCCCTGCGTGCGGTGACCGGCCACCTGCGGTTGCTGGAAAAAGGGCTGGAGGGCGCGCTGGACGAAGATAACCGCGAGAACCTGGCTTTCGCGCTGGACGGCGCCAAGCGCATGGACGCCATGATCGTCTCCCTGCTCGAATACTCGCGGGTCGGCCGCAAGACTGGATCCAAGGCCTGGGTGCAGAGCCGCGAACCGCTCGACGAGGCGCTCGGTTTCCTTGCCCCGGCCATCGAGGAAGCCGGTGCGGTGGTCCGCGTGAGCGGCGAGTGGCCGGGCGTGCACGCCAGCCGCGACGAGCTGGTTCGCCTGTTCCAGAACCTGGTCGGCAACGCCGTCAAATATCATGAGGCGGAGCGACCGCCGCAGGTCGAGGTGGATTCGGCTGTCACAGCCGACCGGTGGCGGGTGAGCGTGCGCGATCACGGCATCGGCATCGACCCGCAGCAGATCGACAGGCTGTTCCAGTTCTTCAGCCGTCTGCAATCGCGTGCCCGCTTCGAAGGTACCGGGATGGGGCTGGCCCTGTGCCGCAGGATCATAGAGCATCATGCCGGCCGCATCTGGGTGGAGTCGGCCGGAGGCGGACAGGGCAGCCGCTTTGTTTTCGAAGTACCGCTGCAGCCCGCGGATGCGGGCACCGCAGGGAGCGAACTTTCTGCGGGAGACGGGCGTGAGGCATAAAAATATTCCAATCGTTGAATCGTAGCCATGGCCCGTTCCCCCGACTCTTTCTGGAATCGTCTGCCCTTCGTCGCACGCTTGCTGGCGATAGCGAGCTTTGCGCTGCTGGTGGCGGCGGCCGTCATGCTATTCGTTTCCGCCCGCGAAGAGGCGAGCGACGCACGCGCCGATCTGGAAACCGAACTGGCTCAGGAACTGGAAACCTTGCCCGCGGCGCTGGCCGACGGGGTGGTGACCGGCGATTTCGCCAGCCTGCAGCAAGCCCTCGACCGCGATGTCGCCCGGCCGCGGGTGGCCGGCATTCAATTCCTTGATGCCTCCGGGACGACCTTGCAAAGCAGCGACAAACCGCTGGCCGCTGTTGCGCCGGACTGGTTTTTCAAGCGGTTCGGTTTCCGGGATGTTTCCGGCAAGGCCAGGATCATCGTGGGGGGCCGGGTCTACGGTGCCGTCGCCATAACCCTGACTGCGCAAGGCATGGCTAACCGTGCCTGGCTGCGCTTGCTGGATCACCTGGCCATCCTGCTGCTGGCCATCGTTCTGGATTTTCTGGGTATCTGGCTGGTGTTGCGCGCCGGTCTGGCGCCTCTCAAACGGTTGGAAGACGGCGCGGACGCTATCGCCGGCGGCGCGCTGGACACCCGGCTGGCGATCGAGGGCGGCCCGGAGTTGCGCCATCTGATCGCTTCCTTCAACCGCATGGCCACGGCGTCCAAGGCGGCACAGGAACGGTTGCGTCAGGCCAACGCCGATCTTACCCGCTTCGCCGAGGTTTCCGCGCACCACCTGATGGAGCCGGCGCGCCGGCTGAGCAGCTACGCCCAGCGCCTGCGCGTCCGCCTGGCCGCGTTGTCGGAGCCGGGCAAGGACGAGGAGGTCTGCGAGTCCCTCAATTATCTCGAACGGGATGCCGCCCGTCTGCGCGGCCTGGTGCGCGATATCCAGCTCTACCTGGCGGCGGGCGAGCCGCGCGGGGAGGTGCGGGCGGAGGACGCCAACGCCGCGCTGGCGGAAGTGAGGCTGCGCCTGGCGCAGCGCATGACGGCCATGGGCGCGGTCCTCGACTTCGAATCGCTGCCCGCCGCCATGATCGACCGGCCGCGCCTGATGGATTTGTTCGAGCTGCTGTTGGATAATGCCCTCAGCCACGGCCGGCCCGTCGATCTCGCCGTGCCGCCGCAGATCCGCGTCGTCGGCGAACGGGACGGAACGCTTAGCCGCTACCGCATCGGGGACAATGGCCCCGGCATTCCGGAGAAATACCGCGAGCGGATATTCGGGATATTCGAGCGCCTGAACGGGGGCGACGGCGGCACCGGCATCGGCCTGTCCATCGCCCGGCGCATCGTCGAAAGCCGCGGCGGTAGAATCTGGATTGAAAAACTGCCGCAGGAGGGCGCCGTGGTGGCGTTCGAACTGCCCGATGGAGACTGACCATGCTTCACGAAAATGCTTATCCTTTCGATATCCTGCTGCTGGAGGACGAGCCGGCGGACGCCAATCTGGTGCGCGCCGCGCTCAGGGAGGGTAAAGTCTACTGCCATTTGCACCATGTGATGGACGGTGTCGAGGGGCTGGACTTCCTGCGCCGCGAAGGCGAAAACCACCGGGACGCGCCGCGGCCGGACCTGATTCTGCTCGATCTCAACATGCCGCGCATGAATGGCCGCGAGTTCCTCTCCGCCGTCAAGGCCGATGCGATGCTCCAGTCCATTCCGGTGGTGGTGCTGACTACGTCGGACGTCGAGCGCGACGTGATAATTGCCTATAAACTCGGCGCCGCCGGCTATATCACCAAGCCGGTGGACATGGAGCAGTTTGTCGATGCCGTTCGCCAGCTCGGCAACTACTGGTTCACGCTGACCCGTCTGCCGAAGAAGGATTGAGCTAGGAGCCTGTCGGACTTAAAGGAACTCGGCGGCAAATCCGCCTGACCGGTCCATATTTCGCCGCTTTTTTGGTCAATAGAATAACTATTGGCCGGCAAAACCGGACAAAATCTGTCCTCGCCCAGCCGAATTTTCGCTTCGATTCTTCAAGCCCGGCAGGCTCCTGCGCCGTGTCGCATTCCCCACTTCCCGCCCGCCTTTTGTCGTATTCGAGACAATGCCAACATGTTCTGTAACTTAATGTTTTTATAGCAATATAATAGATATACGCTGCGTGGCACGGTTGTTGCAGAAAGTCAGGCAAAGCCAACAAGGAGCCACGCGATGCCACCAAAAGTCATTCCCATATTTGCCCCCCAGGCGGCCCAGACTTCGGGCTGCGGCGCGAAGGGCGGTTCCGGCAAGTCGAGCTGCGGATCTTCCGCCGCGCCGGGCGACATGTCGCCCGAGGTGTGGGCCAAGGTCAAGGACCATCCCTGCTACAGCGAGCAGGCGCATCACCACTTCGCGCGCATGCACATCGCCGTGGCGCCGGCCTGCAACATCCAGTGCAACTATTGCAACCGCAAGTACGACTGCGCCAACGAGAGCCGGCCCGGCGTGGTGAGCGAGAAGCTCACGCCCGAGATGGCGGCGAAGAAGGTGCTGGCGGTGGCGGCGGAGATTCCGCAGCTTTCCGTGGTCGGCATCGCCGGGCCGGGCGATGCGCTGGCCAACCCGCAAAAGACCTTCCATACCTTCAACCTGATCCAGCAAGCCGCGCCGGATATCAAGCTGTGCCTGTCCACCAACGGGCTGGCGCTGCCCGATCACGTGCAGGCGATCGCCGACCTCAACGTCGATCACGTCACCATCACCATCAACATGCTCGATCCCGAAGTGGGCGAGCTGATCTACCCATGGATTTTCTACAACCACAAGCGCTGGACCGGGCGCGATGCGGCCAAAATCCTCACCGAGCGCCAGATGCTGGGGCTCGAGATGCTGACGGCGAAGGGCATCCTGGTCAAGGTGAATTCAGTGATGATTCCGGGCGTCAACGACCGGCACCTGGCGGAAGTGAACAAGGCGGTGAAGTCGCGCGGCGCCTTCCTCCACAACATCATGCCGCTGATCTCCGACCCGGCCCACGGCACCCATTACGGCCTGACCGGCCAGCGCGGCCCGGCGCCGCAGGAATTGAAGGCATTGCAGGACAGCTGCGAGGGCGGCATGAACCTGATGCGCCATTGCCGCCAATGCCGCGCCGACGCGGTGGGCCTGCTGGGCGAGGACCGCGGGGCGGAGTTCACCAGCGACAAGATCGCGGCGATGGACATCGCCTACGATCCCAAGCCGCGCCAGGCATACCGGTCTTACGTCGAACGCGAGCGGCGCGACCAGGAAGCGGCGCGCGCGTCCGAGCTGGCGGCGATGGCCGGGCAGGCCGGCGGCGACAAGGTGCTGGTGGCGGTCACCACCAAGGGCGGCAGCCGCATCAACGAGCATTTCGGCCATGCCAGCGAGTTCCAGATTTACGAGCTTTCCGGCGCCGGCGCCAAGTTCGTCGGCCATCGCAAAGTGGAACACTACTGCCAGGGCGGCTGGGGCGAGGAAGAAATCCTGGAGGACGTGACCGCCGCGATCAAGGACTGCGCCGCGGTGTTCGTCTCCAGGATCGGCCTGTGCCCGCGCAAGGACCTGGCCGCCGCGGGAATCGAAGCGGTGGACGCCTACGCCCACGAATACATCGAATCGTCGCTGATCGCCTGGTTCAGGCAGCGCCTGGAAAAGGATCAACCCGTTGCGGCAACTGCCGCGTAGCGAATTTTTCATCCATCAAGCCAAGGAGATCACCATGCCTTACAAAATCGTTTCCGAAGAATGCACCAACTGCGCGGCCTGCGAGACCGAATGCCCGAACGACGCCATCAACGAGAAGAAAAGCATGTTCAGGATCGACGGCGCATTGTGCTCGGAATGCATCGGCTACTTCGACGAGCCGCAGTGCATCGCGGTGTGCCCGATTCCCGATTGCATCGTCATCGACGAGAAACTGCCGCGCTACGCGGCCTGAGGAGTGCCATCATGAAACTCGCCATTTCCCTGCCGGCGGAAAACTTCATCCGCCGCATGATCCGTTTCAACGGTGCCGCCGGGTCGGGGTTCCGGCTGGTGGTTTCGCCGGGCGGCTGCTCCGGCATGAACTATGAATTTTCCGTGGAAAAGGCGCCGCTGCCAGGTGATGTCGTGGTCATGCACAACGACCTCAGCCTGTTCGTCTCGGCCGAATCGGCGCCGCTGCTGGACGGCGCCACCATCGGCTTCGAGGACAGCATGACCCAGACCCGGCTGGTGTTCATCAACCCCAACGTCGCCCAGACCTGCGGCGGCGCGTGCAGCAGTTCCGCCGCCGCGGCGAATGTCGTGAGCGTGGTGCGCACGCCGGTATGAAGATCAGCCGCGACAGCGACGTCGTCGAGCTCGACGCCCCGCCGCGTTTCGACTACGGCCAGAAAGTGCGCTCGCGCATGAACGTGCGCAACGACGGCACCTTTCCCGGCCGGGAGATCGGCGACGTGCTGGTAAAAAAGGGCGACATCGGCTACGTCGCCAGCATCGGCACCTTTTTGCAGCAGTTCTACATCTACGGCGTGGATTTTTACGAGCGCGGCCACGTGGTGGGCATGAAGGGGCGCGAGCTGGATTCGGCGGAAGCGCAAGGAGAAAACCAATGAAAGTGATGATCCGGAAGGACTCGGCGGGTTTCCTGACCGCCTATGTCGCGAAGAAAGACCTGGAAGAGCCCATCGTCGAGATGGAAAAGCCGGAAATGTGGGGCGGCGTGGTCACCCTCGCCAACGGCTGGAAATTCGCCTTGCCGGAAATGGCGGCGGATACGCGCCTACCGCTGACGGTGGAAGCGCGCAAACTGGGAGAATGAGCATGGACGCCACTCTGCATGAAATCGCCGCGGCCCTGGGCGCGGGCAAGGTCGTGCCCTATCTCGGGCCGGAGCTGCTGGAGCAGGGCGGCGAGCCTATCGTTCCCGCCACGTTCGAGGCGCTGGCGAGCCGGCTTTCCGCCCGTGTGACGGTGCCGTTCAAGATCCGCACCAACATGACGGCGGCGGCGCAGTATATCGAAAACTTCAAGCACCGCAAGACGCTGGTTGCGGTGATGAAGGAGATTTTTCAGCCGACGGTCGCGCCTTCCGCCTTGCACCTCTACTTCGCCTCGTTGCCGAATCTGCCGCTCCTGGTGGACACCTGGTACGATGCCGCCGCTTCGTTCGCGCTGCTGGGGCGCCCGAGCTGGGGCCAGATCCAGGGTGTGAGCCGCGCCGAGCACCGCGATGTCTGGGTGAAATACTACGACGCCGACGGCGCCGAAAGCGGCGAATCCCAGGCGGAAAAATGGGGAACCGTGCTTTACAAGCCGTTCGGCTCGATTGCGCCGGCGGCCAATTTCATCGTTTCCGATTCGGATTTCGTCGAAGTGCTGACCGAGATCGACATCCAGACGCCCATCCCGCCGCAGGTGCAGGCATTGCGCGGCGGCCGCCGCTTCTTGTTCGTCGGCTGCCACTTCCGCAACCAGCTCGAACGCGCCTATGCCCGCCAGATCATCAAGCGCTCCGGCGACGGCCCGCACTGGGCGGTGCTGCCGGGCGAGCTCACCAAAAACGAGGTCAAGTTCCTGGAAGAGCAGAATATCCAGCGCCTCGACATGACCCCAGCGGATTTTTTCGTCGCGCTTTACGGCTTGCAGGCCGCGGCCTGACCAAAGAAGTAGCCGGTTTTAAGGACCCGAATGCACACCTGCCGAATCATCGAGGCGACAGCCGCCGACATCCCGGCGCTGGTGCCGCTGCTCTCCCAGCTTTTTACCCTGGAAAGCGATTTCCAGCCCGACCCCGCCAAACAGGCCGCCGGCCTGCGCCTGATCGTCGAGAATCCGGCGCGGGGCAGTATTTTCGTGCTGCGCAGCGACGAGCAAATCATCGGCATGGCCAACGCGCTGATCACCATCAGCACCGCCGAAGGCGGTCCGGTGCTGATCCTGGAGGATGTGATCGTGGCGGTATCCCATCGCGGCAAAGGCCTGGGCCGGATGCTGGTGAATCATGTGCTGGACTGGGCGAAGCAACAAGGCATGCCGCGGGTTACGTTGCTGGCGGACCGGGACAACCTCCCGGCGCTGCGTTTCTACGAGAAACTCGGCTTCCGCGCTTCGGCCATGAAGGTTTACCGCCATTCATGAGGCTCACCGCCGTTGCCGGGTGTTGTAGAATCGACCCTGAAGCGGCTCCTGCCCCGGAGCCGACCAAGGGGGATAACATGAAAACACGCATGTCGGTTTTTTTCACCGGTTTGTTCATGGCCGTCTCGGCTCTGGCCCAGGCGCCCGTGGAGGAGCATGGCTTGCACAGTAGCCCGGTGGAGCAGGCGCAGCACCAGGAAAGCTTCGCCGTCAAACAGCTGGAGCAGAGCGAAGCGCAGGTCAGAGCCGCCCAGCAGGACGTTGCCGAGGCGAAAAACGCCTATCAGCAGGCCAGGAAACAGGCGGATGACGCCCGCCACCGGCTGGACGATGCGGAACGCGCGCTGAAGGCCGCCAGGTCCCGGCAGGATGAAGCGCAACGCCGCGAGCAGGCCGCTTCCGCCACCGTGCAGAAAGCCTGGGAGAAAGACGGCAGCCGGCGCTGAAAATAGTATCCATCCACGTGCGGCCGCGCCCGTAGGTGCGAATTCATTCGCACAATAGCCGGCGCCGATCGTGCGAATGAATTCGCACCTACAACTCCCTCCGTTTCCGCCGGTCTTTGCCTTCCATGCGGCGTAATCCTCGCCACCCTTTTTCGACTCGCGCTTTCTGGAAAAAGCCGGGGCGTTGTCTACACTGAACGAATGCACCTACACCAGCGCGGCCGTGTCCTCTCCGGCCCGAAGTCTGAAGGAGAAATGCGATGCGATTCATGATGATGGTCAAGGCCAACAAGGATTCCGAGGCTGGCGTACTTCCCAGCAAGGAACTCTTCGCCGCCATGGGCAAGTTCAACGAGGAAATGGCGAAAGCCGGCGTATTGCTTGCGGCCGAGGGGCTGCAGCCGAGCTCGAAGGGGGTTCGGGTCAGGGATTCCGGCGGCGAGCGTACCGCCGTTCGCGGGCCATTCCACGATACCAAAGAGCTGGTTGCCGGCTACTGGATGATACAAACGAAATCGATCGAGGAGGCGATCGATTGGGCCATGCGCTGCCCCAATCCCATGGGCGAAGGCATGGACTCGGAAATCGAGATTCGCCCGATATACGAAGCGTCGGATTTTCCGCCCGACGTGTTTTCGCCCGAAGAGGCCGCGCGCGAGCAAAGGCTGCGCGACGAAATGGAGAGGAAAGCGGCGAAGCCGTAGCTTTTGTAGGCGCGAATTTATTCGCACCTGCAAACTTGGTAGTCAGCCGCGGTGAATACCAGTGATGCGTCAAGGCCTGACCGCCTCCCCCTTTTTCAAAGGGGGGAATACCCAGCTAATATCTCAAGCCAGCAGCGCCACGCTCTTCACCTGTGCGAACACCGCCATGCCGGGACTGAGCCCAAGCAGGGCGCAGGATTTGCGCGTGATCCGCGCCAGCAGCGGGGCGCCTGCCGCATCCAGCCGGACCATGACCTGGGCCGGGCTTTCGTCGGCGATTTCGGACACCGTGGCGGGCACGACGTTGAGGATGCTGGTGTCGCCATGCGGCGCGAGCGCCAGGCTCACGTCGCGGGCGTGGATGCGCAGCCGCACGCGGGCGCCGAGCGGGTGCGGCGTCTGGGCGACGCTGATGCTGCCGCCGGCGAAATCGAGCCGGGTGAGGTGGTAGGTTCCGTCGTGTCCGGCCGCGACCGTGTCGATCACCACGCCGGCCTCGTCGCCGTGCGCGAGCGGCAGGTCGAGCCGCGCCAGCATCTCCTTGAGCGGGCCGCTCGCCACGCTCTTCCCCTTCTCCATCAACACCATGAAATCGGCCAGCCGCGCCACTTCGTCCGGCGAGTGGCTGACATACAGCACCGGTATCGAGAGATCGTCGTGCAGCCGTTCCAGGTAGGGCAGGATGTCGGCCTTGCTGGCCAGATCCAGCGCCGCCAGCGGCTCGTCCATCAGCAATAAATCGGGGCTGACCAGGAGGGCGCGGGCGATGGCGACGCGCTGGCGCTCGCCGCCAGACAGCCGCGCCGGATTGCGCCCCAGCAAATGGTCGATGCCGAGCAGCTCCACCGCCCGGTCGAAGCCGACCCGGCGCTCGCCCGGCGGAATGCGCTTCCAGCCGTATTCCAGGTTGCGCCGCACGTCGAGGTGGGGAAACAGGCTGGCTTCCTGGAACACGTAGCCGAGGCGGCGGCGGTGAATGGGCAGGAAGGTATTTTCGTCCTGCCAGATTTCGCCGTTGACCGACAAACGGCCGTCCGGCGCGCGCTCCAGGCCGGCCAGGCAGCGCAGCAAAGTGGTCTTGCCCGAGCCTGAGTGGCCGAACAGCGCGGTCACGCCGCGGGCGGGGGCGTCGAACGCCGCGTCCAGCCGGAACTCGCCGAGGGCCAGGGTGAAGCGTGCCGAAATGCCGCTCATGGCCGGTTCCCCAGTATCCGCTTGCCCGGTCCGTACAGCGCCAGCAGCACCAGGAAGGAAAAGGCCAGCATGCCGCCCGCCAGCCAGTGCGCCTGGGCATATTCCATCGCCTCGACATGGTCGTAGATCGCCACCGACAGCACGCGGGTCGCGCCGGGAATGTTGCCGCCGATCATCAGCACCATGCCGAACTCGCCGACGGTGTGGGCAAAACCCAGCACGATCGCGGTGAGGAAACCGGGCCGGGCGAGCGGTACCGCCACGCTGAAAAAACGGTCCCACGGCCCGGCGCGCAGCGTGGCGGCGGCTTCCAGCGGGCGTTCGCCGAGCGCCTCGAAAGCGTTCTGGATCGGCTGCACCACGAACGGTAGGGAATACAGCGTCGAACCCAGCACCAGGCCGGCAAAGGTGAACGGCAGCAAGCCGAGACCGAGCGCCTGGGTAAGCTGGCCGCCCGGCCCCTGCGGCCCGAGCAGCACCAGCAGGTAAAACCCCAGCACCGTCGGCGGCAGCACCAGCGGCAGCGCCACCGCCGCGCCTACCGGTCCTTTTAGCCAGGACCGGGTGCGGCTGAGCCACCACGCCAGCGGCGTGCCGACCAGCAGCAGAAGCAGGGTGGCGGCCGTGGCGAGGCGCAGGGTCAGCCAGATCGGGGCGAAGTCGAAAGTGGTCGGTTCCATGTGTTGGTTTATCTATCGTAGGTCGGGCACCCTGTGCCCGACAAATTACCGCGTCAGACCCTGAACCGTCGGGCACGGGGTGCCCGACCTACAAGATGCACGGCGCACAACCCTTCAAGGCAACTCATAGCCATAACTCCTGATGATCGCCACCGCCTTGTCCGATTTCAGATATTTCAGAAACTGCTCCGCCGCTGCCTTGCCCTTTCCCCTGGCGAGCAGCACGGCATCCTGGCGGATCGGGCTGTACAGGTTCTGCGGCACGATCCAGGCCGAGCCTTCCGCCACCTTGCCATCCTTCGCGACCTGGGACAGCGCGACGAAGCCCAGTTCTGCATTGCCGGTGGCGACGAACTGCCAAGTCTGGCTGATGTTTTCGCCCAGCACCAGCTTGGGCTGGATGGCATCAAACACGCCCAGCTTTTTCATGACTTCCTCGCCCGCCAAGCCGTAGGGCGCCAGTTTGGGGTTGGCCAGGGCGAAACGCTGGAACGCGCCTTTCTTCAGGACTTCGCCCTGTCCGTCCACCACGCCGGGCTTGGCGCTCCATAGCACGAGCTTGCCGATGGCGTAGGTAAACTCGCTGCCGGGAACGGTCAGGCCTTCCTTGCCCATTTTTTGCGGGGTTTCGTCGTCGGCGGCGAGCAGCACCTCGAACGGCGCGCCGTTCCTGATCTGGGCGTAGAACTTGCCGGTCGCGCCGAGGGAGATTGCCGCCTTGTGGCCGGTGTCCTTGTTGAATTCCGCCGCGATGCGTTCCGCCGGCTTGGTGAAGTTGGCCGCCACGGCGACCTGTACTTCGTCGGCCATGGCGGTTGTTGCGGACAGGGCGGCCAGGAGGGCCGCGCAATATAATTTCAAGCTTCTCATCTTTTTCTTCCCTTATTCGGCCACGGCAAGGATGACGCTCGACGCCTTGATCAGGGCGTAGGCCGGCTTGCCGACCTGGAGTCCGAGGCCGGCCACGCTTTCGTTGGTGACGACGGCGACGATTTCGGTCTTGTCGTCCAGTTTGACAACTACTTCGGAGTTGACGGCGCCCTTGGTGATTGCGCTGACGGTGCCGAGGAACTGATTTCTTGCACTGGTTTTCATATTCGCTCCTTGCTGGTTCGTTATGTTAGCAACAATATAACGTATTGGCTAAACCTGTTTGTCGGAAAACTTACACCCTGTGGCTGCTCCACTACTCTGTAAGTTGTTGCAGCAATATGTATGCCAACCGAAATTATATGAATATATAACGATCGGTTCGGAAAGGTAGTGCCGCGACCGTGGCTCGTTGACATTCAGCGGTCATGCGGCCTACATTGGCGCATCGATCAAACGGCGGAAAACTTCATGGGCGAACCTTCATCCCTCAAAATCAGCGGCCGTCTGTGGCTCAGCAAGGACGACCAGAATTTCGCCGGCCAGAGTCGCATCGACCTGCTGGAAAAGATCGACGAGTGCGGTTCCATCACCAAGGCGGCGAAGGCCGTGGAAATGAGCTACAAGGCGGCGTGGGACGCCATCGACATGATGAACAACCTGTCGGACGAGCCGATGGTGGCGACCGCCACCGGCGGCAAGGGCGGCGGCGGCACCCGGCTGACCGAGCAGGGGAAAAAGATGGTGCAGGTCTACCGCACCATGGAGCGGGAACACCAGAAATTTCTCGACGCCCTCGGCCAGGGCATCGACGACCTGGACAGCTACGTACACCTGCTCGGGCGGCTGTTCCTGCGCACCAGCGCGCGCAACCAGTTCTTCGGCAAGATCGTCTGCATCCGCACCGGGCCGGTCACGGCGGAAGTCGAACTCGCCATCGGCAAGGGCGACAAGATCGCCGCCGTGATCACCCGCGAAAGCGTGGAAAGTCTCGGCCTGAAAATCGGCACCGAAGCCTGGGCTTTGGTCAAGGCGCCTTGGGTCATCCTGACGGAGGAAGACGAGCCGCTCCGGACCAGCGCCCGCAACCGCCTGTGCGGCGTAGTGTCCAGAATCACCGACGGCGGCGTGGATACCGAAGTGGTGGTTCAGCTCGACGGCGGCAATACCCTCAGTTCGGTCATCACCCACGGCAGCGCGGCGGGACTCGAACTCGTTGAAGGCAAGCGCATCTGCGCCATTTTCAAGGCGTCCAGCGTGATTATCGGGCTGACGGCGTAGGCGCCTGAATCACGAATCGCCGGAAAGCCTCAGCAGCCCCTCGACCTGTTCGCATATCCGCCGCACCACTTCCGGCTCCAGTTTTTCCAGCCAGCGTTTCGGGATTGCCTCCGCGCCGTATAGGGCGCCCGCCAGCATGCCGGCCAGCGCGCCGGTGGTGTCGGCGTCTTCGCCGCGGTTGACGGTTTCCACCACGCAGCTTTCGAAATTGTCGGTGAAGAAGAAAAAGTGCACCGCCGTCTGCACCGTGTCCACGATGTAGCCGGAGGCGCGGCCGGGGTAGGGAATGAGGCGGAACTGGCGGTGCTGCGCGATCAGGCGGTTGGCGATGGCGCGGCATTCCTTGATGCCGCCGCCCTGGATCAGGGTTTGCGCCATGCGCCCGAGCGCCAGGGTGCCGGCGTCGGCCAGGGGATGGTGGTGGGTGATGCGGGCCTGCTCAAGGGTGCAGCGCTCGAACAGGGCGTCGTCGCCGAGAGTGAACAAGGCCACCGGCAGGTTGCGCATGGCGGCGCCGTTGCCGCCGTCGGAGTCCGATTCGGGGCCGTGGACGATGCCTTGCAGCATGTAGCGGCGGATGCCGCGGCGGCAAGTGGCGCCGACGTCCACCGGTTTGGATTTGAGCCAGGCGGCGAAGGAATCGGCCACGGCGCCGAGGTTCCAGCCGGCGCTGTCGAGGATCGCCTGGCCGAGGTAAAGCGACATTTCCGTGTCGTCGGTGACGCGCCCCGGCTTGAGGCGCAGCCAGCCGCCGCCGACAATTTCGCGGTGGGTGCCGTATTGCGCCTTGATCTCGCGCGGCATGAGGAATTCCACCGTGGCGCCCAGCGCGTCCCCGCAGGCGAGTCCGAGGTAGGCGCCGAGGGCGCGGTTGCGGATGGGGTCCATTTTGGTGGGGGGCGGGTAGCCAGTAGCTTGTAGCTTGTAGCGTTAGGGTGCGCGCGAGGCGCGCAATGTTTAGCTACCCGCTACCCGCTACCCGCTACCAGCCCACTCAAACCGGCCGGTTTTCGGCCACCTTGATCGGCCCCATTTCCGCCAGCGCCTGGGCGTAGGGTACGACCGCAAATTTGCCGTCGAACTGGGCGGCGGCGTTGGCGATGGCGTCGATCTTGCCTTCGCTGCTTACCCGCTTCAGCTCGCTTTTGTCGAGGTACAGGAGTTCGAGCAGTTCGTTGTAGACCGTGGCTTCGTCCAGCGGCAGGATGTGGAAGGGAATGCCGTCGAGTTCGACGATGTATTTCTTCGCGATGTCCACGTTGCCGGCGAACAGGAAATACTTCCCGCCCGGCACCAGGGCTTTGCCCAGCACTTCCTTGACCAGGTCGAGTTGGGCCAGCGAGTCCACATGGCAGGTGAAGAAGGGGAGGGTCTCGCCTTCGGCCGTGACGATGACCTGGTCGGCCTTGATTTCCGGCGGGCGCTTCTCGCCGGCGATGGTGGGCGCGAATTTCAGCGCCATTTCGCCGCGAAAGGAGAAGCGGCCGGGTTTGGTGGTGGCGCCCTTGAAGACCGGGGAATAAAAGCGTTCGCCGAGGGAAAGGATGGGGTTGGTGTCGGACATTTTTTTAAGCTCCTGGTGGGTAAAAAATCATAAAGGGTAACTACTCAGGTAAGGTAATTCGCTCTTATGTAGGTCGGTTCAAGCGTAGCGGAACCGACATGCCGCAAGCGAAATCGTCGGTTCCGCTACGCTTGAACCGACCTACCTCCTGGATTCCCGCCTTCGCGGGAATGACGGTATCTGCGTTAATCCGCGTTCATCGGCGGCTAATCTTTTTTCATCGCTAGAAATAACTCATCGAAACCTTGTAGTCGCCGCCGATCACCAGGTATTCGCCCTCGCCCTTGAGCGGGTGGCGGGTGAGCAGATCGTTGCAGAACAGGATTTTCGCGATCGGCACCTGGGCTTCCAGGATGGTGTCGCCGAATTCGTCGGCGATCACCCGGTTGGCGGTGAACGAAACCAGGTTGTTCTGGCGGATCACGGCGGTACGTTTGTCGATGCGCTCGACGACATGGTGCTCGTCGAAATTGTTGATGCCGCGGTAGAGGGTGAAGTGGCGCCGCCCCGGCGCCAGCCAGCGCGCCAGCATCCACTGGCAGAATTCGTACAGGATGTCGAGCTGGGTGCTGATGCTGTTGTTGTGGAAACGGCTCGACATTTTTTCCTCGACGTAGGCGATCCAGGCGGGGGAGGGGAAACGCGCCAGCCGTTCCTTGTGGAACGTGGGCAGCAGGCCGAAACGGCTTTCCACCCAGCCTTTCAGTACCGCGCCCTCCGGGCCGTTGGAGTCGAACCCCCAGCCTTCCAGCAGGCGCCGGTAGCTGGAGCGGAAGCGCCGCTTGCCGGCGTTGTCGTCGCCGACCAGCGCGCTGCCGTCCAGTCCGAACAGCATGTTCATGTAGTTCTCGAAGACTTCGCCCGCGCTGCCGGCGTCGGGCGCCTTGGCCAGCATCTCGAAGAACGGCCGGTTCATTTCCCGCACCCCCCCGATCGACAGCGGCATCGGGTAATCGTTGAACGCGGCGCTGGCGAGCAGGCCGGTGGGAATGCCCACCAGGTTGGTGCTGTGTCCTTTGAAATTGTCGGGTTTGTGTTCCATTAGCGGTGTTACAGCAAGTTCTGTTCCCGTGTTGATGCTTACCTCTGTACGCAAAGGCGCGAAGAATAGCGATGCAGTTTTTCTCCCTTCTCCCGCAGGCGGGAGAAGGGCCGGGGATGAGGGTGTTTGTGTCGTGGCAAGCGTTCTCTATACGCAAAGTCCCTCTCCCCAACCCTCTCCCGCTCGCGGGCGAGGGAGCAATCGTCCATCTCCCGCAACGGGAGATGGGCTTGTTTTGGCTGGGCACCTTTCCGACATCCCCCTCCTGTATGTAGGGTTTGCGACATGGCTTGCGCGAACCTAAAAAAACACAACAACAACAGTATAAACATAGAGTTAATGTTGTTATCCGGCACCTGGCACGGCGGTTGCATTAGGCCTGTTGTACGGCACCACAACCGAACCGAATTCTTAAATTTTTTACCAAGGAGAAACTTGAAATGAGCTCACTCAGACAGATTGCTTTCTACGGCAAGGGCGGCATCGGCAAATCCACCACCTCGCAGAATACCCTGGCGGCCCTGGCCGAGATGGGCCAGAAGATCCTGATCGTCGGCTGCGATCCGAAGGCCGACTCCACCCGCCTGATCCTGCACGCCAAGGCGCAGGACACGGTGCTCTCCCTCGCCGCCGAAGCCGGCAGCGTGGAAGACCTGGAAATCGAGGACGTGCTGAAGTACGGCTACCGCGACATCCGCTGCACCGAATCCGGCGGCCCTGAGCCTGGCGTGGGCTGCGCCGGCCGCGGCGTGATCACCGCCATCAACTTCCTCGAAGAGAACGGCGCCTACGACGGCATGGATTATGTCTCCTACGACGTGCTCGGCGACGTGGTGTGCGGCGGTTTCGCCATGCCCATCCGCGAAAACAAGGCGCAGGAAATCTACATCGTGATGTCCGGCGAAATGATGGCGATGTATGCCGCCAACAACATTTCCAAGGGCATTCTGAAATATGCCAACGCCGGCGGCGTGCGCCTGGGCGGGCTGGTCTGCAACGAGCGCCAGACCGACAAGGAACTGGAACTGGCCGAAGCGCTGGCGAAGAAGCTGAACACCCAGCTGATCCATTTCGTGCCGCGCGACAACGTCGTCCAGCACGCCGAACTGCGCCGCATGACGGTGCTGGAATACGCGCCGGATTCGAAGCAGGCCGAAGAGTACCGCCAGCTGGCCCGGAAGATCCACGCCAATGCCGGCAAGGGCACCATCCCGACCCCGATCACCATGGACGAGCTGGAAGAGCTGCTGCTCGAATTCGGCGTGATGGAGCAAGTGGACGAGTCCATCATCGGCAAGGCGGCGGCCTAACTATGTAGGTCGGGCACACCGTGCCCGACAAATCGAGAGTTTCCCTCTCCCCTAGCCCTCTCCCGCCTGCGGGAGAGGGGGACGAGGTCTCGCTTCGCGAGTTTCACGTTACACAAAGGAGTAACAACATGAGTTCAGACATAGTCGCCCAAAACAAGGCGCTGATCGAGGAAGTGCTCGCTGTCTATCCGGAAAAGGCTGCGAAAAAGCGTGCCAAGCACCTCAACGTGTACGAGGAAGGCAAGCCCGATTGCGGCGTCAAATCCAACATCAAGTCGCTGCCCGGCGTGATGACCATCCGCGGCTGCGCCTACGCCGGCGCCAAGGGCGTGGTGTGGGGCCCGATCAAGGACATGGTGCACGTGAGCCACGGTCCGGTCGGCTGCGGCCAGTATTCCTGGGGCACGCGGCGCAACTACGCCGGCGGCAAGAACGGCGTGGACAGCTGGGTCGGCATGCAGATCACGTCCGATTTCCAGGAAAAGGACATCGTGTTCGGCGGCGACAAGAAGCTGGACAAGATGCTCGACGAGATCAACACCCTGTTCCCGCTGTCGCGCGGCATCTCGATCATGTCGGAATGCCCGATCGGTCTGATCGGCGACGACATCGAGGCGGTTGCCAAGAAGAAGGGCAAGGAATGCGGCAAGACCATCGTGCCGGTGCGCTGCGAAGGCTTCCGCGGCGTGTCTCAATCGCTCGGCCACCACATCGCCAACGACATGGTGCGCGACTGGGTGCTGGACAAGGGCAAGGCCACCCACGAAACCGGCCCGTATGACGTGGCCATCATCGGCGACTACAACATCGGCGGCGACGCCTGGTCTTCCCGCATCCTGCTGGAAGAGATGGGCTTGCGCGTGGTGGCGCAGTGGTCCGGCGACGGCACCCTGGCGGAGATGGAGAAGACCCCCAAGGTCAAGCTCAACCTGCTGCACTGCTACCGTTCGATGAACTACATCTCGCGCCACATGGAAGAGAAGTACGGCATTCCCTGGGTCGAGTACAACTTCTTCGGCCCGAGCAAGATCGCCGCCAGCTTGCGCGAAATCGCCAGCCACTTCGACGACACCATCAAGGAAGGCGCCGAGCGCGTGATCGCCAAGTACCAGCCGATGGTGGATGCGGTGATCGCCAAGTTC
Source organism: Sulfuricella sp. (assembly GCA_023266195.1). GTDB lineage: Bacteria > Pseudomonadota > Gammaproteobacteria > Burkholderiales > Sulfuricellaceae > Sulfuricella. Next base: position 259,640 of record JAHFRP010000001.1, read on the forward strand.
AAGCCGCGCCTGGACAAGAAAACGGTGATGCTCTACGTCGGCGGCCTGCGTCCGCGCCACACCATCGGCGCGTATGAAGACCTGGGCATGGAAGTGGTCGGCGTGGGCTACGAGTTCGCCCACAACGACGACTACCAGCGCACCGCCAAGGACATCAAGGAAGGCACGCTGATTTACGACGACGTCTCCGGCTTCGAGCTGGAAAAGTTCGCCGAAAAAATCCAGCCCGACCTGGTCGGCTCCGGCATCAAGGAAAAGTACATCTTCCAGAAGATGGGCATTCCCTTCCGCCAGATGCACTCCTGGGACTACTCCGGTCCGTATCACGGCTACGACGGCTTCGCCATCTTCGCCCGCGACATGGACATGGCCATCAACAGCCCGGTGTGGAAAATGACCAAGGCGCCGTGGAACAAGTAAGCACATGTAGGGTGGGTTAGGCGCTGACCCTCATCCCAACCTTCTCCCAGAGGGAGAAGGGGCGATTGTCCCCTCTCCCGCTTGCGGGAGAGGGTTAGGGAGAGGGATGTTTGGCGAACCCACCAAACCTGACGGGCAGACGCAAGAGTCTAACCCGTCGACGAAAGGAGAATCATCATGCCTCAGAATGCCGATAACATTCTCGACCATAACGAACTGTTCAACCAGCCGGAATACCTGGCGCTGCGCGAAGCCAAACGGGTCTTCGAGGACGCGCGCCCGGTGGCGGAAGTGAAGAACATCGAAGACTGGACCAAGAGCTGGGAATACCGCGAGATGAATTTCAAGCGCGAAGCCCTCACCGTCAACCCGGCCAAAGCCTGCCAGCCGCTCGGCGCGGTGCTGTGCGCGGCCGGTTTCGAGGGCACGCTGCCCTACGGCCATGGCTCGCAAGGCTGCATCGCCTACTTCCGCAGCCACTTCAACCGCCACTTCAAGGAGCCCAGCTCCTGCGTGTCCGACTCGATGACCGAAGACGCCGCGGTGTTCGGCGGCCTCAACAACATGGTGGACGGCCTGGCCAACGCCTACAATCTGTACAAGCCGAAGATGATCGCGGTTTCCACCACCTGCATGGCGGAAGTGATCGGCGACGACCTGGACAGCTTCATCAAGACCGCCAAGACCAAGGGCTCCATCCCGGAAGACTTCTCGGTGCCGTTCGCCCACACCCCGTCGTTCGTCGGCAGCCATGTAACCGGCTACGACAACATGATGAAGGGCGTGCTCACCCACTTCTGGGAAGGCCAGGAGCGCAAGGAAGGCGCCGGCATCAACGTGATGGGCGGCTTCGACGGCTACTGCGTCGGCAACAACCGCGAAATCAAGCGCATGCTGGGCCTGATGGGCGTGGAGTACACCCTGCTGTCCGATCCGTCCGACGTGTTCGACACCCCTGCCAACGGCGAATTCCAGATGTTCAACGGCGGCACCAAGCTCGACGACGTCAAGGCCGCGCTCAACGCCAAGGCGACCGTCTCGCTGCAAGGCTACAGCACCGACAAGAGCTGCGACTACGCCGCCGCCAAGGGCCAGGAAGTGGTCAAGCTGCACTGCCCGATCGGCATCACCGCCACCGACAAATTCCTGATGGAAGTGTCGCGCATCACCGGCAAGGCGATTCCCGCCGAACTGGAACTGGAGCGCGGCCGCCTGGTGGACGCCCTGGCCGACTCGCAGGCTTACCTGCACGGCAAGAAATTCGCGGTGTACGGCGACCCCGACATGGTCTACGGCCTGACCGCGTTCCTGCTCGAAATCGGCGCCGAGCCGACCCACCTCCTGTGCAGCAGCGCGCCCAAGGGCTGGGAAGAGACCATGCAGGCCCTGCTCGACAGCTCGCCGTTCGGCAAGGAAGCCAAGCTCTATCCGGGCAAGGACCTGTGGCACATGCGTTCGCTGCTCGCCACCGAGCCGGCCGACTTTGTCTTCGGCAACACCCACGGCAAGCAGCTGGAGCAGGACACCGGCGTACCGCTGATCCGGGTCGGCTTCCCGATCTTCGACCGGCACCATCACCATCGCTACCCGATCTGGGGCTATCAGGGCAGCCTCAACGTGCTGGTGAAAGTGCTCGACAAGATATTCGACGAACTCGACCGCAACAGCATCAACGGCGTCAGCTTCGAATTTGTTCGGTAACGGCAGGGAGGAGTGAAGAGAGAGGAGTGAGGGGCAAAACCTTCTCCTCGCTCCCAGCTTCTCACGCCTAACTCTTCACTCTTTACCCAAGGAATTCCAATGGCAAACATTACCTTCACCTCCCCGGCGATGAAGAAAGACGTGACCGTGTACGCCGTGGCCGGCGACCGCCGCACGCTGCTTGCCGTGGCCAAGGAGCACGACATTCCGATTCACCACGAGTGCGGGGACGGCGAGTGCGGTTCATGCGCTGTGCAGGTCACCTCGCTCGGCGCGAATGGCCCGAAGGGCGCGCATCTCACGGAAAAAGAGAAAATCGTCCTGATCCTGGCCGGCAAGCTCACCAAGCAGGAAATCGAACGCATCGAAGTCACCGATGTCGCGCCCGCATGGCGGATGGCTTGCCAGTTCATGGTGCAGGACGGGGATATCCTGGTACGGTTTTGACGGGGCGGTTTGGAGCGAAGCGAAGCCCATCGGGTGACCGGTGGGTTTTTTTTGCCTGGAAATGCAGCCGGGGAGTAGGTGCGAATTCATTCGCACAAGACGCGCCAATCGTGCGAATGAATTCGCACCTACCGGCCTGCATTGCGCATGTTGCCATGCCATCGCGCTACGGAAGGTGAATTGACAGCCCAGGATGACTAAGGTCTAATTCGGGGAGATTACTAGGTGTCCGTTAAGGGTAAACCCGCGCGAAAGCCGGGGGCGCAAAGTTCCATTCTAAGGGCCTTGGCCTATGAATGCGGGATTGCCGGGATAAGCAGTTCACTCTCGAAAAAAACAATTCCTTATTTTGCCTTGCCCATTATTCAATTCTGCCGCCTCGAAATTCCCGTTCCTGCGGGTAAACCCCGATTTGTTCGTCGCTGAACCGGGGAAATGCCTTCGCCGCGAAGCTTTTCATCGGCAACTCCGATGACAGCTGTTCCGCCCGATAAAAGCGGTCTGATCTGGTCAACCGGCTTGCTCCTGGCCGCCGCCTACGTGGTCAGCGGGAAGCTGAGCCTGCTGCTGGCGCTCCCGCCGGGCTACGCGTCCGCCATCTTTCCCCCGGCCGGAATCGCGGTCGCGGCCGCACTGATCGGCGGCGGGCGCACCTTGCCCTGGATCTTTCTCGGTTCCCTATCGCTCAACGCGTGGGTCGGCTATTCGGCGAGCGGACAGGTCGGCCCGACCGGGCTGGTCGTGGCGTCGGTCATCGCGATGGCCTCCATGCTGCAGGCCGCTGCTGGCGGATGGTGGCTGCGCCGCATGGTCGGCTATCCGGTACCGCTCGACGATAGCCGCGACATATTGCGCTTCCTGCTGTCCGCTCCGCTCATTTGCCTGGTCAGCGCGAGCCTTTCCGTGAGCGGCCTCTTTGCTTTCGGAATGGTCGGCAGCGCGGGCTTCGCGGTGAGCTGGGCCACCTGGTGGGTCGGCGACACGCTCGGCGTCGTGGTGATGCTGCCGCTGGTCATGGTCGTCGCCGGCGAGCCGCGCGCCTTGTGGCGCGGCCGTTTGCGCACGGTCGCCCTGCCGATGGTGCTGGTGTTCGCGTTCATCGTCGTGATTTTCTTCAGGGTTAACCAGTGGGAGCGCGATGAAATGCAGCTCGTTTCCCATGCCCGGTCGCAATCGTCCGCCGAACCGGCCGACGGCGGCCAATACCGGAGCTGGCAGAGCTGGAGCGTGCTTTCCGCCGGCATCCTCGGCACCGGGCTGCTCGGCGCGCTGCTTCTCCTGGGCACCGGCCATGCCGCCCGCGTCGAGGCGGAAGTGAAAGCGCGCACCCGCGAGCTGAAAGAAAACCAGGACCAGCTGCATGAAATCACCGCCAACCTGGGAGAGGGCGTGTATGTCATGAACGCCGAGGGTCGAATCACCTTCACCAATCCCGAGGCTCAACGTCTGCTGGGCTGGACCGAAGACGAACTGATCGGCCAGGACGCCCACCGGCTGTTTCATTACCTAAGGGCGGATCATGCACCCCATCCGGTCGAGGAATGCCGCATCGTCGGGGTGATGCGCTCGGGCGAAACGTACCGTTCGGACGCCGAGCTGTTCTGGCGCAAGGACGGGACGCCGCTGCCGGTGGAGGTGTGTTCTTCCCCGATCGGGCGGGACGGCGGGCTCGCCGGTTCGGTTACGGTTTTCCGGGACATTACCGAGCGCAAGCGGGCGGACGAGGCCTTGCGCGAACAGAAGGAATTCCTGAACACCATTCTGGAGAGCGAGCCCGAGTGCGTCAAAGTCGTCGCGGTCGGCGGCCGGCTGCTGCAGATGAACCGCGCCGGCCTGGCGATGCTTGAGGTCGATACGCTGGAAGAAGCGCAGCAGCTGGGGTTGAGCGCCTTCATTCTTCCCGGATACCGCGATGCCTTTTTGGGGTTGATCCAGCGCGTCTTCAAAGGCGAAACTGGCGTGCTGGAGTTTCCCATCCAGGGAAAGCGCGGCACGCCGCGCTGGCTGGAAACGCATGCCACGCCCCTGCGCGACGCGTACGGCAGGATCGTCGCCCTGGTCGGCGTGACGCGCGACATCACCGAGCACAAGCGGGCCGCAGAGGCGCTGCGCGAAAGCGAGGCGCGTTTTCGCGACACCCTGGAATACGCCCCGATCGGCATGGCCATCGTGTCGCTGGACGGGCGCTTCCTGCAGGTCAACCGCGCGCTGTGCAACATTGTCGGGTATGAAAAAACCGAGCTGGAACAGCTGACCGCCGAGGACATCACCTATCCCGAAGATATGAAGGCTTCCCTCGCCAACATGCGGTGCGTGGAGGACGGCGAGGCTAAATCCTTCAAGCTGGAAGAACGTTATTTCCACAAGGACGGCCGGATCGTGTGGATTCAGCTTTCCTCTTCCCTGCTGCGGGACGCGGCCGGTGCGCCCTTGTATTTCATCGCCCAGATCGAGGACATCAGCGAGCGCAAGTCCAGCCACGAGCGGATTCATCACCTTGCCTACTACGACATTCTCACCGACCTGCCCAACCGCCGCCTGCTGATGGACCGGCTCAACCAGGCCATCGCCCAGGCGCAACGCTACAAAAGATCCCTCGCGGTGATGTTTCTCGACCTGGACCATTTCAAGGAAATCAACGATCGGCTGGGCCACGACGTCGGCGACGAGCTCCTCAAGGTGGTCGCCGCCCGGCTAAGCGCCTGCGTGCGCAGCGCGGACACCCTTTCCCGGCAGGGAGGCGACGAGTTCGTCATCGTCCTGGCGGAAATGACGCAGCCAAAAGATGCCGAACTGGTGGCGGATAAAATCCTGAAAACCCTGGCTGACCCGATTGCCGTCAGGGATCATCAGCTGCGCGTCACCACCAGCATCGGCATCGCCGTTTACTCCGCGGATCGTCCGGAAGATGCGCAAGAGCTGATGAAAAAGGCGGATATGGCGATGTACGCGGCGAAAGAGGCGGGAAGAAACCAATATCGGTTTTGCCGTTGCCCCAACGGATACTCGGGCACGAGATGTCGCGTGTAGGTCGGGCACCCCGTGCCCGACAAATCTACCCCCCCCCAATCGACTTTCAAATCAACCCAAACCGTCGGGCACGGGGTGCCCGACCTACGCGTTGGCCGGACCGCACCAATCGGGCGGGTACACGCCGCGCGCGACGAAACGCTGAAAGGTCGAATGCGGCCATGCGGCCGGGGTGTCGGCATAACCGTGCTTGACCGGGTTCCAATGAATGTAATCGCAATGTTGCTGAAAATCCGCTTCGTCGCGAATGCAATGCTCCCAGAAACGGTGTTGCCACACCGCCTGCTCGCGCTTGGCGCGGCGTGCGTCGGAAATGATGGCCTTGTGTTCGGGTGCGCAATGGCGGGTGAATTCGCGCTTAATGGACATCCAGCGGGTGGAAAAATCGTCGTCGCCCTCGGGCAGCGTCCAAAGGCAATGCAGATGATCGGGCAATAACACCAGGGCATCGAGCGCGAAACGGCGCCGCGTCTTGATTTCGCGTAATATCCCGCCCAGCAGTGCCACATTGGCGTCGTGGGCGAACAAAGGCCGCCGCTCGAATGTGACCACGGTGAAAAAATAAGTCGCCCCCCTTCGGGCGAAGCCGCCGATATTCCATTCGGCTATTGTAGGTCGGGCACTCCGTGCCCGACAAATTTAAATCCTCAGCCGGTTCCAAACCAACCAGAACCGTCGGGCACGGGGTGCCCGACCTACCTGGACAGCTTTCTTTTTTCTATCGGCGTTTCGTGGGTCAGTTCGACCTTGCCGTCCTCGGATACCGTTTCCATCCGCACCGTGAAGCCCCACAGGCGGCCGAGGTGCTTCATCACTTCGTCCATCGATTCGCCGAGCGGACGCCGCTGGTATTGCGTGTGGCGCAGGGTCAGGGAGCGGTCGCCGCCGCGGTCGACGTGGTAGACCTGGATGTTCGGCTCGCGGCTGCCCAGGTTGTACTGGTCGGCCAGGGCCTGGCGGATGTAGCGGTAGCCTTTTTCCTCGTGGATGGCGGTGATCTCCATCTTGTCCCTGGTGTCGTCGTCGAGCACGGCGAATAGTTTCAGGTCGCGGATCACCTTGGGCGACAGGTATTGCGAGATGAAGCTCTCGTCCTTGAAATTGCGCATGGCGAAGTCGAGCGAGGAGACCCAGTCGGTATCCGCCAGTTGCGGGAACCAGTAGCGGTCTTCCTCGGTCGGGTTTTCGCACATGCGGCGGATGTCGCTGTAGACGGCGAAGCCCAGCGTGTAGGGGTTGATGCCCGAATAGTATTTGCTGAAATAGGGCGGCTGCGCCAGCACGTTGCTGTGCGACTGGAGAAACTCGATCATGAAGCCGTCCGACAGCTTGCCTTCGTCGTACAGGGTGTTGAGGATGGTGTAATGCCAGAACGATGCCCAGCCTTCGTTCATCACCTGGGTCTGGCGCTGCGGGTAGAAGTACTGGCCGATTTTCCGCACGATGCGCACGATTTCGCGCTGCCACGGCTCCAGCAGCGGCGAATGCTTCTCGATGAAATACAGCAGGTTTTCCTGCGGCTCGGCGGGGAAGCGGCCGTTGGCGGCGCTGTCCGTTGCCCGGTTGGAGGCGGGCAGGGTGCGCCACAGATCGTTGATCTGCGACTGGCGGTAGTCTTCGCGCTCTTTCTGGCGCTGCTGTTCCTGGCGCAGGGACAGGCGCGACGGGCGCTTGTAGCGGTCCACGCCCTGGTTCATCAGCGCATGGCACGAATCCAGGGTCAGCTCGACTTCCTCGTGGCCGTAGCGGCGCTCGCAGTCCTCGATGAAATTGCGGGCGAACACCAGGTAGTCGATGATCGAGTCGGCATTGGTCCAGGTCTGGAACAGGTAGTTGTTCTTGAAAAACGAGTTGTGGCCGTAGGCGGCGTGGGCGATCACCAGCGCCTGCATCATCATGGTGTTCTCTTCCATCAGATAGGCGATGCAGGGGTTGGAATTGATCACGATTTCATAGGCCAGGCCCATCTGGCCGCGCCGGTAGCGCTTCTCGGTGTTGAGGAATTCCTTGCCGAACGACCAGTGGTGGTAGCCCACCGGCAGGCCGACCGAGGAATAGGCGTCCATCATCTGCTCCGACGAGATCACCTCGATCTGGTTGGGGTAGGTGGACAGCCGGTACTGCCCGGCCACGCGCGCGATTTCGGTGTGGTAGCGTTCGATCAGGTCGAAGGTCCACTCCGAGCTGGTGGAGATTACTTTGCGTTTTTTCATCCTCAATACCTTGTTGAGCTTGTAGCTTGTAGCTTGTAGCTTGTAGCTTGTAGCTTGTAGCTTGTAGCTTGTAGCTTGTAGCTTGTAGCGCGTAGCTGGTAGCAAAAACGGCTACAAGCTACCAGCTACCGGCTACGCGCTATTAGCCTTCTTGAACAAATCGCGGAACACCGGATAGATGTCCGCCGGGGTCTGGATCTCGCGCATGGCGAAGTTCGGGTAGGTCTCCTTTACGTTCTCGTATTCCCGCCACAGGCTCTGGCGCATGTCCGCCGTGATTTCGATGTAGGCGAAGTACTGGACGCAGGGCATGATGCGGTCGATCAGCAGGTCGCGGCAGAGCGGCGAATCGTCGCTCCAGTTGTCGCCGTCGGAGGCCTGGGCGGCGTAGATGTTCCAGTCCGACGTGGGGTAGCGTTCCTGGATGATCCCGTACATCAGCTCCAGCGCGCTGGACACCACCGTGCCGCCGGTTTCGCGCGAGTGGAAAAAGTCGTCCTCGTCTACCTCCATGGCGATGGTGTGATGGCGGATGAACACCAGGCTGATTTTTTCGTAGGTGCGGGTCAGAAACAGGTAGAGCAGGATGAAAAAGCGCTTGGCGATATCCTTGCGCGCCTGGTCCATCGAGCCGGAAACGTCCATCAGGCAGAACATCACCGCCTGGGTGGTGGGCTTTGGCTGCCGGATACGGTTGTTGAAGCGCAAGTCGAAGGTATCGATGAACGGGATCGCCTCGATCTTCTTTTCCAGCCGTTCGATTTCCTCTTTCAGCTCGACTGCCCGCGGGGTGTCGCCCCGGCCGGTCTTCTGCAGGGCTTCCAGCTCGATTCTGGCTTCCTGCAATTTCATCCGGTGCGGCGCGGACAGCGCGATGCGGCGGCCCTGCGCGCCGCGCAGCGAGCGGATGATGTTGATGTTGGACGGCGTGCCGTCGGAGGTGTAGCCGGCGCGCACCATCTTGTGCTGCACCAGGGTGGTGAGCTGGGTCTTGACCAGGTTCGGCAGCGCCAGGTCCTCGAAAAAGAAATTGAGGAACTCCTCGCGCGAGATTTCGAAGGCGAAGTCGTCCGTGCCCTCGCCGCTGTTGCTCGCCTTGCCGCCGCTGCCCTTGCCGCCGCCTTCCGGCCTGTCAACCTGGTCGCCGGAGATGAATTCCTTGTTGCCCGGATGCACCGCCTCCCGCGTTCCGCCGCGCCCGTGGCTGAATACCGGCTCGGAGATGTCCTTGGACGGGATAGTGATCTTCTCGCCGTTGTCGATGTCGGTGATGCTGCGCCCGGCGATGGCGTCCCCCACCGCCTTCTTGATCTGGCCTTTGAAGCGCTGGAGGAAGCGCTGGCGGTTGACCGCGCTTTTGTTCCTGCCGTTGAGTCGTCTGTCGATGATGTGTGCCATAAAAACCCGTTAGGAGTTGAGAGCCAAGGGTGAGGAGCATGTAGGTTGGGTTAGCGGCTTTATCGCGTAATCCAACAAACCCAATCTTCCTTAAAAATGTTGGTTTTGAAGTTTGGGTTTGTTGGGTTACGGCGCAAAATGCCGCGCCTAACCCAACCTACATGCTACATGCAAGACCTGTCGATAATGTGTGCCATAAGCATCCGTCAGCAGTTGAGCCTGAGGAGTGAGAACAGCAGGGGTGGGTTTACTCCTCACTCCCGACTCCTCACTCCTCCCCGTACTCAAGAAGATTTCCGCACGCGCAAATACCATTCGGAAAGCAGCCGCACCTGCTTCGCGGTGTAGCCTTTCTTTACCATGCGGTTGACGAAATCCTGGTGCTTCTTCTGGTCGTCGGCGGAGGCCTTGGCGTTGAAGGAAATCACCGGCAGCAGGTCTTCGGTGTTGGAGAACATCTTCTTCTCGATCACCGAGCGCAGCTTTTCGTAGCTGGTCCACGACGGGTTCTTGCCGTGGTTGTGGGCGCGGGCGCGCAGCACGAAGTTGACGATTTCGTTGCGGAAATCCTTCGGGTTGCTGATGCCGGCCGGCTTCTCGATCTTTTCCAGTTCCTCGTTGAGCGAGGCGCGGTTGAACACTTCGCCGGTGTCCTGGTCGCGGTATTCCTGATCCTGGATCCAGAAGTCGGCGTAGGTCACATAGCGGTCGAAAATGTTCTGGCCGTATTCGGAATAGGATTCGAGGTATGCGGTCTGGATTTCCTTGCCGATGAACTCGACATACTCGGTGGCGAGGAAGCCCTTGATGTAGGACAGGTATTTATCCTCGACTTCGGGCGCGAACTGCTCGCGCGCGACCTGCTGCTCCAGCACGTAGAGCAGGTGCACCGGGTTGGCGGCGATCTCGCTGTTGTCGAAGTTGAACACCCGCGACAGGATCTTGAAGGCGAAGCGGGTGGAAAGCCCGGTCATGCCTTCGTCCACCCCGGCATAGTCGCGGTATTCCTGGTACGACTTCGCTTTGGGGTCGGTGTCCTTGAGGTTGTCGCCGTCGTAGACCCGTTCCTTGGAATAGATGTTGGAATTCTCCGGCTCTTTCAGGCGCGACAGCACCGCGAACTGCGCCATCATCTTCAGCGTGTCGGGCGCGCACGGAGCGGCCGACAGCGAGCTGTTGGCGAGCAGCTTTTCGTAGATTTTGATTTCTTCCGACACGCGCAGGCAATACGGCACCTTGACGATGTAAATGCGGTCGAGGAAAGCCTCGTTGTTGCGGTTGGTCTTGAACGCCTGCCACTCCGATTCGTTGGAGTGGGCCAGGATGACGCCGGAAAACGGCATCGCGCCGAAGCCTTCGGTGCCCTTGTAGTTGCCCTCCTGGGTGGCGGTGAGCAGGGGGTGCAGCACCTTGATCGGCGCCTTGAACATTTCGACGAATTCGAGCATGCCCTGGTTGGACAGGCACAGGCCGCCGGAAAAGGAATAGGCGTCGGGGTCGTCCTGCGCAAAGGCTTCCAGCTTGCGGATATCGACCTTGCCCACCAGCGAGGAAATGTCCTGGTTGTTCTCGTCGCCCGGCTCTGTCTTCGACACCGCGACCTGGCGCAGCACCGACGGATAGAGCTTGACCACCTTGAACTTGGTGATGTCGCCGTTGAATTCGTGCAGCCGCTTCACCGCCCACGGCGACATGATGGTGTTGAGGTAGCGCCGGGGGATGCCGAAATCCTCTTCCAGGATCGGGCCGTCCTCCTCCGCCGAGAACAGGCCGAGCGGCGACTCGTGCACCGGCGAACCCTTGATCGCGTAGAACGGCACCTTTTCCATCAGGGCCTTAAGCTTTTCCGCCAGCGAAGATTTGCCGCCGCCCACCGGGCCGAGCAGGTAAAGGATTTGCTTCTTCTCCTCCAGCCCCTGCGCGGCATGCTTGAAATAGGACACGATCTGCTCGATCGAATCCTCCATGCCGTAGAAATCCTTGAACGCGGGATAGATCTTGATCACCTTGTTGGCGAAGATGCGGGAGAGGCGCGGAGCCTTGCGCGTATCCAGCAGCTCCGGTTCGCCGATGGCCATCAACATCCGTTCCGAGGCGGTGGCATAGGCGGAGGGATCCTGTTTGCACAGATCCAGATACTCCTGGATGGTGTACTCGTCTTCCTTGCTCTCTTCGTAGCGGGACATGTAATGGCTGAACAAATTCATGGTGTTTACCTCGTATAGGGCTGGGTGCATGGATGGTCTGCCGCTCCGTGCCTGCCTGGCGAGGCGACCTGTCGCTGGGGGCCGGCATTGAATACCTGATAATGAGACTTGGGTGAGAGGCAATTGTTCCCGCGCCGTAGGGGGTTTTCTTAGGGAGGGCAGAAGCCCCTCTGATGGAACTACTAGCCATTCGACTAGCGACTAGGAGCCTGTCGGACTTGAAGAATCGAAGCGAAAAATTCGGCTGGGCGAGGACAGATTTTGCCGGTTTTGCCGGTCAATAATCATTCTATTGACCAAAAAAGCGGCGAAATATGGACCGGTCAGGCGGATTTGCAGCCGATTTCCTTTAAGTCAGACAGGCTCCTAGGCTGGAAAGCTACGCCAGCCTGGTCGCTGGTTATCCCGCAGGCGGGAGAGAGGTTGGGGGAGAGGAAGATTGTTGTCGCGAACCCGACATTACGTCCCGAACAAATCCGACATCGTCCCCTGCGGAGTGTTGCAACCATTTGTATCTGCGTCGTTTTTCGTTGTCTGTACTGAGTGGCACGGAGCTTGCGTGGGGAAGGGCAAGCAAGGATTTTGTCGGAGGTTGTCGAGATGGGCGCGTTGAAGGAAAAGATCATCCGCGTGATGGAAGAGCCGGCCTGCCCCACCAACCAGGGCAAGTCGGACAAGGAGCGCAAGAAGGGCTGCGGCAAGCAGCTCACGCCCGGCGCCGCGGCGGGCGGCTGCGCTTTCGACGGCGCCAAGATCGCATTGCAGCCGATCGTCGATGTGGCGCACCTGGTGCACGGCCCGATCGCCTGCGAGGGCAACGCCTGGGACAACCGCCATGCCGCGTCGAGCGGGCCGAAGCTGTACCGCACCGGCTTCACCACCGACATCGGCGAGCTGGACGTGATCTACGGCGCGGAAAAACGCCTGTTCAAGGCGATCCGCGAAATCATCGAGAAATACGACCCGCCCGCCGTGTTCGTCTACCAGACCTGCGTCACCGCGCTGATCGGCGACGACATCGAGGTGGTGTGCAAGCGCGCGGCGGAGAAGTTCGGCAAGCCGGTGATTCCGGTCAACGCGCCGGGCTTCGCCGGCAGCAAGAACCTGGGCAACAAGCTCGGCGGCGAGGCGCTGCTCGACTACGTGATCGGCACCGAAGAGCCCGAATTCACCACGCCCTGCGACATCAACATCTACGGCGAATACAACCTGGCGGGCGAGTTGTGGCAGGTCACGCCGCTGCTCGAACACCTCGGCATCCGCATCCTCGCCAACATCTCCGGCGACGCGCGCTACCACGACGTCGCCTGCGCCCACCGCGCCCGCATCGGCATGATGGTGTGCTCGCGCGCCCTGGTCAACCTGGCGCGCAAGATGGAAGAGCGCTACGCGATTCCCTGGTTCGAAGGCTCGTTCTACGGCATCGGCGACACCAGCGAGAGCCTGCGCAAGATCGCGCAAATGCTGGTGGAACGCGGTGCGCCGGCGGATTTGCCGGCCCGCACCGGAGCCCTGATCGCCCGCGAGGAAGCCCGCGCCTGGGCGCGCCTCGAACCCTACAAGCAACGGCTGCAAGGCAAGCGGGTGCTGCTTTTCACCGGCGGGGTGAAATCCTGGTCGGTGGTGTCGGCGCTGCAGGAAGTCGGCATGGTGATCACCGGCACCAGCACCAAGAAATCCACCGCCGAGGACAAGACGCGGATCAAGGAAATCATGGGCGACGACGCCCACATGTTCGACGAACTGCCGCCGCGCGAAATGTACCGCATCCTCAAGGACGCCCAGGCCGACATCATGCTTTCCGGCGGCCGCTCGCAGTTCGTCGCGCTGAAAGCCAAGACGCCCTGGCTCGACATCAACCAGGAACGTCACCACGCCTACGCCGGCTACGAGGGCATGGTCGAGCTGGTGAAACAGATCGACAAGGCGATTTACAACCCGATCTGGGAACAGGTGCGTCGTTCAGCTCCGTGGGAGCTGAACGGTGAGGAGTGAAGAGTGAGGAGTGAAGAGTGGAAGCGGGGTTTTTACTCCTCACTCCTGACTCCTCATTAAGGAAAAGAAATGGCAACCGTCACCACATCGAAAAAAGCCTGCGCGGTCAACCCGCTCAAGATGAGCCAGCCGATCGGCGCGGCGCTGGCCTTTCTCGGCCTGGACAAGTGCATGCCGCTGCTGCACGGCTCGCAGGGCTGCACCGCGTTCGGCCTGGTGCTGTTCGTGCGCCATTTCCGCGAGACCATTCCGCTCCAGACCACGGCGATGAACGAGGTCACCACCATCCTCGGCGGCATGGACAACATCGAGCAGGCCATCGTCAACATCTACAACCGCGCCCAGCCGGACATCATTGGCATCTGCTCCACCGGCCTGACCGAAACCAAGGGCGACGATGTGGACGGCTTCCTCAAGCTGATCCGCCGGAAGCATCCCGAGCTGGCCGACACGGCCCTGGTCTACGTGCCGACGCCGGACTACCTGGGCGCGTTCCAGGACGGCTGGGCCAAGGCGGTGACGGCCATGGTCGAGACGGTGTGCGAGCCGGCGCCGAAAACCTGCTGGCAGGTCAACATCCTGCCGGGCTGCCACCTGAGCGTGGCAGACATCGAGGAACTGCGCGAGATCGTCGAGTCGTTCGGGCTGCTGCCGATCGTCGCGCCCGACCTGTCCGGCTCGCTCGACGGCCATATCCCGGAAACCTTCCTGCCCACCACGCTGGGCGGCACGAAGGTTTCCCAGATCAAACAGATGGGCGGCTCGGCGATGACACTCGCCATCGGCGAGCAGATGCGGCCCGCGGCGGAAGCCCTGGAAGCCAAAACCGGCGTGCCTTACCGGCTGTTCGACCGGCTCACCGGGCTGGCCGCCAACGACGCATTGCTGGATTTCCTGTCCGAATTGTCCGGCACGCCGGTGCCGACCAAGTACCGCCGCCAGCGCAGCCAGCTGGTGGACGCGATGCTGGACGGGCATTTCTTCTTTGGCGGCAAGAAGGTCGCCGTCGGCGCCGAGCCGGATTTGCTGTGGCAGATCGGCTCGTGGCTGGCCGAGATGGGCTGCGAGATCGAAGCGGCGGTCACTACCACGCATTCGCCGCTGCTTGAAAAAATGCCCGCGGCGGAAGTGCTGATCGGCGACCTGGAAGACCTGGAGAACCGCGCCGCCGGCTGCGATCTGCTGGTGACCCATTCCCATGGCCGGCAGGCCGCCGCGCGCCTCGACATTCCTTTCGTCAGGATGGGTTTGCCGCTGTTCGACCGGCTCGGCGCGGCGCACAAGCTCAGTATCGGCTACCGCGGCACGCGCGACCTGGTGTTCGAAATCGGCAACCTGTTCATCGACCACCTGCCGGAACACCATCCCGATTCCTGGCCTTTAACGAGGGAACCGGCGGGGGAGCGCCATGCGCAGGCTGACACTTGTCACTAATCACCAACCAGGAGCGAACAGCATGAAAGTCGCCTTTACCACCCAGGACATGAAGCATGTCGATGCCCACTTCGGCTGGGCGAAGAACATCGCCGTCTACGAAGTCTCGCCCGAGGGCCACGGCTTCCTCGAAGTCATCCAGTTCGACGGCAACCTCAAGGAAGACGGCAACGAGGACAAGCTCGCCGTCAAGATCGACGCCATCCGCGATTGCGCCATCGTCTACGTCGCCGCCATCGGCGGTTCGGCGGCGGCCAAGGTGGTGCGGGCCGGCGTGCATCCGGTGAAGGTGGCCGAAAGCACGCCGATTCCCAGGCTGCTCGACCGCATGCAGGTGGTGCTGCAAGGCACGCCGCCGCCCTGGCTGCGCAAGGCGCTGGAAAAGGGCAAGGAAAAAACATTCGATTTCGAGGAAGACGAGGAGAACGATCATGTCTGAAGCCGCATTGCTCAACCCGCCGTTCGATTTGAAAAGCTCGCTGTTCATGGCCGAGCTGATCAAGCTCTGGCGCGCGCAGGACGCCTACGGCACGTGGGAGGGCAAGAGCGACGCCGAGCTGCTCGAACCCTACGTGGTCGATAAGGAAAAGCGCAAGGGAATCCCCATCATCGGCGACCCCGATCCCGAAATGCTGTGGCGGCTGGAGCTGTACTACGGCGCCATCGGCCTCGCCATCGAGCGCCAGACCGGCAACATGGTCACGCCGATGATGAAAATGCACCACGAAGGATTCGGCCGCATCGTGCTGATCGCCGGCCGCCTGATCGTGGTCAACAAGCAGCTGCGCGACGTGCACCGCTTCGGCTTTCTCACCCTGGAGAAACTGGCGGAGGAAGGTGAAAAACTGGTGAACGCCGGCGTGGAGATGATCCGCAAATATCCGGACGTGGCGAACTACGGGTGATTTATAGGGTGTGGGTCAGGCTTTAGCCTGACATGTCAGGCTAAAGCCTGACCCACATGAGAAGGAGTGACCATGAACGAAGAAGAACTGAAAGCGCAGGTCAAAAAGCTCAACGCCCAGGCGACGCAGCTCAAAATGGACCTGCACGATTTATCCGAGGAGCTGCCGCTCGGCTGGGAAAAGATTCCCGAGCTGGCCGCCAAAACTTTTGAAGCCTACAAGGCGCTGACCGAAGCGCGTCTAAAACTCAAAGGAGCGTAAAAATGTCGTTTGCAAGCGTAACGTTGCCCAACGGGCGGGTCTGGACGCCCAGGTTCGTGTCCGGGATCGACAAGGAAAAATGCATCGGCTGCGGCCGCTGCTTCAAGGTGTGCAGCCACGACGTGCTGCAGCTGATGGGTCTGGACGACGAGGGCGAACTGATCATGGTCGATCCCGACGACGATGACGACGGCGAATACGAGAAGAAAGTGATGACGGTGGCCAACGAAACCAACTGCATCGGCTGCGAGGCCTGCTCGAAGATTTGCCCGAAGAAATGCTACAGCCACGCGGCGATGGCGGCTTGATCGACTGATGTAGGGTGCAATAAGCGCAGCGCATTGCACCACTTCCGCCAAATCGGTGCAATGCCCGTTGGTTATTGCACCCTACGGCTTTTTGATTTGTTTTACGATAAGGAAGCCGCAAATGGACGAAACCATCGGTTACATCAACTTCGCCAGTGCCGAGGATGTGGCGCTGAACGCACTCAAATTCGCCCGCGATCCGGCGAGCCATGCCAAGCTGATCCAGCTGGTCTACGAGCTGATGAAACAGCCGGAGCCGGGCAAGGCCGAGGTCGAGCAATTGCTGGGGCGGTAGACAAATGGGCGCGCTGCAAAGCAAGCTGATGCTCGCCGCACATGACCCGGCCGACCTGGTCACCCGCGCTTTCGCCGGCGCGCTGGAAACCTCGTGGGGCGCGCTGCCCATGGCGCGTCCGCTGGGCCTGGACAGAGTTTCGTTCCAGGCGCTGCTGATGCGCTACTTCCCGGCCGCGAACGATCTGTCGGCGCTGGCCGAAACCGCGCCCGCCGGCTGCGAGGCTCTGCGCGCAGACGAGTACGACGACTTGCTGCAACTTTTGCTCGATCACCGCGGCGACGCGGGCGACGAAACCCGCTGGTTGGCCGGCGCGGTGGCTGCGGCCTGTCTCGGCGGCAACCATTTGTGGCAGGATCTGGGGCTGGCCAATCGGGCCGAACTCACGGACCTGATGAAAACCCGCTTTCCCGCGCTTTACGCCCGCAACAGCGGCAACATGAAGTGGAAGAAGTTTTTCTACAAACAGCTGTGCGGCCGCGCCGGCATCAATGCCTGCCGCGCGCCGAGCTGCCAGGTGTGCGCCGATCATGCGGTTTGTTTCGGGCCGGAATGACGGGTAGGTCGGTTCAAGCGCAGCGGAACCGACATGCCGCGAGCGAAATCGTCGGTTCCGCTGCGCTTGAACCGACCTACATGTGTCTCGTTTCAGCAGGGGTAGATGCGGTTCACCAAGCTCACCGCATCCCACCCGGGAGGCGCCTCGGTTCAGCTAGGCACCAGCGGAAAAACCCGCAGATCCGTGACGATGCCGCCTTCCGCCGGGGTTCTGGTCAGCCGTTCCAGCTCCGGCGGTGTCAGCGGTTTTATCCTGGCCCGATCGCGCGATCGGCTGAAAACCCCGTTCCGCCACTGGAACACTTCGTCCAGCTTCTCCTTGAAGGTGTAGGAGTGCCCGTTGTCGTTGTAGTAATCGTCGAATCTGCCGCGGCCCAGGTAGATCGCGTTGGACCCCTCATACCCGGTTTTCTTGCGGGTGACCGGGTCGGTATTGAGGAAATACATCCAGTCGCCGGGGACGAAATTCTTCGGCGCGACGCCGTAGCGGATAGTCAGAATCTTTCCGGGGCGCCCGCGCTCCTTGGGGTCGAAATCCGTCTCGAAGTCCCACATTTTCCCCGGTTCGATGCCGACCAGGGGCTCGCGGTCGGCCAGGAGACGATCTTCCACCTGCTTCGTTTGCGCCCGATCGCGCTTGATGCGGCGAAAATAATCCAGTACGCCCTGGAGCATGGCGAGTTTGGTTGCTGTGTAGCAGCCGATCGAATATTTGTCCTGGCGCAGGAAAACGTCGGCCACGGCGACATGCAGCGGAACTCCGCGCCGGGGCGTGCCGCGTTTCCAGTACTTCTTGTTCCATGTCGCCGAATTTCCGTCCGGCCAGCCCCACTCCAGGTTTTCCGCCCATGCCACGATATTTTGTCGGATGCCGACATGGTCCTTGAGCACTTCGATATCGCAATCGGCACCCTTGAATTCCGTCAGGCGGCCGTGTTGAAGCAGCGCCAGCAGGATTTCCTTCTTCGATACGGTGCTGACTTTGCGGGTTTTTCCGTTTGGCGCGGGGAGGAGGTATGCGATATGTTCCCGGATTCCCAATTCGGGCCGGTCTTTGAGGTCGAGGGTGTTGGTGTCTTCCCGCGGCGTGTTCAGGGTGTAGACCAGGGTATTCGCTGCCCGAACCGCTTTCTTGACCACCCAGGCGGAGTCGATGTCGAGCGACGCGAGGTACGGCTCCATCCCGACCTCGATTTTTTCGAGTTGGCTTGGCGGGCAGGCAAAGCGAATGCCCTCGTCGCCCGGCGCATCGGCGCCGGCTGCGGCGGGCATGCCCAGAAGCATAACGGCTGCAAGCAGCCATATTCGCCAACCCACGATATTCGTCCCCCGTCGATCCCGATCAATTTCACTATAGGGTATCTGGCGGGCCACCTTGGCGAGGGGTGCGCAAGGAGGAGGGGAGCCTTGTGGGCCCGGCTTAAGCCGTGCATGTCGGGCACCCCGTGCCCGACGATTTGATGACGGTGGCGGGATTTGTCGGGCACGGGGTGCCCGACCTACTTAGCCGGGAGGCACTGCCGGCGGCATCAGCAGGAGCCTGCCCAGCGCCTCCGTCCGCTCGGCCTTGGGCAGATGCGCGAGCGCCTCCACGCGCCGGTAGAAGCGCGGCAGGTCATGGTCTTCCTGTTCGAGCAGGGCTTCGAAGGCCGGGGCCAGCCGCGTGTACAGGGCCAGCGCGGCGATCCTGGCGTTGTTGAAATCCGGGTCGAACCACTTGTCGTAGCCGGCGTCGCCGCCCCAGGCGGCTTTCAGGGCGGCATAATCCCGCGCCATCTCCGCCAGGGTTTCCCGCTTGGCGCGCCGTTTTTCCTCGTCCGGCAGCGGCGCGGCATACAGCGCGCGCAGTTTGTCGCGATAGGTTTCCACCAGCCGCAGGAACTCCACCTTGCGCTGCCGGCGCGCGGCGAATGCCCCCTGCTGTGCGGGATCGACGTTGCGGGCGAGCCAGCGTCGCAGCCCTTCGCTCTCGACCGCGGCGGCGAAGGATTCGTTGAATACCGTGTCGTCCTTGACGTACAAGCGCTGGTGGGCCAGTTCGTGGAAGACGGTGCGGGCGACCTCGGCGTTGCCCAGGCGCAGGAAGGTGTTGAGCACCGGGTCGTCGAACAGGCCGAGGGTGGAATAGGCGGTGATGCCGCCGACGAAGGTGTCGAGGCCCTGGCGCCGGAGCTCGTCGGCATAGCGGTCGGCGTCGGCGCGGTCGTAGTAGCCGCGGTAATTGACGCAGCCGACGAACGGCATGCACCATTTTTCCGGCTCGACCGAGAACTCCGGCGCGGCGAATACGTTCCACACCACGTAGGGCCGCCCGAGATCGGCATAGGCGCGGTAGCTGTTGTTGTCGGGCAGGGCGAGTTCGCGGCTGGCGAATTCGCGGATGGCAGAGACTTCCTCCAGTTTCCGCTTGAGGTCGGGATCGGTGGAAGGGGCTTGCAGCAAGTCCCCGATCGGGTGGGCGGTGTTCATCACGCGCAGGTGGCCGCCGACCGCCTGGGAATAATAGGCGAGATTGGCGCAGCCGGCCAGGAGCAGGGCCGAGGCAACGACGAGCGCTTTAATCATGAACGAAACCGCCGGTGCGAAGAAATGCGGCGACCTGGTCGGCGCAGGCCCGCGACACCAGCATTTCTGAATGGCTGACGCCGAGGGTGACGAAATCCCCCGCTTCGGGCAGGCGGGTTTCCGCCACGGCGACTACGCCGTCGTTGGGGCGCGGCAACCCCGGAATCAGGCGGCCGAGGCCCAGGCTGCGGCTGCCGGCGATGACGCCGATCTTGGTCGACGCGGGCAGCCGGGGGCGGGGCAGGGCGAGCCAGTCCTTCAGCGAACGGCCGAGCAGCGCCGAAAGTCCGGGGATATGAGCCAGGACCGAGGCACAATGGCAGCCCGCGGCAGGCGATCCCATCAGCACGGCCCGGCGCAGGCGAAGGTCGGCATGCCGCGCCAGCACGGTCAAGACCACCAGTCCGCCCAGGCTATGGCCGACCAGGTGGATGCGGGCGCCGGCGGTGCCGGACACGAACTGGGCCAGCGCCTGTGCGTTCCGCGCCAAGCTGCCGCGCATGGACGGGTAGGAGAACAAGCGCACGGCGAATCCGCGCCGGATCAGCCGGTAGCGCAGGGGCAATAATACGAAGGGCGGCATCCACAGTCCGTGGACCAGGATGACGGTGTCTTTCGCCTGCGCCAAATCCCGTTCATCGGACATGCAGTTGCGCGTTCAGTTCGTCGACCACCTCGGCCCAATCTGCGTCCTCCAGGATTTCATCGTGCAGGAAAGCGGCTTGCGCCGGCGTCCAGAACGGCGCCTCGTGCAGGGCGCTGGTCGCCAGGGGCCGGTGGGTCTCGATGAAATGTTCGATGGCCGCCTGATCCGACGGCAAGCCGAGCTGGGCGAACAGATTCGTCATGCGGTGTATCGGCGTTTCCACGATTTACCTCCTTAGTGCCTCTTAGCCTCATTTTAGCTTGGAAGGGCGGCGCCGAAGTTCGGCCCGGGCCGGTTGGCTATTCGCGGTAATCGTCGGCCAGGACTTTCGGCGCGCGGTCGATCCGGTACAGGACGGCGATCAGCAGCAAGGTGGCGATCACCATGAAGTGGGGGCCGAACAGCCAGAACACCAGCGGCACCGACAAATAATAGGCGCGCATCCCGATGTAATAGTAGTTGCCGCCGCGGTTCAGGTGCAAGGCGACATGCCGGGGCGAAATGACTTTGTGGTCGAGGCTGTACGGGACATTGATCATGTAGCCGACATGATTGTAGATGCGCACCGCCATGGAAAAGCTGAAAAACGCCACGAAGAAATCGAGCAGCAACAGCAGCAGTTTGACCAGCCAGAGCTGGGTGTGTTTGGCGCCGTAGGCATTCAACACGTGCCAGGTGCTTTCGAGATTGTTGCTTTGTCCGCTCAGCGTGAGCACGCCCATGATGAGCAGGACGGCGGTGGAGGCGAGGAACGTCGCCGCCATGGTGGAATTGCGCAACGTCTGCACCGGAATCACGTCCGGCTTTCCGGCTTTCATCATGACTTCCACCCAGACCGTCCGCGCCAGGATGTTGACTGCCTGCACCGTATAGGTCGGGTTCTTGCTGACTTTGTATCTCAGATAGGCGTGGTACAGGGCGAGCAGGGACAGGCTCAGGATAAAGCTGAAAAAATCGTTGCTGAACTCATTTGCCAGCCAGGAAAAAGCGTCGTTCATGGTTTTTGGTCTTTGTATTGAGAATTGAGATAGCACTTTGTCAGACTTGGCTGACGGTAATGTTCCCCCTTTTTCAAAGGGGGAAGACAATTTTATAACATCATGAAATATCGGCGTTTATTGGCGGCTAAATAAGTTTTTAAGGTTAAATCTTCGCCCGGACGATATTCCACCAGTGGCGCAGCCAGCCCGCTTTTTCCGCCGGCTGCATCGCCACCAGGGGCACGCGGGCGACTTCCCGGCTGCCGTCGCTCAGGATCAGCGTGCCGACGGCTTGGCCGCGCGTCAGCGGTAGGGAGAGCTGTGCCGGCAGGCTCAGGCTCGGCTTGAGCTGGGCGCCGCCGCCGATGGGCACGGTGATCCAGACGTCGCCGGCGGGGCCGAGCGGCACCTGGGCGGGATTCGCCCAGTTGTCGCGCGCCGTGCCGACCACCTGGCCGGCCTTGTATACGCGCCGTGTTTCGAAAAAGCGGTAGCCGTAATCCAGCAGGGCCTCGGCCGCCTTGGCGCTGCCGTTGCGCGTGGAGGCGCCGAGCACCACCGCGACCAGCCGGCGGCCGTTGCGCGTCGCCGTGGCGTCGAGGCAGTAGCCGGCTTCGTCGGTGTGGCCGGTTTTCATTCCGGTCACCGACGAATCGGTGAACACCAGCGGGTTCCAGTTGCGCTGTGTGACCCGGTTGTAGGTGAAGGTCTGCTCGCCGAAATAGTGCAGGTATTGAGGATACGCGCGAATGATGGCCTCGGTCAGGATGCCGATGTCCCGCGCGCTGACCAAGTGGATCGGCGTGGGCAGCCCGTCCACATTGTCGAAGTGGCTGCGGGTCATGCCCAGTTGGCGCGCCGCGGCGTTCATCATCTGCACGAAGCTGCCGGTGTTGCCGGCGATGGCCTCGGCCAGCGCCACCGCCGCATCGTTGCCGGAGACGATCACCATGCCGCGGATCATCTGTTCCACCGTCACCGGCAGGTTGGGTTCGAGGAACATGGTCGAGCCGCCCGCTTTCCACGCCGCCACGCTGACCGGGGGCGTCTGGTCGAGCTTGATGCTGCCGTGCGCCAGAGCCTGGAAGGTCAGGTAGGCCGTCATCAGTTTGGTGAGACTGGCCGGGGGCGCCGGCTGATCCGGGCTGCGCGCGGCCAGGGTCTGGCCGGAAGCCGGGTCGATCAGCACATAACTGCGCGCGTCCACATTGGGCGCATCGGGGATGGCCGGCATGGGCTCGGCCTGGATAGTCCCATCGCACAGGGCGACGAGCAGCAACGCGCACAGCGCGCGCGACGGAATCGGCATGGATAACTCCTTGGAATCTGGGGAATCGGGCAACGCGCCGGCGGCGCGTGGCGTGCGGTCGCTGGGTGTGATGGCGCTGCCGGGGAAAAGTTCCCGGACGGTGGCAGGAAGAGGAGATACGACTATGTAAGGTTAATCGGGCGATTGCACTCCCCGGCGGGCGAGCTTCTCGCGCGGCAAGCTGCGCTCCTGCGCGGCGCGCATTTTCATCGTCAGGGGCGGCAATTCGCCATGACCGTCAGGGAAGCGCTGACTTACTCCGATTTCGCCATTCCCGCGCAGGCGGAAATCCAATGTCGATTAAGGCCCCTGGATTCCGGGTCAAGCTCGGAATGCCGACATTTTATGGCCGAATCAACAACGATCGGCCATTCCATGATTCGCGGTTCTATGCGCATGCCTGCATGATGAAAACAACCCGAAAAATATCGTTGGCAGCAAACGGAGTATCTGCAGGCAGCCAGTGCTTCTTCGTTCTTCTTGTCGCTAACCCGACAAACCGTCTTTAAATGTCGGTTTTCAGACGCCGGAGTTTTTCGGAAGCTAAATTCGTATCTATAGGAAAAATAAACAATAACTTATTTGTGCGCCGGTGGCACGCGGCTTGCGTTATCCCATTCAGGCAAATTATTCCGAGCGGGATGGAGGCAGCATGGTGACCGTTAACGACACGACTTTGCGCGACGGCGAGCAGACCGCCGGGGTGGCATTTTCCGCCGAGGAGAAGATCGCCATCGCCCAGGCGTTATCCGCCGCCGGTGTTCCCGAGCTGGAAATCGGCATCCCGGCGATGGGGGCGGAGGAGCGCGAGTCGATCCGCGCCATCGCGCGGCTGGGTCTGCTGGCGCGCTTCATGGTGTGGGGCCGCATGCAGGAGGACGACCTGAAAGCGGCGGCGCAGTGCCGGGTGGACATGGTCAACCTGTCGATCCCGGTGTCGGATCTGCAAATCGAACATAAGCTCAAGCGCGACCGCGAGTGGGTGCTGGGCGCCATCCGCCGGTTCGTGCCGGCCGCGCTGGATCTGGGCATGGAGGTGAGCGTCGGCGCCGAAGACGCGTCGCGCGCCGATCTCGATTTTCTGCTGAAAGCGGCGGAAACGGCCGAGCACGCCGGTGCGCGCCGCATCCGCTTCGCCGATACGCTGGGAGTGCTGGACCCGTTCGCCACTTATGAAGTCGTGCGCACGCTGCGGGTCACCGTGGACATGGAAGTGGAAATGCACGCCCACAACGACCTCGGCCTGGCCACCGCCAACACCCTGGCGGCGGTGAAGGCGGGGGCGACGCACATCAATACCACCGTCAACGGCCTGGGCGAGCGCGCCGGCAACGCGCCGCTGGAAGAGGCGGTGATGGCGCTGCGCCATTTGCACGGCATCGAAAGCGGCATCGACAGCCATCGCTTCCCGGAGATTTCGCGGCTGGTGGCGCTGGCGTCCGGACGGCCGGTGCCGGCCAACAAGAGCATCGTCGGGGAGGGGGTGTTTACCCATGAATCCGGCATCCACGTCGATGGCCTGATCAAGCATCCGTCCAATTACCAGAGTTTCGACCCCGAAGAAGTGGGGCGCAACCACCGCCTGGTGCTCGGCAAGCATTCGGGGTGCAGTTCGGTGATCCAGGCTTACGCGGATTTGGGAATTTTGCTCGACGAAATGCAGGCCGGCACGATCCTGGCGCGCATCCGCCGCTATGCCGGTTCGGTCAAGCACGCGCCCGGCGTCGAAGAACTGAAGCTGTTTTACCTGGAAACCGCGACGCGGCACCCAGCCCATTTTGAAGTCTGATCGCGGGAGAAACGACATGGAAATACTGATGCAAGCCCTGAAAAACCTTTCCACCGCGGAAGAGTTTCTTAATTTTTTCGCTATCGAATACCAGCCCGCGTTGGTTCACGTCAACCGCCTGCACATCCTGCAACGCTTTCATCAGTACCTGCGGCAGTCGCCGCTGCCCGCCAATTGCGGCGAGGGCGAGGCGATACTGGCGTGCCGCGCGATGCTGGAACGGGCTTACCAGGATTTCGTCCATTCCAGCTCGATCAAGGAGAAAGTTTTCAAAGTGTTCCGCGATGCCGAGGGGGTGAGAACCGTGTCGGTGGACAATGTACGCGCTGCGCTGTCCGGCAGGCAGAAAGCCGCTTAGGAGGTAACTACATAGCCCTACGCGAAAATGCCATATGAAGCCCCTCGCCCGCATACGACTCCGCACGGGCTTTAGCCCGTAGCGGATCGGAGTCCTTTAGGGCAGGCGGGAGAGGGGTTGGGGAGAGGGGCTTTGCGCATAGATAACGTCTGCCTTGACGCAAACACCCTCATCCCCGGCCCTTCTCCCGCCTGCGGGAGAAGGGAGACAACCGCTGTGTAGTCACCTTAGGAGGAATCATGCCGAAACCGTTAAAACACATATTCATCTGCACCCAGAACCGCGGCCCCGGCCACCCGCGCGGCTCGTGCAACCAGAACGGCTGCGGCGCGGTGCTCGACGAATTCATGTTCGAGTTCCAGAAGCTCAGCGTGCCGGCGGAAATCTGGTAAAGGATACGCGTGGTAGGTCGGTTCAAGCGCAGCGGAACCGACATGCGGCATGAGGGGTGTCGGTTCCGCTGCGCTTGAACCGACCTACGGTTGACGTAGTCTGCGTCAGACTTCCCCTCTGACCGCGTCCGCCCAGTTGTTGGGCGTCTCGAACAGGCGCACCCGTTCCAGGCGCAGGTTGTTGCCGTAGACGTCGTTGTAGGCCATGTCGAGGATCTGGAACGCCTTGGCGGCGAGGTTTTCGGCGGTGGGGATGCAGTCGAGTACGACGGTCTTGTGGTCTTCCAGCGTTTTCAGGAAATCGGCTACCACGGTGTCGCCGGCGTACACCAGGAAGGCGTGATCCCACGGCGCCACCACGTATTTCTGGGCGACCGCCTTGACGTCCGAATAATCCATCACCATGCCTTCCTCCGGCGCGCCGGGCGCGACGATGATGCTGCCCGACAGCGTGACCTCGATGGCATAGCGATGGCCGTGCAGATGGCGGCACTGGCTTTTGTGCTGCGGAATGCGATGGCCGGCGTCGAATTCGAGTCTGCGTGTGATGAGCATATTTTTTGGGCGGGACGAGACGGAAGAATCAATGCGGATTATAGCATTGCACTAAGCCTATTTCGGTAGATTTCAGCCGGATGAAATTTACCGAGATAGGCTTACGCATAGTGCCTTCCCCCTTTGAAAAAGGGGGATTGAGGGGGATTTAAAAATGCCGGCAGGTCGTGGTGCCGCTTTAAATCCCCCCTCTCAAGAAATACCATGCAACCCATTGCTTCTGTGGGGGTGCGCCGTGCACACCAGTGGCCGCAATGGTGCGCACGGCGCACCCTGCAGTGGTTCTTCGGCGCGATTTGCGGCAAAGGGCCGATTACTCCGCTACCCCCTCTTTTCAAAGGGGGAATATTACCGTCGGCCAAGTCTGACAAAGTAGAACTAATATATTGGCGCATCTGCCGGCGAGGCCGTAAAATCGGCCGATATGTCCGAAGTGCTGAATGTCCACGACCACGACCGCGCCAGCGCGGGGCTGACTTACGTCTACCCGGTGATTTCGCGCCGCGCGGGCGGCGTTTCGGTGGGCGTCAACCTCAATCCCAACAATGCCTGCAACTGGCGCTGCGTTTATTGCCAAGTGCCCGATCTCAAGCGCGGCAGCGCACCGGCGGTCGATCTGGAAAAACTGGCGGGTGAACTGCGCGGCTTTCTGCGCGAATTGCTGCATGGCGATTTCATGGAGCGGCGCGTGCCGGCCGAGGCGCGGCGGCTCAACGATATTGCCCTGTCGGGCAACGGCGAGCCGACCAGCGCGCCGGAGTTCGACCGGGTCGTTGCGCTGATCGGCACGATCATGGCCGAGTTTGGCCTGATCGGGAAGGTCCGGCTGGTGTTGATCACCAACGGCAGCCTGATCCAGCGCCCCCAGGTCCAGGCGGGGCTGCGCCAAATGGCCGGCTTGGGCGGGGAGGTGTGGTTCAAGCTGGACAGCGCGACGCCCGGCGGCATGTTGCGGATCAATGACAGTCGCCGGCCGGTGCGGAAGGCGCAGGACAATTTGCGCACGGCGGCGTCATTGTGCCCGACCTGGCTGCAAACCTGTGCTTTTGCCTGCGATGGGCAGCCGCCCACAAAAGCGGAGCGGGAGGCCTACCTGGCTCTCATCGGTCGTCTGCGCGAGGAGAAGGTGCCGCTGTGCGGCGTCCTGCTCTACGGCCTGGCGCGCCCGTCGATGCAAGCCGAAGCGGCTCGCTTGGCGGCCTTGCCGCAATCGTGGATGGCGGACTTCGCCGCATCGGTCGAGGCTCAGGGTTTCGCGGTTAAATTGAGTGCTTAGGATCCTGGCGCTCAAGCCGTCGCGGCGGGCTTCTTGCTGCGGACGGCTTTTTTCAGGCTTTTATACAGGTCTGGGTGTTCAGCCTTCAATACGTCGACAATTTCGAAGTCGCTTTTCTTGACCCGGGTCAAGTCGAGCTGCTCCACATGAACCAAGCGCAGCAATTCCCGCACCGGCTTGGGCATGTTGCGGCCGCTTTCATAGCGCGAACCGCCGCTCTGCGTTACACCGATCTGGGTCCAGAACTCCTGCTGGTTCAGGCCGAGCTTACGCCGGATTTCCCGTGGATTTATGATTTTTTCGAAAAGTTTCATGGCATTATCCCTTTCAAGTGGGAGTCTGGTTGAGTTGCGAGTCGATATTAAATAAGGTAATTCCTTAGTGATTCTAAGGGAAAACACTAAAACCTATGCAGGATTCTATCACGATTGGTTATGTTGTAAACATTTTTAGATGACAATGAAGTTTGGTGCCTGATAAATTTCTCCCGCCGCATCGGTCAATGTCTCGTCTTCTGGCCTTAATTCCATTAAAATTATCCTTTTAGCTGATGTAGGTGTTGAAATGGCATTGATAGTACAAAAATACGGCGGTACTTCTGTCGGCAGTCCCGAACGTATTAAAAACGTAGCCCAGCGCGTCGCCAAATTCAAGATGCTCGGCCACCAGGTTGTCGTGGTGGTTTCTGCCATGAGCGGCGAAACCAATCGGCTGGTCGCTCTCGCCAAGGAAGTTCAACCCAACCCCGATCTGCGCGAGATGGATGTACTGCTCTCCACCGGCGAGCAGGTGACGATCGCGTTGCTATCCATGGCGTTGATGGAACTGGGGCTGAAAGCCAGGAGCTATACCGGCGCGCAAGTCAAGATCGTCACCGACAGCGCCTTCAGCAAGGCGCGCATCCTCGACATCGAGGAACAGAACATGCGAGCCGATCTGGATGCGGGCCACGTGGTCGTGGTGGCGGGATTCCAGGGCGTGGACGAAAAAGGCAATATCACCACCTTGGGCCGCGGCGGCTCGGATACCACCGGGGTGGCCCTGGCGGCGGCTCTGAAGGCCGACGAGTGCCAGATTTACACCGATGTGGACGGCGTCTACACCACCGATCCGCGCGTCGTGTCGGAAGCGCGGCGCCTCAAGACCGTCACCTTCGAGGAAATGCTGGAAATGGCCAGCCTCGGCTCCAAGGTATTGCAAATCCGCTCGGTGGAATTCGCCGGCAAGTACAAGGTCAAGTTGCGCGTGCTCTCCAGCTTCGATGACGAAGGGGAAGGCACGCTGATCACCTTTGAGGAAGAAGACAAAATGGAACAAGCGATTATTTCGGGTATTGCATTCAACCGCGACGAAGCGAAAATCACCGTGCTGGGCGTGCCCGACCGTCCCGGCATCGCGTACCAGATCCTCGGCCCGGTGGGCGATGCCAACATCGACGTCGATATGATCATCCAGAACGTCGGCGCGGACGGCACCACCGACTTCACCTTTACCGTCCACCGCAACGAATACAAGAAAGCGCTGGAAGTCCTGAAAGGCGTGCAGGCCCACATCGGCGCCCGCGAAATCACCGGCGACGACCGCATCGCCAAGGTTTCCGTGGTCGGCGTCGGCATGCGCTCCCACGCCGGCATCGCCAGCACCATGTTCCGCACCCTGGCGGAAGAGGGAATCAACATCCAGATGATTTCCACCTCCGAAATCAAGATTTCCGTGGTGATCGACGAGAAGTACCTGGAGCTCGCGGTTCGCGTGCTGCACAAGGCATTCGCACTGGACCAGGAGGCCTGATCGGTTTGACCTTTCGGGCCTAAACCGGTATCCTTGCGCACTTCGGAGAGATGGCCGAGTGGTCGAAGGTACTCCCCTGCTAAGGGAGCGTAGGGTTTATAGCCTTACCGAGGGTTCGAATCCCTCTCTCTCCGCCATTGCTTGATTGCCGTATTTGTATTAGAATGCGGCCTTTCGTAAAACGCGCCCGTAGCTCAGCTGGATAGAGTACTTGGCTACGAACCAAGGGGTCAGGAGTTCGAATCTCTTCGGGCGCGCCAGATAAAACAAGGGCTTGCAGAAATGCAGGCCCTTAGTTTTTTCAGCGGGCTAACGCCGGGCTAACATCAAAATCAAATCTCAAGATGGCTGGAAGGGGGCTATAGGGCCTAGTGTGCCGGGTAGGCGTGGCGCGGTAGCCGAGATGGTCATAAAATTATCTTTGGTGGTATCGCTGTTGCTTGGTAGTGGTTGCTCTCGTGCCTGATTGGCGTACATAAAGCCGATTATCGGTTAGCGTATGCTCACCAAGCAAGTTGAATTCCACCCAAACAAATTCTATTCAGTGGTAGGCTACCGCGCTCGGATGTGCGCAAAAAACCCGGCGTGAAGCCGGGTTAGCCATGGAACCACGTGCAAAAACGTATCTACATCAGCATTCCAAACCTGACGCGGCCAAACGCCGTAACAGCGCCGCTTCCTCGATCTTCCCAAGGTTATTGTCAAAAGCCCACAACGGGGTATCGAAGCCTCCCTTCAGTCCGGGGATTTTTCTGGCATTCACCTGGTAATCAATAGCCCGAATCCTCCACAATGCTTTTTTGTCGAATCGTTCGCCGGCAGCCCTAGCGCCAGTCATGCGGGACACAGCCTCCCGCATCATGTCGAGTGCCTTGGTATAGAGCACCTCGCCCGCCTCAAACTCGGCAGCGCACACGGTAGCGGCTTCATGAAACTGTTCGTCCTCCATGGCGGACAGATCGGCAGCAGCGCCGTCAATCCGCTTTTCCAAAATTTCGGCAGCCGCACGGGCGGCAGTCGCTTCCTTTTCGTGTTTTTCAATACGCTCGTCAATGGCTGCCGTATCAAGGGTACGTTTTCCAAGGAAGGAGGCCCCCAATTCCCCTTGCTTCTCCTGGCGCAGACTATCCAGCGTTACATCGGCGGCGGCAATACTCACTCGGCAGCGTTCCAGATCGGACTGGAGTTTTGCAATTTCCAGGCGCTGGGACGTGATATTTTGGGTCGATTTTTCAAGCTGTTTCATGTTGAAGCTCTCCATTGGTTTGGCTTTTCAGCCGGTGTTGAGCGGCGGATGCCGCAAAATCTAGTGACGCCCTATCTGCCAGCATTAAAGCCATGTGCCTGGATCGCCATTCAATACAATTGGCAGGGGTGCGCGGGTGTCGATAACGAAACTGTGCGGGCGCGGATGCCTTGAGTAATTCCTTTTTTGGAATGGCGGCACAGGGAATATCCATTTCCGCCAGAGCGGCGCAGCAATCCGCGCGATACCCCACTCCGCTTCTGGCGGGCTGACCGGCAATAGCCGCACATCGGATATGCTTCCTGTGCGGTGTAATCAATCGAAGCACCCCGCCTAAATCATTCGGTATGTCCACCAGCAAGACGACAACTCCGTCAGCATTGGTTAGCGCCACTGCGCCATTTGGCCCAGGGGTAATGCCAAGGAATAATTGGCGGCTCATTTCAACAAGTCCTTTGACGCAAGCTCGGCTGTGATCTCAGGAAAACAGTCCGGAAATTCGTCGCGGTACGCTGGTTTTTTGGTTTTCTCCGCCGCTACCATGTCTTGTTGATCCATTGCCGCGGACGCCAGAGCCTCAACCAGGGCGGCGAAGTCACTCGCGCTATTGGTCTGACGCAGCGCCGCCTCGTTCTCCAAGATGGCCTTCTGATACAGTTCAAAAACCGATTCCAGCCAGTCATAAGCCTCTTCACTTTCCGCCAGGTATTGGCGCTCTTTGGTCAGATCGGCTTCGAGTTGCGCCATGCGCTTGCGCAGCGAACCAACATCTTCGACCGCGCCCTTCAGCACCCGCGCTCGAAGGCGGGACGGGTCGCTGTTGTTGATAACCTGTTTCGCGGCACGATTGGGGTCAAGCTTGCCGTCCGGGCCAAGCGTCACTTTCCCGTGCTGTATCCATTGCGAAACGGTCTGCTTCGTAACGCCCACCATCCGCGCAAAATCTGCCGGGCGAACCCGCACGGCCATCAAATCGGCCACGTCGAACGGCAATGTTGACGATGCCCCGGTTTGGAGGTGGTTGTCGGTGGGTTTTTCTGGTGTGGTCATGCCGTAAATCCTTGAGTCAGGTCAATTTAAAAAAATTTCGCCTAGGGAAACGCTGATTTATTCCAGAAACGCGGTCACATCGTCCTAAATTTGAGAAAATAGAGCCTGTCAGGTGGTTGATTGATCGGGAGTGAGTGTGCAAAAGAGTTTTTCTGAATTGGAATACACGTCGAAGAAGAAGCTGACGCGGCGAGATCGGTTTCTGGCCCAGATTGAGGCGGTGACTCCGTGGGCGATTCTGGAGCAGACGATCGCGCCGTTCTATCCGAGCCGTGGTGGTCGTGGGCGACCGCCGATAGGTCTGGGTCGAATGCTGCGGATGTATGTGGCGCAGCAATGCTTTGGACTCTCGGACGAAGGGATTGAAGATGCCCTTTACGACAGTCAGGCCATTCGGCGTTTTGTGGGTATTGATCTGGGTCGAGAATCGGCGCCGGACGCCACGACCCTCCTGGGCTTCCGCCACCTTCTGGAAAAGCATCAACTGACGGAATCGATCTTCAACGCCATCAACGGCCATCTGGCGGAGAAAGGGCTGTTTCTTCGGGAAGGCACGATTGTTGATGCAACGCTGATTGCGGCCCCGCCCTCGACAAAGAACGAGGCTGGGAAGCGTGACCCGGAGATGCACCAGAGCAAGAAGGGCAATCAGTGGTACTTCGGCATGAAGGCGCATATTGGTGTTGATGCGCACACCGGGTTGGTGCATACGGTGATTGGCACGGCAGGCAACGTCAGCGATATTTCGCAGGCTCAAGCGCTGCTCCATGGTGAAGAGCAGGCGGCGTTTGGTGATGCGGGCTATCAGGGCGTGGAGAAGCGCCCGGAGAGCGCAGGCGCAACCGTAGTATGGCATGTTGCGGAAAAGCGGAGCAAGGTCAAAGCCCTGGCCGGAACGGCCTTGGGGGATCTGGTCGCTCAGGTTGAGCACGCCAAGGCGAGCATTCGCTCGAAGGTCGAGCATCCTTTCCATGTGGTGAAGAATCTCTTTAAGCACCGCAAGACCCGCTACAAGGGACTGGTCAAGAATACGGCCCAGTTCCTGACCCTGTTCGGCTTGGCCAATCTTGTGCTGGCTCGCCGCTGGTTATTGGCGGCTGACGGGAAAGTTGCGTCTTGAGGGGCAAAAATCGCTCAGAAAGGACCATTTAACCCATGAAAAACACCGATTCCTTCGAGTCCAACCCAAAAAACCTGGCCATCGCACTTGGCAAGGTTAATTGATCAGCGCTTCCCTAGCGGTATCACGGGGCTTGAATTACCCGCAGTTGAAAGAAGGCTGGGAAGTACCTTTTGCTGTTGGGCTGGTCGGGGTTGTTCTCTTGGCGAAATGCGGCGGGGTCAGCGGGGTCTGGCGGGGTGGTCTCTACCCCATATATATTTTTTGTCATCCGACATTTTTCATGGGGGGATATAGAGTGACCCCGCCAGAACCCGCTGACCCCGCCGTTCATCCGGTGATTTTCCACTTGGCAACCTTCGCTTTGGCATCGATACCGGCTCGAACCAGTCGTAGCCCGTCCACAATCCGGTTTTGCCGGAAACGTAGCCAATTGCCCAGACGGCGGGCGTTCGGCTTCTCAGCGCAGGCCACTTGCAAGGAATCAAAAAGGTCGGCATTGACCGTATTGCCTGACATTGGGGCCCTGTCCATCCCGGCTTCAATGACTGCCGCCACGGTGACCGCATTATCCTGAAACAGCTCACGCCAGGCGGCAAACAGGGCGCGCATGGTGGACAACTCGGGGTCTTCGTCGCGAAGGGCTTCTGACGCCAGCATCGGGTCGGGCAGGCCCAGCCATACCAGCGGGCGGCGCACCATCCTGTCGAAATGCTCGAAACTGCCTAGCGGCGCCAACCCGTCGATCGATGGCGCGCCCGCCCTGAGATACGCCATAGGGATGGTCAGCGCTGCGCGGATCAGTTCGCCGCGGCGGGCATAAACATCTTCCAGGTGGTTACGTTCAAAGCGGCGTTGCTCAGGGCGTTCCACTTGCGCGTCAAGGCACACCAGCATGGCACGGCGCTTGAGGTCGCCCACGATGGCGAGGTTGTTTCCGGTGGCCAACAGCAAGGCGTGGGTCGGCACGGACACCACGCCACTGGTTCCAAGAGGTCTTAACCTGACGGATGGCTGGGTGGTAATCTGGCACAGCAGATCACCACCCAATGGGCGCTCGATGTTGTCCAGCAGTATGCAGGCGTCACCGGCCAGCAACACCCCGCCCAGGCGCTTCTCTGCCTCGGCATCATCATGACCCAGGGAAAGCACGCTGGCGCGGCGTCCGGTGGCAATAACGCTAGGCGTTTCCGCCAACATGGTCTTGCCGGTGCCCGGTGTTGGTGCGGTAATCGCCAGCATGGGCGCGGATGGCAGGCTGCGCCGCACCAGCGCGGTGATGATGCCGGCCAGCACAGCGGCGCGGTCGGCATCGGAGACGCAAGGGAAAGTCTCGATCAGTGCCAGCAGCAGATCGGCGGCGGTAGCGGCCTGACTCTTGCTCGGCTTCTTCGGTGCCGGCTCGTATCCTGGGATTGGGTCAAAGGCGAGGAACAGCCCGGTTTGCTTGTCGTAGCCCGGTTGATCCAGCAGACGGCCATCCAGATCAATGGTGGGCGCTTCGACAAAACCCGTCAGGGCGGGAAGCTCAGGCCAATGCCCGCGGGCGAGATAGGCGTCAGCTACACGCCGTGGACAATCGACTGCCTTGTATTTTTCGCCGCGCGCGTCGTATCGTTCATGCACGGCGGCGCGGGTGCCCAGCTCAGATAGATGCGCGGCATCAACCGGGTGGACGATTAGCGCGCCCTTTGGTCGGTGGATGCCGCCGGAAGTGCCTCCTGGTGCAGGATAAACACGTACCAGACGGCCGGCGTAAGTGAACAAATCGGCGTTCAGTTCGGATAGCGCCAACCCGAATTGATCCAGAATTTCAGGCAGCTTTCCGCCCTCGTGCCGAAGACAGCGTACACCATCAGACGTGTAGAGCGCAGCGGTTTGGGCCGGGTTGGCCGGCTCGTATTCAGCCGTCATTGTTAGTGCTCCAGTTGAGATAACCGCCGTCCTGGCCGGCTGTTGCCATGTCCATATCGAAGGATTTGATCGCGGTGGCCTTGGCGTTATGCAGCGCCTTTACCAACCGCTCAACCTTCAGGCGGTCAACGGTTCGGTGCATCACGAAGATTTCCAGGCCGGCCACGAAATGCCAGTCGAGTGCATCCGGGTCGTACTCGGGCGGAACAACAACTACGGGAAAATCCGGCGCGCAGTCCGGGCGCCACTCGAAAGTCACCACAATGTGGCCCAAACTATGGCGCTTTGGCACCAGACCTCTACGGCGTGCATCCGCCAGCGGCCTGGCATAAGCTGGGAGACGTTTTTTCAAGGGGGGCGCCGCAGCTTCGGGTGAATTGAGCCCGACCAGACGGCCATCCTCAAGCACGATGGTTTCCAGTTCGTCGGGCAGATCATCAACGGCGCCACCGGTGGCCAAGTGGACGGCGGCATCGTTCACCCGCCAAGCCGCGTCAAGAAGTCGGCGGGCGGCTTCGGCCAGTGCGGCGCGGTGGTGGTCGTCCGGGAGCTTTGGCGCCTTGGCGTCGGCAATCAGCCTGACCAACTCATCAACGGATAGATTTCGCGCCGGCGCTGGGTCAGCGCCGGTAGCAAGCCGGTACAGATCGTCGCCGGCGTTGTAAAATCGGTCAAATAGTTGATTTGCGTCCGCCCGCTGGCCTTGCATGGCGTATCCCCACTGACGTAATGTGCGGCTGGCGCAAGCCAGCAGTTCGGCCATTTCCAGATAGGTGTCGCATTCGATAAAGTCGGCGGTCATGGCGCCTCCGACGACTGCGAGCGTAGAACACGCAACAGCCATTCCGTGAAGCTGCCAGGCAACAAGCCCCATACACAGGCATACGGAATGATTTTACGCATGGCCGGCGATCCCGCTGGTGCCGGTGCGAGCCGCCAGCCAGTTCTCAATATCGGCGCGGCGATAGGCGATTTTTCTGCCGATTTTGATTGTTAAGTCCCGTCAGCCGTAGCGGTTGGTACATTTCCACACGCGTTGCGTCGTTATGGGGATTTGATACTCGGTTGCTACTTGGTCGGGGGTGATGATGTCCGACTTGGACTTGATAATTGGGGATATTGCGGTTTGAGGCTTCATCGCTGTTACCTTCCATGAAAATCCGTAAAGCACTATCGCTTTCCGTTATGGTTGAAACAATAATGAAGTGCCGCTGGTATTGCGGGTAACAGCCAAAACCAATTGGCTGTTACCAGATGGGGGTAAGATTTATTTGGAGTTTTGGGGGGTAAGTTCGTTTATTTTTTTCACGGCACCGGCAATTTTTTTGCGTAGCGAGTCAACACCAATGCCGTTTGTATCGACCTTGAGTTCTCCAGCCAATTCCACAACGGCAGCGGCAATGGTTGAGGCGTTTGGCTTGTCGCTTTTCTTGTATCTAGCGTTTTTTTCAGCCAGCATTATCGCCAGCAGTCCCAGCGCCTTCATGGTGTTTTCTTCTTCTTTCTTGGATAAGGCGGGGGCAGCTTGCTTGGGCTGCTCGATGGGGATATATATCCTGTTCGCCCAATTCATGGCGTAGTCATTTTGCGGCGTGGCACCTGAGCGTCCAGAATCATCCGCATGGGCGGATTGGTATGAGACAAATTTCGGGTTTGAGTCGCCATCGCTTAAAAAACTGCGAAGCTGGCGCATAAGATCGTGATCGTCTGACAGGCGGCCAAACTCTCCCGCTGGATTTGGCTGATAGGCCGCCAGTTCCCCGTTGTTGATTTGTTGCGCTATGCGGCTCAAGGCCCCCTTCCGGGCGGCGGTTTGTGCGGTGCCCATTGCCCGTAAAGCCACCTTTTCCGGCAGGCCAGCAGCGGCAGCAGCCCCGGCCTTAGCCGCCTCCATTCCGACGATGTTATTGATAGTGTCTAACGGCGGCAGGTTTTCCACGTTACATCCCTTCCATGCACTCCCTCAATAAGGATGTCGCGCCAGCCAGGTGAAGGGTGCCCGGTTTTCGCCTTTGGGGATCAGTCTCGGGCTAGGCGCGGCAAAACGGTTACAGTAGACCGCGCTGCGCGAACGACACGGCAGCCATGCCGCCCACGATGAAATGATCGTGCGTTCTGACATCCACCATGGCCAGCGCATTCTTGAGCGCTTGCGTCAAATCTCGGTCAGCCAAGCTCGGTTCCGCTATCCCGCTGGGATGGTTGTGAGCAAAGATAGCCCCGGCCGCGTTATACGCCAGCGCCTGCTTGACCACTTCACGCGGAAACACGGCGGTTTGTGTCAGGGTGCTATGAAATAGCGGTTCGGCGGCAATAACCCGATTTTGCGCGTCCAGGTACAAGACCATGAAAACTTCCCGCTCTTCCTCGGCCAGCAGCAATACCAGATAGTTGCGCACAGCGGAGGGGCTGTTCATTGCTTCCCCCGGTTCGCGGAGTCTGGTCTTGATGATTTTCAAGGCGCGGTAAATCGCCTTGTCTTCTCTTGCTCTGCATAGAATCGGCCTCAGCCATGATGCATACCCCTTTGGTAGGTTGCGTTGTGGTTAGGCGGTTCGGGTGTTCGTGCACCCTTGCCGCCGCTCCAATTTCCGGCGATAGTCCGCGCCGGATCGGGTAAAAATTCAATGGTGGGGCATGTTCACTTTCCGCCCAGCAGAAAAACCAGCAGCACCACTACCACCAGCAGCAGCCACAGACCAAGCCGCGCCGGCTGCCTATCGGCGGGGCGATCCCCGTCCGTGGTGCTGGTGGTGCTGTAGCTTATCCCGGTGCCGGGTATGCCTGCCGTGGTGCGCGTCTTGCCCCGTCCGACATTCACGGTCAGCCCCTTGCCGCCCAGGGATGCGCTGACGCCCGATTTGCTCAGGTTCAGACTTATGCCGGGGGCAATCTTGATGCGTTTGCGGAAGCGGAAGCCCATTGATTTATCCAGGATTCAGTAATCGTACGGTTGTTTATTGTTACTGCATATCGGCAAGATAATCTGGAATGGCATTATTTCTTGCGCAGCGCTGCCGCCACCCGTTCCACCAGCTTGGGCGTTACCTTGTCCTGGTTTTCCACCTTGCTGATGTAAGCTTGGGTAACGCCCATGAGCTGCGCCAATCCTTCCTGTGTCACACGTGCCTTGATGCGGGCCAGCGCTACGGGGTTATCCACGTAATTTTCCACCTCGAACGGGATGTAATCATCCTCCTTGCCCGCTGATGCTTCCAATCCCGCCAGTTTGTCCTCGATGGCATCTTGCAGGGCACGAAATACCGCTACCGGCAGCAAGACATATTCATCCCTGCCGTCCAGGGATTTGATGGTTTGCAGGGTCATTTGTAAACATCTCCACGCGGTTTGATCTTTTCAATTGCGATAATCTTCAAGCTGTCCTGCCGGTCGAAGATTACACGCCACCCGCCCACACGAAGCCGGAAATAGGGCTCACCTTCCAGCGGCTTGACATCAAGCTCGGAGCTGTCCGGGTCGTTCGCCAGCAGCAGGATTTTTTCCGTTAACCGGGTACGTTCCGGCCTGCTCAGGCGGCTTAACACCCGGTCGGCCTGCCGCTTGATTTTTAACGTGTAGGGCATGGTTATAGTATGGAGTTATATTTGGTTATATTCAAGTTTTGTTTTCTATGCTTTCTTGCGGTTGAGCTTCACCACGTCGGCGGGTTGTTTCAGCCCCGCCGCGCCAAGCATGGCGGCGGTGGCCTTCTCCATGGAATCGCGCACCGGGTCGATATGCAAGCGGGCATAGATCATCGTCGCGTCAACCGACTTGTGGCCCAGGCTCTTGCCGATGACGGCCAAACTTGCGCCGGTTATCGCCTGCCAGCTTCCCATTGTGCGGCGCAGATCGTGAATGCGTAGATCGGCCAGCCCCGCCCGCTCCATTAACGCAGCCCAGCGTTTTTTCGGCGGCGTCATGTAGCC
Source organism: Sulfuricella sp. (assembly GCA_023266195.1). Taxonomy (GTDB): domain Bacteria; phylum Pseudomonadota; class Gammaproteobacteria; order Burkholderiales; family Sulfuricellaceae; genus Sulfuricella. The sequence goes on from JAHFRP010000001.1 coordinate 297,732, forward strand.
GGTGGCAGATTCCGCCGGGAACACAAAAGGGCTGGCGCCAACCGCATCCTTTCGCGTGTTCAATATCTCAATGGCTTCCTTGGAAAGCGGTATCGTGATCGGTTCGCCGTTCTTGGAGGTATTATCAGGCACGCGCCACACGGCACGCTCAAAACTCACTTGATCCCAGCGCATACCCAGGACGTTATCGCGACGCGCGCCGGTCAACAGGGACAACAGCACGAACGCCTTGAACGCTTCGTTAGCGTCGGCGGCCAAAGCTTCCAGGAATTTAGGGAATTCTTCGGGTTGCATGAAGCGGTCGCGCTTCGTCTCGCTGAACGCCCGCACACCCTTTGTCGGATTCTCGCCTTTGTACCCCCATTCGATGGCTCGATTGTAGATAGTGCTGACCATCTCAACCACGCGGTTGCTCATCGTCGAATGGGTGGCGCCGATGGCGGAATGCAAAGCGCGAATATCCGTAGTCTCGATTTTTTCCAGTTTCCGGTTTTGCCAGTTGACGCCGGCTGGGTGCTTGGTGCGCTTTTTGCCGTGTTTCTTCGCGGGCAAATCAGGCAGATAACCAAGGCAACGCTCCCACAGTGCGCGCATGTCGTCGGTGCGCTTCACGCCACGCGGCGCGGCATATTCGCGCATATAGCGCTCGAAGGCTTCACCCAATGTCATAGCGGCCTTTTCCTTGCGTTTCCGCTCTACCGGGTTATTCCCCTGTGCAAATTCACCCAGCACTTTCTCAGCACCTTTGCGGGCATTCTCAACGGTCATTTCGGGGAATGATCCCAACTTTAACCATGCCACACCCGATTCGGTTCGTTTGACGACGTAGAAAGTCCGGCTCCCTGCCGACGTAATTCGGACGGCTAACCGTCGCACTTTTTCGTCGTAAAAGGTGGATCGCTGGCCTTGCGGCGGAACCGGTAGAGCTTCAATCGCCGTCTTGGAAAAAAGCAGTCGATTCGACATCATTTGACCCCTTGGTTTTTTCGGGCTAACGCCGGGCTAACATAGGCTAACAATTTCTGTTAAGTTTTATGTTAGCCCGTTAAGGTCGATGATGCAATAACTGTTTGTTTGATAGATGCTTGTTATGCTGTGTTAACACCTGTAAAGGTGTCTACTCTTTGGCTACGAACCAAGGGGTCAGGAGTTCGAATCTCTTCGGGCGCGCCAAATTCGACAAGGGTCTACAGAAGTGTAGGCCCTTTTCATTTTGTGGCACATAGCTCCAACGTAGCTATATCCGCCGACTCATTCCCGACTACCTTCAATCCGGACAGGCGATCCGGATATTCGCTCGATTGGTGAGCATGCTTGTCCGAGCCGCGAGCCGGTAAATTACAGTTGCACCCCGGATATAACACGAAGATTCATTTGCCATTTTGCAATCATCAGGAAAATAACCCGAAATTGTGAAGACCTGTTTAGGGTGCTATTATTGGTTCATATAAACGGGTTGGAGGCTATCATGGCACATGTAATTTTGGCGGAAACCACAGCAAGCGTTTCCGAGTTGAAGAAAAATCCAATGGGTACTGTTGCTGCCGGAGAGGGCTTCCCGGTTGCAATTCTCAACCGCAACGAGCCGGCTTTTTACTGTGTTCCGGCGAGAGCCTACGAGGCGCTTATGGACAAGCTGGAAGACTTCGAGCTGAACGCCATCGCCGATGTCCGCTTGAATGATGGAAAGGCGACGGTGAGAGTGACGCTGGATGAGTTATGAACTGAACTTTCATCCTGATGCTTTGGAAGAGTGGCGGAAACTGGATAATTCAGTACGAGACCAGTTCAAAAAGAAACTGGCGGAGCGTTTGCAAAATCCGCGTGTTCCGGCTTCACAATTGTCCGGGCAGAAAGACCGATACAAGATCAAAACCAGGAGTGTCGGCTACCGTTTGGTGTATGAAGTCCGTGATACGGAGATCGTTGTGGTTGTCGTCGCAGTTGGGAAACGTGAACGAAACGCGGTTTATAAAGCGGCAGTGAGGCGGTAAGAAACTGCATGGCAATGTCCTATGCGGCAATAGGCATGATGGTTTCCAGCATCGGCGCCAATTGTTCGCGGGTTACTTGCAAGTCATAGAGCCCTTGCAGGTTCATCCAGTATTCATCCGACAGGCCAAAGAAACGAGACAGCCGCAGAGCAGTATCCGCCGTGATGGCGCGTTTGCAATGGACGATTTCATTGATGCGGCGAGCCGGTACGTTGATAGCCTTGGCAAGCCGATATTGGGATACCCCCATCGGTTCCAGAAAGTCGTGCATCAGAATTTCCCCCGGATGAACCGGCGCGAAGTCTCGTTTTCCCATGATAAAAGCCCTCTAGTGATAGTCCACGATCTCTACCGCCTCCGCGCCGGCTTCTGTCCAGATGAAACAGATAGCCGCTGACGCTGACATCCAGCACGGCACACAGCTCGACAAGTTCGAAGTCACGGCGCTGCGCATCAATCCAGGCGTACTTCACAGCGCATCCTTCGCGAAGTACGCCGCCGTTTTTTTTTAGGATTTCGCACTCCCGGACATTCTCCGCCCGCAGCCGGGAAAGCTCCATCTGCTCCGGCGTCACCGGCTTTGCGCCCGCCCCATTGAGCTTGCACGATTCCGCCGCTTTCACCCAGTTCCGCAGCGTCTGTTCATTCAGCCCCAATTCCTTGGCCGCCGCACCGGCTGTCAGACCTTCCTTGACCCGCTTGCTGTTGGATACATGGTTCAGGCAGCCCTCGTGCTTGGTTCCGTGCGATAATATGACAAACAACCGTTTTGCTCGATGCGGACTACTGAAATAATGCTTGGAGATCAGGTATGAATGTGAAGTTGTTTTTGCTGGCTCTTTTCGTGTTACTTGCCGGTGCCCAACTGGGGGCTGCCCAGGCCGATCCGGTCAAGGTAACGCAGGCCGAGGAAAAACCCGTCATCATGTTTCCGGAAGGAGGGCAGGGTAGGCCGGCCTATCTCAAGACTCAGAAGGCCCGCTTTGAAACGCCGAACGTAAAGATAGGCGAGCTGCAAAAGGGCTGGCTGTGCGCGCCGGGCGGGAACATCGTGTGGAGTCCCAAGCTCTACAGTATATTCAAGGACAGGCTTGCCAAGGTGTTCCGCACGGAACTGGAGAAAGCACATTATCCGGTGCCCAAGATTTCCGATGCGATTTTCGACGAGCCCCAGGACAGGGTGAAGTCCAACGCGGAATTGCAGGTCGGCATGCTGATCAAGGATGTAACTGCGAACCTTTGTCTCAAGAGCGATGGCGCATTGGGCGGCGTGTACATGAAGGTCTTCTGGCAAATATACTCCCCGGAGGCACAGAAGGTGGTTTTCGAAGCAACGACCGAGGGTACATATCAGCCGGATGGGTTGGAGAAGGTGCTGGCGGATATATTTTTCGACAGAGCCTTCGCCATGGCGGCGAGAAACTTCCTGGCTGAGCAGGGCTTCTATGATGTTGTAACGGGCGCAGCCCCGATGGATGCCAAGGCCGCCAAGGACACGCTCAAGCTGAAAGGCGCCAAACCGTCCAGCGAGCCGCTCTCAAAGAACATTACCACTCTGCGGTCCGCGGTGGCCACAATTGTCGGCGACACGGGATCGGGTAGCGGGTTCTTCGTGAGCCAGGACGGCTACCTCCTGACCAACCAGCATGTGGTTGGCCAGGCCAGGTTCGTGAAGGTGATGCTGCCCACCGGACGCGAGCTCGTGGGTGAGATTGTTCGCTCTGACAAAGGGCGGGATGTGGCACTTGTGAAGACCGAGCCGATTGCGGTTCAGCCGATTGCGCTCAGGGGCAGCGAGCCAAACGTCGGGGAAGATGTCTATGCATTGGGCTCACCCCTTGGCGACAAGTTCAACACCACGCTGACCCGGGGCGTCCTCAGCGGTTATCGCACTCTGGAGAACAACCGCTACCTGCAGAGCGATGTGGCTATTCTTCCGGGAAACAGCGGTGGTCCACTGCTCGACGCCAAGGGGGTCGTGGTGGGCATCACGGTAGCCGGACTAGGCGCCAAAGGGCTCGCAGGGATGAATTTTTTCATTCCGATCGCTGACGTCCTGACCAAGTTGGGCATCGAGCTGAATTAAACCCAAATTATCCATTAGACGAAAATCGGGCAAAAAGCCGTTCGTGGCGAGATTGTCGAGCCATGAACGGCCCTTTTACATGCCAATGGTTCCGGGGCTAATGGATTTTTTGGTTAAATTCAAAGAGCGATGTGCATCTTCACGTGCCCGGCTACCCTCCCATTCGTAGCGCCGATCGGGCGAACCGAAAATTCGCGCTTACCCTGAAACATGGCGATTTTTACAGGACGGACCAACGGCCTTTTCCAGGCTCGACTAGTAGTTAGCTCCATTAATATATTTACAAATGTGCCGTTAAGGAAGCGCTGATTTATTCCGATTTCGCCATTCCCGCGCAATCTGTAATCCTGTATTTTCAGTGGCATACAGCTTCCCTCTCGCGCGGGAAGCGGCCTGGAACAAGGCCGCCAGCAACGGAGGCGTGGCGGGAGTGGACAGGCGAAGCATCGAACGGTTTGCGGCGAAGAGCGAAAAGTACCTGAGCGAGCTGTCAGAGACGCTCGGGGCTAAAAGCTAGCCCTCTCCTGCCAGGGGGACGGTGGCTCGCTTCGCGAGTTTCACGCTACCCATCCAGATGCGAGTGATAAATCGCGCTGAATTTCTCCGCGCAGTTGCGGAAAGTATTCAGTACCTCCGGGTCGAATTGCTCCGGCCGCGTGCGTTCGTCGCCCTGGATGATGATCCGCACCGCGGTGGCGTGGTCGAGTGCCGGCTTGTAGGGGCGCTGGCTGCGTAGCGCGTCGTACACGTCGCAGATGGTCATGATGCGGGCGGCGAGCGGGATTTCCTCGCCCTTGAGGCCGTTCGGGTAGCCGCCGCCGTTCCAGCGCTCGTGGTGGCCGAGGGCGATGTCCCGGCCCATCTTCAGGTACGGCGAGTGGCCGGCGCCAAGGATTTCCGCTCCCAGCACCGAATGGGTCTTCATGATCTCGAATTCCCTGGCGCTGTGCCGCCCTGGCTTGAGCAGGATGTGGTCGGGAATGCCGATTTTGCCGATGTCGTGCATCGGGCTGGCATAGAAGATCGTGTCGTTGAAACCGTTGTCCATGCCCATTTCCTGTGCCAGTTCCAGGCAATAATGGCTGATGCGCTTGATATGCAGGCCGGTGCCCTTGTCCTTGCGCTCGGAGGCGCGCGTCATGGTGAAGATGGTTTCGATGTGGCTTTCGCGCAGCTCCGCGGTGCGCTCCTGCACCTGCTGGTTGAGGATGCGGTTGTGATGGGCGAGAAAGTCGCTGTATTCCTTCAGGCGCAACAGGTTGCGCACGCGCACCTTCAGCTCGGCCGAGTTGACCGGCTTGGAGATGAATTCCTCTGCGCCCATATTGAGCGCGTTGAGTATGGAGTGGCGGTCTTCCAGCGCGGTGACCATGATGATCGGGATTTGCCGGGTGGCAGGGTCGGCCTTGATTTTGCCTGCCACCTGGAAGCCGTTCATTCCCGACATTATCACGTCGAGAAGCACCAGATCGGGCAGTTCCTGCTTCATCGCGGCGAGTCCCTGTTCGCCGCTATAAGCGATGCGGGTCTGGTACCCCTCGTGTGACAGCAGGGTTTCCAGCAGCTTACAGTTGCGCGGTTCGTCATCCACAATCAGGATTTTATTGGGTGATTCCATTTCGTTTCCTTACGTGGAGGGAGGGTTTTCAGAAATATTTTTCCTCGCCAAATGGGATTCGATTTCGGACAGGAATTTTTTGTGGCGGATCGGTTTGGCGATGTAGCCATCGCAGCCTGCGGCGCGGATGTTTTCCTCGTCGCCCTTCATGGCGAAAGCGGTCAGGGCGACGATTTTGATGCCGGCGGTGGCCGCATCGCTCTTCAAAATCCGGGTCGCGGTCAGGCCGTCCATGCCGGGCAACTGGATGTCCATCAGGATTAGGTCGGGATGCTCGGCGCGGGCCAGGGCCAGGCCGGTTTCCGCCTCTCTTGCCTGGAGCACGGCGTAGCCGGCTTTTTCCAGCACGAGCGCCGCCAGTTTCATGTTGGCGGGATTGTCCTCGATCACCAGCACGCTGGCCATGTCATTGTCCTGCGCGTTGGGGCAAACGTGCGCCCACTGCGCGTTTTACTTCGTTCAGGAAATGTTCGGGGCTGAACTCGGTTTTTTCCATGACGCGCTGTACGTGGCCGCTCAACGCAGCCCGGTCGGCAGCCGAGATTTGCTTGGCGGTCACCACCACGATCGGGATCGTAGCGGTAAGGGGAGAATCCTTGAGCGCCTCGACGACGTCGAAGCCGCTCACCTCCGGCATCATCAGGTCGAGCACTAGCAGGTCTGGATGCAGGCGCTGCGCCATGTCGATGCCGTCGCGGCCGCCGTAGGCCCGCAACACGTGATAGCCGCCACTGTCGAGGTAGGTGCCGAGCAATTGCACCGCCATGGGGTCGTCGTCCACCACCAGCACCGTTGCGGGCTTCCCTTTTCCGATCTTGAAACCGATGGCGTTCAACGCCCGGTCCAGCTCTTCGCGCCGGATGGGTTTTTGCAGCACACTGGCGGCGCCGAGCGAGAGGCCGCGCTGAATGTCGGAAAGGATGGTCTCGATCACCACCGGAATGTCGGTCAGCGCGGGGTCGCGCTTGATGCGTTCGAGGAATTCCCAGCCGCTCATGCCGGGCAGCAGGATATCCAGCGTGATCACGGCCGGCTTCTCGCTCGCCGCCAGTTTCAGGCCGAGCTCCGCCGTCGCCGCGCGGGCCACGCGGAAGCCGTTGCCTTCCAGCAGCATGCGCAGCAGGTTGGCCGCCATGTCGTCGTTTTCCACCACCAGTGCCAGCGGTCGGGTGCCCGCAGGGATTGCCTCGACCGAGGCGGGTTTCATGATGGCGACGTCGTCCACGGGGGCGGCCGGCGAGGCAACGGACTCCTGTTCTTCTCCGTTCGCGCTGTCGCGCCAGGGCAGCCATACCGTGAAGGTGGAGCCCTTGCCTTTTTCGCTTTGCACCTCCACCGCACCGCCATGCAGTTCGGCGAGCTTCTTCACCATCACCAGCCCCATCCCGGTGCCTTCGTAGCGGCGGGAAAGCGAGCTGTCGATCTGGGAGAACGGCTGGAACAGCAGTACCTTGTCCTCCTCGGCGATGCCGATGCCGGTGTCCCTCACCGCCAGCTCCAGGAACTTGCCGTAGTTGGAGCCCTTCACCGGTGCGCTTTCGACCTGGCGCGCTGCGATGCGCACTTCGCCGCCATCCAGGGTGAACTTGACAGCGTTGGCCAGCAGGTTGTACAGGATCTGCTTGCATTTGCGCGCATCCACCCACACCTCGCCCAGCTCCTGCGCAACCTCGGCCGAGATCTTCAGCTGGCGTTCCTGCGCCCTCTCCTTGACCACCGTCATGCTTGCCGCCACCAGTCCGGCCACGTCCACCGGTTCGAGCTCCAGCTGCATCTTGCCGGCCTCCACCTTGGACAGGTCGAGGATGTCGTTGATCAGCGACAGGAGGTGTTCGCCGCTGGCTAGAATGTCGGCGACAGATCCCTTCTGTTCGGTGTCCAGCTCACCCATCAGGCCATCCAGCAGCACCTCGGAAAAACCGATGATGGCGTTGAGCGGCGTGCGCAGTTCGTGCGACATGCTGGTGAGGAAGCGGTCCTTGGCAAGATTGGCGTTTTCCAGCTCAATGTTTTTCTCGTGCAGGGTATGCTCGATGCGTTTGCGTTCGGTAATGTCGCGGATCGCGCTCATCACCAGTGTGCCTTCCTCGGTCGCCAGCGGGCTGAGGCTGATCTCAACCGGGAATTCCCGACCGTCCTTGTGCAGGCCATAGAGTTCCAGGCCCACGCCCATCGCCCTGATGCGCGGCTGCTCGTAATAGCTTGTCCGATGCCCCACATGGCCGACACGAAAGCGGCCCGGCATCAAGGTCTCGATGACTTGGCCGAGCAGTTCCCCGGGCGGGTAGCCGAACAGGTTTTCCGCCTGCGTATTGACCAGCACAATGCGGCCGGACGAGTTGACCATGACGATCGCGTCGGGGGCCGATTCCAGCAGGTTGCGGAACTTGACCTCGACCAGCTTGGCATCGCGCAGGACTTTCAGCAGCGTCACGTCCTTCTTGCTGAACAGGATAAAATCGACCGTGCCAGCTACGCCGTAGATGGCCTTGCTCGACACATCGACATAAATCAGCGAGCCATCTTTCCTGCGGCGCAGGGATTCATAGCTCGCAAATCCCTCCGCCAGCGTTTTTTCTAGAACGGCGCGCTCATCGCTGTCTTCCTTTTTCGGCGCGATCAGCTCCCTCAGCGAGCGGCCCACGGCATCGGCGGCGGAGTAGCCGAAAACCGTTTCGGCCCCCTTGGTCCAATGGACGATTTTCCCATCCGGGGCCGTGACGATGACGCCGTCGGGCATTTCATCCAGAACCAGCTTGTCGAAATCTGTAGACATGCACCCCCCTCACCGGGCGACATCCCGCTTGATCGTGTGGCACGGGCGAGTGCTGATCTGCCGGCGGGGCAAGCAAAGCCCGACTGTTTTGCTATGGGTTAGCTAAACGATTTGATGGGATTGACGGTAATTCGTTCCGTCACGCAGTGAATGGCGCGAGGGCTTGGAGGCGAAGAACAGTCAAGGGAGCGGCTGATTAACCCAATTCCGGTTTTGTCGTCCCTGCGTGCGGCAAGTTTCGGCGCAGACGCTACTTTTTCTCGAACAGCTTGCGGTATTCGCCGTAGCCTTCCTTTTCCAGGTCTTCCTTCGGGATGAAGCGCAGCGACGCAGAATTCATGCAATAGCGTTTGCCGGTGGGGACGGGGCCGTCGTCGAAGAGGTGTCCCAGGTGCGAGTTGCCGAGCGTGCTGCGCACCTCGACGCGCGACATGTGATAGGAACGGTCTTCGCGCACGGTTACGTTGGCGGGTTCCAGCGGCTTGGTGAAACTGGGCCAGCCGGTGCCGGAATCGAATTTGTCGAGGGAGCTGAACAGCGGCTCGCCCGAGACGACATCGACGTAGATGCCGTCCTTCTTGTTGTTCCAATAACCATTATGGAACGCCGGCTCCGTCCCGTTTTCCTGGGTGACCTGGTATTGCTGGGCATTGAGCCTCTTTTTCAGTTCGCCCGCGTCCGGTTTGTGGAATCCGCCAGCGTTCCAGGCCATCGCCTGCCCTCCTAAAATAATTCCGACCACGAACATCGCCAAGTGCTTCATCGCATTTCCCTTCGAGCCTGTCACTGTCAAGACAGCGGAACCCGGCTAAAGTTTAATGCATCGAAATGTTGCCGCTCCCACACCGAAACGTTGTGGCTAACCGGGAGAAGCTACAAGCCGATCAGCTCGGCATGAACACCCCGCGCAGTGACCTGCTTCAGAATCGCCTGATTGTCGAGGCGGGCGGGGTTGTACTCCACGATCATCAAATGCGGCCGGTTGTCCGGGCGGCTGACGCAAACGATGCCATCCAGTTCGCGCAACTCATCCTCGATTTTGTCCAGCTGCGCGCGATCCAGGGTTTCATCGATGTGAATGGTGACGTCTACGAGGTCGATTTGCATGGCGGCGCCCTCTTCAAGTTAAAGCCATACTTTCAATATAGCATTCGGTTGCCATGCGGGATGCACCGACGAGACCTTCAGAGCCTGTAAAAAAATGGAGCGCCTATCGCAAAGGCGCCAAAGGTGCATGAAGAAAAGTCAATACAGTAGGTCTTCCTTGCGCATTCTCGGCGCAGTCGCGGATTTGCGGTGGATTTTGAATCTTTTGCAAGCTATCAGGCGTTTTTGCCGTGAAAAGCCCGGACCGGGGGGCAGTCCCTATCCGCGCATGGGTTCCAGGCTTGCGTCCAGGTTCAGCTCGTCGCAGTAATCGAGGAAATCGCTACGCAGGGTGGGGATGTGGGCTTCACCCGGAATGCCTACCGTCATGGACACCGAAAACATCGGCGTCCCGGTGTGGGGGGCGGGGTAGGTGCTGGTATGGAGTTCTTCGATGTTGATGCCGTTCCTGGAGAAAAAACCGGCCAGGCTGCGCACGATGCCCGGATGGTCCATGGCCACGACCTCGACCTGGTAGGGCACCACCGGCTGCGAGCGCTCCCGTTGCCGGGTCCGTTTATGGACGATGGTGAGCTCCAGCTGTTTCCCCAGCGATTCCAGCTGTCCTTCGAACTTGGACAGCGCGTTCCACGGGCCGGACAGCAGCATGAGCAGCGCGAACTGGCCGCCCAACACGGCCATCCGGCTTTCCTCGATATTGCAGCCGCTGTCGGTGATTTTGCCCGAAAACTGATCGACCAGGCCGACCTTGTCCTCGCCCGAAGCGGTGATTACCAAGTAATTATTATTCTGAGTTTCCGTGTTCATGGATTGCCGAAATGTAAGGGTGATGGGCGTTAGTGTAATACCCATACCCATGGGGCACAAGGGGCTGCGGTGTGCCCGTACCGATCCGGAGTGGCACGCCGTTATGCTCGTATTTGCGGGGTTTACGGGCGTTTCTCCGGATCGGGCTCGGCGGATTTATTGCCACACTTCGGTCAGAACAGCGCTTCTTTCGACAGCCCCTTGCGCTTCAGGTGCAGGCGCAGCAGTTGCAGGGCTTCGACCTGGATCTGGCGCACCCGCTCCCGAGTGATGTCGAGCGTATTGGCTACTTCTTCCAGGGTGTGGATATCGTAGCCGCTCAGGCCGAAGCGGCGCTCCACTACGCAACGCTGCTTGTCGCCCAGTTCGTCCAGCCAGTGCTGCACCAGTACTTCGAGTTCCGCGTTCTGCAGGAGCACATCGGGCGGCGTGATGCTTTCGTCGGGAATGGCGTCGCCCAGGGACAGAGAAGGATCGATGTCCAGCGGCGTGTCGAGCGAGGCGATGCGTTCGTTCAGGTTCAATACATAGCGCACGTTGTCCACCGGCTTGTCCAGCAGTTGCGCCACTTCCTCCGCGCTGGGTTCGTCGCCCTTGCAGGCCTCCAGGCGCCGGAAACCCTGCAGGCAAGAATTCATTTCACGGATGACATGGACGGGAATGCGGATGGTGCGCGACTGGTTCATGATGGCCCGCTCGATGTTCTGGCGGATCCACCAGGTCGCATAGGTGGAAAAACGGAATCCGCGCTCTGGGTCGAATTTTTCCAGGGCATGGATCAGGCCGAGATTACCTTCCTCGATCAGGTCGAGCAGCACCAGGCCGCGATTGTTGTAATGCTTCGCGATGCTGACAACCAGCCGGAGGTTGCATTTGATCATGCGCTGCCGCGCCTCGAAATCTCCCTGTCTCACCAGGCAGGCGAGACGATACTCCTCCTTGGCCGACAGCAGGGCGTTCTGGCCGATTTCGTTGAGATAGGTGAGGGTGACGTCGATCTGGAAATCACTGAGTTGGGCTTCGGCCTCGATTGACGCCTCGGCGGGATCGTCGGTCTGTCTGGAAGATTCCTCTTCCAAAATAACGTCGTCTTCATGATAATTGTGGATGAGCGCATTTTGTAACATGTCATTGCCTTTCTTTAGCAGTAACTGCCTAGTTGGTTATTGGCGCGTCATCCAGTAACGCGGCGGCGCCGGCAATATACGACAACATATTGATAGTTATGTGACAATTGTGAGACATTCAATGCTTGTGTTTTTCTGGGCATACGTTTCATAGTCTATATAGACTGGCGTTGGCCGAGAATAGGCAGAACATTCAATTATCATTAGGGATAATCTTTAATAAATTGCATGATTGTTGTCTAAATTATTTTATTACAAATAAAATCATGTAGTTATCGTGAAATATTCAATTGTTTCAGATTTGATACAGTTTAAAAATATTTACATTATTTAACTAAACTAAGAACAAATTGCCTTGGCTGTTGATATGCGTTGTTTTGCCCATCGCGAGAGGCGCGTCTGGCACCGCGGCGGCACGCGTGGCAGTGAGGGCCGGGAGGAAATTGAAGTGCGGGTGAAATTGGGTGTCGATCTGGGTGGTACCAAGATTGAAATCATCGCTCTGGACGACCGGGGCGGCGAACTGATGCGCCGGCGCGTCGCCACGCCCCAAGGCGATTATCCCGGTGCGCTGCGGGCGATTGCCGACTTGGTGCGCATGACGGAGGCGGGGCTCGGCCTGCGCGGAACGTTGGGCGTCGCCACGCCGGGCGCCATTTCCCGCGCCACCGGGCTGCTCAAGAACTCCAATTCGACCCATCTCAACGGCCGGCCGATCCGGCAAGACCTGGAAGCGCTGCTGCAGCGCGAGGTGCGCATCGCCAACGACGCCAACTGTTTCGCGCTGTCCGAAGCAACGGACGGGGCGGCTGCCGGCGCGGCGGTGGTGTTCGGCGCGATTCTCGGCACCGGCACCGGCGCCGGCATCGTCGTCAACGGCCACGTGCTGACCGGCCCCAATGCCATTGCCGGCGAGTGGGGGCACAATCCCATGCCCTGGCCGGAACAGGGCGAGCGTTCCGGGCCGCCCTGCTATTGCGGCCGTAGCGGCTGCATCGAAACCTATCTGTCCGGACCGGGCATGGCGCGGGACCACGAGCGCGCCGGGGGCGAAAAGCTGGGCGCCGAGGCTATCGCGGCGCGCGCGGCGGCCGGCGACGCGACATGCGAGGCGACCTTGCGGCGCCATGAAGACCGTCTGGCGCGCTCGCTGGCGCATGTCGTCAACATCCTCGATCCGGACGTCATCGTGCTGGGCGGCGGCATGTCGAATATCGGACGGTTGTATGAGAACGTCCCCCGATTGTGGGGGCGCTTCGTGTTTTCCGATCGGGTGGACACCCGGCTGGTGCGCAACCGCTTCGGCGATTCCAGCGGCGTGCGCGGCGCGGCGTGGCTGTGGGAGTCATGAGCGGCGATTCGGCGAGGGCTCGTCACAAAGCTGTAACAGCCATTATCTAGAATCCGCGGTTCCTGAAAAACCACCCCCGATTTAGATAGCGATGGCGAATCGCCCCCTTCGTTTAACCTCAAAGCACGCAGCGTGTCGGCTCTGGCTGTCGATTGCCATTTTATTCTCCAGCCTTTTCGCCGTCCCATCGTTCGCCGCCGGGCGGGATATCGTCATCGGCCAGTCCATCGACCTGTCCGGCCCGCAGGGCGATATCGGCAAGGATTATCTGGCGGGTGCCAAGGTGTATTTCGATTTCGTCAACGCGAACGGCGGCATTGCCGGCCGCAAAATCGTTCATCGCGCGGTGGACAATCGAGGTTCCGCCGAAAGGTCGGCCCAGATCACCGCGGATTTTCTCGGCAGGGACCGGGTCGATGCATTGTTCGGCTATTTCGGCCAGGGCTGCGTGGAAAGCCTGCAGCACAGCGACGAGTTCCGGCGTTCCAGGCTGCCGCTGGTCGCGCCGCTATCAGGCGTGGGCGTGGAGCCGGGAATGGAGAACATGTTTTTCATTCGGCCGAGCTACGCGACTGAAGCCAAGAAACTGGTCGGTTACTTCCTCGCCCAGGGGATCGGCAAATTCACCGCGGTCTATGCTGCCGATGCTTACGGCAAGGCCTCTTTGGCCGCCGTGGAGAACGAACTCAAGAGCCGGCGTTTGAGCCTGAAGGGCAGGCATGTCGTCGGCAGCGACGGCGCGGAAATCGAAGCGGTGGCCCGTGCCATCAACGCGGATAAACCCCAGGCCATCATCGTCATCCTGGAAACATTGCCCGCGGCGCAGTTTGTCAAGGCGTACCGCAAGCTGGATATCACCGCTTACATCCTGGGGCTTTCCCTGATCGATCACGTCACCCTGTTCGAACTCGCCGGTCAGGAAGCCGCCGGAACCATGTTGACCCAGGTCGTGCCCCATCCCCACAACTGGGATGTGCCGGTCGTCATGGAGCATGACAAAATCATGAAGATATACCGTGACGAAGCGCCTTCCCATCTCAGCGTGGAAGGCTTCATCGCCGCAAAGCTGCTGGTCGCCGCACTCAAGGCGGCCGGCAAGGATGCCTCGCCCGACAGCCTCACGGCGGTGCTGCGGGAGACCAGGAACCTGGACGTGGGCGGCTACACGCTGGATTTCTCCCGCGCCAAAAACCGCGGCTCCAGCTACGTTGATATCAATATCGTCACCCGGAAAGGCGGGTTGATGCATTGATGTTTGCCGCCGGCCATGCCCGCATGCCCGGCAGGATGTGGTTCTCAGGTGCTTTCCAGGCGCTCGAAGCCCGCATACTCGCCGCTGCCGGCGCCGATCTCGACGCGATCGACCCGCGCCGACGCCGGACCTTTTTTGGCCCACTCGACGATTGCGGCAACCGCGCCGCTCTCGCCCTGCACCATCGCCTCCACCGAGCCGTCGCGGCGGTTGCGCACCCAGCCGGAGACGCCGAGCCGTTGTGCTTCGCGGGCCATGGATTCGCGGAAAAAAACGCCCTGAACCCGCCCGAAAATTTTCAGGCTCCTGATTTCGTTCATGTTCGTGCCTTGGCAAATAGCTTGGCTAAATTTAGCATGATTTTTCTCCTCGATATCGATCCCAAGTGGGCATTTTCCGGGCATATCCCTTCACCTTTCTCCATATCGGCTATCCTGAAGAATCGGACTGTTTTTCGGCGGGGGGAACGGTGATGCTGCAAAGTCAGGTTATGCGGCTGGTCGAGCGGCGTTTGCGTCAGGCTTGCCTGCCGGTCAATTTCGAGTTCTGGAACGGCAAGGCGTTGAGGCTGTCCGATTCGCCGAGCGTGACGGTCAGCGTGCGTTCGCCGAAGGGCTTGTCTTCCTTGTTGATGCCCACCCTGGGCAAGTTCGCCCGGAATTACGTCGAGCAGCATATCGACCTCATCGGTGGCGCCAAGGAAATTATCCGGCTCGGTGAGACCCTGTGCCAGGCTTCCGGCCGGGTCGCCCGCAAGAGCCTGTTTTCGCCGAATTGGCGGTGGCACAACCGCGCCGCGGACCGCCGCGCGATCAGCTACCATTACGACGTTTCCAACGCGTTCTACGGCTTGTGGCTGGACCGGCGCTGGGTTTACTCCTGTGCTTACTTCCGCCGGCCCGACGATAGCCTCGATCTGGCCCAGGAACAGAAGCTGGATCTCATTTGCCGCAAGCTCGATCTGAAGGAAAATCAGCTTTTTCTGGATATCGGCTGCGGCTGGGGCGGGCTGATGCTGTGGGCGGCGGAGCGCTACGGCG
This sequence comes from Sulfuricella sp., assembly GCA_023266195.1. Taxonomy (GTDB): domain Bacteria; phylum Pseudomonadota; class Gammaproteobacteria; order Burkholderiales; family Sulfuricellaceae; genus Sulfuricella. The sequence goes on from JAHFRP010000001.1 coordinate 312,890, forward strand.
TGATGGCCGACGGCATCACCCTGAGCCGGAGCCAATACCAGTACGTGTCGGACCGGATCCGGGAGCGCGGCCTGGAAAGCCGCTGCCGTGTCAGGCTGATGGATTACCGCGACCTGCCGGAAGCCGAACAATTCGACAAGATCGCCAGCGTCGGCATGTTCGAACATGTCGGCCGGAAAAACTTTCCCGCCTACTTCGGCAAGATTTACCGCCTGCTCAAGCCGGGTGGGCTGGTGCTGAACCATGGCATCACCTCGGTGCGGACGGACGGCGCCGAACTGGGCAGCGGCCTGGGCGAGTTCATCGATCGCTATGTCTTTCCCGGTGGAGATCTGGTGCACGTGTCGGCGGTGACCGAGGCGATGTCCAGGCAGAATTTGGAGTGCTGGGACGTGGAATGCCTGCGCCCGCATTACGCGAAAACCCTGTGGCACTGGGTCGATCGCCTGGAAGCCAGGCAGGACGAGGCCAGTCGCATGGTGGGCGAAGACCGCTTCCGCATTTGGCGGATCTACATGGCCGGCTCGGCGCATGCCTTTGAGCGCGGCTGGCTTTCATTGTTCCAGGTGCTTGCCGCCAAACCACTGGCGAACGGGGCGGCGGCTTGCCCCCTGACGCGCGAGCATATCTACGCGCAATAGCGGTCGGCCGGGCGGGTCGTGCGGCTCGCCGCGTTACGGGTTATCATTCGGTTTTCCGCAACACCGCATTCATGCCATGAAGAAAATTGTCGCGCTGCTGATGCTGGCCCTGCCGCTGGCGGCCTCCGCCGAATGGGGCACAGGGAAGAATTGGGGGAAATTCGAGACCGATTTCGAGGACGAAAAACCCTGGGCCGAGATCGAGGCCAAACTCCCGCCCTATCCCAAGGAAGAAAACCTGCTGCCGCTGTTCGTCAGCGCCGCCACCGACAACAAGTTTTTTGTCGATGCGTCCTCCATCAGCACGAGCGAGGACGGCGTGGTGCGCTACACCCTGATCGTCAAATCAGCCGCCGGTGCCGCCAATGTGAGTTTCGAGGGCATCCGCTGCGCCAGCGGCGAAAGGAAGCTTTACGCTTTCGGCCGCAAGGAAGGCGCCTGGTCGAGGGCGCGCTTCGCCAAGTGGGCGCCGATCAGCTACCAGGACCGCAACCGCCAGCATCATGTGCTTTACAACGATTTCTTCTGTCCCGGCGGTGTCATCGTGAAAGACCCGCAAACGGCGGTTGACCTGCTGAAGCGCGGTTTCAAGCCCTAATCGTTTTTACAAGTCCCCGCCCCGTGTTGCGGCCGGACGCACGGATTCCATGACGTGTGATTAAAACCCGGCTGCGCTCGGCCAATACTCGCATGGTGGTCTGGGAGGTGCCGACATGCTAAAATCGCGAAGATTTAGTATTCCCACTTCCTAAAATAAGCCTCACCGCCAAAAACACCTATGGATCAATTCGCCAGGGAAACGCTCCCAGTCAGCCTCGAAGAAGAAATGCGCCGCTCCTACCTCGATTACGCCATGAGCGTGATCGTGGGCCGGGCGCTGCCCGATGTGCGCGACGGCCTCAAGCCGGTGCACCGGCGCGCGCTCTTCGCCATGCACGAGCTGTCCAACGACTGGAACAAGGCCTACAAGAAGTCGGCCCGCATCGTCGGCGACGTAATCGGTAAATACCATCCCCACGGCGATACCGCGGTGTACGACACCATCGTGCGCATGGCGCAGGATTTTTCCCTGCGCTACCCGCTGGTGGACGGCCAGGGCAACTTCGGCTCGGTCGATGGCGACAACGCCGCCGCGATGCGTTACACCGAGATCCGCATGGCGCGGATCGCGCATGAACTCTTGGCTGATCTGGACAAGGAAACGGTCGATTTCGGCCCCAACTACGACGGTTCCGAGCACGAGCCGCTGGTGTTCCCGTCGAAGATTCCCAATCTGCTGATCAACGGCAGCTCCGGCATTGCCGTCGGCATGGCGACCAACATTCCGCCGCACAACCTGAACGAGATCACGGATGCCTGCCTGATGTTGCTGGCCAATCCCGACACCGATATCGAGGAGCTGATCGACGTCGTGCCGGCGCCGGACTTCCCGACCGCGGGCATCATCTACGGCACCGTCGGCGTCAAGGAAGGCTACCGCACCGGGCGCGGCCGGGTGGTGATGCGCGCGCGCGTCCACTTCGAGGACATCGACAAGGTGGGCGGACGCCAGGCGATCATCGTGGACGAGCTGCCCTACCAGGTGAACAAGGCCAACCTGCTGATCAAGATCGGCGAGCTGGTGCGCGAAAAGAAAATCGACGGCATCTCCGACCTGCGCGACGAGTCGGACAAGTCCGGCATGCGCATGGTGATCGAGCTGAAGCGCGGCGAAGTGCCGGAAGTGGTGCTCAACAACCTGTACAAGCAGACCCAGATGCAGGACACCTTCGGCATGAACATGGTGGCGCTGGTGGACAACCAGCCGCGCCTGCTCAATCTGAAGCAGATGCTCGACGCCTTCCTGCGCCACCGGCGCGAGGTGGTGACGCGGCGCACCGTATTCGAACTGCGCAAGGCGCGCGAACGCGGCCATATCCTGGAAGGCCTGGCGGTGGCGCTGTCCAACGTCGACGAGGTGATCGCCCTGATCAAGGCGGCGGCCACCCCGTCGGCCGCCAAGCTGGGCCTGATGGAGCGCGTCTGGCGCTCGCCGCTGGTGGAAGAGATGCTGGCGCGCACCGCCGCCGACGCTTCCCGCCCAGACGGGCTGGGGGCCGAATTCGGCCTGGCCGAGCAGGGCTACCGACTGTCCGATGCCCAGGCCCAGGCGATCCTGGAATTGCGCCTGCAGCGCCTGACCGGCCTGGAGCAGGACAAGATCGTGTCCGAATACCGCGAGGTGATGGAGAAGATCGTCGATCTGCTGGACATCCTGGCCAAGCCGGTGCGCATCACCGAAATCATCGTCACCGAGCTGACCGCGATCAAGGCGCAGTTCGGCGACAAGCGCCGCAGCGAAATCGTCGTGCATGCCCAGGATCTTTCCATGGAAGACCTGATCACGCCGCAGGACATGGTGGTGACCCTGACCCACGGCGGCTACATCAAATCCCAGCCGCTGGAGGATTACTCCGCGCAGAAGCGCGGCGGGCGCGGCAAGCAGGCGACGGCGACGAAGGAAGACGACTTCATCGAGAAGCTGTTCATCGCCAATACCCACGACTACATCCTGTGCTTCTCCAACCGCGGCCAGGTCTACTGGATCAAGGTCTACGAAGTGCCGCAGGGCAGCCGCGGGGCGCGCGGCAAGCCGATCGTCAACATGCTGCAACTGGAGGAAGGCGAGAAGATCAACGCCATTCTGCCGGTCAAGGAATTCGACGACGACCATTTCATTTTCATGGCCACCGCCAGCGGCATCGTCAAGAAAACGCCGTTGTCCGATTTCTCCCGCCCGATGCGGCGCGGCATCATCGCCATCAACCTGGACGAGGACGATTACCTGGTCGGCGTCGATATCACCGACGGCAAGCACGATGTGATGCTGTTCTCCAACGGCGGCAAGGCGGTGCGCTTCGAGGAAGAGGACGTGCGCCCCACCGGCCGCGTTTCGCGCGGCGTGATCGGCATGCGCCTGGCCGAAGGGCAGAAGGTGATTTCGCTCCTGGTGGCGGAAAACGAAACCCAGTCAGTGCTCACCGCCACCGAGAACGGATACGGCAAGCGCACTTCGATCGTCGAGTACACCCGCCACGGCCGCGGCACCCAGGGCATGATCGCGATCCAGACCTCGGAGCGCAACGGCAACGTGGTGGCCGCGACGCTGGTGGAGGAAAGCGACGAAATCATGCTGATCACCACCGGCGGCGTGCTGATCCGCACCCGCGTCCGGGAAATCCGCGAAATGGGCCGCGCCACCCAGGGCGTCACCCTGATCAACCTCGACAAGGGCGAGAAGCTGATCGGGCTGGAGCGGGTGGTGGAAGCGGATTCCGATGCGGAAGAAGAGCAACCCCAATAACCATGGAGTGTGTAGGTCGGCTCAAGCGAAGCGGAGCCGACTTCAAGTAGATTAAAAAACTGGGAGTGATACCTTTTGCTTCGGTTGTCGGTTCCGCTTCGCTTGAACCGACCTACTTGCTACTTGCTGCAAGCGGCACTCATGCCGCCTTTGCGGTTTAACCCGATTTTAAAATAACGTTATGGAACGAATTTACAATTTCAGCGCCGGCCCCGCCGCCTTGCCGGAGGAGGTTCTCGCACAGGCGCGCGACGAGATGCTGAACTGGCGCGGCTGCGGCATGTCGGTGATGGAGATGAGCCATCGCGGCAAGGATTTCACCGCCATCATCGAACAGGCCGAAGCCGATCTGCGCGAGCTTCTGGCGGTGCCCGCCAACTACAAGGTGCTGTTCCTGCAGGGCGGCGCGACCATGCAATTCGCACAGGTGCCGATCAACCTGCTCAACGGAAAATCGGCCGATTACCTGGTGACCGGCGCGTGGTCGAAAAAGGCGTTCAAGGAAGCGCAGAAAATCGGTGCCGCGCGGCTTGCCGGCAGCACCGAGAGCGGCAACTTCACCCGCCTGTTCCACCGGGGCGAGATCGCCATCGACCCCGCGGCCGCCTACCTGCATGTCTGCACCAACGAGACCGTGCAGGGCGTCGAGGTATTGTCGGACGCCAATCTGCCGGGAATCTCGGATTCGATCCCGCTGGTTGCCGACATGAGCTCGCACGTCCTGTCGCGGCCGGTCGATGTTTCCCGCTACGGCCTGATCTACGCCGGGGCGCAGAAGAACATCGGCCCGGCCGGGTTGACGCTGGTGATCGTGCGCGACGACCTGCTCGGCCATGCCCCGGCGCATACGCCGACCATGCTCGACTACGCCGTGCACGCCGAGCACGGTTCCATGCTCAACACGCCGCCGACCTACGCCATCTACGTCGCCGGGCTGGTGTTCCAGTGGCTGAAGAGACAAGGCGGACTGGCCGCCATCGAGCAGATCGCCATCGCCAAGGCCCGGCTGCTGTACGAAGCCATCGACGCCAGCAGCCTGTACCGCAACCCGGTCGACGTTTCCTGCCGCTCGCGCATGAACGTTCCCTTTACGCTGACCAGGCCGGGCCTGGACGAAACCTTCATCGCCGAAGCAAAAAAACAGGGCATCGCCTACATCAAGGGCCACAAGATGGTGGGCGGCATGCGCGCCTCGATCTACAACGCCATGCCGCTGGAAGGCGTCAAGGCGCTGGTGGATTTCATGGCCTACTTCGAAAAAGAATACGGTAGGTAGATAGTCACGTTGACACAGGGATGCGGCAAGGCTGACTGCCTCCCCCTTTGAAAAAGGGGGATTGAGGGGGATTTAACGGTGGTGGCTAGTTGTTACTCTGCTAAATCCCCCCTAACCCCCCTTTTTCAAAGGGGGGAATGCCCTCGTTTTATGTTGACTGACTACTAGATTTTGCTTTGAACCAAACAAAAAAACGGCAGAAACGCAGAGGCGCAAAGTTCGCAAAAGAAGATCAAATGCATAAGGGATGCGGGCTGGGCTATAACCCATTGAACCCTTCGCACCTTTGCGTTTGGAAGTGAGGTTTTAAGGATCAATGGACAAACAACTTTCCCAACATCGCGCCAGCATCGACGCCATCGACGACGAAATGCTCAAGCTCGTCAATCGCCGCGCCGCGCATGCCCAGGCTATCGGCAAACTGAAAAACGGCACGGTCTACCGCCCCGAGCGCGAGGCCCAGGTGCTGCGCCGGATCAAGGAAAGCAATCCCGGCCCGCTCTCCGGCGAGACCGTGGCGCGCCTGTTCCGCGAAATCATGTCCGCCTGCCTGGCGCTGGAAAAGCCGCTGGCCGTGGCCTTCCTCGGCCCGCAGGGCACCTTCAGCCAGGCGGCGGCCGTCAAGCATTTCGGCCACGCCGCGCAAACCCATGCCTGCGACTCGATCGACGAGGTGTTTCGCGAGGTGGGGGCGGGGCTGGCGGATTACGGCGTGGTGCCGGTGGAAAACTCCACCGGCGGCGCGGTGGGGACGACGCTGGATTTGCTGTTGCAGACCCCGCTCAGAGTGTGCGGCGAAGTCGATCTGCGGGTGCACCAGTTCCTGCTGCGCAAGGCGGGCGCCGCGACGGGGGCGAAAAAAGTCTATTCCCACGCACAGTCCCTCGCCCAGTGCCATGAATGGCTCAACCGCAACCTGCCCGGCGTGGAGCGCGTGGCGGTGGTGAGCAATGCCGAGGCGGCGCGCCTTGCGGCGGAGGACGATACGGCGGCGGCGATTGCCGGCGAAGCCGCGGCGGAGCACTACGGCCTCGCAAAAATCGCGGAAAATATCGAGGACAAGCCGGACAACACCACCCGCTTTTTGGTCGTCGGCCAACACGACGCCTCTCCGTCCGGGCGCGACAAGACTTCCCTCGCGATCTCCGCCAAGAACCGCCCCGGCGCGGTCTGCGAGCTGCTGCTGCCGCTCGCCCGGCACGAAGTCAGCATGACCAAGCTGGAATCCCGTCCTTCGCGCGCCGGTCTGTGGGAATACGTGTTTTTTGTCGATGTCGAAGGACATCGCCAGGACGAGAAAGTCGCCCTGGCCCTGGCCGAGCTGGGCGACAAGGCCGCCTTCCTCAAAGTGCTGGGATCCTATCCGGTGGCGGTCTTATAGAAGACTTGCTTTGAATCGCCGAAGAATCGGCGTATCCTAGCCTCTTTTTGCATCCACCCGTTTTGAAAATGGATTACTGCGACCTCGCCCCGCCCCATATCTGCGCCATCGCGCCATATCAGCCCGGCAAGCCGATTTCCGAGCTGGCGCGGGAAATGGATCTGGAAGAAAGCGACATCGTCAAGCTGGCCTCCAACGAGAACCCGCTGGGCGCCAGTCCGCGCGCCTTGGCGGCGATCGAAAACGTGATCATGGAGATCGCGCGCTACCCGGACGGCAATGCCTTCAAGCTCAAAACCGTGCTGGCGCAAAAGCACGGCGTGGAAATGAACCGGATCGTGCTGGGCAACGGTTCCAACGACGTGCTGGAACTGGCCGCGCGGGCTTTCCTGACGCCGGGGACTTCCGCGGTGTACAGCCGGCATGCCTTCGCCGTTTATCCGCTCGCCACCCAGGCGACCGGCGCGCGCGGCATCGAGGCGCCGGCGAAAGACTACGGCCACGACCCCGAGGCTTTGCTGGCGGCGATCGAAGCCGACACCCGCATGCTGTTCGTCGCCAACCCGAACAATCCCACCGGCACGCTGCTTGCGCCCGGCGTCTTGCTGGGCCTGATCGAGCGCGTACCGGAAAGCGTCCTGGTGGTGCTGGACGAAGCCTACACCGAATACCTGCCGGACGAGCTGAAAAGCGACGTCGATGCCTGGCTGCAACGCTTCCCCAACCTGATCGTCACCCGCACTTTTTCCAAGGCCTACGGCCTGGCCGGCCTGCGCGTCGGCTACGCGCTGGCGAGCCCGCAGGTGGCGGACATGATGAGCCGGGTGCGGCAGCCGTTCAACGTCGGCAGCCTGGCCCAGGCCGCGGCGATCGCCGCGATGGAGGACGACGCGTTCCTCGACGAATGCCTGGAGATCAACCGCCAAGGCATGGAGCAGTTGATCGCGGGTTTCCAGCGTCTGGGGCTCGATTACATTCCCTCCTATGGCAACTTCGTCGCGCTGCGCGTGGGCGATGCCGCCGCCGTCAATCTGAGCCTGCTCCGGCAGGGCGTGATCGTGCGGCCGGTCGCCAATTACGGCCTGCCCGAGTATTTGCGGATCAGCGTCGGGCTAAAAGGGGAAAACGAGGTATTTTTGCAAGCCCTGGAACGGGCACTTAGGGAGTTGGGAAAATGATTATCGTAATGAGCAGCGACGCCAGCGAACAGCAGATCGAAGGGGTTGTAAATAAAATCAAGGAAGCCGGGCTGGACGCCAATATCTCGCGCGGCACCGAGCGCACCGTGATCGGCGCCATCGGCGACGAGCGCAAGCTGGAGCAGGAGTATTTCGAGGCGCTGCCGGGCGTCGAGCAGGCGATGCACATCGTCAAGCCCTACAAGATCGTCGGGCGCGAATGGCACAAGCAGAACAGCGTGATCGACATCAAGGGCATCCCGCTGGGCGGCAGCCAGGTGCAGATCATCGCCGGCCCGTGTTCGGTGGAAACGCCGGAGCAGATGGCGCTCGCGGCGCAGGAAACCCACGCCGCCGGCTGCCGCCTGATGCGCGGCGGCGCCTTCAAGCCGCGCACCAGCCCCTATGCGTTCCAGGGCCACGGCGTGGAGGGCCTGGCGATGTTCCGCACCGCCGCCGAGAAATACAACCTGCCCATCGTCACCGAACTGATGGACGTGCGCCAGATCGACGCCTTCCTCGAATACGGCGTCGATGTGATCCAGATCGGCACGCGCAACATGCAGAACTTCGACCTCCTGAAGGAAGTGGGCCGGATCGGCACGCCGGTCATCCTCAAGCGCGGCATGTCGGCGACCATCTCCGAATGGCTGATGGCGGCGGAATACATCGCCGCCGGCGGCAACCACAACATCATCTTCTGCGAGCGCGGCATCCGCACCTACGAAACCTACTACCGCAACGTGCTGGACGTGACCGCGATTCCCGTGCTGAAAAAGGAAACCCATCTGCCGGTGATCGTCGATCCCTCCCACGCCGGCGGCAAGGCGTGGATGGTGCCGGCGCTTTCGCGCGCGGCCATCGCCGCCGGCGCCGACGGCCTGCTGGTGGAAATGCACCCGAATCCGTGCGAAGCCTGGTGCGACGCGGACCAGGCGCTGACCCCGCAGGAACTGAAAGATCTGATGACGAGCCTGGGCGCGATTGCCGGGGCGATCGGCAGGTCGATTTAAACCGCCGATGAACGCAGGTCAACACCGGTTGATCGACAAGCTCGTCGTTTTCGGCGTCGGCCTGATCGGCGGCTCGTTTGCGCTCGCCTTGCGCCAAGCCGGCGCGGTGCGTGAAATCGTCGGCGTCGGGCGTTCCTCGGGCAACCTGGAGGAAGCCTTGCGGCGCGGCGCGATCGACCGCGCCGAAACGGATGCAGCAACGGCGGTCAAAGGCGCCGACGCGGTGCTGCTGGCGGTGCCGGTCGGTCAGATGGGCGGCGTGATGGAGGCGATTGCGCCGCATCTCGATGCGCACACCGTCGTTACCGACGCGGGCAGCACCAAGGGCGACGTGGTGGCGCTCGGCCGGCGCTATCTGGCGGCGCATCTGACGCATTTCGTGCCGGCCCACCCGATCGCGGGCGCGGAGAAAAGCGGCGCGGCCGCCGCCGGCGCCGAGCTGTTCCAGGGGCGCAACGTGGTGATCACTCCGACGCCCGAAACGGACGCCGCGGCGGCATCGCAGGTGCGCGCCCTGTGGCAGGCCTGCGGCGCGACCGTGCGGGAGATGACCGCGCAAGCCCACGACGAGGTTTTCGCCGCCGTGTCGCACCTGCCCCATTTGCTGGCTTTCGCGCTGGTTGACGAAATTGCCTCCCGCGCCAACGGCGAGGAACTGTTCAGCTATGCCGCCAGCGGTTTCCGCGACTTCACCCGCATCGCCGGCAGCTCTCCGGAAATGTGGCGCGACATCTGCCTCGCCAACCGTGCCGCGCTGCTCAAGGAGCTGGATGCCTACCAGGCCCAGATCGCACGTCTGCGCGCCATGCTGGCCGGGGAAGACGGCGCGGCGCTGGAGCGGGTTTTCGACCATGCCCGCGCGGCGCGCAACCAATGGATTGCCGATAAGAGATATTAATTGAACCTCGGTGGATGAGTTTTTACTTGAACCTTTGCTAATGGATTACCTCGATCTCGCTCCCATCTCCCGTGCCGCCGGCACCGTTCTCCTGCCGGGCTCAAAAAGCATTTCCAACCGCACCCTGCTCCTGGCGGCGCTGGCCGAAGGCGTTACCGAGGTCAAGGCGCTGCTCGATTCCGACGATACCCGCCACATGCTGGAAGCGCTGAAAACGCTCGGCGTCGAATGGGCTCGGCACGGCGACAGCCGCGACTATCGGGTGGAGGGCGTGGGCGGGGATTTCCCGGTGAAACAGGCCAATCTGTTCCTGGGCAATGCCGGCACCGCCTTTCGCCCGCTTACCGCCGCGCTGGCCTTGTCCCACGGCGAATACCGGCTTTCCGGCGTGCCGCGCATGCACGAGCGGCCGATCGGCGACCTGGTCGATGGCCTGCGCCAGCTCGGCGCGGAAATCGCTTATCTGGGCAATGAAGGATTTCCGCCGCTTCTAATCAAACCCGCCGGCGCGCGCCCTCTCCCAGCACCCGTAAGGAGTATCCCCGCCGGGTTCCCACTGCTGCGCGGCGACCACGGCGAGACGGGAGAGGGGGACGATGTGCCGCTTCGCGGGGCTGTAAGAATACGGGGCAACGTCTCCAGCCAGTTCCTTACCGCGCTGCTGATGGCGGCTCCGCTGGCGCGGCAGGACGTGACCATCGAAGTGGTGGGCGAGCTGATTTCCAAGCCGTATATCGAGATCACGCTGAACTTGATGCGCCGCTTCGGCGTCGAGGTCGAGCGCCAGGGCTGGCAGGTCTTCACCATCCGTGCCGGCCAGGCCTACAGGAGTCCGGGCGTGATCCATGTCGAGGGCGATGCGTCGAGCGCCTCCTACTTCCTCGCCGCCGGCGCCATCGGCCATGGTCCGGTAAGGGTCGAGGGCGTAGGCAAAGCCAGCATCCAGGGCGACGTGCGCTTCGCCGAAGCGCTGGCGCAGATGGGCGCCGAAATCGTCATGGGCGACAACTGGGTCGAATCCAGCGGCAGCGGCAAGCTCAAGGCCATCGACCTCGATTGCAACCACATCCCCGACGCCGCCATGACCCTGGCCGTGGCCGCGCTGTTCGCCGACGGCACGACCACTTTGCGCAACATCGCCAGCTGGCGCGTCAAGGAAACCGACCGCATCGCCGCCATGGCGGCTGAGCTGCGCAAGGTCGGCGCGATGGTGGAGGAGGGGGAGGACTACATCCGCATCACCCCGCCCGAATCCGCGACCCTCATTCCCGGCGCCGAGATTGACACCTACGACGACCACCGCATGGCGATGTGCTTTTCCCTCGTCGCGCTGGGCGGCGTGCCGGTGCGCATCAACGATCCCGGTTGCGTAGCCAAGACTTTCCCCGATTATTTCAACGTGCTTGCCGGAATTGCCCGACATGACTGACCGCCTTATCCCCGTCATCGCCATCGACGGCCCGTCCGCTTCCGGTAAGGGCACGGTGGCCCAATCGGTCGCCGAAAAATTGGGCTATCATTATCTCGATAGCGGCGCGCTGTACCGGCTGCTCGCCCTGGCGGCTTCCCGGCGCGGCGTGGTCCTCGACGACGAGGCGGGGCTGGCGGCCTTGGCGGCCGGGCTCGATATCCGTTTCGAAGGCGGCGACGCGTGGCTGGGCGGAGAGCGGGTGGGCGATGCGATCCGTACCGAGGCATGCGGCAACGGCGCCTCGAAGATCGCCGCCTATCCCGCCGTGCGGGCGGCGCTGCTGGATCTGCAACGCGCCTTCCGCACGGTGCCGGGCCTGGTGGCGGACGGCCGCGACATGGGGTCGGTGGTGTTTCCCGACGCCGCGCTCAAGCTGTTTTTGACCGCCAGCGCCGAGGTTCGCGCCGACAGGCGGGTTAAACAGTTGATCGAAAAAGGAATGGATGCTAATATTCAACAGATTTTGCACGATATCCGGCAACGCGACGAACGCGACAGCGCACGTAGTGTCGCCCCTCTGCAAAAATGCGCGGACGCAGGCCTGCTCGACACCAGCGCCATGACCATCGCCGAGGCGGTGGGCGAGGTGCTGGAACGGTTCAAGCAAGCTCGTGTCCAATAAGGCGCCTCAAGTTCGACTGATCCTGGTTTCGCCGGTTGGAATACCCTCCCGCTTCTGGTGCCCTTCGGGCATTGCGGCACGTTCCTGTCAGGCCGATGGAAATCGTTCCGTTGGATTTTTGGCGGGTGCTAACTAACCCCGTTGCTTTTGCCCCTTTGGTATTGGCCGGGCTTTTATCAGGTTTTTTTGACAATGACTACTGCTGCTTCTGCTGTCTCCCCCTCCCTCGAAAGTTTTGCCGCTCTGTTTGAAGAGAGCTTGTCCCACCAGGAAATGCGCGCCGGCGAAGTGATTACCGCCGAAGTCGTGCGTGTCGACCAAGACCAGGTGGTGGTCAATGCCGGCCTGAAATCCGAAAGCGTGATTTCCGCCGACGAATTCAAGAACGACCGCGGCGAGATCGAAGTTAAACCTGGCGACTTCGTCAAGGTTGCGATCGAAATGCTGGAAGACGGCTATGGCTCGACCAAGCTGTCGCGCGAAAAAGCCAAGCGCGTTGCCGCCTGGCTGGATCTGGAGTCGGCCATGGAGCAGGGGCTGCTGGTCAGCGGCGTGGTCAACGGCAAGGTCAAGGGCGGCCTGACCGTGATGGTCAACGGCATTCGCGCCTTCCTGCCGGGTTCGCTGGTGGATATCCGTCCGGTCAAGGACACCACCCCGTACGAAAACAAGGAAATGGAATTCAAGGTCATCAAGCTCGACCGCAAGCGCAACAACGTCGTCGTTTCGCGCAAGGCCGTGCTGGAACAGAGCCTGGGCGCCGAGCGCCAGGCCTTGCTGGGCAACCTCAAGGAAGGCATGGTGGTCAAGGGTATCGTCAAGAACATTACCGACTACGGCGCATTCGTCGATCTGGGCGGCGTCGATGGCCTGCTGCACATTACCGACCTGGCCTGGCGCCGCGTCAAGCATCCGTCCGAAGTGCTGGCGGTGGGCGATGAAGTCGAAGCCGTGGTGCTCAAGTTCGACCAGGAGAAGAACCGCGTTTCCCTCGGCGTCAAGCAGCTGGGCGACGATCCGTGGGTCAACCTGTCCCGTCGTTACCCGCAAAGCACCCGCCTGTTCGGCAAGGTGACCAACCTGACCGACTACGGTGCGTTCGTCGAGATCGAGCAGGGCATCGAAGGCCTGGTGCACGTGTCCGAAATGGACTGGACCAACAAGAACGTTCATCCGGGCAAGGTGGTGCAGCTGGGCGACGAAGTTGAAGTCATGATTCTGGAAATCGACGAAGAGCGCCGTCGCATCTCCCTCGGCATGAAGCAGTGCAAGTCCAATCCGTGGGACGATTTTGCCGTTACCCACAAGAAGGGCGACAAGGTTCGCGGCCAGATCAAGTCGATCACTGACTTCGGCGTGTTCATCGGCCTGCCTGGCGGCATCGACGGCCTGGTTCACCTGTCCGACCTGTCCTGGAACATGCCGGGCGAAGAAGCCGTGCGCAACTACAAGAAGGGCGACGAAGTCGAAGCCATGGTGCTGGCGATCGATGCCGAGCGCGAGCGTATTTCCCTCGGCGTCAAACAGATGGAAGGCGACCCGTTCAATAACTACGTGGCCACCAACGACAAGGGCAGCATCGTCAAGGGCATCGTCAAGTCCGCCGATGCCAAGGGCGCGGTGATTGCGCTCGATACCGAAGTCGAAGGTTACCTGCGCGCTTCCGAAGTATCGCGCGACCGCGTCGAGGACATCCGCACCCACCTCAAGGAAGGCGACGAAGTCGAAGCCAAGATCATCAACGTCGACCGCAAGAACCGCAACATCAACTTGTCCATCAAGGCCAAGGACATGGCGGACGAGGCCGAGGCGATGCAGAAGATGGCCACCGACAACAGCGGCGCGGCCAGCGGCACCACCAACCTCGGCGCTCTGCTGAAGGCCAAGATGGATACGCGGCAAACCGGCCAATAATAATTCCAAGCCGAGGTCAAAAGGTCATGACAAAATCTGAGCTGATATCCAAGCTGGCAATGCGTTACCCGCAGCTGGTGACGAAGGACGCGGAACTGGCTGTGAAAACGATCCTCGATGCGATGGCGCTGAGCTTGTCTCAGAGCGAGCGCATCGAGATCCGGGGGTTCGGCAGTTTCAGCCTGAACTACCGTCCCCCCAGAGTCGGCCGCAATCCGAAGACCGGCGGCAAGGTGAACGTACCGGAAAAGTACGTGCCACACTTCAAGGCCGGCAAGGAACTGCGCGAGCGGGTTGACGCCATTTAACCCCGGCCAGTCTGGATACTGACCAACCGGAAGCCACGGCGGCATAATCGAAAGATCATGCCGCCTTTTTCTTGGTTTGCCGGCCGATTTCGGAGTAACTCAAAATGCGCTATCTGTCCTGGCTGCTCGGACTGGCCCTGTTTCTGCTGACCCTGGGCTTTGCGGTGAAGAACAGCGATACCGTCGTCGTCCATTATTATCTGGGCTACCAGTGGCAGGCTTCGCTGGTGCTCGTGATTCTGGTTTTTCTCTGCATCGGCGTCGCGGTCGGCGTCGGCGCCAGCCTGGGATTCATTTTCCGCCAGCGGCGCGAGATTCTCTCGCTCAAGCGGGAAATGCGCGCCAGGGCGCAGGCGCATGACGTGAAAGGCGAGGGTTGAGCCGCTTCGCGGTTTGCCTCGAACTAAATGGAATTTGAATACTGGTGGTTGCTGGTTATCCCGCTGTTCTTCGGCCTGGGCTGGATGGCGGCGCGGATCGACATCAACCATGTCATGTCGGAATCGCGCCGGCTGCCCGCATCCTATTTCCAGGGGCTGAACTTCCTGCTCAACGAGCAGACCGACAAGGCGATCGAAGCGTTCATCGAGATCGCCAAGGCCGATACCGAAACGGTGGAGCTGCAATTCGCCCTGGGCAGCCTGTTCCGCAGGCGGGGCGAGGTGGAGCGGGCGATCCGCATGCACCAGAGCCTGCTTGAGCAGCGCGATCTGGATGACGAAAAGAAACTGACCGCGATGAACGAGCTGGGGCAGGACTACCTGAAGGCGGGCCTGCTCGACCGTGCCGAACAGGTGTTCAGCGAATTGCAGCAAACCCGCTACTCCAGCGGCGCGCTGAAATACCTGCTGGAAATCTACGTGCTGGAAAAGGACTGGATGAAGGCGGTCGAGGCGGCGCGCCGGCTGGGCGAGATCTCCTCGCGCTCCTACCAGGTCGAGATCGCCCACTTTTTCTGCGAGCTGGCGGCCAGCGAAATCGCCCATTCCGACCATGCCGCGGCCCGCGGGCACCTGAATGACGCCCTGCAGGCGAACCGCGACAGCGTGCGCGCCAACATCCTGCTGGGCGACATCGAGGTGGCCGAAGGCCGGCATGACGGCGCGATCCATTACTGGAAGCGGGTGGAAACGCAGAACCCGGCGCATCTTTCCCTGGTGGCCGAGCGGTTGTTGAACAGCCACCGCATCCTCGACCGCTTCGCCGAAGGGCTGGAACTGCTGCGCGGCTATCTGGCGCGCTATGGCTCGCTGGACATGCTCAACGTGATCTTCCAGGCGGTGCTCGAAACCGAGGGGCCGCCGGTGGCCTACCGGCTGGCGCGCGACGAGTTGCGGCGCAATCCCAGCATGCGGGGGCTCGACCGGCTACTGGAGGTGCAGCTGATGGAAGCGCCGGCCGAGCGCCGGCAGGATTTGCAGCTGGTGCATAACCTGATCCACCAGCACTCCGCCGGCCTCGCCTTGTATCGCTGCGAGAACTGCGGCTTCCGGGCGCGGCAGTATTTCTGGCATTGCCCGGCCTGCGGAAAGTGGGAAACCTATCCGCCACGACGCAGCGAAGAAACCGAAATCATCGTAAAGGCCAGCATGCAGGACCTGATGTAGAAAATTCCGGTTTTGAATGGTCGTAGCGGCACAGGGCGTGATGCGAAGTGCATCTCATGACTTAAAATTCAAGATCCAAAATTGCTGATCGGCATGAAATGAATGAACCCAGAATAATCGTCGCGCTGGATTTTGCCACCCAGGAAGAGGCTCTGGCCCTGGTTGAAAGGCTGGACCCTGTACTGTGCCGGCTCAAGGTCGGCAAGGAAATGTTCACGGCCGCCGGCCCGGCGCTGGTCGAATCGCTCCAGCAGCGCGGCTTCGAAGTGTTTCTCGACCTCAAGTTCCATGACATTCCGAATACCGTGGCCGCAGCCTGCAGAGCCGCGGCAAAACTCGGGGTGTGGATGGTGAATGTCCATGCGCTGGGCGGAAGACGCATGATGGAGGCGGCGCGCGAGGCGCTGGAAGGCGTAGCCCAGCGCCCCAGACTGATTGCGGTGACGGTGCTCACCAGCATGGGCCGGGCGGATTTGAACGAGATAGGCATCGCCGGCGAACCGCGCGAAACCGTGCTGCGCCTGGCGCAACTGACTGAAGCCAGCGGTCTGGACGGCGTAGTATGCTCGGCGCAGGAAGTGCCCTTGCTGCGTCAGGCGCGGGGAACCGGCTTCTGCCTGGTGACCCCGGGTATCCGGCCGGCGGCGGCGAGCCGGGACGATCAGGTGCGCATCGTCACCCCCGCCGAGGCGATCCGCCTCGGCTCCAATTATCTGGTGATCGGACGGCCCATTACCCAGGCAGCCGATCCCGTGCAGGTTCTACAGCAAATCAACCTTGAAATTAATGGAGTAACCTGATGAAAGTTAGCGTGATCGGCACCGGCTATGTCGGCTTGGTGACAGGCACTTGCCTGGCGGAAGTGGGCAACGATGTGCTCTGTCTGGACGTGGATGCGAACAAGATCAACATCCTCAAACAGGGAGGCATCCCGATTTACGAGCCGGGATTGGAAGACATGGTCAGGCGCAACGTGGAGGCGGGCCGGTTGCGCTTCACCACCGACGTGGCGGAGAGCGCGAAACATGGCGTGATCCAGTTCATCGCCGTCGGCACCCCGCCGGACGAGGACGGCTCCGCCGATCTGCAGTACGTGGTGGCTGCCGCTCGCGCCATCGGCCAGAACATGCAGGAATACAAGGTGATCGTCGATAAGTCTACCGTGCCGGTGGGTACCGCGGACGATGTTCGCGTCGCGGTGCAGGAAGAACTTGCCATGCGCGGCGCCGAGTTCGAGTTCAGCGTCGCGTCCAACCCAGAATTCCTGAAGGAGGGTGCAGCGGTGGACGATTTCATGCGGCCCGACCGTATCGTGCTCGGCGCCGACGATGAACGTGCGGTGCAGTTGATGCGCACGCTCTACGCACCTTTCAACCGCAACCACGACCGCCTGATCGTGATGGACATCAAGTCCGCCGAATTGACCAAATACGCTGCCAACGCCATGCTTGCCACGCGCATCTCGTTCATGAACGAACTCGCCCTGCTGGCCGAGAAGATGGGCGCGGACATCGAGAACGTGCGCTGCGGGATCGGCTCCGACCCGCGCATCGGCTACCATTTTCTGTATGCCGGCTGCGGCTATGGCGGCTCGTGCTTCCCCAAGGACGTGCAGGCCTTGCAGCGCACCGCGACGGAATACGGCAGCGAGCTGCGCATCCTGAATGCCGTCGAAACGGCCAACAATCGCCAGAAAGAAGTGTTGCTCGACAAGATCACCGCCAAGTTCGGCAACGACCTTACCGGCAAAAACATCGCCTTGTGGGGTCTTGCCTTCAAGCCCAACACCGACGACATGCGCGATGCCCCGAGCCGCGTCCTGATCAAGGGCCTGTGGGCGCGCGGCGCGACCGTGACCGCCTACGATCCGGTGGCCGCGCATGAAACCCGGCGCATCCTCGGTGACGATCCCCGCCTGAACCTGTCGGATACGCCGCTGGAAGCGCTGGAAGGTGCGGATGCCCTGGTCATCGTGACCGAATGGCAGGTATTCCGAGCGCCCGATTTCGCCGTGGTCAAAGCCAAGCTCAAGAACCCGGTGATCTTCGACGGCCGCAACCTGTACGATCCGAAAGACGTGCGAGCGCAGGGGATCGAGTATTTCGCCATCGGCCGTTTGTAAAAGCATATCACCGCAGAGGACGCGGAGGACGCAGAGGTTTTGAGATTGATTTTCCTCCGCGACCTCTGCGTCCTCCGCGGTAAGAATAGTTTTTTATTTGCAAATTATGCTACCTAATTTCGAAAATGCCCGCGTCCTGGTCGCGGGCGACATCATGCTCGACCGCTACTGGTTCGGCGAGGTGAGCCGCATTTCACCCGAAGCGCCGGTGCCGGTGGTGCATGTCGGTCGCACCGAGGAGCGGCCGGGCGGCGCGGCCAACGTGGCGCGCAACGCGGCGGCGCTGGGCGCGCGGGTTTCCCTGCTGTCGGTGGCGGGCGACGATGAGGCGGGCGACAGTCTCGCGCGGCTGCTGCAGAATGAGCGCGTCAAGGTGGTGCTGCACCGCGATGCGGGCCTGGACACCACCATCAAGCTGCGCGTGATCGGGCGGCAGCAGCAGTTGCTGCGCATCGATTTCGAAACCTCACCCAGCCACGAAGTGCTGCTCAGCAAGCTGGCGGATTTCGAGAAAATGCTGGCCGATGCCGACGTGGTGATCCTGTCCGACTACGGCAAGGGTGGCTTGACCCACATCCATCGCATGATCGAACTGGCCAACGCCATGCACAAGCCGGTCCTGGTCGATCCAAAGGGCGAGGATTATGCGCGCTACCGGGGCGCCACCCTGCTCACGCCCAACCGGGGCGAATTCCGCGAAGTGGCGGGGAGCTGGAAAAGCGAGGAGGAGCTGGTGGCCAAGGCGCAGCGGCTGCGCCGCGAGCTAGGGCTTCAGGCATTGCTGGTGACCCGTAGCGAAGAAGGCATGACACTTTACCGTGAAGAGGGCGTCGTGCATGAGCCGGCGCTGGCGCGCGAGGTATATGACGTGAGCGGCGCGGGCGACACCGTGATCGCCACCCTGGGCGTGATGCTGGCGGGCGGCGCCGATTTGCCAGAAGCGGTGCGTGTGGCCAATCTGGCGGCGGGCATCGTGGTCGGCAAGTTGGGCACGGCAGTGGTGCAGCGCGAAGAACTGATTGCTGAATTGAATAAGAGCCTGTTTCAGTAGATTTCATACCCCGCGTTGCGTCCGGAAAGCGATGGATGCTAGGCGCAAGGCGCGGCCAATGGTTGTTCCATTGGCAAGCCTTGCAACAACGCAGACGCGCTTTCCGGACGCAACCCGAAGGGCCGGTTCGCTGTGGGGCGCATTGCGGTGTTGCGTTTCCCTTGTTTAGAATGACTAAACGGCGGGTCGCGCGCCTAGCACTGCGCCCCACAGCGAACCGGCGCGGAGTATGAAATCTACCGAAATAGGCTCTTAATAAGGAAAAAATCATGCATTACATCGTCACCGGCGCCATGGGCTTCATCGGCGCCAATATCGTCAAGGGTCTCAACGACCGCGGCATCACCGACATCATCGCGGTGGACAACCTGAAAAAAGCCGACAAGTTCAAGAACCTGGTGGATTGCGAGATCGCCGATTACCTCGACAAGGAGGATTTCCTCGACCTGCTGCTCGACGGCGCCTTCGACGGCGACGTGGCCGCCGTGTTCCACGAGGGCGCCTGCTCCGACACCATGGAGACCGACGGTCGCTACATGATGGAGAACAACTACCGCTATACGGTTTCGCTGCTGGACTATTGCCAGAACGAGGACGTGCCCTTTCTGTATGCCTCCTCCGCCAGCGTCTACGGCGGTGGCACGGTGTTCAGCGAGTCGCGCGAGCACGAGGGGCCGCTCAACGTCTACGGCTATTCCAAGTTCCTGTTCGACCAGTACGTGCGCCGCATGTGGCACCGCAAGACCGCGCAGATCGCCGGCTTCCGCTACTTCAACGTCTACGGGCCGCGCGAGCAGCACAAGGGGCGCATGGCCTCGGTCGCCTTCCACTTCTTCAACCAGTTCCAGGCGGAAGGCAAGGTCAAGCTGTTCGAAGGCTGCGACGGCTACGCCAACGGCGAGCAGCGGCGCGATTTCGTGTCGGTGGAGGACGTGCTCAAGGTCAACATGTGGTTTCTCGACCACCCGGAACAATCCGGCATCTTCAACCTCGGCACCGGCAACAGCCAGACTTTCAACGATGTCGCGGTGGCGGCGGTAAACGCGTGTCGCAAGGCGCAGGGCGAAGGCGCGCTTTCCCTGGACGAAATGCGGGCGCAGGGGTTGGTCGAATACGTGACCTTCCCCGAGGCGCTCAAGGGCAAATACCAGAGCTTCACCCAGGCCGACATTTCCACGCTGCGCACGGCGGGCTATGCCGAACCGTTTCTGACGGTGGAGCAGGGCGTGGAACGCTATGTGGCGCACTTGCGTCAACGCGCGTAATCCTGCAATGTCGGTCATGGCGCAAGTTTGTTTCGTTTATTGCCGCCGGCTTGATTTTGGCTGGATCGTTTGAGCGTTTCTGGAATATCCTTTAAGGAAACGCCGATTTATTCGCCGTCCCGGCGAAGGCAGGGGCCCAGTTCCTCGGCCTTCGCCGGAATGACGAATTCCGAATAAATCAGCATTTACTTAATTTAAACGCGATGCGAGACGAAGAAAGAGAACTGCACCTTGGCTGAAATCGGGATCGGGCTGGTTCCGCGGTGGGCGATGGACTTACATGCGGTCGCCTTGGCGCTGCTGGACGTGGACGGCACGATATCCGAAGCCAACCGGGGTTTCGCCGCGGCGTTCGCCCCGAATGGCGAGGCGGTGCGCCTGGTCAAACCCGACATGTCTGCGTTGAACAAGGCAGATCCAGGCGGCGACGGTCTGATTTTTGCCGGTGCGATCGTTTTCTCCAGTCCGAAAGGGGGCTGGGACGGTGTTTCCGGTGCAATTTACCACTTCGGCCAGAAGCTGCTGGTGGTCGTCGAACCGGGTGTGTCGGCCTATCCGCAGCTCAATGCCGAGATTGAACGGATCGGCCGGGAACTGGAAGAAACCCGGCGCAACGTGACGCGGCGCAATCAGGCTCTGCAAAATGCGCTGGAGAAAATCGAGGCGCTCAAGCGCCAGGATACGCTGACCGGTCTTGCCAACAGGCGAAGCCTGGACGAGCGTATCGGCCAGGAGATCGGCCGCTGGGAACGTTATCGCCGGCCGCTCGGTTTGGTGTTGATGGAGATGGACGATTTTGCCGGGGTGAATGAGAGCTATGGTCGCGAAGTCGGCGACGAACTGCTGCGCCACGTGGCGACGATCCTCAACCAGACGGTGCGCACCACCGACCTGGTGGCGCGCTACGGCGGCCTGGAGTTCGCCGTGCTGTTGGCGGAAACCAACGAAATGGGTTCGCTGATCGTGGCGGAACGCCTGCGCATGGAGTTGGAAAGCCAGATCATCCTGCCCATGGTGCGGCCTCTGACCGCCAGCTTCGGCGTGGCCATGCTGCTGCCGGGCGAGGGGCGCCAGGAATTCTGCGCGCGGGCCGGCCGTGCGGTCGGCTACTCGAAAAAGAACGGCCGGAATTGCGTCACCATGGCGGGCGTGATCGGAGAATGCGATCAGCTATACCAAGCTGCAGGTACAGAAGGAACGGATCATGTTTAAGAGTATCGAGGATTTCGTCGGCAACACGCCGCTGGTCAAATTGAAGCGCTTGCCGGGAAATACCGGCAATATCGTGCTGGTCAAGCTGGAGGGCAACAATCCGGCCGGCTCGGTGAAGGACCGGCCGGCGCTGGCGATGATCAAGTACGCGGAGGCGCGCGGCGAGATCAAGCCGGGCGACACCCTGATCGAAGCCACCAGCGGCAACACCGGCATCGCCCTGGCGATGGCGGCGGCGATGCGCGGCTACAAGATGGTGCTGGTCATGCCCGAGCACATGAGCGTGGAGCGGCGCCAGGTGATGCGCGCTTTCGGCGCCGAAATCGTACTGACGCCGAAGGCAGGCAGCATGGAAGCGGCGATCGACACGGCCAACCGGATGCACGCCGAAGGGCGCGGCGTGATTCTCGACCAGTTCTCCAATCCGGACAATCCGTTGGCGCATTACGAGAGTACCGGGCCGGAAATCTGGCGCGATACGGAAGGCAAGATCACTCATTTCGTCAGCAGCATGGGCACCACCGGCACCATCATGGGCTGCTCGCGCTACCTCAAGGAGCAGAACCCGCAGGTGCAGATCGTCGGCGTGCAGCCCTCTGAGGGCTCGCAGATACCCGGCATCCGCAAGTGGCCGCAGGCTTACCTGCCGAAGATCTGCGACTTCACGCGAATCGACCGCATGATCGAAGTCGGCCAGCAGGAGGCGGAAACGACGACGCGCCGCCTGGCCGCGGAGGAAGGCATCTTCGCCGGCATTTCGTCCGGCGGCGCGCTGGCCGCAGCGCTCAGGCTGTCTGCCCAGGTCGAGAACGCGGTGATCGTGTCCATCGTGTGCGACCGGGGCGACCGTTACCTTTCCACCGGGATATTTCCCGCCTAAGGAAGCGCTGATTAAACATCATTCCCGTGCAAGCGGGAATCTGCATCCCACTGAAAATACTGGATTCAAGCTTGCTTTGGAATGATGAAATCGGAATGAATCAGCGCTTCCCTAAGAGCCTGTCAGACTTGAAGAATCGAAGTGAAAATTGGGCAGGGCGAGGGTGGGTTTTGCCAGTCAATAGGTATTCTATATGACAAGAAAAGTGAAATAGGGATCGCCCAGGTGGATTTGCAACCGATTTCCTTTAAGGATGCGCTGATTTAATCGAATTCCGTCATTCCGGCGGACCCTCACCCACCTCCCCCAGAGGGAGAGAGGACGGTCTCCCTCTCTCCCTCTGGGGGAGGTGAGGATTTTTGGAAATCCATAAGAATCAGTAGCCTGCGCACAGGCCTATGCCGGGATGGCGGATGGATCAGTGTTCCCTTAAGCCCGACTGGCTCCTGGTTCAAGTTGGGGTCTTCATGAATTTGTCGGGATAACTCTGATAAATCATGACAATGAGCTGTTTTCTTCTTGTTAAATGCAATGTTCCGCGCTATATTCAGCGTGATATCGCTTTTTTTCTGAGCAACTGTGGCCGCCCGGAGAAGCTTTTGCGCCGGCCGCGCCGTTTTACCTGGATTCGAATGTTTGGACATTGAGGTTTCGACGGGAAAACGTGATCGAACAGATATCGACATGAAGTCTGGATACCTATACCCCCGGTATGTGCGGAAGAATTGGCTCGGGTTGGCCCTGCTGCTGTTTGCGCCGCGTTTGCTTGCGCTGGGGCTGGGTGAACTGGGCATCAGCTCGAAGCTGGGCGAGCCATTCAGGGGCCGGATCCCCCTTGTGACGACTCCGGGCGAATCCTTGGATCCAGCTTGCTTTAGGGTGGCGGACGAGTCGGCGCCGGGTGACGGCATTCCGCTCCTCCGCCACGGCATCATCTCGCTGGAAAGCGGCAACGGAAAACCTTATCTCCGGATAACCAGCCGCGATCGGGTTGACGACCTGATGGTCAAGGTGCTGGTCAAGGTCGGCTGCCAGAGCGATTTGCTGCGCGAGTATACGGTGCTGCTGGATATGCCGGAGGCTTCCCCGCTGGCGGAAAGCGATCACTCCGAACAACCGCGGGAATCCGCTGCTGGATCGAAACCTCCGGCGGCCGCTCCAGCGGACGGCTCCGTGGACTGGGAATTCCCGGAGGATGGAAACCTGGCCGGTCTTGCTGCGAAGATATACCCTCACAGTGCAAGCATGCAAAGAAAGTTTGTCCGGGAAGTGGTGGCGACCAATTCCACCGTCTTTGCCGGGCGCGGCCCCGGTGCCGTTTTGCCGGCGGGGACGGTGGTGCATTTACCTGCGCTAAAAAAACTGGCGCGGCACGGTGTACCAGCAAGCGCTTCGGCGCCGATTGCGCAACCGGCCGGCATTCTTCGGTCGCCGCGCCAAGAAGCGGCGCAAGCCGATATCCCCGTAGCGGCGCGGGCGAACCGTAAAAAGCGGGTTACCGCGAACGAAACGGGCGTGCGCCTCAAACTGAGTACGGGTGATCTGGATGCTTCGCCGGTCGGACGGACTAGTGAAGGGCAGCGTGCGATATTGCGGGAGAAGCAGCGCCTGCTGATGGATATCGACGACACGGCGGCCTTCAATCTGTCCCAGGGGCAGCGTTTGAAAGAACTGGAAGCACACGTCGAGGTGCTTCAAAAGAAGCTGGAGGCGATGGAGCTGGAACGCCGGAATTTCGCCGCTGCACCGGGTGTGATGGCGGTTTCTTCGCGGAAAGCAGGCTCAACACAAATTCCGGCGGCTTTGGCGGCATCCCTTGCCGAAAATTTGGCGATCATCGCCGGCTGCGGGCTGGCGATTGCGGCGGTTTCGCTCTGGCTATATCAAAAACGCCGGAGGAAAATCGCGACGGCGCCGGAGGAGTTCCCGTATGGAATGCCGGCGGACGGCGAGCCTGCATCATGGGCGCGGACGGGCATGACAGGTGCGGAAACGCCGGTTTCGGTGGTTCCGCCCAAAGCGGAAACTTCCATTCCCGAGGCGGCAGGCCAAGAATCGGATAACCAGAGTGCGAAGTGGCCGGCTGCGCAAGTCGAGGCATCCTCCTATGAAGCCCTGCTCAGATCCCTGACCGGCGAAGACTCGTCTATTTCCGCGCATAGCATAGAGAGCACCGTGGAAGAGGCGGAAATCTTTCTCGCCCTGGGTGAAAACGAGAAAGCCATAGAAACGCTTCTGCATGACATTGATGTCCATCCCGAGGCGACCATCTATCCGTGGATCAAGCTGCTGGATATCTACCGCCAGGGCGGGCGCAAGCAGGAATTCGAGGCATTGGCGCTAAGGCTCAATCAGAATTTCAATATGGTGGCACCGGTTTGGTCGGGGACCATCGCCGGAGACTCGCTTCAAAGCCTGGAATGTTTCCCCCACCTGATGGCCAAGATCGCCGTCCTGTGGGGCAGTTCGGAGTGCCTGGATTACCTGTACCATCTCCTGCGGAGCAACCGGGATGGGAAGCGCCAGGGCTTTGCGACAGAGGTGGTCGATGAAATTCTGGTCCTGTGCGCCATACTGGAGGTTGAACTTGGCATGAAGCCGGTCGCACCGGAATATGGCGTCGGATTGGCGGAATTCGCCAAGAATATCGGTCGGCCGTCGCCCGATGGCGGATCCGCGGAAATTCATCCAAGCACCGGGGAACCTTCGGGCTCGCCAAACATCGTCGAATTCAGCTACCCCGAAGAAAAACCGGCTGATAAAACTTTCCACCCCAACTTCGATCTCCGTTCCGAACTGGAGAAACTGCATCCCAGCCTGATCGAGAAGCTTGTCGAGCAATGGGGTAAACCTGATTGCCTCGCCTACTTGAACAAACTTATCGGCGGTTACATCGACCATCGCCTTGCCTTTGAGCCCGCCATCACCGAAGAGTTGAAGTTGCTCTTCTCGCTGGTGGAAATGGAAGAACACGACGATATCTGGCGATTCCTGGATGCCCCCATCAAGCGGGGCTGAGACGCTTTCGTCGCATTTCAGCGTTTGCCCGCCCTACCCGCAGACAGTGCGATCGGTTAGAATCGCGCAATCGTAATCGGCTTTGAGTAAAACATCGTGGTTAATGTCCGGAAGCGCCTGAAGTGATCCCCGTCCTGGTTTTCGACATCGAAACCATTCCCGACGTCGACGGGCTGCGCAGAATCAACGGGCTGGGCGACGACATCGCCGCAGCCGAGGTGGCGGAACTGGCCTTCCATCAGCGCCGCCAGGTAAACGGCAGCGATTTTCTGCCGCTGCACGTGCAACGCGTGGTGGCGATTTCCTGTGCGCTACGTGAGCGCGACCAGTTCAGGATATGGTCGCTCGGCAGCCCGGCAGACGGCGAGGCCGAACTGATCCGCCGCTTCTTCGAAGGCATCGAGAAATACACCCCCCAGATCGTATCCTGGAACGGCGGCGGCTTCGACCTGCCGGTGCTGCATTACCGCGCCATGGTCCACGGCATCCAGGCGCCGCGCTATTGGGACATGGGCGAGGACGACCGCGAGTTCAAGTGGAACAACTACATCAGCCGTTACCATACCCGCCACCTCGACCTGATGGACCTGCTCGCGCTCTACCAGCCGCGCGCCAACGCGCCGCTGGACCAGGTCGCGCAGTTGATCGGGTTGCCCGGCAAACTCGGCATGGACGGTTCCAAAGTGTGGGATGCCTTCCAGAACGGCGAGATCGACGGCATCCGCAATTACTGCGAAACCGACGTCGCCAACACCTATCTGGTTTACCTGCGTTTCCAGCTGATGCGCGGCGCGTTGACGCCCGAGGCGTACCAGTCCGAATGCGATCTGGTGCGGACTACCTTGGCCAAGTCGGAGGCGCCGCACTGGCAGGAGTTCCTGGCTGCGTGGAATTAGAATAACTTAGCCGCAAAAAGGCGCAAAATTCACAAAAGTAAAACCGGTTTTTTTGCGTTTTTTGCGCCTCTTCGCGGCCATGACTTTCCCGATCTCAATCCTATGACCATCATCGAATCTCTCGACCACGAAGGGCGCGGTGTCGCCCACGTGGACGGCAAGACCATCTTCATCGAGGGCGCTCTGCCCGGCGAGACGGTGGAGTATTCCACCTACAAGAAAAAGCCCAGCTTCGAGCAGGCGACGGCGACTCGGATCGTCAAGTCCAGCGCCATGCGGGTGGCACCGCGCTGCGCGAATTTCGGCGTTTGCGGCGGATGCAGCATGCAGCACCTGGAGGCGGGCGCGCAGGTGGCGGCCAAGCAGCGCGTGCTGGAAGACAACCTGCGCCACATCGGCAAGGTGCGTGCCGAGGCCATCCTGCCCGCCATTTACGGCCCGACCTGGGGCTATCGCCATCGTGCCCGATTGTCGGTCAAGTATGTGATCAAGAAAGGGTGCGTGCTGGTCGGCTTCCATGAAAAGCGCAGCAGCTTCATCGTCGACATGGCGTGCTGCGAAGTGCTGCCGCCCCGCATCTCCGCGCTGCTGGTGCCGCTGCGCGGACTGGTCGAACAGCTTTCCATCCGCGAGCGGATGCCGCAGGTGGAGATCGCGCTGGGCGAGGACGTGGACGTGCTGGTGCTGCGCATCCTCGACCCCCTGAATGAGCGCGACGAGGCGTTGCTCAGGGAATTCGCCGACCGCCATCGGGTCCAGTTCTTCCTCCAGCCGAAAGGGCCGGATACGGTCTATCCTTTCTACCCGCTGGATGCGCCCGATCTCAACTATACCCTGCCCGATTTCGGCATCGTCATGCCCTACCGTCCGACCGAATTCACCCAGGTCAACCCGGCCATCAACCGCGTGCTGGTGCGGCGCGCCGTCGGCCTGCTCGACCCGAAGCCGGGCGAGCGCATCGCCGATCTCTTTTGCGGCCTGGGCAATTTCACTTTGCCGATCGCCCGGCGCGGCGCCGATGTCGTGGGGGTGGAGGGCAGCGCCGCGCTGGTGCGGCGGGCGCAGGCCAATGCGGATTACAACGGGCTGTCGGCGCGCACCCGCTTCGTCGAGGCGAATTTGTTCGAAGAGGGCGCGGCCAGCCTGAAATCGCTCGGCCATTTCGACAAGATGCTGATCGATCCGCCGCGCGACGGCGCGGTTGAAGTGATCAAGGCGCTGGAAGACGACGGCCCGCGGCGCATCGTCTATGTGTCGTGCAATCCCGCCACGCTCGCGCGCGATGCGGCGGCGCTGGTGAATGTCCAGGGCTATGCGCTGAAGGCCGCCGGCGTGGTCAACATGTTCCCGCACACCGCCCACGTCGAATCCATCGCGCTGTTCGAGAAATAAATCCCGGCCGCCGATACACGCCGAGCTTGGCTTGTCGCTGTCGGCGTTTATCCGCGTCAATCGGCGGTTAAAATGAACAAAAAAAGGCGGCCGATCCGGCCGCCTTCGCGTGACGGTGCGTAGCGCCTAGTCGCGCTCGCCGGTGAGCGCCATCAACAGCTGCAGCAGGTTGACGAACAGGTTGTAGATGTCCAGGTAGATCGCCAGGGTCGCCATGATGTAGTTGGTTTCCCCGCCGGTGACGATGCGGCTCACGTCATACAGGATGTAGCCGGAGAAGATCAACACGGCAATCGCCGAGATGGTCAGCTGCATCGCCGGAATCTGGAAGAACATGTTGGCCAGAGAAGCGACGATCAGCAGGATCAGCCCGATGAACAGAAACTTGCCGATGAAGCCGAAATCCTTCTTGGTTACCGTGGCGATCGTCGCCAGGCCGAAGAAGATCGCGCCGGTGCCGCCCGCCGCCATCCCGACCAGTTGGGCGCCGTTTCTCAAGTGCAGCGCCGCTTGCAGGAGCGGGCCCAGCAGCAGTCCGAGGAAAAAGGTCATCGCCAGCAGCAGCGCCACGCCGAGGCCGTTGTCGCGGTTGGCGTTGATGCCCCAGAACAGGCCGAACATCACCGCCATCATGCCGATGAAGCCGACGATGGGATGCTGCGCCATGAAAGAAAAATCCATGCTCAGACCGAACATCGCACCGATCACCGTCGGGATCATCGAGAGCCCGAGCAGCATGTAGGTGTTGCGCAGAACTTTATTGGACGAGAGTGAGAGATCGCTCGTTCGCGAGGTCATCTGCAGGTCAGGTTGCATTCAGGTACTCCTTTATTGATGA
Organism: Sulfuricella sp.; assembly: GCA_023266195.1. Taxonomy (GTDB): domain Bacteria; phylum Pseudomonadota; class Gammaproteobacteria; order Burkholderiales; family Sulfuricellaceae; genus Sulfuricella. Next base: position 341,216 of record JAHFRP010000001.1, read on the forward strand.
GACAGATTCTAAGACTACTGAACTCTGGCCGAAGTTGCAACTTCTGGTCAAGGCACCGGGCAATCGGTATCATAGCGGCCATTGGAGGTGTGGCCGAGCGGTTTAAGGCAGCAGTCTTGAAAACTGCCGTAGGGGTGACTCTACCGTGAGTTCGAATCTCACCGCCTCCGCCAGCTACCCAAATCAATAAAGCCCGGCTATCCGGGTTTTTTTTCGCCTTTCGTTCAGCAGAATTCCTTTCCTGGCCTGGCAAAGCTTGCCGCTTGAACTATCCTGTATTTGAAGCCGAAAGGTCTATCGCACGGGCTCCTTGTGACGTCAGCCTTCACGCCCGACCCTCGTCTTCGCGGTAATTTCCGGGCCGGAAAAATGATCACTTCCTACTGGCAGCACTTCCCGCACCAGGCTGACATCGGCGTGCGCGGCGTCGGGCCGACTCTGGCGGCGGCGTTCGAGCAGGCGGCGCTGGCCTTGACGGCGGTGGTGACCGATCCGGCGCGGGTGGCGCCGAACGAAGCCGTGGAAATCGCCTGCGAGGCGCCGGACGACGAATTGCTGCTGGCGGACTGGCTGAACGCCTTGATTCTGGAAATGGCGACCCGCCGCATGCTGTTCCGGCGCTTTTCGGTGAATCTGGACGGGCATCGTCTGCGCGCCACCGCCTGGGGCGAGCGGGTGGATGTGGTGCGGCATCGGCCGGCGGTGGAAGTCAAGGGCGCCACCTACACCGAGCTCAAGGTGGGCCGGATCGAAGCGGGGCTGTGGCTCGCCCAGTGCGTGGTGGACGTCTGACATGGATATTTCCCAATTCGAACGCGTTACGGACTATGAGTGGCGCATCGCCCCGTTCGGCGAAATGCACGTGCCGGCGGTGATCTATGCCGACCAGGATTTGCTGCGCGAAATGGACCAGAAGGTGTACGAGCAACTCACCAACGTGGCCACATTGCCGGGCATTGTCCAGGCCGCCTATGCCATGCCCGATGCGCATTGGGGCTACGGCTTCCCGATCGGCGGGGTGGCGGCTTTCGACCCCGCGATGGGCGGGGTGATTTCGGCCGGCGGAGTGGGGTTCGACATTTCCTGCGGGGTGCGCACCCTGCTGACCGGCTTGCGGGCGTCGGACCTCGCGCCGGTCAAGCAGAAACTGGCCGACCGCCTGTTCGAGCAGGTTCCGGCGGGCGTGGGCAGCACCGGGCGGCTGCGGCTGGACGCCGCCGAGATGGATGCGATGCTGCGAGGCGGCGCGCGCTGGGCGGTGGAGCGGGGCTACGGCGTCGCGGCCGATCTGGAGCGCATCGAGGAGGGCGGCTGCATGGCCGGCGCCGAGCCGGACCAGGTTTCCGATCATGCCAAACAGCGCCAGCGCGGCGAAGTCGGTACGCTCGGCTCGGGCAACCACTACCTCGAATTACAGGAAGTCGCGGAAGTTTTCGATGCCCGCATCGCCGCGCGCTTCGGCTTGCATGCGGGTGATGTGGTGGTGAGCATCCACTGCGGCTCGCGCGGGCTGGGGCACCAGATCGGCACCGAATTTCTGAGAAAGATGGTGATTGCCGCGCCCGGCCACGGCATATCCCTGCCCGACCGCGAACTCGCCTGCGCCCCGATCGATTCCCCGCTTGGGCGGGATTACCTCGGCGCCATGCGCGCCGGCATCAACTGCGCGCTGGCCAATCGCCAGGTCATCACCCACCTCGCGCGCGAGGTGTTCGCCGAAATCTTGCCGGGAACGCGGCTAACCCTGCTCTACGACGTTTCGCACAATACCTGCAAGGAAGAACAGCATATCGTGGGCGGCCGGCCCCGCCGCCTGTTCGTCCACCGCAAGGGCGCCACGCGCGCCTTCGGCCCCGGCCACGCCGCGCTGCCGGCCGATTTGCGCGATGTCGGCCAGCCGGTGCTGATCGGCGGCAGCATGGGAACCTCTTCCTACATTCTCGCCGGCACCGAAGCCGGCATGGCGCACTCGTTCGGCTCCGCCTGCCACGGCGCCGGCCGCGCCATGAGCCGCCACCAGGCCACGCGGCAGTGGCACGGCAGCGACCTGGTGCGCGATCTGGCGAGCCAGGGCATCCTGATCCGCAGCCCCTCGCTGCGCGGCGTGGCGGAAGAGGCGCCGGGCGCCTACAAGGACGTCGGCGCCGTGGTGGAGGCGGCCGAGCGCGCCGGCTTGTCGCGCAAGGTGGCGCGGCTTAGGCCGTTGGCGTGCATCAAGGGATGAGCCTGACGATTGTAGGTGCGAATTCATTCGCACAATCGCAATAGAGCCCGTGTGCGAATGAATCCGCATCTGCCTGCCGATCGCGAAGGCCGGGTCTACATCGGCGCCAGCGGCTGGAACTACCGGGAATGGCGGGACAGCTTCTACGGCGGCATGCCGAGCAAGGACTGGCTCGGCTTTTACGCCACCCGTTTCGACGCGGTCGAAGTCAACGCCACTTTCTACCGCCAGCAGCGCCAAAGCACCTTCGAGCGTTGGCGCGAACAAACCCCGGCCGATTTCGCTTTTGCCATCAAGGGCCACCGTTTCCTTACCCACGTGAAGCGCCTGCTCGATCCCGAACGGCCTCTGCATCGATGCCGCGCCGCTGCCGCCGGGCTGGGCGGCAAGCTGGCCGCGGTGCTGTGGCAGATGCCGCGCAGCCTGCGGAAGGACATGGCGCGGCTGCAACGCTTCGCCGATGCTTTGGCGGCGTGGCCGGAAGCGCGCCACGCGATGGAATTCCGCCATGCTTCGTGGTTCGACGATGACGTCGCCGCCTGCCTGTCCGCTCGGCGGATCGCCAACTGCCTGTCCGATGCCGCCGATTGGCCGATGTGGGATGCCGTGACCACCGACCTGGTCTACGTCCGGCTGCACGGCCACGCGGATACCTACGCGTCGTCCTACGCGGAAGGCGAACTCGCGGGCTGGGCAGGACGGGTGCGGGACTGGCAGGCGCAGGGGAGTGAAGTCCACGTCTATTTCGACAACACCGCCTCCGGCGCGGCGCTGGGCAATGCGTTGCGGCTCAAGGCGCTGCTGGAGTAGCGCTTGCAGCAATCACAGGGCCTGTGTGGGTACGGCTTTCTCGCCCGTGCGAGCAGCTTGCTGCCGCTCGCGGCGGGGACACTCCTTGCGGGTGTAGCCGTACATGTCAGGCTCAAGCCTGACCCACATTACGGCTAATTACACAGCACTGCACCAGGAGCCTGATGCGCATTATTGCCTGGTTGCGCGATCGACCGCTTTCGCCATCCGCCCGAGCGCGGTGGCGACCGCGACGGGGTAGGGGGATTGCGTTCCCAGCCGCTGCAAGCGCTCCGGCAGCCGCGCCAGCTCGTCGGCCGCGCGGCGCCTCGATTCTTCCAGCGGTTCGGCCGCGGCCAGGCGCTTGCCGGCGAGCATGTAGGGCTGGATCAGGGGCGTGCCCGGCTGCGCGTCGTTGTCCAGCGTCAGGATGTCGCGTTCCATGCGGCCGTCTGTGCCATAACTGCGGTATACCTGCTTGCGGCCGGGCCAGGTCGCCTTGCCTTCCGAGCGCTTGCGGCGCGGCTTGCCGGCGTATTCCACCAGCTTGTAGGCGCAGTCGAGGTAAGGGGCGTCGGCCGAAACGTCGAGGCGCGTGCCGACGCCGAAACCGTCGATCGGCGCGCCTTCCGCGAGCAATTGCCGGATCGCGTATTCGTCGAGGTTGCCGCTGCAGAAAATGCCGGTCTCCTTGAGCCCGCCCCGGTCGAGGATGCGGCGCACCTTGATCGCATGGTAGGACAGGCTGCCGCTGTCCAGCCTCACCGCCTTGATGCGGGCGCCCATCTGTTTGAGCCGCGGCGCCAGCTTCACCACCTTTTCGGCGGCCGCTTCGGTATTGTAGGTGTCGATCAACAGCACCGTGTTGGTCGGGTGGGAGCGGGCGAAGTGCTCGAACGCGGTCTTTTCGCTGGCGTGGGCCTGGACGTAGGAATGCGCCATGGTGCCGTAGAGCGGGATGCCGAATTCCGCGCCGGCCAGCACCGTGGCGCTGCCGGAAAAGCCTGCCAGATAACAGGCGCGCGCGGCCAGCAGCCCGGCCTCCGCGCCGTGCGCGCGGCGCAGGCCGAAATCGACCAGCAGCTTGCCGCGCGCCGCCAGTACGCTGCGCGCGGCTTTCGAGGCAATCAGGGTTTGCAGGTGGAGAAGATTGACGATGCGGCTTTCCACCAATTGGGCCTGCGCGATCGGGGCGGTGATGCGCAGGATCGGCTCGTTGGGGAAGAAGGGCGTGCCTTCAGGCATGGCGTGGACTTCGCCGGTAAAGCGCAGAGCGGCGAGGGAATCGACGAAATCCTGATGAAAATGGCCGCAGTCGGCGAGCCAATCCAGCTCTCCGGCGGTGAAATGCAGGTGCTCCAGGAAGTGCAGCGCCTGCTCAAGCCCTGCTGCCAGCATGAAATTCCGCTGCGGCGGCAGATCGCGCACGAAAAACTCGAATACCGCGACGCCGTCCATGCCTCCGTCGAAATAGGCCTGGAGCATGGTGAGCTGGTACAGGTCGGTCAGCAGCGGGCTTGATTGCGGGTTCACGCGACGCCCCCGGAACGGTAGATTGCTTGGAATGCTTTCTATGGTATGGATTATCCTACTAAATGTTGTTATTCCTGGCTTGACACGGAATCCATGGATCTTATCGATACTGGATTCCCGCCTGCGCGTGAATGATGGAGCTTCAATATTTGGTGGCCACCTCTGTAAGAGTATAGCCAGCGCAACGGGTGCTCGCGTTGCGAGCCGCCGCTTCAAGTTTTCGTTCGCCTGGCCGTAACTTCATTCATGTGGTGGAGGAAATTCTGAGGAGTTCATCATGGACAAGGAATGCATGATTCAGCGGCTGATGCGCGAGATCGAGATGGATTTCTCCTCCGATCTGCGGCTTGGGCTGATCGACCGCGTGCGGTTCAACACCATCATCAAATCCGAAACCGAGCGGCTGAGGGAAAAAGGCTATCTGGAAATCGAAAGGATGTTCCTTCGGGCGGCGGCGTAGGCGGCCCCGAGTTTAAGGGAAGTGCCGATTTATTCGCCAACTCCGCGTAGGCGGCACCCAGTCAAATCAAACCACTGGATCCCCGTCTACGCGGGAACGGCGGAAATGAATAAGCGGGGGCGGGAGCGGTGAGGTCACGTTTTGTCCGGGGGGGCAAACGCCTTGACAGGCGAGAAGAAGCCTGATTCATCCACAAGGTTGGACTGCAATAAATGACGGCGGCCAGAACATCATTACAAACCAAAGGGTTGTTTGTATCTAATTGAATTTATATGAGAAATGCTATTGATCAGAATTTGGTCAAAATATCGTTTTTCGTTGTGTGTAATAGACTTGCGACATGTTCACTTCGCTTATGCACAAACTTATCCACAACATATGTGGAAGGTTTGAATGTCAAGAGGGATTTTCCTTAATTTTGCCCTAATTTTGCTTCGCCCGCCAAATAATGGTTGATTTCCGTCATGGCTGCGTACTCGGCTGCGGGAATTCCGGCTTTTCGGAAGTCCAGCGCATCGGGGAATCCGCTGGCGGCCTGGGCGCGCGATTTCGCGTTCAGGCACCAGTCCTTGGCCCATTCCGCCGCGCCCGCCAGTTCGTCCGCCTGGAGCCGCGCCATGGCCTGCTGCGCCGCCTGCCAGAAGCCGTTGCGCGACAGCGCGGCGTGAATGCGTGCGATTTCCAGTGGATCCCTTTGCCGGATCGTTTCGGCCAGCGTGCCCGCGCTTTCGGCGATCAGCCGCGTCCGGATTTCCGCCGCATGTTTTTCGACCACCGCCTTGACCGTCTCGTAGGCCGGGGTGTGGCGATGCGACGGATGGGCGGTGGCGGCGATGAAGGATTGCAGGGCGATCAGGGCCGCCAGCGCGTGGCTGGCGTTGCGCGCCTGTTTGACGGTTTCCCGGCACTGGGCGTCGGCGGCGTCCGGCGTGAGGACGAGGCTGATTTCGTTGGGCTCGGCCACGCTCTTAACCTCGCGTGACGACGACCAGCCCGCTATCGTCGGCATGGTCGATCAGGATGCGCTTGACCCGGTCCTGCCACAGCACCCCGAACTCGCGCCGTTCCTCGGCGCTGGCTACGCCCATCATGGTTTTTTGCATCAACTCTTTCATGCCGGGCGCGGCCGGCACCAGTTCCGGGTGGTAGCCGGTCTCCGCGTGCGCGCCGGTATCGAGCCGGGTGAAGCGAATCTCGCCGCCCATTTCAGCGTTGAAATGGAGCAGATTGCGCCGGTCGAACTTGCCGCCGATGCCCTTGAAGCCGCCGGCCTGCGCGGCGCCGGTGATGAGGCCGACCACATTGGCGATCACGCCGGCGACGCCGTCGGCCAGGCCGTCGCGGAGCTCCACCTTGATCATGCCGCGCGCCGGCAGTTCGTCGCCGTACAGGCTGGCCAGCGCCTTTCGCGTCGTCAGCCAGGCGCCCGCCACGGTGGGGCAGGAGTGGCCGGCCAGTTTGACCGCGTCGAGATAGCCGTATTCCACCACGCCCCCTTCCGCTGCGCCGAGAAATTCGGCCAATGGGTCGTAGAGGGTGATTTTGGGCACTTCGTTGTAGAAAGCGGGGGTGTTCGTCATGCAGAAAGTTCTCCGACAAAGGTTTTCAAGGGTTTCCTGCCGCGCCAGAATTTCCACAGGTCGGCGCGGCAGACGGAAAAGGTCCATGTCCCGGCATCGCCGGGAACATGCAGCGACAGGCGGTCGATCCTGCCCAGCGCGAGCGCTTGCCGCAGGGGCTCGAACCAGTCGGTTTCGAGGCGCGCCAGGATTTCGCTCCAGCCGGCAAGGTCGCCGCTCCGGGCGGCGCCCTGCAACGCATCGACCACTACCAGATGCACACCGGGCGCGGCCGTTTGCAGCCAACCGCCGGCGGTTTCCGGCGTTGCCGCGAGAGGCGCGTCGGCTGCCAGCGCCAAACCGCGGGTCAAGGCATCGTTGGCCCAGACCTGGCGGTAAGGGGACGATACGGCCATCGGCAAGGTCCCGCCGCCCCAGGGCCAGATGCTGTTGACCGGCAAAGCGCCGCGCTGTTCCCGTTGCCGGTTGACCGGATGGCTGTGCAGCAGCATCTGGATTTCGTTGAGAATGCGATGCCAGCGCAGGCCATCGGCGCCGTGCGGCAGAAAACGCCGGATATTCCTGCCGACGACCGATTCCAGCGCGTGGGTTTCCAGCTCGGCGGGGGCCGCGAGGCGCACGTGCCAGCTATCCGGGCGGGTGGGCAGGAAAGTCAGCCCATCCTCGGCGAAATGGAGATTGAGCGCGGCGGTCAGGCCGGCCGCCTCGTCGGCGGTAATGTCCAGGTGGGCGGCGTCCGCAAGCACCATGCGGTCGCGCTGCAATTGCAGATGCACCGGCGCGGCCAGCAGCCAGAAATCGCTGCCCGGCTCGCCGCCCTGCGCCAGCAAGGTCAAGGGCGCCACCGGCCAGTCGAGCTTTTTGTCCACGGCGAATTCCCGGCACAGCCACGCCGCCATGCCGCCCGGCTGGAGCTCGCTCCGGCCGGCGCGCGCAAGCAGCGCCTCCAGGGCCGGCAGGCGCAAGTTTTTCACCAGATTGGCGCCCGGCACGATGGTCGGCGTAAAACCGGGAATCAGCAGATGGCAGTGCATTTGAGTTTTAGTCTATCACCGCCAGGGGCATCCACAAACCCTCGCGTCGATATGGCCTTCGGCCCGGCTGAAGATTTGCACTGCGCGATGGCCAAGCATATAGTCCCAATTAGCCATGCAATTTTGTCGGATTTATAACTGGTGCGAGCCTGATAATGATGATACAGAAAGGCATTGCGACTCCGCGATTTTCCCTGCTCGCCTGGCTGGTTCTGGCGCTGGGCCTTGGTTTGACCTTCGCGGCCTGGCACTACACCGCGCCCTGGCTGATTCTGGCGGGCGGCGCTTTGCTCAGTTTCGCGGCTTTCACCATCGCCTCGATCCTGTCCGCCGAGCATAGGCGGGCGCTGGCCGAGGCCAGCAAGCAGAAGTCTCTCGTCTCCCAGGTGCTGGATGCCTTGCCCATCAATATTTTCCTCAAGGATCAGGACGGACGCTTTGTCCTGATCAACGAGCAGTGCGCCCGCATTTTCGGCATTTCCAAGCGGGATGTTATCGGCAAAAGCGATTTCGACCTGTTCCCGCCTGACATCGCCCGCGGCCTGCGCGCCTACGACGAGGACGTGCGCAACGCGAGCGGCCTGGTGATGCGCGAAGAACGCCTGGTCGGCACCGACGGCGAAATTTTCACGCTGGCGGGCAAGACCATGATCACCCCGGCCGGCACCGACACGCCCTTGCTGCTGGGGTTTTCCCTGGATATCACCGAGCGCAAGAACATGGAAAAATCGCTACGCGAGAGCGAGGAGCGCTTGCGCGGCATTCTCGACAACACCACGGCGGTGATTTTCATCAAGGATCGGGAAGGCCGGTATATCCTGGTCAATCGCCAGTATGAAAAGCTGCTTCACGTCAGCAACGCGGAGATGGCGGGCAAAACGGATTACGATCTTTTTCCACGCCCGTTGGCCGACAGGCTGCGGGAAAACGACCAGGCCGTGCTGCAGAGCAACCAGCCCATCGAATACGAGGAACACGTGCCGATCAACGGCGAAGAGCGCACGTATATCGCGGTAAAGTTTCCCTTGTTCGGCGCTTCCGGCAAACCCTACGCCGTGTGCGGCATTTCCACCGACATTACCGAGCGTCTGCGCCTGGAACGGGAGGCGGCCGAAGCGCGGGGCAACCGCCTGAGCCGCTCGCTGACCGACGCAGTGGGCGAAGGCCTGATCGGGGTGGATCGATCGCACCGCGCCACCTTCGTCAATCCCAAAGCCGAGGAACTGCTCGGCTGGAGCGAGGCGGAAGCGCTCGGCAAGAACATGTCGGAGGTGACCTGCTGTTATGTGACGGAAGGCACGGCGGCCGACGACGAGGGATGCCCCATGAACCGCGTGATCGTCAACGGCGAAACTTTCCAGACCGACGACTGGCGTTTTTTGCGCACGGACGGAGAGGAATTGCCGGTTTCCCTGGTGATCGCACCGATTTTCGAGGACGGGGAGATCACCGGCGCGGTACTGTCGTTCCAGGACATCACCCGGCGCAAGGCCACCGAGGCGGCGCTGGCCAGGGCCGAGCGCCAGCAGAAGGCGTTTCTCGACAACCTGCCGGACATGGCCTGGTTCAAGGACAAGGATAGTCGCTATATCCTGATGAACGAGGCGGTCAGCAAGGCGTGTGGTGTCGCGGCGGAAGGCGTGGCGGGCAAGACCGACCTGGATTTCTGGCCGGCGGAAATTGCCCGGCTTTACCGCGCCGACGACCTGGCGATCATGGCCAGCGGCAAGCAAAAGCGCATCGAAGAGCCGTTCGAGGGCAAGGACGGCGTGCGCGGCTGGATCGAAACCATCAAGTCGCCGATCTTCGACGAGACCGGCCAAGCGGTCGGCACGGTGGGCACCGCGCGGGATATTACCCAGCGCAAGCGGGCCGAGGAGGAACTGAAGCGCCATGTCGCCGAACTGGCGCGCATCAACGCCGAGCTTGACGAGTTCACCTATGTCGCCAGCCACGATTTGCAGGAGCCGCTGCGCAAGATGATCGCTTTCAGCGATTGGCTGCGGCGCGACCTGGGCGTGGATCTGCCGCCGCGCGCGGCCAAGGATGTCGAGTTCATCACCGACGCGGCCAGCCGCATGCAGTCGCTGGTGCAGGATTTGCTGATGCTGTCGCGCACCAGCAAAACCTCGATGGTGCGGGAATGGGTCGAACTGGACGATGCGGCGGATCGTGCGCTGGACGCGCTGGCGCTGCGCATCGAGGAGACCGGCGCCGAAATCGTGCGCGACCCGTTGCCGCAGGCGTGGGGCGATCCGACCCTGCTGGCGCAGCTTTACCAGAACCTGATCGGCAACGCGCTCAAGTTCGTCGGCGCCGCGCCGCCCCATATCCATTTGACCGCCGAGCGCTCGGGCGAGGAATGGGTATTCGGGGTGAAAGACAACGGCATCGGCATCAAGCCCGAATACGCGCAGCAGATTTTCCAGCCGTTCAAGCGCCTGCACGGCCGGGGCGAATACGAGGGCTCCGGCATCGGCCTGGCGGTGTGCCGCAAGGTGATGGAGCGCCACCACGGGCGCATCTGGGTCGAATCCGAGGAGGGCTGGGGGGCGCATTTCAAGTTTGCTTTGCCGGCGAGGGAAAAAGCCTCCCGATAGCGTGGTTTTTCTGATATTTTTACGTTAACACGGTTGCGGCGGAAATGATGAAAAGAGATCGTGCAGCGGCGATTTTGTTGGTGGAGGACGAAGCCGGGGATCAGGAGCTGATCCGGCGCGCGCTATTGAGCGGCAACGTCAAAAAAGATCTCTATGTGGCGAGGGACGGCGAAGAGGCGCTCGATTACCTTTATCGCCGCGGCCGCTATGCCGAGCCCGCGGATTATCCGCTGCCGGACCTGATCCTGCTGGACTTGAACCTGCCCCGGCTCGACGGGCGGCAATTCTTGTCTCGCATCAAGGCGGATCCGAAATTTCGCCGCATCCCCGTGGTGATATTGACCACCTCGCAGCAGGAAAGGGACGTCGCGCAGAGCTACGATGCCGGCGCCAATTCCTATGTGGTCAAGCCCGTTACCGTCGAGCAGATCATGAAGCTGGTGCACGCGCTGGAAACCTACTGGTTCGAGGTGGTCAGGCTGCCTTCCCTGGAGGATTGATATGGGAACATCCCGCTTGCGCGTGATGGCGCTGGACGATGACGAAGGCGATATCGAGCTGTTGCGCCGCAATCTCGAAATGCTGCCGCAGTACGACATCGAACTGGCCGCGCTGAGCCGGCCGGGCGAGTTGCTGGAGCGGATTCAAGCCGAGGAGGTGGACGTCATCCTCCTCGACTACATGCTGGGCAGGGCCACCGGGCTGGACGTGCTGCGCCAGTTGCGCGCCGCGGGAAACCTTACGCCGGTGGTGATGCTTACCGGCCAGGGCGACGAACACCTCGCCGTCGAGCTGATGCGCGCGGGCGCGACCGACTACCTGAGCAAGGCGCGGCTGTCGCCCGAAAGCCTCGGCCAGGCGCTGCGCAATGCTTTGCGCATCGGCCGGCTGGAGCGGCAGGCCGTATTGGCGGAAGAAAAACTCCGCTTGGCCGCCAAGGTATTCGACAACGCCCTCGAAGGGGTGGCGGTGACGGATGCCGATGCGAACATCCTCTCGGTCAACCCGGCGTTCACCGCCGTTACCGGCTACACCGAGGCGGAAGTGCTGGGCAAGAATCCCCGCATGCTGGGCTCCGGCTTCCACAACCGGGAATTCTACCGGAACCTGTGGGACGAACTGCTCACCGTCGGCCAGTGGAAGGGGGAAATCTGGAACACCGCCAAGTCCGGCAACACCTTTCTGATGTGGCAGACCATTTCCGCGGTAAAGAACGACAAGGGCCGGATTACCCATTATGTTTCGGTTTTTTTCGACATCACCGAACGCAAGAAGCATGAAGAGAACGTCCGGCACCAGGCCTACCACGACGCCCTGACCGGCCTGCCCAACCGCCGGCTGTTCCATGACCGGCTTACCATGGCGCTGCTCCAGGCGCGGCGCGAGAGGGAAATGCTGGCGGTGATGTTCCTCGACCTCGATCATTTCAAGGAAATCAACGACACCTTCGGCCATGACGGCGGCGACCTGCTGCTGCAGGAGGTCGCCACCCGGCTGCAGAAATGCATCCGCCAGGGGGATACGCTTTCCCGCTTCGGTGGCGACGAGTTCGTCCTGCTCCTGCCCAAAATCAAATCGACACGCAATGCGGTGCTGTTCGCCGAGAAGGTGGTCAAGGCCCTCAAGATGCCGCTCGCGATGGCGGGGCGCCAGATCGGCGTCACCGCCAGCATCGGCATCAGCCTGTTCCCGAAAGACGGCGACGATCCCGGCGCGCTGGTCAAGAAGGCGGACCAAGCGATGTATTCCGCCAAGCAGAAAGGCCGCGACGATCTGCATCTGGCGGGAAATTAGGAGCAGGTCGGCTCAAGCGCGGCGGAGATGCTCCTTGCGGGTACAGCCCGACATGCACGGCTGCGCCCTCGTCGAATGACAACCGAAAACTTAACTGGCAAACTAGCGCTTTTCCCAAGCCCAGATTCCCCGTGCAACCATTCGAGCTTTTTGTCGGCCTGCGCTACACCCGCGCCAAGCGGCGCAACCACTTCATTTCCTTCATCTCCCTGGTTTCCATGGCGGGCATTGCGCTGGGCGTGGCCGCGCTGATCGTGGTCCTGTCCGTGATGAACGGTTTCCAGAAGGAGCTGCGCACTCGCATCCTGGGCGTGGCGGCGCATGTCCAGATCAGCGGCGACAACAACACCCTGGCCGCTTGGCAAGGCGTCGCGGCGCTGGCGGCGAAGCATCCCGAGGTGATCGGCACGGCGCCCTACATCACGGCGCAGGGGCTGCTGTCCAACGGCCAGACGGTGCAGGGCGCGATGGTGCAAGGCATCCTGCCGGGGCGCGAAACGGAAGTGTCGGACCTGGCCGGCAAGATGAAGGTCGGCAGCCTGGAAACCCTGCGCGCGGGCGAGTTCGGCATCGTGCTGGGCGCCGAGCTGGCGCGCACCCTGGGCGTGTCGGCCGGCGACAAGGTGGTGGTGCTCGCGCCTCAGGGCCGAGTCACGCCGGCCGGCATCATGCCGCGAGTCAAGCAGTTCACCGTGGTGGGAATTTTCGAGGCCGGCATGTACGAATACGACGCCGGACTGGCGCTGGTCAATATCGACGACGCCGCCAAGCTCTACAGCATGGGCGACCGCGTTTCCGGCGTGCGGCTCAAGCTCAAGGACATGAACCGCGCGGCACAGGTGGCGCGCGAATTGTCCGCGAGCTTCGGCGACGATATCACCATCAGCGACTGGACGCGCCAGCACGCCAACTTCTTCCGCGCCATCCAGATCGAGAAGAACGTGATGTTCATCATCCTGCTCCTGATCGTGGCGGTGGCGGCGTTCAACATCGTTTCCACCCTGGTCATGGCGGTCACCGACAAGCAGGCCGACATCGCCATCCTGCGCACGCTGGGCGCATCGCCGGCCAGCATCATGAAAATATTCATCGTCCAGGGCACCCTGATCGGCGTCATCGGCACGCTGATCGGCGTAGTCGGCGGCGTCCTGCTGGCGCTCAACATCGACGTGGTGGTCCCGGCCATCGAACGCGTGTTCGGCGTGCATTTCCTGGCCAAGGACGTGTACTACATCAGCGAGCTGCCATCCGACCTGCAAAGCGGGGATGTGACCGTGATTGCGGCGGTGTCGTTCGTGCTCACCCTGCTGGCGACGCTCTACCCGAGCTGGCGAGCGTCCAGGACCAACCCGGCGGAGGCGCTGAGATATGAGTGAGAAGCCGGGTGAGGGGGTGGGGGCGCGGCGTGGTGGGGTTTCGCCTCGCCCCTCGTGCCTCGCTCCCCACGAACCCGCGCGACTTTGCCAACCGCGAATCGAGACTGCTCGCCTTGAGGCGTCAGCTCGACTTGGTCCCGGCAGGCAGGCGGATTACGGTCAGTTCATGACACCCCGCAGTACTGCGGACTTCATGGCGGGACTTTTTGATCTGTCCGGTTGCTCATCCATCCGGCTTCTCGATGCCGGCGCCGGGGTCGGCTCGCTGACCGTCGCCTTTCTGGAAGCGGTGAGAAAATCCAAACAGCGGTTATCCGACGTCTCGGCCACGCTGTATGAGGTAGACGATCTACTGGCATCTTATCTTTCCAGGGAAATCGAGGCATGTCGGAAGCCGTTTTCGGATGCGGGGATAAAGTTCGATGCCAATATAATTCGGGACGATTTTATTGAAAGCGCGGTTAATCAAATCCAGTTCGGCATGGCGAAAAGATTTAACTTCGCCATCCTCAATCCTCCATACAAGAAAATTGCCAGCCGTTCGCGCCATCGGCTTTTATTGCGCCAAGCCGGCATCGAGACCGTCAATCTGTATTCCGCCTTTGTCGCGCTGGCCGTGGCGCTGATGGAGCCCGGCGGCCAGCTTGTCGCCATCATTCCCCGCAGCTTTTGCAACGGCCCCTATTACCGGCCATTCCGCGAGTTCATTCTTACGCGTGCGGCAATCCGGCACATGCACCTGTTTGCTTCGCGCGACAAGGCCTTCAAGGATGATAAGGTGTTGCAGGAAAACGTCATTATTCTGCTCGAACGCGGTGGCAATCAGGGGGATGTGACGGTATCCACCTCGGTCGATGACCGATTTGCCGACTACGCGGCCCACGTTTATCCTTTCGATCGAATCGTCTTTCCCAGTGACGCCGAGGGTTTCATTCACATCCCGACTTCGTCGGCGCGCAACATCATGGAGTCTTCCCCGCCTTTTCGCTACTCGCTCGCGGATATCGGCATAGAGGTATCCACCGGCCCGGTCGTCGATTTCCGCTTACGAGCGTATGTGCGCAGCATGCCGGAGCCGGGGAGCGTTCCCCTGCTTTATCCCGCGCACTTTACCGGACTATCCATCGAATGGCCGAAGCCGGAGATAAAGAAACCCAACGCACTGATGCGCTACCCGGAAACCGACAAGTGGCTGTACCCAAATGGCTTCTATGCCGTGGTGCGGCGCTTCTCGTCCAAAGAGGAAAGGCGCCGTATCGTGGCGGCCGTGGTTTGCCCGGAGATGTTCGACAAGCCGCTGTTGGGTTTCGAAAACCACCTGAATGTTTTCCATCAATGCAAAAGCGGCTTGCCGGAAGACCTGGCGCGTGGCTTGGCGGTGTTCCTGAATTCCACTGTGGTGGACGAAAGTTTCCGTCGATTCAGCGGGCATACCCAGGTCAATGCCACCGACTTGCGGCTGATGAAATACCCTAGCCGCGATGCGCTGACCGCGCTGGGCCGCTGGGCCAGGGAGCAGGGCGAACTGTCGCTGGAGCGGATAGATGTAAAACTGGAAAGCATCGCATGAGCCGCCACAAGAACATCGATTCCGCGCTGGAGATTCTCATTGCACTCGGTTTCCCGCGTGCGCAGCAAAACGAGCGTTCCGCACTTTGCCTGCTGGCCCTGGTGAATCTGACGCCTGGTAAATCCTGGCGGCAAGCCGATAACCCGCTGATCGGCATCACGCCGATGATGGAATTCAGCCGTGACCGCTATGGCGCGGTTTACAAGCCAAATACGCGGGAGACGTTCCGCCGCCAGACGGTACACCAGTTTGTCGCCGCCGGGTTGGCGATTCCCAATCCGGACAAGCCGTCGCGTCCCGTCAACAGCCCGCAGTTCGTCTATCGGATAGAACCTGAGGCTCTCGCCTTGCTGCGGACGTTCGGCACCAAGGCATGGGTGAAGCAACTGGCAGCCTATCTTTCGACCCGCCAAACGCTGATCGCCAAGTATGCCAAAGAGCGGGATTCGAACCAAGTTCCGGTCACGATTGCGCCCGGCGCCGAAATTCAATTGAGTCCCGGCAAACACAGCGAACTGATCAAGGCGATTGTCGAAAGTTTCGGTACGCGTTTCGTACCGGGCGGTGTCTTGATCTATGCCGGGGATACCGGCGACAAGTGGGGCTATTTCGATGTGGATTTGCTGGCCCGTTTGGGAGTGACCGTCAATTTCCACGGCAAGATGCCCGATGTGGTGATTTATAGCCCGGACCGGAATTGGTTGATATTGGTCGAGTCCGTTACCAGTCACGGACCCGTTGACGGCAAACGTCATGATGAACCGGCCCGGCTGTTTGCCGCTTCCACCGCGGGCCTGGTTTATGTGACGGCGTTTCCCTCCCGCGGGCTGATGGCTCGTTACCTCGGCGAAATTGCCTGGGAAACCGAGGTGTGGGTCGCAGAAGCGCCATCCCATCTCATTCATTTCAATGGAGAAAGATTCCTTGGACCCTATGAGGGCTCCGGCGGAGGCGCTGAGATATGAGTGATGAATCAGGAGTGAGGAGCGAGGAGATGGGAGTGAGGAGTGAGGTCAACAGCGGTGCGGCGGGAGTTTTTACTCCTCGCTCCTCACACTTCACTCCTGACACCCCCGTCCTTTCCTGCACCAATCTCTGCAAAACCTTCCGCCAGGGCAAGGTCGAAGTCCCCGTCCTGGTCGGCGTCGATTTCGAGATCGCGCAGGGCGAGCGGGTGGCCATCGTCGGCGCCTCCGGTTCCGGCAAAAGCACGCTGCTGCACTTGCTGGGTGGGCTGGATGCGGCCACTTCCGGCGAGGTCGCCATCATGGGCCGCAATGTCCGGGATCTGGGCGAGGCCGAGCGCAGCCGGCTACGCAACGAAAGCCTCGGCTTCGTCTACCAGTTTCACCACCTGCTGCCGGAATTCTCCGCGTTGGAAAACGTCGCCATGCCGCTCCTGATCCGCCGCATGAAGCGGCAAGACGCCTATGCGGCGGCGACGGAAATGCTCAAGCAGGTCGGCCTGGGCCACCGCCTGTCCCACACGCCGGGCGAGCTGTCCGGCGGCGAACGCCAGCGCGCCGCCGTGGCGCGCGCCCTGGTGACGCGCCCAGCCTGCGTCCTGGCCGACGAGCCGACCGGCAACCTCGACCGCCACACCGCCGAGGGCGTGTTCGACCTGATGCTGGAGCTCAACCGGGAGTTGGGCACCAGCTTCGTCATCGTCACCCACGACCCGGAACTGGCGGCCAGAACCCAGCGCGTATTGCATCTGGTGGATGGGATTTTAAGCTTGTAGCTTGTAGCTGGTAGCCCGTAGCTTGTAGCTCCCAGCTACCCGCTACAAGCTACAAGCTACCAGCTTTCCAACCAACAAGCCCCCATCGATGCGGAGATGCGTAGGATGCGGTGAAGAATGAACCGCATCGTTCGCGATTGATGCGGTTCGCCTGGCTCACCGCATCCTACGTCTGGTTGGGTTCGTAGGTCGGCACCCCGTTCCCGTCGGTTCAATGGGATTTGTTGGGCACGGGGTGCCCAACCTACGCCACTGCTGGCGTGGAGCGCGCAGATTGGAGAAACGAAGCCTCCGGAAAATTGGAGGCTTTGTCGTTTATATTTTGCGGTATGATGATGGCATTGCATTCGCTTGGGCCATTTTGTGCGCAGCAACATTCTCGCCTTCGTCATCGGCATCTGGCTGCTGCAACAGCAGGCGGCGCTGCCCAATCTCGCCGGGGCCGGCCTGCTGCCGCTGGCGTGGCTGCTGAGCCGATCTCTTCCCGCTCTGCCGCGTGAGGGAGCGGCCAAAATCCTTTTCCTGGGACTGGGTTTCTTCTGGGCCGCGATCATGGCCCAGTTGCGCCTGGCCGATGCTTTGCCGCCCGCCTGGGAAGGGCGCGATATCCAGCTCGTCGGCGTGGTGTCCAGCTTGCCCGTCGCCAATGAGCGCGGCACGCGTTTCGAGTTCGATGTCGAGCGCGTCAAAAACCTCAACGCCGTGGTGCCGCACCACATCCAGCTCAGCGCTTACAACAACGGTTTCGGCAAGAAGGCGGCCGCAGCCGCTCCAGCCGAATATCACGCCGGCGAACGCTGGCAACTGACGGTGCGGCTCAAGCGCCCGCACGGCAACGCCAATCCGCATGGTTTCGATTACGAAGCATGGTTGCTGGAGCGCAACATCCGCGCCACCGGTTACGTCTACCAGGACACAGGCAACCGCCGCCTGGCGGAGCGGGTCTACCAACCCGGCTATATGGTTGAAATGCTGCGCGAGAAGGCGGCGCAGCGCCTCCAGGCCGTGCTGGGCGAGCGGCCCTATCTCGGCGTGCTCAAGGCGCTGGCGGTGGGCGAGCAGAACGCGATTTCGCCGGACCAGTGGCGGGTGTTCCTGCGTACCGGCGTCAATCATCTGGTCAGCATCAGCGGCGTCCATGTCACCATGATCGCCGGCCTCGGCTTCGCGCTGGTGTATGGCTTGTGGCGGCGCAGTCCGGCGCTGGCCCTGCGCCTGCCGGCGCGCAAGGCCGCCGTGGTGGCGGGTGCGCTGACGGCGCTGGGCTACGCGCTGCTGGCGGGCTACAGCGTGCCGACCCAGCGCACCCTGTACATGCTGTCGGTGGTGGCCGCGGCGTTGTGGCTTGGGCGCGCCGGTTCCGCCTCGACGGTGCTGGCGCTCGCCTTGCTGGCGGTGGCCGTGGCCGATCCGTGGGCGGTGTTCGAGCCCGGTTTCTGGCTGTCGTTCGGCGCGGTGGGGGTGATCATGTATGTCGGCGTGGGCCGCATCGGCCGGCCCCATTGGTTGCGCGAATGGGCCAGCGTGCAGTGGGCGGTCACGCTCGGGCTGGTGCCTGCCCTGCTGCTGATGTTCCAGCAGGTCTCCCTGGTTTCGCCGCTCGCCAATGCCTTCGCCATCCCCGCCATCAGCCTGGTGGTCACGCCCCTGACCCTGGCCGGGACTGTGCTGCCGCTGGATTTTTTGTTGCTGCTGGCGCATCAGGCGATGGCGTGGTGCATGGCCGCGCTGGAATGGCTGAGCCGGCTGCCGGACGCGGTGTGGCAGCAGCACGCGCCGCCGGTGTGGACGGTGCTGGCGGCCGGATTCGGCATCCTCTGGCTATTGCTGCCGCGCGGCTTTCCGGCGCGCTGGCTGGGGGCGGCGGGATTGGCGCCGATGTTCCTGGTCGTGCCGCCGCCACCCGGCCCGGGCGAATTGCGGCTCGCCGTGCTGGACGTGGGGCAAGGGCTGGCGGTGGTGGTGCAGACCCGCAGCCATGCACTCCTGTTCGACACCGGGCCGGGCTTCACCGCCGACGCCGATAGCGGCAGCCGCATCGTGGTGCCCTATCTGCGCGCGGCCGGCATCAAGCGCCTCGACGGCCTTATCGTCAGCCACGACGACAGCGACCACAGCGGCGGCGCGATTTCCGTGCTGGACGCGGTGCCGGTCGGCTGGCTCGCTTCCTCGCTGCCCGCCGCCAGTTCGATCGCGCCCCACGCCCGCCAGGCGTTGCGCTGCTTCGCCGGGCAAGCCTGGGACTGGGACGGGGTGCGCTTCGAAGTCCTGCACCCCGCCTGGGAAAGCTATGCCGACGAACGCCTCAAAAACAATGCGCGCGGCTGCACGCTCAAAATCACCTCGCCCTATGGCAGCGCGCTGTTGCCGGCCGACATCGAGAAGGAATCCGAGGCGGAGATCCTGGCGCGCCGCCCCGGCGCCTTGCCCGCCAACCTGCTGGTGGCGCCGCACCACGGCAGCAAGACGTCTTCCACCGAAGATTTTATCCGTCAGGTCGATCCCGAAATTGTCGTTTTCACCGCCGGCTACCGCAACCGCTTCGGCCACCCCAGGCCGGAAGTGGTGGCGCGCTACCGCGCGCTGGGCAGCCGGCTTTACCGCTCAGACCGGGATGGTGCCGTATTGCTGGATTTTGGGCCGGGCGGGAAGGAGCTGCAAACCTGGCGCGAGGAACATTTGCGCTACTGGCAAAGTCAGAATTAACGATCTGCTATCATTCCGTTCATGGTTTCCGTCCACACTTCCCACACTTTGCCGGCCGGCAGCGGCCAGGCCGATTTCCGCGCCTGGCTGGACGCGCTCGCCGCCGAATTCCGTCCGCCGGAGCAGGAGGCGATCCTGCGCGCCTGCGCGCTTGCCCAGGCGGCTTATGCCGGAGAGCCGGCGGTGCTGGAGCATGCGCTGGGCACCGCGGCCATCCTGGCGCATCAGCGTATGGACTACGGGAGCCTTGCCGCCGCCATCCTGCAAGGGTTGCCCGACCGCGATCCGGACTGGGCGGTGAAACTTACGGAATCGTTCGGCGCGGGCATCGCCGGCCTGGTGGACGGCGTCGCGCGGATGGACCAGATCCGCGAATACGCCGCGCCGGAAGGCGGCGACAAGCGCGAACAGGGCGCCCATATCGAATCGCTGCGCAAGATGCTGCTGGCGATGGTGGAGGATATCCGGGTGGTGCTGATCAAGCTGGCCGAGCGCACCCAGGCGATGCGCGAGCTGGCGCATGCCGACGACGAGCTGCGCCGCCCGGTGGCGCGCGAGGTGCGCGATATTTTCGCGCCGCTGGCGAACCGGCTCGGCGTGTGGCAGGTGAAGTGGGAGCTGGAAGACCTGTCGTTCCGCTACCTCGAACCCGACCTGTACAAGAAAATCGCCAAACTGCTCGACGAGAAGCGCCTCGGCCGCGAACAGTACATCGCCGACGTGCGCGAGCATTTGCGCCGGGAGCTGGGGAAAAACGGCGTCGTGGGCGAAGTGTCCGGCCGCCCCAAGCATATCTACAGCATCTACAAGAAAATGAAGCGCAAGGGCGTGGATTTTTCCGAGGTCTACGACGTGCGCGCGGTGCGGGTGCTGGTGAACGACCTCAAAGACTGCTACACCGCGCTGGGCGTTGTGCATGGGCTGTGGCAGCCGATTCCGGGCGAGTTCGACGATTACATTTCGCACCCCAAGGGCAACGACTACCGCTCGCTCCACACCGCCGTGATCGGCCCCGAAGGCAAGGCGCTGGAAGTGCAGATCCGCACCCACGACATGCACAACCACGCCGAGCTGGGCGTGGCGGCGCACTGGCGCTACAAGGAAGGCGGCAGGCAGGACGCGGGGTTCGAGGAAAAAATCGCCTGGCTGCGCCAGATCATGGAATGGAAAGAGGATGTCCACGACGCCGGCGAATTGATGGAGCAGTTCAAGATCGGGCTGTTCCAGGACACGGTCTACATCCTTACCCCGCAGGGCAAGGTAGTGGCGCTGCCCAAGGGCGCCACGCCGATCGATTTCGCCTATCACGTGCACACCGACCTGGGCGACCGCTGCCGCGGCGCCAAGGTGGACGGCAATATCGTGCCGCTTACCTATCCTTTGCAGAACGGCCAGCGCGTCGAAATCATCACCGTGAAGCAGGGCGGGCCTTCGCGCGACTGGCTCAACCCCGGCCTGGGCTACGTCAGGACTTCGCGCGCCAAGGCGAAAATCCGCCACTGGTTCAAGCATCAGCATTACGAGGGAAACGTCGCCCAGGGGCGCGAGGCGCTGGAAAAGGAAACCCACCGCCTGGGCCTGCCGCTGCCCAACCTGGAAACCCTGGCGCAGAAAAACCGCTTCGCCAAGCCGGAGGATTTGCTCGCCGCCATCGGCCGCGGCGACATCACCGCGCGCCAGGTGGTCGCGGCGGCGCAGGAAGAAGTCGCGCTGAAGGAAAAGGCGGAAGAGGAATGGCATCTGCCGACGCCGCGCGCCGGCCTCGGCCCATCTTCATCCGGCGTGCTGATCTATGGCGAAGGCGGTTTGCTCACCTCCATCGCCAAATGCTGCAAGCCGGTGCCGCCGGACCCCATCGTCGGCTTCGTCACGCGCGGGCGGGGAGTGGCGATCCACCGCAAGGATTGCCCCAATATCCTGCATTTCGACGAGAGCCGGCGCGACCGCCTGCTCGACGCCAGCTGGGGAGCGAAAAGCGGCGGCCACTACGACGTGGATATCGAGGTCGAGGCGAACGACCGGCAGGGGCTGCTGCGCGATATTTCAGATGTATTCACCCGCGAAAAGATCAATGTCACGGCCGTCAGCACCTTGAGCCGCGGGCTCCAGGCGGGGATGCGCTTCACCGTGCAGATCGCCGACCTCGGCCAGCTGAGCCGGCTGCTGGCGCTGATCCAGGAAGTGCCCGGCGTGGCTTGGGTGCGGAGGCTTGGTCAGTAATCGGGCGCGGCGAACCGGTGCGGAGTATGAAATCTACTGAAATAGACTCTTAGGGGAGCGCTGAATAAGCGCTGGGTTCGTCATGCCGGCGAAAGCCGGTATCCAGCAGCCCATTGAGAAACCTGGATTCCGGATTTCACCGGAATGACGGCGTTGGACTTGATCCGTGTTTCTTAGTGGATATGCTCCAGCAGCTCGGCTTTCGATCTTTCCAGACGTTCGGATATTTCCATGAAGCCGTCGTCCTTGGCGAACCGGGCCACCCGCTCCCAGGGATCGTTGCGGTCGATGGACTTGGCGGTCATGCAGTCGGTGGGAATGTGTTTGCGGAATTCGTACAACATCGCTTCGGTCTGGATGAACAAACGTTGCATTTGGACACCTCCATCTGACTGGTATTTATCGGGTTCTTATATTTTTCAGCATATTTTTTAAATATAGCCGCCCATGGTGCGAATTCAAGAGGATTTTTCGGATGCTGCGAGCTCTTAGGCTCTGGCGCAGGAGGCGCATCCTGCAACGCCACGCGCTGCCGGAAAATGCGTGGCGCGCGGCCGTCGCGGCCCTGCCGCTGCTGCGCGGCCTCTCGGCGGAGGAGCTGGCGCGGCTGCGCGAACTGGCGGTGCTGTTCCTGCACGATAAGGAAGTCGTCGCGGCGGACGGATATGCGTTGAGCGAAGCGCTGCGCCTGAAGATCGCCGCCCAGGGCTGCCTGCCGATTCTCAATCTCGGCCTGGAGTGGTACGCGGGCTGGGTGGCGGTGATCGTCTATCCCGACGAGTTCGTGCCGGAGCACGAATACATGGACGAAGCCGGCGTGGTGCATCGCACGCGCGACCCAATGATCGGCGAATCCTGGCAGCGCGGGCCGGTCATCCTGTCCGGCGCCGACGTGGAGCAGTCCGGCGAGCGCGATGGCGTCAACGTCGTGATCCATGAACTCGCCCACAAGCTGGATATGCTGAACGGCGCGCCGGACGGTTACCCGCCGCTGCACGCGGGCATGGATCGCGCCGCCTGGACGCGGGATTTCACCGCCGCCTACGAGGATTTTTGCGCCAGGGCCGATTCCAGTGCGGATACGCCGATCGACCCCTACGCGGCGGAAAGTCCGGCGGAATTTTTCGCCGTGATGAGCGAGGCGTTCTTCGAAATTCCGTATGTATTACAACGGGAATACCCTGCGGTCTACCGCCAGCTCGGCGCGTTTTACCGCCAGGATCCGGCCGTCCGGCAAGTGCCATTTGAATCTTGGCGAGAATTGGGTTAGAATTCGATTTCTTTAGGCGCGTAGCTCAGCTGGTTAGAGCATCACCTTGACATGGTGGGGGTCGTTGGTTCGAGTCCAATCGCGCCTACCAGCTTATCTTAAGTGCGGCTTCTTGCCGCACTTTTGTTTTGGTAGGATTCAAATGCCCGTAGTTCGCTTGCCCGATGGTTCCGAGCGTAAGTTCGATCAGCCGGTGACGGTAGCCGAAGTGGCCGCCGGCATCGGCGCGGGTCTTGCCCGCGCGGCGCTGGCCGGCAAGGTCGATGGCAAGCTGGTGGATACTTCCCATGTGATCGAGGCCGACGCCGATCTGGCCATCATCACCGACCGGGATGCCGAAGGGTTGGAAGTGATTCGCCACTCTACTGCGCATCTTCTGGCGCAGGCCGTCAAATCCCTGTTCCCGGAAGCCCAGGTCACCATCGGGCCGGTGATCGACGACGGCTTTTACTACGATTTTTCCTATAAGCGGCCGTTTACGCCGGAAGACTTCCTGGCCATCGAAAAGAAGATGGCGGAACTGGTCAAGGCTGACCTGAAAATCCAGCGCAAGGTACTGCCGCGCTCCGAGGCGATCACGTTCTTCAAGAATCTGGGCGAGCACTACAAGGCGCAGATCATCGAATCCATTCCCAGCGACGAAGACGTGTCGCTGTATGAGCAGGGCGGTTTCACCGACTTGTGCCGCGGCCCGCATGTGCCGTCAACGGCCAAGCTCAAGGTGTTCAAGCTGATGAAGGTGGCCGGCGCCTACTGGCGCGGCGACTCGAAGAACGAAATGCTGACGCGGGTGTACGGCACCGCCTGGGCGAAGAAGGAAGATCAGGAAGCCTACCTGCACCGCCTGGAAGAGGCGGAAAAGCGCGACCACCGCAAGATCGGCAAGCTGCTGGACCTGTTCCATACCCAGGAAGAGGCGCCGGGCATGGTGTTCTGGCACCCCAACGGCTGGACGCTGTACCAGGCGGTCGAGCAGTACATGCGTGGCGTGTTCCGCGACAACGGCTATCACGAAATCCGCACGCCGCAGGTGGTGGACCGCACGTTGTGGGAGAAATCGGGCCACTGGGACAAGTTCCAGGCGATGATGTTCACCACGCACTCGGAAAACCGCGACTACGCGGTCAAGCCGATGAATTGCCCGTGCCATATCCAGGTGTTCAATCAGGGTCTGAAGAGCTACCGCGACCTGCCGCTACGCCTGGCCGAATTCGGTTCGTGCCATCGCAACGAGCCGTCCGGTACGCTCGCCGGCATCATGCGGGTGCGCAATTTCACCCAGGACGACGCCCATATTTTCTGCACCGAAGCGCAGATCCAGGACGAGGTGGCGACGTTCATCGACCTCCTGCAAAAGGTCTATGCTGAATTCGGCTTCACCGACATCGTGGTCAAGCTGTCCACCCGGCCGGAGCAGCGCGTCGGCTCGGACGAGGTGTGGGATAAGGCCGAAGCCGCGCTGGAAACCGCGCTGAAGCGCAAGGGCCTGGAATTCGACTTGCAGCCGGGCGAGGGCGCGTTCTACGGGCCGAAGATCGAGTTTTCGCTGCGCGACTGTCTCAACCGTGTCTGGCAGTGCGGCACCATCCAGGTCGATTTCTCCATGCCCGGCCGGCTGGACGCCACCTACATCGCCGAGGACAGCTCCAGGCAGACGCCGGTGATGCTGCATCGCGCCATTCTCGGCTCGCTGGAGCGCTTCATCGGCATTCTGATCGAGCACCATGCCGGCGCCTTCCCGATGTGGCTGGCGCCGCGGCAGATGGTGGTGATGAACATCACCGATGCGCAGGCGGATTACGCGCGCACGGTGGTGGCCGAACTCAGGAAAAACGGCCTGCGCGCCGATGCGGACTTGAGAAATGAGAAAATAACCTATAAAATTCGGGAACATAGTTTACAGAGGCTGCCCTACCTGCTGATCGTGGGGGATAAAGAGGTGGCTTCCGGGCAAGTTGCCGTGCGTACCCGAAAGGGCGAAGATCTAGGCCAGATGCCGCTCGCAGCATTGATCGAGCGTTTTCGGGCCGAGGTCGCCGACAGGGTCGTCGCGGCTTAATTTTTTTGATTTGGAGGTTTTGCTATCGCTCAGGATAAGGAGTCACGGATCAACGGCGAGATCAACGCGCCGGAAATCCGTTTGGTCGGTTTGGAAGGCGAGCCGCTGGGGATCGTGAATTTGGCGACCGCCATGCGCATGGCGGAAGAGGCCGAAGTCGATCTGGTCGAGATCGCCCCGCAGGCCCAGCCGCCGGTGTGCCGCTTGATGGATTACGGCAAGTTCAAGTACCGTGAAAGCAAGAAGCAGCACGAAGCCAAACTGAAGCAGAAGCAGATACAGGTCAAGGAAGTGAAGTTTCGTCCGGGTACGGACGAAGGCGACTATCTGATCAAGCTGCGCAACCTGATCCGTTTCCTGGACGAGGGCGACAAGGCCAAGATCACGCTGCGCTTCCGCGGCCGCGAGATGGCGCACCAGGAAATCGGCTTGCGGCTGCTCAAGCGCGTCGAAGCCGATCTGGTCGAACATGGCACGGTCGAACAGTTTCCCAAGATGGAAGGCCGTCAGATGGTGATGGTGCTTTCGCCGAAGAAGAAGTAGGAATTCGGCAACCGGCATCAGCCGGTCGCCAAATACAAGTGATATCGAGGCTGTCAAGTTTTCCCATCGGGAAACGCCCGACGTCATGTTAAAACTAAAGGAGTTGTTATGCCTAAGATGAAAACCAAGAGCGGCGCCAAAAAGCGCTTCAAGTCTCTGGGCGGTGGCGGCATCAAGCGCAGCCATTCCCACCTGCGTCACATCCTGACCAAGAAGACCACCAAGCGCAAGCGTCAGCTGCGTGGTACCGAGATGGTTTGCGCGAGCGACATGAAGTCGGTTCGTGCCATGATGCCCTACGCCTAAAGGAGACTGAAAAATGCCAAGAGTTAAACGTGGTGTAACGGCGCGCGCGCGCCACAAGAAGGTTCTCGAACAGGCCAAGGGCTTCCGCGGCCGCCGCAAGAACGTCTACCGCATCGCCAAACAGGCGGTGATGAAAGCCGGCCAGTACGCCTACCGCGACCGCCGCCAGAAGAAGCGCCAGTTCCGCGCCCTGTGGATCGTCCGTATCAACGCGGCCGCCCGTGAGCTGGGCCTGACCTACAGCGTGTTCATGAACGGCATGAAAAAAGCCGCGATCGAAGTGGACCGCAAGGTGCTCGCCGATCTGGCTGTGTTCGACAAGCCCGCTTTTGCCCACATCGTGGAGCAGGTGAAAGCCCGCCTCGCAGCCTAAAGCTGTTTAAAAATTACTGCGCGGCCGCGATGCGGGGTCGGGCGGTGCTCGGAATCCTCATGTACTTCATGTACATTCCGGTTCCTCCGCTCCGGCCTCCCCCACCTCACAGCCGCTCGCTACATTTTTAAAACAGCTTCTAAGCAGCGCTAAAGAAAAAGGAGGCTGAGAAGCCTCCTTTTTTTATTTGAAGTGGTTTCGCGAGAAATACATGCAGAATCCTGACGATATCCTGGCAGAGGCGCAGGCCGCCTTTGCCGTCATCGACAACCCCGCCGAGCTGGAGCAGGCCAAGGCACGCTATCTGGGCAAGAGCGGCGTGCTCACGGAGCAGCTCAAACAGCTCGGAAAAATGGCGCCGGAACAGCGCCGCGAGGCGGGCGCCCGCATCAACCAGGTCAAGGACGGCATCGAGCAGGCGTTGAAGGAACGGCGCGAAGCCATCCAGGAGCGCCAATTGCAGCAGCAGCTGGCGCAGGAATCGCTGGACGTGACTCTGCCTGGGCGTGGCATGGGAACGGGTGGCCTGCATCCGGTGACCTTGACCTTGCAGCGCATCGAGCAGCTGTTCCGTTCCATCGGTTTTGAAGTGGCCGAAGGCCCGGAAATCGAGACCGACTTTTACAATTTCACCGCGCTGAACATCCCCGAGGACCACCCGGCGCGCGCCATGCACGACACCTTTTACGTGGATGACGAGCACGTGCTGCGCACCCACACCTCGCCGGTGCAGGTGCGTTACATGCAGAACAAGCAGCCGCCGCTACGCATTATTGCGCCGGGGCGCGTCTACCGCGTTGATTCCGACGCCACGCATTCACCCATGTTCCATCAGGTCGAGGGGCTTTGGGTGGACGAGCAGGTGAGCTTCGCCAATCTCAAGGGCGTGGTGCAGGATTTCTTGCAGCGATTCTTCGAGCGCGACGATTTGCAGGTGCGTTTCCGCCCCTCGTTTTTCCCCTTTACCGAACCCTCTGCCGAGATGGACATGAGCTGGGGCGAGAAGTGGCTGGAAATCGGCGGCTGCGGCATGGTGCATCCCAACGTGCTGAAACACGTGGGCGTCGATGCCGAGCAATACCGCGGTTTCGCCTTCGGTCTGGGGGTGGAGCGCCTGGCCATGCTGCGTTACGGCGTGAACGACCTGAGATTGTTCTTCGAGAACGATCTGCGATTCTTAAAACAATTTTCCTGACATACCATGAAGTTTTCCGAAAACTGGCTGCGCCAATTCGCAAACCCCGCCCTGGATAGCGCTGCGCTGGGCCATCTGCTGACCATGGCGGGCCTCGAAGTCGAGGCGCGGGAGGCGGTGGCCCCGGCTTTCAGCCAGGTCGTCGTCGCGCAGATTCTCAGCGCGGAGAAGCATCCCGATGCCGACCGTCTGCAAGTGTTGCGCGTGGACGTCGGCCAGGCCGAGCCGCTGCAAATCGTTTGCGGCGCGGCCAACGCGCGGGCCGGACTGAAGTCCGTCTGCGCGCTGGTGGGCGCCGCATTGCCGGGCTTCGGCATCAAGCGCGCCAAGGTTCGCGGCGTGGAATCCTTCGGCATGATGTGTTCCGAAAAGGAACTGGGCCTGGCGACCGAGAGCGAAGGCATTCTCGAATTGCCCGACTCCGCCCCGGTTGGCCAGGATGTCCGCGAGTATTTCGATCTCGACGACCAGTTGTTCGAACTCAAGCTCACGCCCAATCGCAGCGATTGCCTGAGCGTGGCCGGCATCGCCCGCGACGTGGCGGCGCTGACCGGTGCTGCGCTGAACCTGCCGCAAATCAGCCCGGTCGCGGCATCCAGCCCGCAAAGAAAGAATGTGCGCGTGGACGCGCCTGAAGCGTGCCCACGCTATTGCGGGCGCGTGATCGACGGCGTGAACGCGCGGGCCGCCACGCCCGACTGGATGAAGCGGCGCCTGGAGCGCAGCGGGGTCCGGCCGATCAGTGCCGTGGTGGACATTACCAACTATGTGCTGCTGGAAATGGGGCAGCCGCTGCATGCCTTCGATCTGGCCAAACTGAGCGGCGACGTGCAGGTGCGCTTTGCCCGCAAGGACGAAAGCATCGTCTTGCTGAACGAGCAGACCGTGGCGTTGCAGGACGACATGCTGGTGATCGCCGACGATGGCGGCGCCATCGCTCTGGCCGGCATCATGGGCGGCGCCGGTTCGGCGGTGTCGGACGGCACCACGGACATCTTCCTGGAAAGCGCGTTTTTCAGCCCCGGCACGATTGCCGGCAGGGGGCGCCGGTTGGGTCTTTCCACCGACTCTTCGTACCGCTTCGAGCGCGGCGTCGATTTCGCGGCGACGCGGATGTGCCTGGAACGCGCCACGCGTCTGGTTATCGATATTTGCGGCGGCAGCGCCGGCGAAATCAGCGAAGTGCAGGGCGAACTGCCGCAGCGCGCGCCGATCGGCCTGCGCGTGGCCCGTGTCGGCCAGGTGCTCGGAATCGAGCTGACCGCGGCGCAGATCGCGGCTTTGCTTACCCGCCTGCGGTTCGAATTTGGCGAAAATGACGGCGAGTTCCGTGTGACGCCGCCGAGCTACCGCTTCGATCTGGCGATCGAGGCCGACCTGATCGAGGAAGTGGCGCGGCTGCACGGCTACGACGACATCCCCGCGCTGGCGCCGAGCGGCCGCCTCGAGATGCTGCCCCGGCCCGAAGCGGTGCGCGGGAGAGATGCCGTGCGTGCGATCCTGGCCGCGCGAGATTACCAGGAAGTGATCAATTACAGCTTCGTCGATGCCGCATGGGAACGCGATCTGGCCGGCAACGACAGCCCCCTGCCGCTGAGAAATCCGATTTCCGCCCAGATGAGCGTGATGCGCTCGACCCTGTTCGGCGGCCTGATCGACAATTTGCGCTTCAACCTGAATCGCAAGCAGGAACGCGTGCGCCTGTTCGAAACCGGGCGCTGCTTCCCGGATGCGGCGGGCGATCTAGAGCATCAGCCGGAAAAAATGGCCGCATTGTGCTACGGCGCGGCGGCTCCGGAGCAATGGGGCGAGCCGGCGCGCCCGGTGGATTTCTATGACGCCAAGGCGGACGTGGAAGCGCTGCTGTGGCCCGCCGTTCCCCGTTTCGAGGCCGCCCCGCATCCCGCCTTGCACCCCGGCCAGAGCGCCAAGGTCTTGCTGGACGGCGAATGCGTCGGCTGGATCGGCACGCTGCATCCGAAGTGGCGCCAGGGCTACGAGTTGCCGGGCGCGCCGGTGCTGTTCGAGCTGGACATGGCCGCGCTGCTGCGCGGCAGGGTGCCGGCATTTTCCGGGATATCCAAGTTCCCGCTGGTCCGCCGCGACATTGCCGTCGTCGTGGACGAGAGTGTCAACGTAGAAGCGCTGCTCGACGCCATGCGCGAGAATTTGCCCGAGGTCGTGATCGAGCTGGCGCCGTTCGACGTGTACCGCGGCAAAGGCATTGATTCAGGTAAAAAAAGCCTTGCATTCCGGGTGTTGTTGCAAGATACTCGCCAGACTCTGACCGATGAAACCGTGGAAGCGATAACCACACAGCTCGCTGAAATACTAACTGCCCGCTTTGACGCGAAGTTACGTAATTGAGGATCAAAGATGACATTAACAAAAGCTGAACTTGCGGACATGCTGTTCGAACAAGTCGGGTTGAACAAACGAGAAGCCAAGGACATGGTCGAATCCTTTTTCGAGGAGATTCGGTTGTCGCTGGAAAATGGGGAAGGCGTGAAACTGTCCGGTTTCGGCAATTTCGAGCTGCGCGACAAGCCGGAACGCCCCGGCCGCAACCCGAAGACCGGGGAAGAAATTCCGATCACCGCGCGCCGCGTGGTGACTTTTCATGCCAGCCAGAAGCTGAAGGCACTGGTGGACAATTCCTATGCCGCAGAGGCCGACAGTGGCGGAAACCGCAAACAAGCCTGATTTGCCGCCGATTCCGGCGAAACGCTATTTCACCATCGGCGAGGTGAGCGAGTTGTGCGGGGTGAAGCCGCACGTGCTGCGCTATTGGGAGCAGGAATTCACCCAGCTCAAGCCGGTGAAACGGCGCGGCAACCGCCGCTATTACCAGCACCACGAAGTGCTGCTGGTGCGGCGCATCCGCGAGCTGCTGTATGAGCAGGGATTCACCATCAGCGGGGCGCGCCACCGCCTGGAAGAAGGCGGCGAGCGGGAGGCGCAGCCGGCGGCCGCGCACTCCGCGGCGCATGCCGATAGCGGCGCGAACCTGGCGTTGCTGCGGCATGAAATCCAGAGCGTGCTGGAAATGCTGCGCGTCTAGCCGATCTCCAAGGTTTCGGCTATAATGTTTTCCTTCGGGGCGTAGCGCAGCCTGGTAGCGTACTTGCATGGGGTGCAAGTGGTCGGAGGTTCAAATCCTCTCGCCCCGACCATATTTTCAACTGAAGCGTGGCGATATGCCGCGCTTCAAGACTTCCACTGGCCAACCGTAAATTTCAACGATGCGGATTCTGTTGAGTAACGATGACGGTTATTTCGCCCCCGGTCTGGCCTGCCTTGCCGAAACGCTTTCCTCTCTCGCCGATATCACCGTAGTTGCGCCCGAGCGCGACCGCAGCGGCGCCAGCAATTCGCTCACCCTCGACCGGCCGCTATTGCTGCGCCAAGCCCTCAACGGTTTCTACTACGTCAACGGCACGCCGACCGACTGCGTGCATCTGGCCGTCACCGGCATGCTGGGCGAACTGCCGGACATGGTGATTTCCGGCATCAATCTCGGCGCCAACATGGGCGACGATACGGTTTATTCCGGTACGGTGGCGGCGGCGACCGAGGGCTTCCTGCTCGGCATCCCCTCCATCGCGGTCTCGCTGGCGGGTAAGGCGGGCGGCAATTTTTCCACCGCCGCGCGGGTCGTCGCCGGGATCGTCCGGCATCATCAGGCCCGCCCTTTCGCCCAGCCGATGCTGCTCAACGTCAATGTGCCCGACATGCCCTACGATCAATTGCAAGGACGGGAAATCACCCGCCTCGGCAAGCGCCACAAGGCCGAGCCGGTGGTGAAGACGGTCAATCCGCGCGGCGAAACGGTGTACTGGGTGGGCGCGGCCGGGGCGGCGCAGGACGCCGGCGCCGGCACCGATTTCGGCGCCGTGGCGCGCGGCGTCGTTTCGGTCACGCCGCTCCAGATCGATTTGACCCATTACGGCCAGATGGACGCGATCAAACAGTGGTTGCCGCAATGAGCGCAAAACTCAGCGGCATCGGGATGACTTCCCAGCGCACCCGCGCGCGCCTGGTGGAGCGCTTGCGCAGCCAGGGCATCAAGGACGAGGTGGTGCTCGAAACCATGGGCGCGATTCCGCGCCATATTTTCGTCGACGAGGCTCTGGCGAGCCGGGCCTATGAAGACTGCTCCCTGCCGATCGGCTTCGGCCAGACCATTTCCAACCCCCATACCGTCGCCCGCATGAGCGAGCTGCTGCGCGGCGGCGGCAGCCTGGGGAAAGTGCTGGAAATCGGCACCGGCTGCGGCTACCAGACCGCCGTGCTGGCGCGCCTGGCGCGGGAAGTGTACTCGGTCGAGCGCATCGCGCCGCTGCTGGCCAAGGCGCGCGGCCACCTGCGCGAATTGCGCGCGGCCAACGTCAAGGTCAAGCATGCCGACGGCTCGCTCGGGCTGAAGGAACTCGGCCCGTTCGACGGCATCATCATGACCGCGGCCGCCACCCACGTGCCGGAGGCGCTGCTGCCGCAGCTGGCGGTGGGCGGGCGGATGGTGTTTCCGATTGGAACCGGCGAGCAGCGGCTTTGTCTGATCGAACATACGGCGCAGGAATACCGGCAGACGACGCTCGAAGCGGTGAAATTCGTGCCGTTGCTGCCGGGGTTGGCGTGAGCGGGCGCGGGATTGTCGGGCTAGCGGCGCTCGCCGCCGCGCTGCTGGCGGCGGGATGCGCCTCGAACCAGGCGTCGGCCCCGGTGGTGGATCGCGCCCCGTCGGCGAAAAAAGCCGTGCCGCGCGCCGACAAGCCGGTGGCCAAGGAAGGGGACTGGCGCCCCCAGGCCTACACGGTGAAAAAGGGCGATACCTTGTACGGCATCGCGCTGGAGCATGGCTACGACTACAAGGACATCGCCGAGTGGAACGACCTCGGCGCGCCCTACACCATCCGCGTCGGCCAGGAACTGAAGCTGGCGCCGGTCGGCCAGGTCGTGGCGACTCCGTTGAAAGTCGCGCCCGCGGTCGAAGTCCGGCCGGTCGGCGAGGATCCGCTGCTGAAGACCGAGCCCAAGGCGGTCAAGCGGCCTTATGGAACCTCCGAACCGCTGCGAGCCAAAGGCGGGGCTGAACTGTCCGGCGGCGACCAGGCGGGGAAAACGCTTCCGGCCAAAACCGAAACGGCGCCGGTCAAGCCGGCTGTTGCGGAAGTAAAGGCGCCGCAGCCGGCCGAGGGCGAGAAGAAAGATGCCGCCCAGGCCGAGGACGACGAGCGGATGGATTGGGGCTGGCCCTCGGCAGGCAAGGTGATCGCCGGGTTCAACGAAGCGTCCAGCGCCAAGGGCGTGGATATCGGCGGCAAAAGCGGCCAGCCCGTGCTGGCGGCGGCGCCGGGCAAGGTGGTGTATAGCGGCAGCAGCCTGCGCGGCTACGGCAAGCTGGTCATCGTCAAGCACAACAAGACCTATTTGAGCGCCTATGCGCACAACCGCCAAATTCTCGTCGCGGAGGGCCAGAGCGTCGCGAAGGGCCAGAAGATCGCCGAGATGGGCGATTCCGACGCCGACCAGGTCAAGCTGCACTTCGAGATTCGGCGGCTGGGCAAGCCGGTGGATCCGATGAAATATTTGCCGGGTGATAAAAATCCATGAACCGTGACATCGACAGTGAAGACACCGAATTGCCCGGCGAAGGAGACCTCTCGCTTGGGGAGGAACGAGCCGATGCGCCGCAGGAGCCGGACGAGGATTTCATCGACGAGAGCCACGACCCCACGCTGATCTACCTCAACGAAATTGGCCACAACGCCCTGCTGAGCGCCGACGAGGAGCATCGGCTCGCGGCTTTGGCCCGGCAGGGGGATTTCGCCGCGCGCCAGCGCATGATCGAATGCAATTTGCGGCTGGTGGTGAATATCGCCAAACACTACACCAATCGCGGCATGGCGCTGCTCGACCTGATCGAGGAAGGCAACCTGGGCTTGATGCACGCGCTGGAAAAATTCGACCCGGAGCGCGGTTTTCGTTTTTCCACCTACGCAACCTGGTGGATACGGCAGAACGTCGAGCGCGCCATCATGAACCAGTCGCGCACCATTCGCATCCCGGTGCATGTGATCCGGGAAATGAACCTCTGCCTGCAGGCGTTTCGCCACATCGAGTCGCACGGCGGCAGCGAGCCGAGCGCCGAGGAAGTGGCCCACCTGCTGGATAAATCGGTCGAAGACGTGCGTTATGCACTGAATCTGAACGAGCGCATCGCTTCCCTGGATACGCCGCTGGATATCGACCCGACGCTCACCTTGAGCGACGCGATTGCCGACGATACCAATCTGCCGCCCGACGAATTGCTCCAGCTGACCGAGATCGAGGAGCATGTGCGGCATTGGCTGGACGAGCTGGGCGACAAGCAGCGCAGCGTGATCGCGCGCCGCTTCGGGCTGAACGGTTTCGAAATCCACACCCTGGAAGAGGTGGCCGAGACACTCGATCTCACCCGCGAGCGGGTGCGCCAGATACAGGTGGAAGCCTTGAAGCTGTTGCGACGCATATTGCGGCGTAGGGGCATCACGCGCGACGACACCTTGTAGGGATTGCCGGGCGAACACAACTGTTCGCTTCGGCGAGACCGGCAACTAAACCTATAAAAAGCATTTGGCCACAGAGGGCGCAGAGTTCACAGAGAAAAATCAATCGGCGGTGGAGATGGCCGCCCTCACCCGCCGGGTTGAGGGGAAACTCTCGGAAACCCGCCTGGTCTCTGTGATCTGTGTGCCTTGATCCGAGATTTTCAGGGTAAATAAAAAATCGAATCGGAGGGCGGAAGCATGGTTTCCCCGAAGTTATGGATGCAGGGCATGGTCGGGCGCGTGCTCACCGACCTGTCGTGCAGCGAGGCGAGCTGCCTGTTGCTGCCCGCCGGGCATCCTCCGTTGCTGGCGCGCAAGCGCGCGGTCATGATCATTTCGCGGGTTCGCATGGTGGCGGCCCTGTTCGCCGTGCTCACCCCGCTCTGGATCATCATCGACGTGCTGGCTTTCGACTGGCCGGTATGGCCGTTGCTGGGTGCGGGGCGGGCCATCACCAGCCTGGCGTTCGGCGTGCTGGCGATATCCTATCGCGAATCGTCGCGGATGGCCGATGCCTACCGCGCCCTGGCCCTGATGTTCAGCATCCCGACGCTGTTCTTCATCTATTCCCATCCGTTGCTGTCCCATTTCCAGATGCACGGCGCGGCCTCGGCCATCGCGGCGGGCTATGCCTTTCTGCCGTTCGTGATGGTAGCGGGTCTGAGCGTGTTCCCTCTGACCATCGCCGAAGGCATGGCCTTTGCCCTGCCGGTACTGCTGGCCGAAGCGCTGGTCGCCCTGTTGCAGCTCGATCTGCTGAGCTGGAGCTCTCACCTGGGGGCATTCTGGCTGCTGGTGCTGATTACGGCGGTGGCGTCGATGTCGGGCATGAGCCAGCTCGGCTTCATGATGGCGCTGATCCGGCAGGCAAGCCACGACACCCTTACCGGCGCGTTCACCCGTGCCAGCGGCGAGGAATTGCTCGATATCCAGTTCCACATCGCCGACCGCAACAAAGGGCCTCTGGCCGTGGTGTTCATCGACCTGGACAACTTCAAGCGCATCAACGACCAGTTCGGCCACGACGCGGGCGACCGCAGCCTGAAAATCGCCGCCGCCGCCGTCAACGGCAGCCTGCGCGGCGGCGACATGCTGTTGCGCTGGGGCGGCGAGGAATTCGTCATCGTCCTGCCCGGTTACGATAGCCATGCCGCGGCCAACCTGATTGAGCGCCTGCGTGTACTGGGTCTCGGGCTGCGTCCCGACGGCACGCCGCTGACCGCCAGTTGGGGCGTGGCGGAACGGGTCCGCGATTCCGCCATGGGCTGGCGCCAGCTGGTCGAGATCGCCGATCAGCGCATGTACCAGGCCAAGCTGGCCGGTAAGGATCGATGCGTCGGCTGCGCCGGACAAGGGATTGCGTAGGAGGCGGCCCCGATTCGGGGAAGCCGGTCGCACTTGTCCTCGGGCCAGGCGGCCGGGCTGCAATCGCCGGACTTGCTTTGTCTTGTGCGAAGTCCGGCGCTTCCCCATAATCGCAATCAGGAGCGGGCATTCCCCGCGATGAAGGCGAAGCAAGGTCTTATGGCAAACAATTTCAAGCCGCAGGCCGCCGAATCGGCCGGGGTCTCCTTGGGCGACGAACAGCCCCAGCACCCGGCGAGCCTGAACCGTCCGCGGGATTTTTATCTCCGGATGTTACATCATCTGCCCGTCCTGGTCTGGCGCTCCGGCGTGGATGGACGGTGCGACTATTTCAACCGGGCCTGGCTCGATTTCACCGGCAGGACGCAGGAACAGGAATCGGGCGATGGCTGGGCCGAGGGCGTGCACCCGGACGATCGCGACCGCTGCCTCAAGATTTATCGCGAGGCATTCGGCAAGCGCGAACCGTTCGAGATGGAGTACCGCCTGCGCCGCCGGGACGGCGCCTATTGCTGGCTCGCGGACAACGGCGCGCCGTATGCGGATAAGGACGGCAATTTTGCCGGCTATCTCGGCGCTTGCCACGACATCACCCAACGCAAGGAGTCCGAAGAGGGAGTGCGGATTCTTTCCCTGGCGATGGAGGAAATCGCCAGCTCGGTGCTGATTACCGACCGGCAGGGCACGATCGAGTATGTTAATTCCGCCTTCACCAGAACCACCGGCTATTCCGCCGCGGAAGCGGTGGGGCGCAACCCGAGCCTGCTCAAGTCCGGCCACACGCCGCCGGAGCAGTACCGGCAGATGTGGGAAACGCTGTTGGCCGGCCGGGAATGGCGCGGCGAAATACTCAATCGCAAGAAGGACGGCCCGCTGTTCTGGGAATCGGCGGTCATTTCGGCGGTCAAGGGCGCCGGCGGGGACATCGCGCACTTTGTCGCCGTGCTGGAGGATATCACCGCGCGCAAGCACACCGAGATGCAGATGCATCTGCTTTCCAGCACCATCGAGCAGGCCGGCGACAGCGTCATGATCGCCGACAGCCAAAGCATCATCGAATACGTCAATCCGGCTTTCGTGGCACTGAGCGGCTATAGCGAGGAAGAAGCGATCGGCAGGAAATCCGGCCTGCTCAGTTCCGGCCTGATGAGCGCAGGGTTCTACAAGGAAATGTGGGGAAAATTGCTGGCCGGCGAGGTGTTTCGCGGCGAGTTGATTAACCGCAAGAAAAACGGCGAACTGTATTACGAAGACAAGACCATCACGCCGATCCGCAATGCGCGGGGCGAGGTCGGCTATTATGTCTCCACCGGACGAGACGTGTCCGAGCGCAAGAATTACGTCACTCAGCTCGAGCGCCAGGCCAATTACGACACCTTGACCGAACTGCCCAACCGCAACCTGCTGCAGGATCGCCTCGGCCAGGCGCTGACTTATGCGCGGCGCCATTCGAGCGGGCTGGCGGCGATGTTCATCGACCTGGATTATTTCAAGAACATCAACGACAGCCTGGGGCACGATGTCGGCGATTTGCTGCTCAAGCAGGTCGCCGTCCGCCTGAGCGGCTGCGTGCGCGAGGGCGATACCGTGGCGCGCCAGGGCGGCGACGAATTCGTGGCGATTTTGTCTGATATCGCGGCGGAAGAGGACGTCACCACCGTGACGCGGAAGATCATCAAGACGTTTGCCGATCCCTTCGCCATCGGCGGCCACGAGCTCTACATCACGTGCAGCATCGGCATCGCGCTCTACCCCAAGGATGGCGAGGATACCTCGACGCTGCTGAAGAACGCCGATTCCGCCCTGTATCGGGCCAAGGAACAGGGGCGCAACAATTCCCAGTTTTATACCGCGGAGATGAACGTCAAGGCACTGGAGCGGCTGGTGCTGGAAAACAACCTGCGCCACGCGATCGAGCGCGGCGAGTTCATGGTTTACTACCAGCCGCAGGTCGATCTGCGCACCGGCCAGATCAACGGGATGGAGGCGCTGGTGCGCTGGAGGCATCCCGAGCTGGGGATGGTGCCGCCGGCCAAGTTCATCCCGGTGGCGGAAGAATCCGGCCTGATCCTGCCGCTGGGCGAATGGGTGCTGCGCACCGCCTGCGCGCAGAACAAGGCATGGCAGGACGCCGGCTTGCGTCCGGTGTGCGTTGCGGTCAACCTTTCCGCGCGGCAGTTCAGGCACCAGGATCTGGTGGCGCTGGTGGCTGGCATCCTTCAGGAAACCGGCCTCGACCCCGCCCTGCTCGAACTGGAATTGACCGAGAGCCTGCTGATGCAGAACGTCGAGGCGACCATCGAAACCCTGACCCGGTTCAAGGCGATGGGGGTGAAATCCTCGATCGACGACTTCGGCACCGGCTATTCCAGCCTGAGCTATCTCAAGCGCTTCCCGATCGACACGCTGAAAATCGACCAGTCGTTCGTGCGTAATATCACCACCGATCCGGACGATGCCGCCATCGCCAAGACCATTATCTCGATGGCGCACGAAATGCGGCTGCGGGTGATCGCCGAGGGGGTGGAAACCGAGGAGCAGCGCTCCTTTTTGCGCTTGCGCCACTGCGACGAGATGCAGGGGTTCTTCTTCAGCAAGCCGGTGCCGGCCGAGGAGTTTGAAATCCTGCTGCGGGAGCGGCGCAGCCTGGAAATGGAGGACGAGGTCGCCGCCCTCGGCCAGCGCACGCTGCTGTTGCTCGACGACGAGGAAAACATCCTGACGGCGCTGACCCGGCTGCTGCGCCGCGACGGCTACCGCATCCTCAAGGCGACCTCCGCCTCGGCCGCGTTCGACCTCTTGGCGGAGAACCCGGTCGGGGTGATCGTCTCCGACCAGCGCATGCCGGAAATGAACGGCATCGAATTCCTGCGCCGGGTCAAGCGGATCTATCCCGATACCGTGCGCATGGTGCTGTCCGGCTATACCGAGCTGGCCAGCGTGACCGATGCGATCAACGAAGGGGCGGTGTACAAGTTCCTCACCAAGCCGTGGGACGACGACTTGCTGCGCGCCAATATCAAGGAAGCGTTCCAGCGCTATGAACTTTTCCTGGACAACCGCCGCCTGACCGACGAAATGACCGCGGTCAACGAGGAACTGAGCCAGGCCAAGCAGGCGCTGGAAAAGCACGTGGAGCAGCAGACTGGCGAAGCGCAGCGCAATGTGAGCGTGCTGCAGGTGTCGCAGGAAATATTCGAGTACATGCCGGTCGGCCTGGTCGGTGTGGGCGAGGATGGCCTGATCGCGCTGGCCAACCACAGGGCCAACGAACTGCTTGGCGGGAATGATCTGCCCCTGGTCGGCTGCACCGCGGCCGAGCGCCTGCGCGGGGTCATGATGGATGCCCTGGAGCGTTGCGGCGAACGCCGTGCCTGCCGGCTTGAGAATGGGCGCAGTGTGGTATTCTGGAGTTATCCGATGGGCGCGTCGTCGAGCTCGCAAGGGCGGGTGCTGGTGCTGGTGCCCGACGTCGGCGGTGAAACGGATCAGGAGGGGAGGTGACGGCAATTGTGCGGGAGGCGATGCAAATTCGGTGTAAAGCCGTTTCGGGAGCCGAGTTGATTTAATGAAGCCATACCAGACCGTTTATATCGTGGACGACGATGCCGACATGCGAGGTTCGCTTTGCCGGATGGTGAGATTGGCTGGGTTGAGAGCCGAAAGTTTTGCCAGCGCCATCGAATTTCTCGGTGCCTATCGTTCCGACCACGCCGGTTGCCTGTTGCTGGATGTGCGCATGCCATGCATGAGTGGACTCGAGTTACAGGAGCATCTCCGGCGGGCGCATATCGATATTCCCATTATTTTCCTCACCGGCTATGGCAGCGTAACGGCGGCCGTCGATGCGATGAAGCTGGGTGCGCTGGATTTTCTCGAAAAACCGTTCGATAACGAGGTATTGCTCGATCGCTTGAAAAAAGCCCTCCAGGTGGATGCTGCGGCACGCCGGAAGCGCTGGCACCACGCCCAAACCGGCCACCGCCTGGCCCGGCTCACCGCGCGCGAGCGCGAAGTGATGGAGATGCTGGCCAGTGGCCGGAACAATAACGCGATTGCCAACCTGCTCGGCGTAAGCGTGCGGACGGTGGAAACGCATCGGTCCAACATTATGGACAAGATGCAGGCAGATTCCCTGCCCGACCTGGTACGGATGGTGCTGGGCTTCAAGGCGCATACCGAGGATGGCTCGGTAACTTAACCCGGGGCGGCCCCAAAATTTCCGACACGGCGGTCATATGGCGCGAAGTTAAAATTTAGCGCCATTATGCTCTCTTGGGGCATGATTTTCTTAGTAGCAGAAATTTGCTCGTCGCGATGAATCGGCATTCAAATCCCATTACCCCGCCTCTCGAAGGGGGGGGGCGATTATCCTGCGCTCTCCCGATAATAAGGTTCGGTTATCCCTTTATCCGTATTTGTACGGATGCCGGAATTTGCCCGTGTGGTTATGATGTCCAATCGGTATTTGCCGCACCCGCGATCTGAACAGGAAACAGGCATGGAAAGCGAATCCTCTTCGACCCGCTCGCCCCCCGACTCAAGGCTGCTTGCCTGGGTCCCCTTGCTGGTGTTCGTGCTATTGGCCTGCGCCATCGGGGGCACCGGTTATTTCGTGTCACGCCAATACCGGCAACGCGTTCAGCAAGAGGCGCATGAGACCCTCGGCGCCATAGCCGATCTGCGCGTGCGCCAAGTGGCGCAATGGCGGGAAGAGATTCTGAAAAATGCCGGGGAAATTCTCCGGGACCCGATGCTGGCGGACGAAATCGAGCGCTGGCTGCAACGCGGCTCGCCGCTCGACAAGAACGCGCTGAAAATCTTTCTGCGCATCAAGGCGGTGCAGCAGTCGCATGATTTCCAGGCGGCCTTTCTCCTGGACGAATGGGGTACGGTGCGGAACATGCCCATTACCCCCCACGCCAAGCCGCCCACCCCCCATGGCGTGAAGGTGGTCATGGAAGCCATGCGGTCACGGCAAGCCATCCTGACCGACCTGCACGAAGGCGCCGAAGCGCCGCGTACCCGGATGGATCTGGCGGTGCCCCTCCTTGCCGACCATGAAGGCCACATTCGGGCGATCGCCGCCATCTATTTCCGGATCGACCCGCAGCAATATCTTTTTCCCCTGCTGCGCTCCTGGCCGTCGTCGAGCAGCAGCGCTGAGACCATGCTGCTCCGGCGTGAAGGCGATGAGGCGGTGGCGCTGAACAGCCTGCGCCACCGTGGCAATGCGGCGCCGCAACTGCGGTTTCCGGTGGCCGGGAAAATGCTGGCAGCGCTGATGGCACGAGGCGAGGGAGGGATGGTTGAAGGCCTTGATTATCGTGGGATCCCGGTGATCGGCGCGGCGCGGAAAATTCCGGATTCGCCCTGGTTCCTGGTTGCCAAGATGGACGAGGAGGAACTCTACGCCCCGATCCGAAAAACCGCCTGGATCGTGGCGGCGCTGGTTTTCTCCCTGATCGGTGGGGCGGGGATGGCGACTGGATTGTGGTGGCGGCAGCAGCGCGCGCAGTTTCTGGCCCGGCAATATGCAGACCGGCTCAGGAACCAGGAGCAGATCCAGCGTAGCGAACAGCAGACCCGGCTGCTCCTCGAATCAGCCGCCGAGGCGATCTATGGCGTGAACATGGATGGATTGGTCACCTTCGCCAACCCCGCCTGTCTGCGCATGCTGGGCTATGCGCGTGAGGACGAACTGCTGGGCCAGCATGCCCACGAGCTGTTCCATCACAGCCATGCGGACGGCACCCGCTATCCGGCGCAGGAATGCTGCATCTACCAGTCCTATTTGAGCAACCAGGTGGTCCATGTGGACAGTGAGGTACTCTGGCGCAAGGATGGAGCCGCCATCCCAGTGGAATACTGGTCCCATCCGATTCGCCACCAGGGGCAGGTCGAGGGTTCGGTCATCACCTTCACGGACATCACCGAGCGCTTGCGCTATCAAAGCCAGCTTGAGCGCCAGGCCAACTACGACGAACTGACCGGGCTGGCCAACCGCAACCTGTTCCAGGACCGTCTTGAGCAGGCGCTGATTTTTTCGCGCCGCCACGACTGCGGTCTGGCCGTGATATTCATCGATCTGGACA
The DNA here is from genome assembly GCA_023266195.1 of Sulfuricella sp. GTDB lineage: Bacteria > Pseudomonadota > Gammaproteobacteria > Burkholderiales > Sulfuricellaceae > Sulfuricella. The sequence continues at coordinate 382,639 of JAHFRP010000001.1, forward strand.
ATTTCAAGACCATCAACGACAGTCTCGGTCATGATGCCGGCGACGCGCTGCTGCCCCAGGTTGCCTCCCGTCTTGCCGGCGCCGTGCGCGAAGGCGACACCGTGGCGCGTCAGGGAGGAGACGAATTCGTCTTGCTGCTGACGGAAACACGGGAGGAGAAGGATGTCTCCATGATTGCGCAGAAGCTTCTCCAGGCGGTGTCGGAGCCCTTCGAGGTCGGTGGACGCAATCTGCACATCACGTGCAGCATTGGTGTCGCCTCCTACCCCAAGGACGGCGAGGATAGGCAGGTGTTGCTGAAAAATGCGGATGCCGCGATGTACCGTGCCAAGGAAATCGGGCGCAACAATGTCCAGTTCTTTGCCGAGGAGATGAATGTCAAGGCAATGGAGCGGCTGATGCTGGAAAACAGCCTGCATCAGGCGCTGGAACGCAAGGAGTTCTTGCTCCACTACCAGCCGCAGGTGGATTTGCGCAGCGGTGAGATCGCCGGCATGGAGGCGCTGGTGCGCTGGCACCACCCGGAACTGGGACTGCTTTCGCCGGCCCGGTTCATTCCGGTGGCGGAGGATTCCTGCCTGATCATCGCGCTTGGCGAATGGGTGCTCCGCACCGCCTGCGCCCAGAACAAGGCATGGCAGGACGCCGGGCTGAAACCGATCACCGTCGCGGTCAACCTGTCGGCACGCCAGTTCCGGCAGCACGACCTGGTCGAGATGGTAACCCGCGTGCTCAGGGAAACCGGGCTGGACCCCGCCCACCTCGAACTGGAGGTGACCGAAAGCCTGGTGATGCAGAACGTCGAGGAAACCATCGCCACGCTGGGCCGCCTCAAGGCGATGGGGATCAAGCTGTCGATCGATGATTTCGGCACGGGGTATTCCAGCTTGAACTATCTGAAACGCTTTCCGGTCCATACCTTGAAGATCGACCAGTCGTTCGTCCGCGATATCACCACCGACCCGAGCGATGCGGCGATCGCCAAGACCATCATCTCCATGGCGCATGAACTCGGCCTCAAGGTGATTGCCGAAGGGGTTGAAACCGAGGAGCAGAAGTCCTTCCTCTGTCTGCGTCGTTGCGACGAAATGCAGGGCTATTTCTTCAGTCGGCCGGTGCCGGCGGCAGAATTTGAAAGCGTCCTCCGGGATGGCCGCCGGCTGGAAACCGACCATGCCAGCGCGGCCACGGACGGGCGCACCCTGCTGCTTCTCGACGATGAGGAAAACATCCTGGCTTCGCTGTCGCGTTTGCTGCGTAGCGAGGGCTACAAGGTACTCAAAGCAACCCATGCCAACGCGGCGCTGGATTTGCTGGCGCAAAACCGGGTCGGGGTGATCATCTCCGATCAGCGTATGCCGCAAATGAGCGGAGTCGAATTCCTGCGCCGGGTCAAGCGCCTCTACCCCGACACGGTGCGCATGGTGCTGTCCGGCTATACCGACCTGAAAAGCGTGACCGATGCGATCAACGAAGGCGCGGTGTACAAATTCCTCACCAAGCCATGGGACGATGAGCAACTGCGCGCCAACATCCAGGAAGCCTTCCGGCACTATGAGATGGCCCAGGACAATCAACGCCTCACAGACCAACTGGCTCTTGCCAACGAAGGGCTGGACCGCGCCCGCCGCGCGCTGGAACGCCGCATTGAGCAGAAAACTTGCGAGGTGGAGAAAAACGTCAGCATCCTCCAGGTGGCACAGGAAATCTTCGAGTACCTGCCTGTCGGCGTGATCGGCGTGGACGAGGACGGCATGATCGCCGTCGCCAACCGCAAGGCGAATGAATTGTGGGGCGCCGAAAAACAGCAGCCGCTGGTCGGATGCTTTGCCGATGAACGGTTGCCAAAAATCATGATCGATTGCCTGGCGGAAGGGGGCGAATGCCACGGTGCCCAATTAGAGAATGGCCGTAATGTGATATGCTGGTGCCGTGTTTTGGGCACCGCTTCCAAAGCCGAGGGAAGGGTGCTGGTGATCGCGCCGAACGAACTGGAGACGGTTTGATTTGAATGGCGACAGCGGGTTGGGAAACGGAATGAAAACGTCGAAACGATTGGCTCTTGACCAACTTGAAACCGGCATGGCCTTGGCGCAGGATGTCCTGGACGCCGGCGGCGGTTGCCTGTTGGCGCAGGGGGCGGAATTGACCGAAGCCACCCTGGCTTCGCTCCGGCGGCGCGGGGTGGATCATGTCATGGTGCTGGCGGAAGAAGTGCTCGGCACCGAGCAGCGAGCCGCACGCGAGGCGGAGGTGCGGGCAAGGATCGAAAGGCTGTTCCGCAAGGCCGGCAACGATCCGATGCTGTTGAAGCTGCATGCCGCGATATTGCAATACCGGCTTTCCGTCCTGGATTGAGGCAAGGTATGGGCACGCTCACGGTCGAACAGGTGGTCAAGGGCATCCAGCAGGTTCCATCGCCTTCGGTGGTGGTGCTGGAAATCCTGGCGAGCTTCGACAGGGATAATATCGACACCGCCGGCCTGGTGCAGAAAATAGGCCAGGATCAGGGACTGACGGCGCGCGTGCTGCGGGTGGCGAATTCGCCTTTTTACGGCATGTCGAGCAAGATCGGTTCGGTGGGCGAGGCGATGGTGGTGCTGGGCTTCCACAACGTGCGCTCGCTGGTCGCGGCGGCCGGTATCATCGACCAGTTCGCGGTGGCCGAGAGCAACGGCCTCGACCGCCCGGCCTTCTGGCAGCACAGCATCGGCACCGCCGTCTGCGCCCAGGTGCTGGCCAGGGCGCTGGGCAAGAACCAGGCGCTGGCCTTTACCGCAGGGTTGCTGCATGACATCGGCAGGCTGGCGCTGGACACGTATTTCCACGCAGAGTCCAAAGCGGTGATGGCGCGCAGCGCCGCCGACGATTCGAGCCTGGTCGATGCCGAATGCGCCGAGATCGGCGTCGATCACGGCCTGATCGGCTACGAGCTGGCCAAGCGCTGGAAGTTTCCGGTGTCGATCCAGCAGGCGATCCGCGACCATCTTCGACCCGACCGCGAGTCTGCCGTATTGACCGATCTGGTGCATGTGGCCAATGTGCTGTGCCATGCGCTGGATATCGGCAATGCCGGTTATGACGAAATGGTGCCGCCGCTGTCGAGCGGCGCATGGACGCGCCTTGGCCTGGATTGGGACGCGATGCCGGCGCTGCTGGCGGAAATCGAGCGCCAGTATGCCGGCGCTCATCTGCTGCTGGGGGAGTAGCAAGGGAACGCCATGTTATCCGACAAAGTAACCAAATTGTCCTGGGTCTACCAGCTTTATCGCCTGGGGCAGACTACGCAGCTGCGCGACCAGCCGGAAAAAGTCCAGCAGGCGATCCTGCTGCATATCGTCGAAGGTTTCGGCGCCGACAGCGGCACCCTGGCCATCGCGTGCGGCGACGACGGCGATCCGTATCTGTCCATCGTCGCCGGCATCGATATTCCGGATCATGTGATTGGCAGCCGGGTCGAACTGGGCCGCGGCATCCTCGGCTGGGTGGCGCAGGAAGGCCAGGCGTTGCTGCTGAACGGCGACGTGTCCAGCGACCTGCGCTTCAAGTCGAGCGCTCCGCGCAACGAGTCGGTGCGGCCGCGCTCGGCGATGTGCTGGCCGCTGAAGATCGAGAACCGGGTGATCGGCGCCCTCAGCATCAACCGGCGCGATGCCGACGAACCCTACACCGAAGCCGATCTGGAAAACGGCGCGGTGGTGGTGAGCCTGATCACGGTGGTGATCGAAAACACCCGCCTGCATCTCGACCAGGGCAAGCAGATTGCCCTGCTGTCGAAGATGAACGACGAGATCCGCACCGTCAACAAGCGTCTGGAAGACGCCCAGAACCAGCTGCTGCAATCCGAGAAAATGGCCTCGATCGGCCAGCTGGCCGCCGGCGTGGCGCACGAGATCAACAACCCGGTGGGCTACATCAATTCCAATTTCGGATCCTTGCAGAAGTACCTCGGCAACGTATTCGAAGTGCTGGACGCCTACGAGAAAAACGAGCCCCTGCTGGCCGATCATCCCGACGCGCTTCAGCAGATCCGGGGATTGAAGAAAAAATACGATCTGGCCTACCTCAGGGAAGACGTCGCGGAACTGATGAGCGAAACCGAGGAAGGCATCGCGCGCGTAAAAAAAATCGTGCAGGACCTCAAGGATTTTTCCCACGTGGACCAGGCCGAGTGGCAGTGGGCGAATATCCACAAGGGCCTGGACAGCACCATCAACATCGTCTGGAACGAGCTGAAATACAAGGCCGAGGTGATCAAGGTCTACGGCGAACTGCCGGAAGTGGAATGCCTGGCCTCGCAGCTCAACCAGGTATTCATGAACCTCCTGATCAACGCCGCCCACGCCATCGAGGACCGGGGCATCATCTTCATCCGCACCGGTACGCTGGACGACCAGGTCTGGGTCGAGATCGCCGACTCCGGCAAGGGCATCCCGCCGGAGAACCTCAACCGGATATTCGAGCCGTTCTTCACCACCAAGCCGGTCGGCAAGGGCACGGGCCTCGGCTTGTCGCTGTCCTACAGCATCGTCCAGAAGCATCACGGCCGCATCAATGTGTCGAGCGAAGTGGGGGTAGGGACGATTTTCCGCGTTTATCTGCCGGTGCGGCAGCCGGAACGGAAATCGTGAGGGAGATGGCTGCAAAAAAGCACAAAAGGCACATGGGGGACCGATGGAGATAATGCAATGGACTGCCGATTAATTTTGCTTCTTCGAGGTTGCAGATAAAAAAATACGTGCTGAACAAAAGTTATGGGCATCTCACTTTTTTGCGTTTTTTGTGCCTTTTCGCGGCCAATTTTTTGCAGTTAACGATCCGATATGAATGAAATCGTGACAGAGCCAGAGCCATCCGCCGAGCCGGCCACGCTCCTGTTCGTGGACGACGAGGCGAATATCCTGAGCGCGCTGAAGCGGCTGTTCCGGCCTCTGGGCTACCGCATTTTTACCGCCGGCGGCGGTGCGGAAGGCTTGCAGATTTTCGAGCAAAATCACATCGACCTGGTGATTTCCGACATGCGCATGCCGGAGATGAACGGCGCCCAGTTTCTCGAACAGGCCAGGGCCAGGTGGCCAGACACCATGCGCATCCTGCTGACCGGCTACGCCGACGTGACTTCGACCATCGACGCCATCAACAAGGGCGAGATTTATCGCTATGTGTCCAAGCCGTGGGATGATAACGACATTACTCTGGTGGTGCGTCACGCACTTGAACTGAAAAACCTGGAGCAGGAAAAGAAGCGCCTGGAGGCGTTGACCGTCCAGCAGAACGACGAGCTGAAAGACCTCAATGCCAACCTGGAGGCCAAGGTCAGGGAACGCACGGAGGAAGTGCGCCAGACCATGGGTTTTCTCGAGGTGGCGAACAAGCAGTTGAAGGACAGTTACCTCACTACGCTGAAAGTTTTTTCCAACCTGATGGAACTGCGCGAGGGGGCGATGGCCGGCCATTCGCGCCGGGTGGCGGATCATTCGCGCCGGCTGGCGCTACGTCTGGGGATGGCCGTTGGCGAGGTGCAGGATGTGATGTTTGCCGGCCTGCTGCACGATATCGGCAAGATCGGCCTGTCCGACCGTCTTCTGCACAAGCCGTTCTCCACCCTGACCACGGAGGAGCGCACCGAGGTCATCAGGCACCCGGTCACCGGGCAGGCGGCCCTGATGGCGCTGGAAAACATGAAGGAGGCGGGCAGGCTGATCCGCGGCCACCACGAGCGCTTCGACGGGCTCGGCTATCCGGACGGCCTGGTCGGCATGGCGATCCCGAAAGGCGCGCGCATCCTGGCCGTGGCCAACGATTACGACGCGCTCCAGATCGGCACCGTCATGAGCAAGAGCCTGACGGAAACCGAGGCGCGCGAGTACCTGCTGGAGGGGCGCGGCAAGCGCTACGACCCGAAGGTGGTGGACGTGTATCTCGAAATGCTCGGCGGGGCGGAGGCTTCCAGTTCCGCGGGTTTGGAAGTGAAAATGCCGTCCTCGGCCTTGCGTCGAGGCATGGTGCTGGCGCGCGATCTGACTTCGCCCGACGGGCTGCTGCTGTTGTCCAGGGATTATCTGATCGACGATGCCATGATCGAACAGATCCGCAATTTTGAACAAACCGAGGCGCGGCCGTTGCAGATCTACGTCCGTGCCGGAAAGGGGTAGGCCATGTACCGCATCATGCTGGTGGACGACGAACCGAACATCCTCAGCGCCTTGCGCCGGCTGTTCGCCGCGCAGCCGTTCCTGGATTCGGCCGATTTCAAGTTCCAGGTGGAGACCTTCGATTCCCCGCTGCAAGCCTTGCAGCGCGCCGATGGCGGGGCCGCGTTCGACCTGGTGATCTCGGACTACCGCATGCCGGGCATGGACGGCGTCGCCTTTCTCAAGGCATTCAAGAAAATCCAGCCCAATGCCGAGCGGCTGATCCTGTCCGGCTATGCCGACCTGGAGGCGCTGGTCGGCGCGATCAACGAAGCGCATATTTTTCGCTTCATCGCCAAGCCGTGGCACGAGTTCGAACTCAAGTCGGCGGTGGCGCAGGCGCTGGCGCACCACGACCTGCTGCAGGACAACCAGCGCCTGGCCGACCAGGTGCGCATGCAGTGCGGCGTGATCTCCAAGCAGGAGCTGGCGCTGCGCCGGCTGGAGCAGGAATCTCCCGGCATCACCAAGGTGCACTGGGGCGCAGACGGCTCGGTGATCCTCGACGAGGCCGATCTTTCTCCCGACGACAGCGCCGCGCAGGAAGCCGAAAAATGGCTGAATTCGACGAAATAAGCCGCAAGATCACGCTCAAGCTGGTGTACTACGGCCCCGCGCAAAGCGGCAAGACCACCAACCTGATGCGCCTGCACGATCTGCTTGCGACCGATCTCAAGGGGGAAATCATGACCCTGGAGACGCAGAACGACCGCACCCTGTTTTTCGACCTGCTGCCGCTCGGTTTCCGCACGCCGTCGGGCTGGCTGGTGAAGCTCAAGCTGTTCACCGTGCCCGGCCAGGTGGCGCACGACGCGACCCGCAAGGCGGTGCTGTCGCGCGCCGACGGCGTGGTGTTCGTGGCCGATTCGCAGCGCGCGCAGTCGGTCAACAACGCCGAGGCGTTCCAGAACCTGGAGGAGAACGTGCAGCGCGTCGGGCTGGATTTTTCCGTCCTGCCGCTGGTGGTGCAGTTCAACAAGCGCGACCTGCCCGAGGCGCAGATATTGTCCGAAGACGAGATCCGCCAGCGCTGGGCGCAGGCGCCCTGGCCGCTGGTGTTTTCCTCCGCGCTGGTCGGGGCGGGGGTGAGGGAAACGCTGGTCCGGCTGCTTGAACAGGTCTATCCGGCGCTGGACCGGGCCTGTTCCTTGCAGGCCGGCCATGGCGTCGATCGGCAGGCCTTCGTCGCCGCCGTGGCGGGAGCCTGAGCGATGGCGCCCGAAGCCATCGAGCCGCGCGCCTTCGACCGCGAGTACGATCTCGCCGAACTGCTCGGCGGAGCGCCGCTGGCGCGCCTGGCGCCAATTCTGGCCGACCTGCTGGGCGGCGAATGCCGTCTGGTGTCGGCGAGCGGACAGCGCCTGATCGGTCGCGCCGAACCGTTCGCAAAGCCGCGCCGAGCCCCGATCAGGCACGATCTCGAACCGCTCGGTTTCATCGAGTCGGAACAGGCGGACGAGGCGCGGCTCGCGGCCGCCGCCGGGATGGTGGGCCTGCTGCTGCACCTGTCGGCGCGCTACCACATGGCGGCCGAGCTGCACATCGAAACGGTGCAGGAAGATTATGCGGAACTTCAGCGCAAGCACGCCGCCCTGCAGGAGTCGGAAGCGCGCTACAAGGCCCTGTCGGAACGGCTAGAAGAGCGGGTCAGGGAGCAGGTGGACACCATCGAGGCGGCCCAGCGCCAGCTTTATCAGGCCGAAAAACTCGCCTCCATCGGCCAGCTCGCCGCCGGCGTGGCGCACGAAATCAACAACCCGCTCGGCTTCATCCGCAGCAACCTGAGCACCGCCCAGCAATACGTGCGCAAACTGGAGCCGCTGGCCGCGTCCGTCAAGGCGGGCGACGCGGCGCAGTGCCAGGCCGTGTGGAAAACGGGCGACCTCGACTTCGCGCTGGAGGATTTCGCTTCCCTGCTGCGCGAGAGCCTGGATGGGGCCGACCGGGTAACCAAGATCGTGGCCGATCTCAAGGGGTTTTCCAATGTCGACAAGGCGGAAGAGGAAGTCGTCGATCTCAACGACAACATCCGCTTCGCGGCCAACGTCGTGGCCGGGCAGATCAAGGACAAGGCCGACCTGGTGCTGGAACTGGGCGCACTGCCCAAAATCCTGTGCCTGCCGGGGCATCTGAACCAGGTGTTGCTCAACCTGCTGATCAATGCTGCGCAGGCGATCCGGGACCGCGGCCGGATTACGGTGCAAAGCAGTGCGGCCGGCGGCGAGATTCGCGTCCGCGTCAGCGACACCGGTTGCGGCATCCCGGCGGGGAACCTGGAGCGCATCTTCGACCCGTTCTTCACCACCCGCGAAGTCGGCGGCGGCACCGGCCTCGGCCTCACCGTCAGCCGCGACATCGTGCAGGCGCACGGCGGGCGGATCGAGGTGGAGAGCCGGGAGGGGGCGGGGACGACGTTCACGGTGATTTTGCCGATAGATTAAAAATAGTGCCGAGTGCTGAGTTCGTTGAATCGCTGCGCGATAATTTTACTCAGGACTCAGGACTCAGGACTCAGGACTCAGGACTCAGGACTCAGGACTCAGGACTCAGGACTCGGCACTCAAGGAAAACATGGCTAATTACGCATCACTCTTTACCGGCGCCGCGCCGGGCAGTACGCAGGAACCGGCCAAGGCGGCGGCCTACCGCATCCTGCTGGTGGACGACGAGCCCAACGTGCTCAAGGCGCTGCTGCGCGTGTTCCGCCAGGAAAGCTATGAAATCGTGCTGGCCAACAGCGGCGCCGAGGCGGTCGATCTGCTGAAAAAGGGCGCCTTTCACCTGATGATTTCGGACTACATGATGCCGGGCATGACCGGCGCCCAGGTGCTGAAGCAGGCCAAGGCGGTCCAGCCCGACATGATCCGCATCATGCTCACCGGCCATGCCGACACCGGCGCGGTGATGGGCGCGATCAACGAGGGCGCGGTCTACAAGTTCATCCTCAAGCCGTGGAACGACGACGACCTGCGCATCACCGTCGCGCTGGCGCTGGAGCAGTTCGACCTGATCCAGAAGAACCGCTCGCTGCAGAAGGAAAACGCCAAGAAGACCAACGAGATCAGCGCGCTGTCCAAGATGGCGGTGACCAACCGCAGCCAGCTCGCGATCATGCTCAACAAGCGCGGCCTGCTCAACAACCAGCAAACCCAGGAGCTGCACCGGCTGCAGCAGACGCACAAGGAGCCGATCATCAAGCTCCTGCTGGAGCGCGACTGGGTGCCGGAAAAAATTCTGCGCGACATCCTGCGCAAGGATTTCCTGGTGGAGGAGGTCTCCCTTGCCGAGTTCCAGGTCGATCCCGCGATCGCCTCGCTGATTCCGCAAAGCTTCTGCGAGCGGCAATGGGTGGTGCCGCTCAAGCAGAACGGCCGCAAGCTGATGCTGGCGGTGGCGGACCCGATGGACGCCGGCCTGGTGGACGACCTGCGCTTTGTTTCCGGCCTGGAAATCCAGGCGGTGATGGCGGATGTGGCGAGCATCCGCGCCAAGATCGCCGAGGTCTACGGCAGCGAGGATCAGCCTTCGTTCGAGGACCTGGAAACGCTGGTTTCCAGCGTCGATCCCTACGAGGGCATCGAGGTGGTGATCGACGACGAGGAGGAGCAGCAATCGCTCGAGGAACTGCTGCGCGGCACCGAGGAGCCGCCCGCCATCCGCCTGGTAAACGCCGTCATCCTCGAAGCCATCCGCCTGGGGGCATCCGATATCCACATCCAGCCGCGCACCAAGAGCGTGGTGGTGCGGCTCCGGATCGACGGCGTGCTCACCGACAAAATCCATATCCCGCACCAGATTTATGCCTCCCTGGTGTCGCGCCTGAAGGTCATGTCCGAGCTCGACATCAGCGAACGCCGCCGCCCGCAGGACGGCCGCATCACCGTCAAGACGCCGCTCCGGATCGTCGATCTGCGCATCTCCACCTTGCCCACCATCAACGGCGAAAAGGTGGTGATGCGCATCCTCGACCGTAATTCCGCCGTGAAGAGCATCGAGGGCCTGGGGTTTTCACCGTCAGACCTGAAAAAAGTCCTCAACATGGTGGACAAGCCGCAGGGCCTGATTCTCGCCACCGGCCCGACCGGCTCGGGCAAGACCACCACCCTGTACGGCCTGGTGCAGCACAACGCCGACCCCGGCAAGAATTACGTCACCATCGAAGATCCGGTGGAATACTACCTCGACATGGCCGGGCAGGTGCTGATCAAGGAAAAGATCGGCCTGACCTTTCCTCTCGTGCTGCGCTCGATCCTGCGCCAGGATCCGGACGTGATCCTGCTCGGCGAGATACGCGACTACGAGACGGCGGAAGTGGCGCTCCACGCCGCGCTCACCGGCCACCTGGTCTACTCTACCCTGCACACCAACTCGGCGGTGGCGACCATCGCCCGCTTGTTCGATCTTGGCCTCAAGCCCTATGTGTTGGCCACCGCGCTCGAAGGGATTATCGCCCAGCGCCTGGTGCGAGCGATCTGCGAGGATTGCCGCGAACCGGCAACACCCGCCCCGGAACTGCTGGCGCGGCTTGGCCCCCTGTTCGAACCGCTGAAAATTACCGCGTTTCACGGCAGGGGCTGCCCGAAGTGCCACCAAAGCGGCTATCGCGGGCGGCTGGGCGTGTACGAAGTGCTGGCGCCGGACGACAACATGCGCCATCTCATCGCCAGCGGCGCGAGCAACCTGGAAATGAGCCAGATGGCGCGCCAGATCGGCACCACCTCAATGATCGAAGATGCGCGCGACAAAGTGAACAAGGGCTTGACCACGGTCGAGGAAGTGCTGCGCGTACTGGGGCCGCAATGATTCAGTGCCTCAGTGCCGAGTGCTAAGTCCTGAGTCCTGAGTAAAAACCCATCGCGCAGCGATTCAACGAACTCAGGACTCAGGACTCAGCACTCAGGACTAAAAAAATGTTGGACTGGAACCCAATCGACACCGTCTTTCTCGACATGGACGGCACCCTGCTCGACCTGCATTTCGACAACCATTTCTGGCTCGAACACGTGCCGCGCCGCTACGCCGAAAAGCATGGCCTGAGCCATGAAGCGGCGCAGGAGGCGCTGGCTCCGCGCTACCAGAAAGTGGCCGGCACCATGGACTGGTACTGCGTGGACTATTGGACGCGCGAGCTGGAGCTGGACATCGCCCGGCTCAAGGAAGAAGTGGGCCACCTCATCGCCGTGCATCCCCATGTCGTCGATTTTCTGTCCGCGGTGCAAGCCAGCGGCCGCCGTAGCGTGCTGGTGACCAACGCCCACCATAAAAGCCTCGCGCTGAAAATGCACAAAACCAGCCTGGACGGCCATTTCGACGCGGTGATCTGCGCCCACGACCTCGGCTTGCCGAAGGAGAACCCGGCGTTCTGGGGCAAGCTGCAAGCCGTCGAGCGCTTCGAACCTGCCCGCACCCTGCTGGTGGACGACAGCCTGCCGGTGCTGCGCTCGGCGCAGAATTACGGCATCGCCCACCTGCTGGCCGTCTATCGGCCGGACACGCGGCAGCCGGAAAAGGATGTCGCCGAGTTCCGGGCGATACGCGGTTTCGGGGATATTTTGCCGGTGGCCTGAAGGGCGCGTCGCGCATTGCACCGGGTGGTGAAAATAAGGCGATGTTTTCCGCGTATAAGGCGCTAACAATGAGCATTGCGTAAGCGGAGGAAAACCGAAGGTGCAATCGCAAGCCAAACCAGGAATAGGACCCAAATACGCCCTGCCAGGAGATTGTATTCATGAAAAACCTCCATCAGAGATCGGTGTTGGAGAACCAGCCCCATAAAGGATTCGAACATTACGGTGAGGAGCACCCAAACAAGCCCGATAAGCAATGCCTGTCTGTTTGAAGATGGTGGCCATGTGTGAACGACGAACCAGATAAACGCCCCAACGCAAACCGAGCCAATCAAGGTCGAGAGTTGATGGGCATGCGGCTCAGACATGACTTTCGCGAAAGTAAGTTGCCGAAGGGCACCATTCGCAACCGCGATGAAGAGCATTGGAATCCAGGCGAGGATGTAGCGAATCATGGCGTTACCTATTTAGGGTTTGCACAATAATAGGGGACACAATACACACACAGGGAACAGACCACTGTTTTCTGCTACAAAACCGCAAAAACCGTGGTCTGTCCCCTGTTTTTTCGTGGTCTGTCCCCTGTTTTTTGTGTCCCCTGTTTTTTGAGGTTTACTCCGTCGCCCTGACAATTCGTCCCACCGTCGTAAAATGTATTCTGAAATATTCGGCGATCTGCTGGTAGGAATAGGTAAATGATTGTGCAAACGTGGCGCAGTCGTGGTGCCGCTAACTATTGCTCCGCTTGTCGCTATGCCTGGTTGAGCGCGGAGCCAGGCTGGAAGGTTTCTCAACCAGGCGGCCGGAAGCATATTTGTGCAGTACGCTTGCGATGAACGTCTGGTATGGAATGCCTTCTTCCAGAGCGCGCGCCTGGATATCCATCAAATCGGGCGAAGACAGCCGGATATTGATTCGCCTGTCCTTGATGAAGGTGGCCGTGGCCGCCGCTTTGAATTTGGCCAGATCGGCTTGCGAAGGGGAGGTGGACTTGAGCTCGTCTTTTTCATAGGCGGTCAGGATGTCTTCCTCAAAAGTATCAAGTTTTTTCATCTGGGCTATTCCTCAACAGATAGTTTCGGGTGGCCTTTCTACTCGGAATTACGGTCTTCAGGAAGTAGTAATCCGGTTCGTCAACGTAAGGCACCAGGTAAACATAATTATTGAATGACACAACAAGAACACGCTGGTTTGGATATTTCTCAGGGTTGGCCTGGCACAATTCGTCCAGCAAACCGTCTGCTTCGATGGCAAGCACTATTTCTTCGAAGGAGATACTGCGGTCCTTTTTTAGAATCGCATTCTTGTCGTGACTCCAGCGAAATGGTTTCATGTATTGATTCTACTATGGCGTGTGCCTATTGTCACCTTGTTCAATGACAATTGGTTCGATGCGCGGATATCGTCGGCTGAAGTCCGGAAAACTCTTCAGAGTATCAGCGCCGCCGCCACCTTGCGGCCTTCCGTCACCAGGATGTTGTAAGTCCGGCAGGCGGCCGCGGTGTCCATCACTTCCAGGCCGACCTGCATCCGGATCAGCGCCTGGGTCAGGCTAGGGTGGGGGAAACGCAGGGTGGCGCCGGTGCCGAGCAGGACGATTTCTGGCTTGAATTCCAGGATGACCTCGAAATGGGCCTGACTCAGGGCTTCAAAGCCGGACGGCGGCCAGTCGGTAATGACACGGTCGGGCAGCACGATCAGGCTGGCCAGCGGAAAACAGGGGACAGCGGAAAACAGGGGGCAGACCACGGTTTTCCTACAAAAACCGTGGTCTGTCCCCTGTTTTCGCTGTGCGCTGTGCAGATCGTGGCTTCGCACGATCTAACCTTAATCGTTAGATTTCTGGCTGCGCGAAGTCATAGCTTCCGCACAAGGGTAAGACCATCAGCGACAGGAAGCATCGACATATCCACGCGGGAGTCTTTGACGATTTTCTCATTGAGCTCTCGAAGCACCGAAATGTCAGCATCGGTGATTCTCGACCTGAGGTCGGCATCAAGAACGTTGGGATCAACGACAGAGCCAAACAGTAGGACGTTGTCAATCGCTATGATCCCGCCGGGACGCAACAAGGAAAGGGATGCTTCGTAGTAGTGGATGTAGTTGCCCTTGTCGGCATCAATGAACGCAAAGTCGAAGGTTCCGGCTTGGCCGGACGCGATCAAGGTTTCAATGGTATTGAGAGCCGGCCCAAGCCGGAAGTCGATCCGGTCAGCAACGCCAGCCTCCTCCCAGTATTTCTTTCCAATGTTGGCCCAACTGTCATTGATGTCGCAGGCCACGACAACCCCATCTTTTGGTAGTGCCAAGGCTACGCAGAGTGCGCTATAGCCCGTGTACGTGCCTATCTCAATTGCCTTTCTGGCTCCGAGAGCGCGGACAAGAAATGCCATGAACTGACCTTGTTCTGGCGGAATCTGCATGATGGCGTTGGGATCACTGTCGGTTTCCTCTCTCAGGCGTCTAAGGACGTCTGACTCACGTAACGAGACAGACAGGATGTAGTCATAAAGCTCTTTGGTGAATCTGATTTCCGACTTGTCCAAGGGAATGCTCCGAAAAGAAACCTACGTAAGTTCGATTTGAAAAATGAAATGTAACCTGTAAATCTATGCCGCATAATCCATACTGTCAATTTGATCGCATTGATTTATTGACGGTTGTCCGATTAAAATATGTCAAACGATTATTCGAACGCGGCGCCGCCCATGGCGCACGCTTGGGCTCGCCGCATCCTCCCGGATTCCGTTTCATTCCATCCGGGCTACCCGCCCAGTATCAGCGCCGCCGCCACCTTGCGGCCTTCCGTCACCAGGATGTTGTAAGTCCGGCAGGCGGCCGCGGTGTCCATCACTTCCAGGCCGACCTGCATCCGGATCAGCGCCTGGGTCAGGCTAGGGTGGGGGAAACGCAGGGTGGCGCCGGTGCCGAGCAGGACGATTTCGGGCTTGAATTCCAGGATGACCTCGAAATGGGCCTGACTCAGGGCTTCAAAGCCGGACGGCGGCCAGTCGGTAATGATACGGTCGGGCAGCACGATCAGGCTGGCCTGGTATTGCCGGTGGTTGACGGTGACATAATCGTCGCCATAGGCGGTGAAAAGGTTGAGGCCGGCGGCATCGGCCAGGTTGAATTGCAAGGAGGCTCTCCATTTGCGGGATAGGGGTCGGTCGGGTAACATTATAGCTTTTTTACGCAGTGTGTTACCGACACACCCGATTCGCATGAAGGCTCACCGCAAGCCGATAAAGGATAGCCCCGCCGTGCAACCCGTATTCAAGTCCGCCAAGCTCGCCAACGTCTGCTACGACATCCGCGGTCCGGTGCTGGCGCGCGCCCGGCAGATGGAGGAGGACGGACACCGCATCATCAAGCTGAATATCGGCAACCCGGCGCCGTTCGGTTTCGAGGCGCCCGAGGAGATCACCCAGGACGTCATCCACAATCTGTCCAACGCGTCCGGCTACAGCGATTCCAAGGGCCTGTTCGCCGCCCGCAAGGCGATCATGCACTACACCCAGGAGAAAAAAATTTCCGGCGTGCAGATGGAGGACATCTACATCGGCAACGGCGTATCCGAGCTGATCGTGATGGCGATGCAGGCGCTGCTCAACACTGGCGACGAGGTGCTGCTGCCGGCGCCGGATTATCCGCTGTGGACGGCGGCGGTGACGCTGGCCGGCGGCACGCCGCGCCACTACATCTGCGACGAGGGTGCCGGCTGGCTGCCCGACCTGGACGACATCCGCGCCAAGATCGGGCCGAACACCCGCGCCATCGTTCTGATCAACCCGAACAACCCGACCGGCGCGCTGTACCCAGTGGAACTGCTGGAGGAAATCGTCGAGATCGCGCGCCAGCACCAGCTCATCGTCTATTCCGATGAGATTTACGACAAGGTGCTGTACGACGGCAACGCCCACACCTCGATCGCTTCGCTCGCCGACGACGTGCTGTTCGTTACTTTCAACGGCCTGTCGAAGAATTACCGTGCGGCGGGCTTCCGCGCCGGCTGGCTGATCGTGTCCGGCGAAAAGCGCCACGCCCAGGATTACATCGAGGGGCTGACCATGCTCGCCTCGATGCGCCTGTGCGCCAACGTGCCCGCCCAGTACGGCATCCAGACGGCGCTCGGCGGCTACCAGAGCATCAACGACCTGGTCGCTCCCGGCGGGCGGTTGTGCCGGCAGCGCGACGTCGCCTGGAGCCTGCTTTCCGATATCCCCGGCGTGTCCTGCACCAGGCCGCAGGGGGCGATGTATCTGTTCCCGCGGCTCGACCCCAAGATGTACCCGATCGACGACGACCAGCAGTTCATCCTTGAACTGCTGCTGGAGGAAAAAGTGCTGGTGGTGCAGGGCTCCGGCTTCAACTGGCCGCATCCCGATCATTTCCGGGTGGTGTTCCTGCCCAACGTGGACGACCTCACCGAAGCGGTCGGGCGCATCGCGCGCTTCCTCGACCATTACCGCAAGCGGCATGGGGCTTGATTCATGCAAATCATTGTGGTGACGGACGAGCGGGGGCGAATTATTGAGCCCGATTGGCTGCAACGGGCCGAGTCGGTACATAGGCAGCTGCGGACGTCACTTCCGGCAGATTATGCCGGACGCTTGGCCGAGGTGTTTGGCAGCGGCGCGCGGATGTGCGTGGCGGCGGATGGCGATAAGGTTCTTGGTGTGGCCTTGTGGCGCGTTATTGAGAATACTTATGAGGGCCGTCGTTGCTATGTGGACGATCTGGTCACAGATCAAACACGCCGTTCGCAAGGGATTGGAAAAGCGCTGCTCCAATATTTGGAAAGCCGAGCTCGACAGTCGGGTTGCGATGTCCTTGCCCTCAGTTCCGGGGTGCAGCGTAGCGATGCTCATCGATTTTATTTTCGCGAGGGTATGCATATCCCCTCGTTTGGCTTTAGAAAGAACCTGAAATGAAACCCATCAACGTAGGACTGCTAGGTCTGGGCACCGTCGGCGGCGGCACGCTCACCGTGCTGCGGCGCAATGCCAAGGAAATCACCCGCCGCGCGGGGCGCGACATCGTGGTCAAAATGGCGGCGGTGCGCGATCTGGAAAAGGCGCGCAAGATCGCGGGCAACGAGCTCGAAATCGTCACCGACCCGTTCGCGGTGGTGGACAACCCCGACATCGACATCGTGGTCGAGCTGATCGGCGGCTATACCCTGGCCAAGGAACTGGTGCTGAAGGCCATCGCCAACGGCAAGCACGTGGTCACCGCCAACAAGGCTCTGCTGGCCGTGCACGGCAATGAAATCTTCCAGGCGGCGCAGGACAAGGGCGTGATGGTGGCGTTCGAGGCGGCGGTGGCGGGCGGCATTCCGATCATCAAGGCGCTGCGCGAAGGGCTCACCGCCAACCGCATCGAATGGATCGCCGGCATCATCAACGGCACCACCAATTTCATCCTCACCGAAATGCGCGACAAGGGCCTGGCGTTCGACACCGTGCTGGCCGAGGCGCAGAAGCTCGGCTACGCCGAAGCCGACCCGACCTTCGACGTCGAAGGCATCGACGCCGCCCACAAGCTGATGATCATGGCCGCGATCGGCTTCGGCATTCCGATGCAGTTCGACAAGGCCTACACCGAAGGCATCAGCAAGCTGACCAAGGAAGACATCTGCTACGCCGAGGAACTGGGCTACCGCATCAAGCTGCTCGGCATCAGCAAGCGCACCGAGCAGGGCATCGAGCTGCGCGTCCACCCCACCCTGATCCCGGCCAAGCGCCTGATCGCCAATGTCGAGGGCGTGATGAACGCGGTGCTGGTAAAGGGCGACGCGGTCGGCGCGACCATGTTCTACGGCCGCGGCGCCGGTGCCGAGCCCACCGCCAGCGCGGTGGTGGCCGATCTGGTGGACGTCACCCGGATGCTCACCTCCGACCCGGAAAACCGCGTGCCGCACCTGGCGTTCCAGCCCGATGCGCTGTCCGACGCGCCGGTGCTGCCGATCGACGAAGTGCGCACTTCCTATTACCTGCGCCTCAAGGCCTTCGACAAGCCGGGCGTGCTGGCCGACGTGACGCGCATCCTGGCCGACCTGGAGATTTCCATCGACGCCATGATCCAGAAGGAACCCGCCGAGGGCGAGGAACTGGTGGACGTGATCCTGCTGACCCATCAGACCGTGGAAAAATACATCAACCAGGCCATCGCCAGGATCGAAGCGTTGTCTTCCATCGCCGGCAAGGTGACGCGGATCAGGCTGGAAGAGCTGAATTCGTAGGCACGGCAGAAATGTAGGTCGGGCACCCCGTGCCCGACAAAACTCCACAAGCGTAACCGGCTGTCGGGCACTCGGTGCCCGTTTTACGGGGCAATAAACATGAAATACCTCAGCACCCGCGGCGGCATGCCGCCCAAGACCTTCACCGAAATCCTGCTGGGCGGGCTTGCCACCGACGGCGGGCTGACCATCGCCGAGGCCTATCCCCGGCTGACGCGGGACGAGCTGGCGGCGTGGCGCGGCATGAGCTATGCGGAACTGGCGTTCGAGATCGTCCGCCGTTTCGCCGACGACATCCCGGCCGCAGACCTCAAGGATATCGTCGAGCGGACCTATACCGCCGACATTTTCCACAGCGCCGACATTACCCCGGTGAAGACCCTGGAGCCGGGCCTCTTCATCCTCGGCCTGTCGAACGGGCCGACGCTGGCGTTCAAGGACGTGGCGATGCAGTTGCTCGGCAACCTGTTCGAGTACGTGCTGGCCAAGGACAATGCCGAAATCAACATCCTCGGCGCCACCTCGGGCGACACCGGCAGCGCGGCGGAATACGCCATGCGCGGCAAGCGCGGCATCAAGGTTTTCATGCTCTCGCCGGTCGGCAAGATGAGCCCGTTCCAGACCGCGCAGATGTATTCGCTGCAAGACCCCAACATCTTCAACATCGCGGTCGAAGGCGTGTTCGACGATTGCCAGGACATCGTCAAGGCGGTGTCCAACGATCTGGAATTCAAGGCGAAATACAAGATCGGCGCGGTCAACTCGATCAACTGGGCGCGCGTGACGGCGCAGGTGGTGTACTACTTCAAGGCCTATTTCGCGGTGACGGCGGGCAACGACGAGGAAGTGTCGTTCTCGGTGCCGTCGGGCAATTTCGGCAACGTCTGCGCCGGCCACATCGCGCGCCAGATGGGCCTGCCAATCAAGAAGCTGATCGTCGCCACCAACGAGAACGACGTGCTCGACGAATTCTTCCGCACCGGCGTCTATCGCCCGCGCCCACAGACCCAGCACACCAGCAGCCCGTCGATGGATATTTCCAAGGCGTCCAACTTCGAGCGCTTCGTCTACGACCTGGTCGGGCGCGACCCGGCGGTGGTGAACGATCTGTGGAAACAGGTGGACGCCGGCGGCAGCTTCGACCTGTCGCAGACGCCGCATTTCGCCAAGGTGAAGGATTTCGGCTTCGTCTCCGGCGAAAGCAGCCATGCCGACCGCCTGGCCACGATCCGCAAGGTCTACGAACAATACGGCGCGATGATCGACACCCACACCGCCGACGGCGTCAAGGTGGGCCTCGAACACCGCGAAGCCGGCGTCCCGCTGGTGTGCCTGGAAACCGCGCTGCCGGCCAAGTTCGAGGAAACCATCCGGGAAGCGCTGGGACGCGCGCCCGAGCGTCCGGCCGGGCTGGATAATCTCGAAAAGCTGCCGCAGCGCTTCGAGGTGATGAGGGCGGATGCCGAAGCGGTCAAGCGCTATATCGTTGCGCATTCTGTTTGAGGCGGTAGGATGCGGTGAGGCACGAACCGCATCAATCGCGAACGATGCGGTTCGTGCCTCACCGCATCCTACGGACCTAAGATCCTGATTAGCCACAATGTTCAGCCGGACATGTAGGAGCGGCCTCCCGGCCGCGATTTCGGAAATCGCGGCCGGGAGGCCGCTCCTACAGCAAATACTCAACGCCATTCCACTTTGGCTGAGATTGGGGGCTAATCAGGAACAAGATTTCCTTTGCGCCTTCGCGCCGTTGCGGCGGATTTTGATTTTAACAACTCCCTGCACCGCTACATGACCAACCTCATCCTCCTGTTCACCTGTTTCATCCTGGGCATGGCGCTGCGCCGCTCCCGGCGCCTGCCGGACCACGCGCCCGCGGCATTCAACGGCTTCATCATCCACGTCTCGCTGCCGGCGCTGACCCTGCTCTACGTCCATGATCTGAAACTCTCCGGCGACGTGGCCCTGATCGCGGCGATGGCCTGGCTGCAATTCGGGCTGGCGGCGGGATTCTTCTGGATGGTGGGGCGCTGGCTCAGGCTGCCGCGGCCGACGGTGGGCGCCCTGATGCTGACCGGCGGCATGGGCAATACGTCATTTTTCGGTTTTCCGATGATCGAGGCGTTCTACGGCAAGGCGGGCATCGCCACCGGCATCGTCGCCGACCAGCTCGGCTCCTTCCTGGTGCTGTCCATTCTCGGCATCACCGTGGCCGGCCTGTATTCCTCCGGCGCGCCGACCGTTCGCACCATCCTGCGCCGCATCGCGCTGTTCCCGCCGTTCGTCTGCCTGCTCCTGGCGGTGGCGTTGATGCCGGTGGATTACGCGGACTGGTTCGTCGTCCTGCTCAAGCGCCTGGGCGACACCCTGGCGCCGCTGGCGCTGCTTTCGGTGGGATTCCAGCTCAAGCTCGGCCATCTCGCCGGCAACGGCCGCAACCTCGCGCTGGGCCTGGTGTTCAAGCTGCTGGTCGCGCCCCTGGCGATTTTCCTGCTGTATGTGCCGGTGCTGGGAGCGGGCGGGCCGGCCATCCAGGTGACGCTGTTCGAAGCCGCCATGCCGTCGATGATCACCTCCGCCATCGTCGCCACTGAGCACGACCTCGATCCGCCGCTGGCCAACCTGATGGTCGGCGTCGGGCTGCTGCTGTCCTTCGCGACACTGGCCGGCTGGTGGTGGGCGATGCGGGGGATTTGAAGGGTAAATTCGTACCCGCTATCCTCAACGCCGCTCAGTGCGCCCTCTGCCCGACCGGCGGTATCGGCGTGAGATTTTCGTCCGCCTGGCAGAAATATTTGATCGTTTGGCGGACCGATAAAACCATTTCATCATGGTCGCGGTTTCGGGCCTTTGCGGGGAGTGGTTCCGGCGCGCGTAGCGCCGAGTGTTTCCGCGGTTTGCCGGATTCGATCATGCAGTTGATCCACTTCGGCGGCGTCGAACTCACTGTGATAGCGTTTTTTTACGCCGTGTTCGCTCAAAACCACGTGAACGTCGGGCTCGATGCCGCGCTGCGCCAGGCAACCGCCTGCACACGCCAGCGCGCAGCCGTCCAGCGCGATGATCGGCCGGCCGGAGCGCGCAATTTTGACCAAGTGGGGTACGTTGCCGCCGACGCCGGCGATACAGGACATTTCGGCCGAGCCTTCACGGTCGAGTCGAACGGCGATCGCATTCGCCATCTGTGCGGCGCTCGAACAGCCGGAGCAGGAATAAACAAGGGGCAGGGGAGGTTTGGAGGAAGGCATGATCGTTCTCAAAAGTAAAATATATCACAATATGATATAAATAAAAAATAACCCTCGGCAACAAGACGTTAATGGGCGGTATGCGATGCCGCGTCCGCTCGGGTTAAGGCGACGGCGGGCTCCGCCTGCCGTGGCGCGCCATGCCCATCGGGCGACGGAAGCGGATGCGTTACGCCGCTTACCCCCAAGCCTGCCGGCGAACAATTTGCATCCGTCTGGTGCACATCGTATTCTTGAAAAGATGGCCGAGAAGGTCCATCCTCGTCTCCATGCAAGCATGGGGAAACCTGAAGACAGTTCGGCGTTCGAAATGAAAAACCCCGTAAAAATTCTGCATCAGGCTACCGCCCGGAAAAGCCTGTCGATCGGCGGCATCGTCGGGCTGGCCTGGGATGCGCTGTGCCGGACGCCCGCGCTGGGCAGGGGAGCGGTGCGCCGGGTGCTGCTCAAGCAGGTGTACTTCACCGGCATGGAATCCGTCGGCGCGGTCGGCGCCGTCGCATTTCTGGTCGGGCTGATCATCGTGACCCAGATGACCAGCCTGGTGGGGCGCAACGAAACGCTGACGGTGCATGTCCTGATCTGGGTGATCGTGCGCGAACTGGGGCCACTGCTGACCGCCATCGTGATCATCGGCCGCAGCAGTTCCGCCGTCGCCAGCGAACTGGCCGCCATGCAGGTCAACGGCGAGGTCAAGAGCCTGCGCCGGATGGCGATCTCGCCCCTGTCCTACCTCGTCATGCCGCGCGTGCTGGGGATGACCCTGAGCAGCGTGGCGCTGACTTTCTATTTTCAGGTGGTCGCCATCACTGCCGGCGTGCTGACCGCCGCGCTGCGCCAGGAGCTTTCCCTGGGCAGCGAAATCGCCGAATTTTTCGAGGTCATCGACTTTGCCGACATCACGGCCTCCTTCCTGAAAAGCGCGGTGTTCGGCGTCCTCGTGGCGGTGGTTTCCTGCTACCATGGATTGCGGGTGAAAACGGCCTGGACCGAAATTCCCCAGGCCGCGTCGCAAGCGGTGATCCGCAGCCTCCTGGCGGTGTTCGTGTGGGACGGCGTGATTACGGTGCTGGTGTTCTGACATGGCGCCGCTGCTGCAATTTTCCGGCGTGGCGGGCGAAGAGGTCGCCGGCCTGTCGTTCGCGCTTGCCGGCGGCGAAACGCGCGTGCTGCAGCTCGCTTCCGAAGCGGAAAAAATCGCGGCGATCGATCTGGCGCTGGGCGAAGAAACGCCGGCCGCCGGTTCGATCCTGTTCCTCGGCCGGCCGCTGGAACAATCCGAGCCGGGGCAGATCGGCTGGGTTCCGGCCCATGGCGGGCTGATCAGCAATCTCAAAACCTGGGAAAATGTGACCCTGCCGTTGTGGTTTCACGGCAAGCGCCTGCCGCCCGACACGGATGCCATCCTGGCGCGCTGGTTGACCGCGCTGGGGCTGGACGGCGGGGCCTGGACGGATTTCATGGCGCGTCCGCCGGCCCAGCTCAAGCCGCTTGAACGCAAGCTGGCCGGCCTGCTGCGCGGGCTGGTGCTGGCGCCGGCATTGTTGGTGGTGGACGGCGCTTTATTTGACGGCGTGGATCAGGCAATGGCGCGTTCCTGGACGGCGGCGCTGGAAGAATTTGCCCGCGCCGGCGAGATGCGAGCCGTGCTGGCTGTGAGCCACGGTCCCGCATCGCTGCCCTGGAAAACCTACGGAGAGCCTTTATGACTTTACTGGCGGACAAGGACGAGCGCTTTAAAAACCTGTTCGGCAAGGTTGCGCTGTTTGTGCTGCTGGCCCTTCTGGGCATCGCGGTTTCGTTTTTATGGACGGGCGTCAAGAAGGGGTTGCTTACGCCGAAATCGTCGGTTTACTTTGCCGCCGACAGCGGCCGGGACATCAAGAAAGGCATGCCGGTCAAGCTCAGAGGCTTCAAGATCGGCACGGTCAGCGCCTTGTCCATGGATCAGGCGGGGCAGGTGCAGGTGGAAATGCGCATCGAGGACAAATACATGGCGCTGCTCCGCGAGGATGCCGTCGCCAACCTGGAAAAGGAGGGCCTGATCGGCGACAACGTCCTCGATATCGACAGCGGCACGCCGGGCAAAAAAGCGTTGCGGGCCGGCGGGAAAATCGGGTTCGAACGCGGCAGCGGGATGGAGCAGATCGCCGAGGAAGTGCGCGACCGTCTGCTGCCCGCCCTGGACGAAATGCACAAGCTGCTGCGCGACGTCAACGACCCGCAGGGCGATGTGCGCCAGACGGTGAAAAACCTGCGCGAATTCAGCACCGCGATGCGGGGAACCGGGGCGCGCATCGACCGCCTGCTCGACCACGCCGATCAGACCACCACCAACGAACTCCAGCCGCTGCTGCGCTCGGTGCGCCGGTCGGCCGCCAACGCCGAGGGCATGACCGAACAGCTGAACCGGGATCTGCCCGGCCTGATGCAGAAGACCGACGCCAGCCTGGAAAACCTGCGCCAGACCAGCGAAACCCTCAAATCCGCCATCCAGCAATCGGCATCGAAACTGCCCGGCCTGCTGGGCGAAAGCCGTGAACTGGTCGGCGGCACGCGCGACATCGTCGATGCCGCCACCGCCAGCTGGCCACTCAAGTCGATCATGCCGCAGCCGGAGCAGGGGTTGGTGAGGATGGACAGCCATGATTAATGCGAAATTCGTGGGGCGTTTCTCCCCCGTAGGAGCGGCCTGCCGGCCGCGATTGCCGATTTTCGCGGCCGGCAGGCCGCTCCTACGCGGCGCGCGTTCTGTGGTGGCCACGGTCATCGAATTTGTCTTGTTCGGGCTATTGGCAGTTTTGCTGACTTCCTGCGGCAGCGCGCCGCAACGCCCTCCCGCCGCGCTGGAGCAGGCGCAGTCCGCCGACAAGAGCGCGCGCCGCGCGCTGCGCGAAGGCGACCTGGTTCGGGCGCGCGCGCTGTTCGCCGAAACCCTGACCCTGCAACAATCGCTCGACAACCTGCCGGCCGTGGCGACGGCGCTGATCAACCTGTCCACCGTCGCGCACCGCCAGCACGACGATGCCGCGGCGCTCGGCCTGCTCGACCGCGTCCTGGCCGGCGGCCCGCCCTATCCGGCACAAATGCGCGCCGCAGCCGCCTTCCGCAAGGCGGTGATTCAACTGGATGCCGGCCGCACCGGCGAGGCGGAATCCGCCCTGGCGCTGGCCGAAAAAGAATGCGCGGAGCCCTGCGCGCTGCGTCCAGGTTTTCTTAACCTGCAGGCACGCCTGGCGATGGGCCGGGCAGACTATGCCGCTGCGCTCGCACTGGTCCAGCCGATTACGGCCAAGATGGAAATGGATAAAGAAGAGCTAGGCAACGCCCGCCGCATCGCCGCCGCGGCCGAAGCCGCGCTGGGCCGACAGGAAGCCGCGCTGGGCGATTACCAGGCCGCGCTGGAACTGGACAAGGAACTGGGCTTGAGCAGCCGGATCGCCGAGGATTTGGGCGGCATCGCCTCGGCGCTGGCCCGGCTCGGCCGCAAGGATGAGGCGGAAGGCTATGCCCGTAGGGCGCAGGCGGTGAGCGAGGTGGCGGTCACCGCAGGGCGAACGCGTTAAGCCATTTCATGACAGGCCGCGAACATGGAAACTCCCTCCCCTTAAGAGTTTCTCACGGAAAAGCGCCCGGTCATCACCCCGCCGCGATCTTGAGGATCACTTTGCGGATGGCGCCCGTGCTCACCAAAGGCGCATGCGCATCCTCCGGGAAAAACAGGCAGAAGGCGCCGGGCGGCGTGGCGATCCAGCTCGCCGGTGTGTCGAGGAAGAAGCGGATGTCCTTTTCCGCGTTGTAGTCGGCCACCGGCTGGCGGCAGTCGCCGAGCGGCTTCCATCCCATTTCATCCAGGCCGTCCAGCACCAGCTGGATATCGATGTATTTGCGGTGGCATTCCAGCTTCGCCTCTGCGCGGCTGCGTCCGTTGGCGGCTTCCACGATCGCGAACAGAGCCTCGCCCTGGATGGGATAGCGCCCCGGCGCCAGTGCCTTGAGATCGGTGTCGCGCAGGAAGGCGAAGGCAGCGGGGAACAGGGGATGCAGATGGGCGTGGTGGTCGGCGTTGGCGAGAGTGTCGAAAATCATGTTGGTTCTTCCTTGATCCATAAAAAAACAATTAGCCGCCGATTAACGCGGATGAACGCCGATATTTATCTGCGTTTATCTGCGTTTATCCGCGTTAATCGGCGGTTAATAGTATCAAGCATCTTCCGCTTCCGCCTGCTGTTGCAGCGCCCACATCATGGCGTATACGCCGTTCATCGCCAGCAGTTCCGGGTGCCGTCCGCGTTCGACGATGCGGCCGGCTTCCATGACCAATATCTCGTCGGCTTCGACCACGGTGGAGAGCCGGTGCGCGATGATCAGGCTGGTGCGGCTCTTGGCGATTTCGAGCAGTTCGGCCTGGATGGCCTTCTCGGTTTTGGTGTCGAGCGCGGAGGTGGCTTCGTCTAGGATCAGGATTGTGGGGTTCTTGAGCAAGGTGCGGGCGATGGCGACGCGCTGTTTTTCGCCGCCGGAGAGCTTCAGGCCGCGCTCGCCGACCACCGTGTCCCAGCCTTGCGGCAGGCTTTCGATGAAATCCAGGATGTGCGCGGCGCGGGCGGCATCGACAACCTCGTCGCGGCTGGCATCGGGGCGGCCGTAGGCGATGTTGTAATAGATGCTGTCGTTGAACAGCACGGTGTCCTGCGGCACCACGCCGATGGCGGCGCGCAGGCTGTCCTGGGTGACGTGGCGGATGTCCTGCCCGTCGATCTTGATGCCGCCCTGGTTGACGTCGTAAAAGCGGAACAGCAGGCGCGCCAGGGTGGATTTGCCCGCGCCGCTGGTGCCCACGGCGGCCACCGTTTTCCCGGCCGGAACGGTGAAGCTCACATCGTGCAGGATGGGGCGGTCGGGATTGTAGGCGAAGCTGACATGCTCGAACTTCACCTCGCCGGCGACCACGTCGAGGTTGCGCGCATCCGGCCTATCCT
Organism: Sulfuricella sp.; assembly: GCA_023266195.1. Taxonomy (GTDB): domain Bacteria; phylum Pseudomonadota; class Gammaproteobacteria; order Burkholderiales; family Sulfuricellaceae; genus Sulfuricella. The sequence continues at coordinate 408,877 of JAHFRP010000001.1, forward strand.
CCACTTCCTGCGGGCGCTGGAGCAGCGCGAACATGCGCTCCACGTCGGTCATCGATTGCTTGATCTCGCGGTACATCACGCCGAGGAAGCTCAGCGGCTGGAACATCTGCAACAGGTAGGCATTGACCATCACCAGGTCGCCCAGCGTGAGCGTGCCCGCCACCACGCCGTGCGCCGCGCGCAGCACCATCAGCGTGACGCCGATGGCGATGGTCCCGGCCTGGGCCGCGTTGAGCAGGCCCAGCGAGCGCTGGGATTGCAGCGCGACCCGCTCCCATTCCGCCAGGCTGGCATCGTAGCGCGCCGCCTCGTAGCGCTCGTTGCCGAAGTATTTCACGGTTTCGTAGTTGAGCAGGCTGTCGATGGCGCGGCCGTAAGCTTCGGAATCCAGCGTGTTGGCGCGGCGAACGAACTGGGTGCGCCAGTCGGTGATGATCACGGTGAACACGATATACGCCGCCAGCGTGAGCAGCGTAATCAGCCCGAACACCCAGTCCAGCTTGACCAGCAGGATGACGGCCACCATCAGGATTTCCAGCACCGTGGGCGTGATGCGGAACAGCAGATACCCCACCAGGCTGGAGATGGCTTTCGAGCCGCGCTCGATGTCGCGGGTGATGCCGCCGGTCTGGCGCTCCAGGTGAAAGCGCAGCGACAGCGCATGCAGGCGCTGGAACACCGCCATGCTCACCCGGCGCATGGCGCGCTGCGTGACCTTGCCGAACACCACGTCGCGCATGTCGGAGAAAGTGGTGCTGGCAAAGCGCAGCAGGCCGTAGCCGACGATCAGCGCCAGCGGCAGAACCAGATCGGCGTGCGATTTGTTCAGCGTGTCGATGATTTCCTTCAGCACCAGCGGCACCATCACCGCCGCCAGCTTGGCGCCGACCAGGAGTGCCAGTGCCAGCAGCACCCGCCCACGAAACTCCCACAAATACGGGAACAGTCGGCTTACCGAACGCACGTCGGCGTGGCCGGGCTGGGGCAGGGTTCTGAAACGGGAATGGGCGGAGTGGGGCATCGGGTCGGTCGGGGGGAGTCAGAGGTCTATTTTACTTGGATGGGGTGGCCTTGTGCTGCGCTCCCTGGCGAAACAGGGCGGGAAGGTCGCGGGCGCCATGTAGCACCCGCTCGATGCGAACCATGTCGCCCAGTACGCGGAAAAAAACCACATAGCCGCCCATGGGCGCCATCCGCAGGCCGGCGGCCAGGTCCTCGCGGCTGGCGTAGCCCAGCGGGGCATTGCCGATGCGCTGGCAGTGATCCATCAACTTGCCGATAAAACGGCGGGCGTTGGCACGGCTGTCCCCGGCAATGTGGTCACCGATGTCGAGAATGTCTTGCCGAGATTTCGGCGAGAAGGCGACTTGAACCATCAAGAGGCACTGGCGGGGTCGGCGTAGCGGGTATTCAGTTCGGCGAACATGTCCTCGGCGGCGATTGCCGGGCCGCTGTCGATCCCTTCCTGTATGTCCTTGCGCAGATCGGCATTGAGCCGTTCCAGCATCGCTTCGTAGACATGGGGAGGCAACAAATAGGCGGCAGGCCGGTTATGGTTGAGGACGGCCACCGGTTCGGATCCGGCCTGTTCGAGTACGGCGCTGGGGCTGCGTTTGAGTTCGGTGATACTCACCGAGCGGGTGGCGAGAACCTGTTCCATGACATGCCTCATATTAAAGCCTGAATTAGGTGCTTTATTATGGTTGATTTATGGGGGTGGAGCAAGAGATGGGGGGGCAAAGTGCCGCCGATGCGGTGGTGCCCTTTTTTTTGGGGCGGTGGCGAGAACTAATCGAAGAGATTTCCCTGTGGTTGCACATTTGACCCGAGTTCGGGCCAAAGATCGACGAACGATATTGCGGAAATACGAGCCAGTTCACTTGGCTCTATCTTGTTCAGTCCGCCACCGTAAACCCGACCTTCGCCTCTGAGTTCATGGCCTGTAACCCTCCCGAGCAAAGCGTGGATGATTTCGGCCCGGTCGGGATGACGGCGAAGCATTGCCGCGAGGCCGTCCCGTGCATGCAGCATCAGATAAAGATTGGTTCCAATTGCCTTCGAGCGGTTCCATATAAAGCGGAACGGCTGTTTGTCGTTTGAGCCTCGGCCCATGTATGTGCACAGAAAAAGGGGGGGCTCTCTGCGTTCCTGTTTGTACCACGGACTGCGCTTGCCGATCAGATAGCCCTCCATGATTCCAAGCGACTGGGCGGTTTGCAGATATTTCCAAAGGGCCGGGTACTGGGCCTCCACTATAGGTTCGGGCAGGTCGCAATCGATCACACACAGTTGGGGATCGATGAGAGGGTAGCCGTCACTGTCGGTGTTGATGATCGTGTCCGTGAGGTGGCGCGGGCTCGGAAGGATCGGGCGGAGGTACTTGCCGGGAAGTCCTCGGCCCTTCGCATCGGCGCGGTCGATGACAAAAAACTTGTTGCAACCGGTAGCAATGCCGCGCTGCACGCGGAAGAAGTCGCCCAGAGTCGGGCCTTTACCGTCGCTAATCGTGTGCCGATCGTTTTTTGTGTGACTCGGGTATGCAGTCCACTTGCGAGAATCGCGCAATCGTTCAAGTGGGATGAGGTCGCGAGCGTTCGGTTCGGCCAGGGTGCCACCGAAGGTAAATTCGACCGCGTGAGCGTTAGCGGGTGGGGTATTGCGGAACACCAGTACGACCGACGACACGAGGGCGTCGCCGAACTGGACGTCGTCGGGGTCAAAGCGATGAGCGCGGATGAGCGTTACCCGGTTAGTGAGGAAATCTTTTAGCGCCGCACCATAGTTGACGTCCATGAACTCAGAGGGGATAAGCCATGCGGCGATTCCGCCTTCTTCCATCCATGCCGTGGCGAGCAAAAGAAAATAGACATACAGCCCTGCAAGGCCGCTGACCTCCACACCGGCCATCTTGAATGCGAGGCTTTGCAGGCGTTCTTTGCATTCTCGGTTCATGTGATGGTGGCGGACGTAGGGCGGGTTCGCCAGGATGACGTTGGGCGCAGGTGGGCGCGAGCCGCTGGCGACGACTTGCGTGAAATCGCCCTGCACAATCTCGAGCCCCGTATCGGCCCACAGACTGCGGGCGCAGTCGGCGAACACAGGGTCGAGTTCGATCCCGACGGCCGTGGCGATTCGTTTGGGGCCGAAGACTGCAAGCGCTGCGGAAAAAAAACTGCCCGAGCCGATCGAGGGGTCAGCAAAGCGAATCCTGTCTTGACCTTGGCCGATGAGCGATTCAACGTAACGCGCGATCTCGATCGCTAGGGCATTGGGCGTCGCGAACTGGCCAAGCCGATTCCGTTCTGCAGCCGACTTGCGTCCATCGATATCCGCCTGAATCGCTTGCCGACGTGACTCAATCGGAGTGGTCTGATAAGCGATCACGTGATTACAGCCTCAATTTAGCCAGGTCGTCGATTCGATGCTCCCATACCCAGTCGATTCCCTCGGCTGCTTCATAGCCCAGATAGTCGCTGCCGAAGTAGCCGCAGAGGAACAAGACGAACGAGATGGTTTCGCCATAAGCGGATTGAAGCTGGTGTATCTTGGTGGCTTCTTCTTTGCGTCGCTTGTTGGTGTTGGTGAAGTCTCCCGCCGACTTGGCTTCGACCAGGATCGGCAGTCGATCTTTGCGGAGCTTCTTGGGCTGTATTACAACGTCAACCGGGATGTTCACCTTGAGCGCCTTGCCGACCGCGAGATTCATGCGGAACGTGTAAGTTCCAGCTTCCATTTCAGTCAGCGGTTTTCCACTGGGATGGGCTTGTCTCCTGTAGCCTCGGGCGTCCAGCCAATCGCCTACGAGTTTGAGTTGCCTCTGTTCCTGAGCGTTACGGACGATTGGGTTTGCCACGGCGCTGCATAGGCGGTCAGCGATGATCGTTGATGCACGGTCGCGTTCATGATCGGTTGGGCTCTTACCAGCGTCCAGCCACGGGAAAATGTCGCGGTCCAGCAGCCTGGAGATGATATGGCAGAGTTTGTCCAATTCAACAGCCAAAGCGGTCGCGTTCATCCTGGTTGGGAACTTGCCACTTTCCATCCGACCGACAAGATTCTTGCTCGCGCCAGCTAGGCCGATCAAGCGATCTACCGCCAGTGGCGGGGCCGTGCACATGCGAAGTGTCGGCAGCGCGCTCGGGTTGTCCTTGAGCGTGGCCGTATCAATGTTGCGCAAATCACTGGTGGCGAGCAGTGCTGCCGTGACATGCCCGGTTGTCTTACCGCGCGTTGAACGGAACGCTTCCGGCGCGAAGCGCATGAACCATTGATTGAACTGGTCCACGGAAGCCGTGATATCGGCTTTCCAGAGATGCGGCTTGTCCGCATTGATACGTCTAGCCATCATGAATACCCAGTTATTGCGCCTCGAAGAAAAATGTCCGAGAACATCATTTAATTGCTGATTTTTGTACGATTGCGATAAGCATATTTGCATAATACTGGAGTTTCGCGCAGGTGGCTTTATATGTCATTTTGACCAAACCGCATCGACAAATCCACCGCCCTGATATCCTTGGTCAGGCTGCCGACCGAGATGCGGTGCACGCCGGTTTCGGCGACGGCGCGCACGGTTTCGAGCGTGATGCCGCCGGAGGCTTCGAGTTCCGCGCTTGAGCCGGCGCGCTTGACCGCATTGCGCAGCATGGCGAGGTCGAAGTTGTCGAGCAGGATGAGTTTCGCGCCGGCTTCCAGCGCCTGGTCGAGTTCGTCCGGATTTTCCACTTCGATCTGGATCGTCACGCCGGGCGGCGCGATGTGCCTCGCCTGTTCCAGCGCCTGGCGGATGCCGCCGGCCGCCATGATGTGATTTTCCTTGATCAGGATGCCGTCGTAGAGCCCCGTCCGCTGGTTGTCGCCGCCGCCGCAGCGGACCGCGTATTTCTGCGCCAGGCGCAATCCCGGCAGGGTCTTGCGGGTGTCCATGATGCGCGCGCGGGTGCCGGCGATTGCTTCGACGTAGCGCCGCGTCAGGGTGGCGCCGGCGGACAGGGTTTGCAGGAAATTCAGCGCCGGGCGTTCGGCGCTGAGCAGGGCGCGGGCCTGGCCGCCAATCCGGCACAGGGTCTGGTTGGGCCGGACCGCATCGCCGTCCTGCGCTTGCCAGACGATTTCCACCGCCGGGTCCAGTTTGCGGAAGCACGCCTCGAACCAGGCCGTGCCGCACAGCACCGCCGCCTCCCGGCTGATGACGGTCGCCGTGGCGGCGGCGTCGGCCGGAATCAGCTGCGCGGTGAGGTCGCCGCTGCCGATGTCTTCGGCCAGGGCGATGTCGGTATTTTGGCGGATGGCCGCGGCCAGTTCGTCGGGAGAGGGCATAAAAAATCTTTCGGCCGGTTTTGCTTTTGTTTGGTGTTTAATGAATCAGGAGAACGAACGGATCGTTCCGGAATCATAGGATGGCATGAACGGACCAACCAAATTCGATTATACCTTCAACCCCACCCGGCACGCCGCAAGCCAAAAAAAGCCGTTGAACCGCCGATTAATCAAAATGTTGCGTATTCACCTCGATTTATCTTGCGGGTGCCTGGAGAAGATTGTATAACACAATGAAATATCGTCGTTTATTTGCGTTTATCGGCAGCTTGGCAGGTTTTTGAGGATAATTCATCCATGGTCGATCTGGCGCGCAAGAATCTCCTCCACGACAAGCTGCGGTTCGTCATCACCGTTTCCGGGGTGGCGTTCGCCGTGACGCTGATATTCGTGCAGATCGGCCTGTTCGGCGGCTTGCTGGACAACGCTTCGGTGACCATCGACCATCTCGACGCGGATATCTGGGTGACATCGAGCAAGACGCCCAACATCGATTTCGCCCACCTTTTCCCCGAAACCTCGGTGCAGCGGGTGCGCTCCGTGCCGGGGGTCGCGCGCGCCGACAACCTGATCGTATCGTTCATGTTCATCTCGCTGCCCAACGGCGCGCGCGAAAACATCGAAGTCTACGCGCTGGAGGATTTCAGCCGCTGGCATTTTCCCTGGAACGTGGTGCAGGGCAACCTGGACGACTTGCGGCGCGGGCGCTATTTCTTTCTCGACGAATCGGCCGCCCGGCGTTTCGGGCCGTTCGCGGTGGGCGAATACCGGGAAGTGCTCGACTATCGCCTGAAAATCATCGGCACCACGCGCGAAGCACTGTCGTTCACCACCACGCCGATCGGCTTCATGGATTACCGCATCGCGCAGACGCTGCTCGGCCGGGAGTGGGTCGGACGGACCACCTACATCGTGGCGAAACTCGCGCCCGGCGCTGACGTTGCGGCGGCCAAGGCGGAAATCCAGCGCCGCCTGCCGCACAACGACGTCTACACCACCGCCGAATGGTCGCGCCAATCGCGCTCCTACTGGGTGGAGAGCACCGGCATCGGCTTCAACATGTTCATGACGGTGCTGCTGGGCGGTCTGGTGGGCATCGTGATCGTGGCGCAAACGCTGTATACCTCGACCATGGAGCATATCAAGGAATTCGGCACGGTCAAGGCGATCGGCGGCAGCAATGCCGACATCTACAAAATCCTCGCCGAACAGGCGGTGATCTCGGCGGTGGTGGGCTACGCGCTCGGCCTGATCCCGGCTTTCGCGCTGGTTCCGGCGATGGCGAAGGGGGGCCTCAAGCTGGTCATCACCCCGGAACTGATGCTGGTGGTGTTTGTCGGAACCGTGGCGATGTGCCTGCTGGCGGCGATGGTCTCGTTCCGCAAGGTGGCGACCATCGACCCGGCGCTGGTGTTTCGCGGATAGCCATGCTGCTGGAAGCGACCGACATCCACAAGACTTTCCAGGAAGGGCGCGAGACGGTGCACGTGCTGAACGGCGTCACGCTGTCGCTGGCGCGCGGCGAAATCGTTTCGCTGGAAGGCCCGTCCGGCTCGGGCAAGACGACGCTGCTGTCGATCATCGGCTGCATCCTGACCCCCACTTCCGGGCGGGTGGTGATCGAGCAGCACGGCGTGAACGCGCAGCATCAGGGCGAGCTGGCAAGGGTGCGCCGCCAGTACATCGGCTTCGTGTTCCAGCAGTTCAACCTGTTCCCCGCGCTGACCGCGCTGGAAAACATCGAGTACGCCCTCAACATAAAGGGCGTGAAAGGCGTGGCGGCGCAGCGCGAGGCGGAACGGGTGCTGGTCGCGGTGGGCCTGGCCGAGCGCCTGCATTTCCTGCCGCGCGACCTGTCCGGCGGGCAGAAGCAGCGGGTGGCGGTGGCGCGGGCGCTGGCCGGAAATTCGCCGCTGATCCTGGCCGACGAGCCGACGGCGAATCTGGATTCGGTCACCGGCGGGCAGGTGCTGGAGATGTTCCGCGCATTGGCGAAGCAGGAAAACCGTGGTTTGCTGATCGTCACCCACGACCCGAAAGTGCGGGCGGTGGCGGACCGGGTGTTGAAAATCGAGGATGGACGGCTGATATGACGAGGTTGAAATGAAAGCATCGACGGCAAGCGTGGCGTTGCTCGCAGCCGCAGCGGCTGTGGCGGCTGTAGTGATGTGGGGCGGCGGCGCGGCCAGGGCGCCGGCACCCGCCGCGAACGGCACTGCTACGGCGAAGCCCGCCGCCGCGTCGCGCATCCTGGCCGAAGGGCGGCTGGTAGCCTATCCCGGTGCGGAGGTCGAGATCGGCACCGACAGCGGCGGCACCATCGTGAGCCTGCCGGTGGAAGAGAAAGCGGCGGTGAAGAAGGGCGACCTGATCGCCGAAATCAGGGCGGACGACTTGCGCGCCGCGTTGGCGGAGGCTTCGGCGCGGAAAACCGAGGTCGAGGCGGACATTCGGCTGCATCAGCTCGAAGTGGCCCGGCAGACCAAATTGCGCGCCAGCGGCATGACCACGCAGCAGCTGCTGGAACGCAGCCAGCGCGATCTCGACGCCGCCCGAGCACGGCGCCAGACCACCGCGGCGGAAGTGAAGCGGCTCGATGCGGTGCTGGCCAAGGCGCGCATCGTCGCGCCGATCGACGGCGTGGTGGTCGCGCGCCACGCCAACCCCGGCGAAACCGTGGCGCCCGGCGCCAAGCTGGTGACGCTGGCCGACTTGTCGCGCACCCGGATCGAGGCCGAAGTGGACGAGTACGACGCCGGCCGCATCCGCCTCGGTGCGCCGGTCACGGTGCGGGCGGAAGGCTTCGACGGCGAGGCCTGGCAAGGCAAGGTGGAGGAAATCCCCGACGCGGTGGTCGGCCGCAAGCTCAAGCCGCTTGACCCCGGCCGGCCGGAGGATACGCGGGTGCTGCTGGTGAAGGTGGCGCTGTCGGAAAAACCCCCGCTCAAGCTGGGGCAGCGGGTGGAAGTGGAGATCGCGCGCTAGCAAGCACTGGTTTAGCTTATAAAACCAGCACCGTAGGATGCGGTGAGCTTGGCGAACCGCATCAATCGCGAGCGATGCGGTTCGTACCTCACCGCATCCTACCTGCGCCGGTAGCCTCTCATTTCGCCAGCATCTCCCTGATCGCCCGTTCGTATTCCGGCGCGTCCCACTCCGCGCCGCCTTGCAGGGTGTAGCGGATGTTGCCCCTAGCGTCGATCAGGAAGGTGGACGGGGCGACGAAGACTTTCCAGGCCGACAGCGCCTTGCCGTCGTTGTCCATCAGGACGGTGAAATCGGTTTTTACCTTGCCGAGAAAATCCTTCACTTCCGCGTCCGTTTCACCCATGTCGACGGCGAGGATGGCGAAGGGCTTGCCCGCCAGCCGCGCTTCGAGCCGCACCATCGAGGGCATTTCCTTGATGCATGGCGCACAGTAGGTAGCCCAGAACTGCACCATCACCACTTGGCCGCGGTAATCCTTGAGATCATGGGTTTTGCCGGCCAGATCCCTGAGCTGAAGGGCGGGCGCGGCGCCCGTATAGGGTTTCAGGTCCATCGCCACGGCCTGGCCGAGGCTCAGCGCCAGGCATAGCGCGGCCAACATGAGTTTCTTCAGCATCTATTTCTTTTCCTGTAGGTTTTTCACGGCATCGCCGAGCAATTCCGGCAGGTGCGCCGCCATGGCGTCCTCTTCCGGCGTGGCGTCCTCGCGGCCGTAGAAATAGCCGCGCACGCCCGGCAGCACCAGGCTGTCCACCCGGCTGCCGCCTTTCCGGAACTCGACCTTGAGGTGTTCCAGCCACCAGCGGCCCGGCGAGCGCTGGCTGTGGTAGATGAACAGGGGCAGGGCGGTGCGGGCGACTTCGGGGTAGTAGGCCGCTTCCACGCCGGGCGCGGGGGTGACGGCGTAAAGCTCCGGGTAGAGCAGAATGGCGCCGGCCAGGGCCGGATTGCCGGGATGCAGCCGCTGCCATTCGAGCGCGCCGCGCAAGGCGGGCACCGCGGCCGGGCCGGCGGCGACCAGGACGACACTCTTGCCGGTGACGGCGCGGGCGCGCTCGACCAGGGCGGCGACGTCCGCGGCGGGGAGCTGCTTGATGGCGCTCGGCGCGGCGGGAACGAAGTGGGCGCTGAGCAGATCGGGCAGCCACACTTCGATCCCTTCGGCCGCCAAGGACTGAGCTGCTTTCGGCTCCCACACGCCGTGTCCTTCGTCGCAGGCCAGCCAAAGCAAAAGCGTCTTGCCGTGCGCCGGGAATATCCGCAGCGGAACGCTGACGCCGTCTTTCAGGTCGAGGGCGTCGGCGCGGGAACTCTCGGCGTGCAGCGGCGCGGCGCAGGTCAATGCCAGGCCGAGCAGAACGGCGAAAATGGAGGCGGTGCGGAGGCTTGTCACGCTGTTGAGTGTAGCGCAAAGGGCTTGAAATATCACTCGCTTATCCCTACTTATGACGTAACCAATCAAACAAGGAGTACGCCATGCGCTTCGACAAGCTCACCACCTTATTCCAGCAGGCCCTGAGCGATGCCCAGAGCCTCGCCGTCGGCCAGGACAACCAGTTCATCGAGCCGCAGCACCTGCTGCTGGCGCTGCTGGAACAGGACGACGGCGGCACAGGCTCGCTGCTGCAGCGCGCCGGGGGCAATGTCGGCGCGCTGAAGCCCGCCCTGAAGAAGGCGATCGAGCGTCTGCCCAAGGTGGAAGGGCACGGCGGCGAGGTGAGCATTTCGCGCGACCTGAACAATCTGCTCAACGTAACCGACAAGGAAGCGCAAAAGCGCGGCGACGAGTTCATCGCCAGCGAGTTGTTTCTGCTCTCCGCCGCTCAGGACAAAGGCGAGATCGGGCGTCTGTTGAAGGAGCACGGCGTCGTGCGCGAAGCGCTGGAACAAGCCGTCAACGCCGTCAGAGGAGGGGAAACCGTGCAGAATGCCGAAGCCGAAGGACAGCGCGAAGCGCTGAAGAAATACACGCTGGATCTCACCGAGATGGCGAGAAAAGGCAAGCTCGACCCGGTGATCGGCCGCGACGACGAGATCCGCCGCGCGATTCAGGTTTTGCAGCGCCGCACCAAGAACAACCCGGTGCTGATCGGCGAGCCGGGCGTGGGCAAGACCGCCATCGTCGAAGGCCTGGCGCAGCGCATCGTCAACGATGAGGTGCCGGAAACCTTGAAGGGCAAGCGCGTGCTGGTGCTGGACATGGCCGGCCTGCTGGCTGGGGCCAAATACCGCGGCGAGTTCGAGGAGCGGCTGAAATCGGTGCTGAAGGAAGTCGGCCAGGACGAAGGCCGCATCATCCTTTTCATCGACGAGCTGCACACCATGGTCGGCGCGGGCAAGGCGGAAGGCGCAATCGACGCCGGCAACATGCTGAAGCCCGCCCTGGCGCGCGGCGAACTGCACTGCATCGGCGCCACCACGCTGGACGAATACCGCAAGTACATCGAGAAGGACGCCGCGCTGGAGCGGCGCTTCCAGAAGGTGCTGGTGGACGAACCGAGCGTGGAGGATACCATCGCCATCCTGCGCGGCCTGCAGGAGAAATACGAGCTGCACCACGGCGTGGACATCACCGACCCGGCCATCATCGCGGCGGCGGAGCTCTCCCATCGCTACATCACCGACCGCTTCCTGCCGGACAAGGCGATCGACCTGATCGACGAGGCGGCGTCGCGCATCAGGATGGAAATCGATTCCAAGCCGGAATCGATGGACAAGCTCGACCGCCGCCTGATCCAGCTCAAAATCGAGCGCGAGGCGGTGAAAAAGGAAAAGGACGAGGCCTCGAAAAAACGCCTGGCCCTGCTCGACGAGGAAATCGTCAAGCTGCAGCGCGAATACAACGACCTGGAGGAAATCTGGAAGGCGGAAAAGGCGCAGGTGCAGGGCAGCCAGCACATCAAGGAAGAGATCGACCGGCTCAAGGCCGAGATGGTCAGGCTCCAGCGCGAGGGCAAGCTGGACAAGGTGGCCGAGCTGCAATACGGCAAGCTGCCGCCGCTCGAAGCGCAACTGAAGCAGGCCGAAAAGGCGGGCGATTTGCAGGCCACGCACCAGCTGCTGCGCACCCAGGTCGGCGCCGAGGAAATCGCCGAAGTGGTGTCGCGCGCCACCGGCATCCCGGTATCCAAGATGATGGAAGGCGAGAGAGACAAGCTGCTGCAAATGGAAGACAAGCTGCACGAGCGCGTGGTCGGCCAGGACGAGGCGGTGCGCCTGGTGTCCGACGCGATCCGGCGTTCCCGCGCCGGCCTCGGCGACCCCAACCGGCCGTATGGCTCGTTCCTGTTCCTTGGACCCACTGGCGTCGGCAAGACCGAGCTGTGCAAGGCGCTGGCCGGCTTCCTGTTCGACAGCGAGGAGCATCTGATCCGCATCGACATGAGCGAATTCATGGAACGCCATTCGGTCGCCCGCCTGATCGGCGCGCCGCCCGGCTACGTCGGCTACGAGGAGGGCGGCTACCTGACCGAGGCGGTGCGGCGCAAGCCCTACAGCGTGATCCTGCTCGACGAGGTGGAGAAGGCCCATCCCGACGTGTTCAACGTCCTCCTGCAAGTGCTCGACGACGGCCGCATGACCGACGGCCAGGGCCGCACCGTGGACTTCAAGAACACCGTGATCGTGATGACCTCCAACCTCGGCAGCCAGATGATCCAGCAGATGGCGGGCGACGACTACCAGGTGGTGAAGCTGGCGGTGATGGCCGAGGTGAAGAGCTATTTCCGCCCGGAATTCATCAACCGCATCGACGAAGTGGTGGTGTTCCACGCGCTGGACGAAGCCAACATCAAGTCCATCGCCGCCATCCAGCTGCGCTACCTGGAGAAACGCCTGGCCGCCATGGAAATGAAGCTGGTGGTGTCGGACGCGGCGCTTTCCGAACTCGCCAGCGCCGGCTTCGACCCGGTGTTCGGCGCGCGGCCGCTGAAGCGGGCGATCCAGGCACATCTGGAAAATGCCCTGGCGAAGGAAATCCTGGCCGGGCATTTCGGCGCCAAGGACACCATCAGGGTGGATGTCAGGGGCGGCAAGTTCGAGTTCGAGAAGGCTTGATCGATTTTTGCCACTGAGGCGGCCGGCAACGAGGTAAGATGCCTCCTTGCCGGCTTTTTTTGCTGTCGAAACCGTAGGATGCGGTGACGAAGGAACCGCATGGTTCGCGATTGATGCGGTTCGTAGACTCACCGCATCCTACGGGCTGCCCCACCAAGGCACGCGCCAAGCGGTAATATCGCTACGGCGCAACGATCCTTCCAGCCGGGAATGCGTGCTGCCGGAGGCCAAGGGATTATCCGCCGCCAGCGGCGCCCGCCTGACTGCCAGCTTGAACAGCGGATCGTGGCGCAGGGTGTTGGCGTCGTTGCCGTCTTCATAGCCGGAAGCGATCTGAAACACCCGCTGGGTCAGCAGGTCACGCAGGGAGTGGGGGAGGTAGTTGGGGGTGACGGCGATCCGCGATCGCCCCGGCCAGCCGATCACGCGTCGATCCACGGCGGCCAGCAGCAAGGCTCCCAAGTCGGAGGAAATTCCGCGGCCGGCAAAATCGGCGCGCACCGTGAGACCCGCGGCGGGAGGAAAACGCAGGTGATATGGTCAGCAGGGCGGGTGGCAGTAGCCATTTTTTACGAATTGTGTTCTAGGAGCCTGTCGGACTAAAAGAAAATCGGCTGCAAATCCGCTTCGCGGCTTGCCTGTCTGGTCCTCTGCGCTTCGATTCTTCAAGTCCGACAGGACTCCTAGATAACTACAATCATATCAAATGGTTATTTCGTTATCCGCCCCCTTTGTGCAATATCCAGGTTAAATCCTGTTCGCCAGTTCCACCGCCTTGCCGATATAGTTGTGCGGGGTCATCGCCAGCAGCCGCTGTTTGGCGTCGTCCGGAATGGCGAGGCCGGCGATGAAGGCGTGCAGCGTTTCCCGGGTGATGCCGCCCTTGCCGCGCGTCAGTTCCTTGAGCTGCTCGTAGGGGTTTTCCACGCCGTAGCGGCGCATCACGGTCTGGATCGGTTCGGCCAGCACTTCCCAGTTGTGGTCGAGGTCGCCGTCCAGGCGTTGGGGATTGGCTTCCAGCTTGCCGAGTCCGCGCAGGCAGGATTCGTAGCCGAGCAGGGTGTAGCCCAGGCCGACGCCCATGTTGCGCAATACGGTGGAGTCGGTCAGGTCGCGCTGCCAGCGGGAAATCGGTAGCTTTTCGCTCAGATGGCGCAGGAGTGCATTGGCGAGGCCGAGGTTGCCTTCCGAATTCTCGAAGTCGATCGGGTTGACCTTGTGCGGCATGGTGGAAGAGCCGACTTCGCCCGCCTTCACCTTCTGCTTGAAATAACCCATCGAGATGTAGCCCCACACGTCGCGGTCGAGGTCGATCAGGATGGTGTTGGCGCGGGCGAAGGCGTCGAACAGTTCGGCCATGCCGTCGTGCGGCTCGATCTGGATGGTATAGGGATTGAACGTCAGCCCCAGACCCTCGACGAAATGCCGCGCAAAGCGCTCCCAGTCGAAGTCGGGGTAGGCCGACAGGTGGGCGTTGTAGTTGCCGACCGCGCCGTTGATCTTGCCCAGGATCGGCGCATCCGCGATGCGCTTTTCCTGGCGTTGAAGGCGGTAGACCACGTTGGCCAGCTCCTTGCCGACGGTGGTGGGGGAAGCCGGCTGGCCGTGGGTGTGGGCCAGCATCGGCAGGTCCGCCAGCGCGTGGGCGAGTTCGGTCAGCCGCGCGACGACCTTGGCCAGGCCGGGCAGCATCGCCGCTTCGCGCGCCCCTTTCAGCATCAGGCCGTGGGACAGGTTGTTGATGTCCTCCGAAGTGCAGGCGAAGTGGATGAATTCGCTCACCTTCATGACCTCGGCGTTGCCGGCCAGGCGCTGCTTCATCCAGTATTCGACCGCCTTCACGTCGTGATTGGTGGTTTTCTCGATATCTTTCACCGCCTGGGCGTCGGCTTCGGAAAAGTTGTCGGCCAACTCGTCCAGCTGCGCCAGGGTCTGCGCGGAAAAGGCCGGCACCTCGGCGATGGCGGGTTCGGCGCCGAGCGCCTTCAGCCATTCGATTTCCACCTTGACGCGGTAGCGGATCAGCGCGAATTCGCTGAAATAGGCGCGCAGGTCGGCAACCTTGTTGTGGTAGCGCCCGTCCAACGGAGATAATGCGGTGAGGGTGGAGAGGTTCATAAACTGGCCCGTGCTTTGATTTATTCGGAAAATCCGCATTTTACCGTAAACGCCATGAGAATAGTCGAACGGCACGCCTGGGACATCAGCCCGTCCGAGGCGATCGCGATCCAGAAACGGCTTTCCGCCGAAGTGGTGCGGGAAGACCGGCTCGGCCCGGTGCGCCACGTGGCGGGGGTGGATGTGGGCTTCGAGCAGGGCGGCGCGGTCACTCGCGCCGCGGTGGCGGTGCTCGGCTTCCCTTCGCTCGAACTGGTGGAGCATGCCATATTCCGTGCGCCGACCTGTTTTCCCTACGTGCCGGGGCTGCTGTCGTTCCGCGAGATTCCCGCGGTGCTTCGGGCGCTGGAGCAACTGACGGTCATTCCCGACCTGCTGCTGTGTGACGGGCAGGGCATCGCCCATCCGCGCCGTATTGGGATCGCCAGTCATCTCGGCCTGCTGTGCGACATCCCCGCCATCGGCGTGGCCAAGACCCGGCTGGTCGGCGAGCATGGGCCGGTGCCGGAACTGCGGGGGGAGTGGGTGCCGCTGCTGGACAAAAGGGAAGAGATCGGCGCGGTGCTGCGCACCCGTGTCGGCGTCAAGCCGCTGTATATTTCCATCGGCCATCGGGTCGGCCTCGACACCGCACTCCACTATGTCATGGCCTGCCTGACACGTTACCGGCAGCCCGAAACCACGCGTTGGGCGCACCGGCTGGCGTCCGGCTGAACCTTTAACAGGGTGTTGAAAAACTACTGCGGGGGCGTGATGCGTTGTCAAAAACAGGCTCAGAATGCTCATTTACTCGATGTAAACTCCGCTTCTTCGCCTATTTTTTCCTGGCCTGACCCCCCCCCACGCTACGTTTTTCAACACCCTGTTAACTGCGAAAAGGCGTATCCGGCAAGTAGATTCGCTTTTTCTTCCGTGGGAATGACGTTTGATAGGCCCTTGCGGTGCGCTCGGCCAGCTTCCTGACTTCGTCGGCCGCCACCGCGAAGCCCCGCCCTTGCTCGCCGGCGCGGGCAGCTTCGATCGCCGCGTTGAGGGCGAGGAGGTTGGACTGGTCGGCGATTTCCTCGATGGCCTGGGTGATGGCGCCGATTTCATGGATCGCCTGGCTCAATTCGGTGATGGTGCCGCTGGTGAAGTGTCTCCCCACGTCGCTGACCGGCAGGTTGATTTTCTTGAGGGAAGTCCGAGTGGTTGTTGTTTTTCAGCTACTCCGGATGATGTCGCGGCATGGCGATACTTCAGGGTTTTTCTTCGCGCATCCTTTCGCCATTCATTTCCTGTTCCTTGACCTTACCGTTCTGGGGTCTCACGACCGTGGGCCGCGCAGGAAGCCCAAATCCAGGAAGGAGCCTGGGTCGGAAGCGGGCTGGGGCTGGGGGTCCGCCGGCTCGTGTTCGAATATGCACATGAATAGCCGGTTCGCGCCGTCAACCGCTAGGTGGCTCGCGTAAGCACGGGCGCTGCGGACTTCTCCCGAAGCCCGTCTGATGGACAGGGGGATGGCCTGCAAATACATGGAGTGGCCGATTCTTTCGCCGATCTCGGTCGCCGATGTCAGGACGATGTCCGAGATGTTCATGGTGATCAACTGCTGCGCCGAATAGCCGTAGAAATCGGTCGTATCGCCGCTGGCCGAAAGGATGCATCCGGTTTCCGGATCGATCAACAAGTTGATCGCCATGTCCTGGTTCTCCATGCGCAATTCCTTCCTTGTCTGGTTTCAACGCGCCGGCATGCCGCTGAATACCGCAGGGGATAAGTAAAAATCGGCTCGGGACGCAAAGCCAGAACAGATTGCATGATATCTTTATGATAATACTTGCTTTGACGTGGTCATTGAATCGGGGAAAAGAGGAAAAGACGTTAAGGGAAAACCCTGATTCGGCGAGTAACCTGTCCTGCCGGGGCGATTTATTGATTCGCCCATTAAATGTCGTCACTCCGGGCTTGACCCGAAATAGAGGGGTTTTGTCGATAGTGGATTCCCGCCTGCGCGGGAATGGCGGAGCTTCATATTTAATTAGTGGCCGTTCCTGTAATTAATGGCGTGGCCGGATCAGTTTCAGGGTGGTGATGGTGGCCAGGGCGAATAGCGCGTAGGTAACGGTGAATGTCCATTCCGGCAGGTCGTAGAAGAGCAGGCGGCCGATCCAGCGCTGCATGAAGCTGCCGACTGCCGGGCCGTCATCGCGCAGCAAATTCTCCCACACCGTCAGCGGGCAGGCGATGCCGGCGAGGGATTCGGCGCTGACGAACAGGATGGCGGCGAGATGCGCGATGCGGAAGCGGAAGTTGCGCACCCAGCGCCAGCCGCACGCAGCCCCGACCCAGATGGCGGGCAGGCCGCCCACCACGAACAGCACGAACAGGAGATGGACGCCGAGGACGGCGTCGGCGAGGTGCGCCATGATCGTTTTCCTCTCTCCTGGCCCTCTGATGGGGCTACCCGCCATTCGGCCGCGCGGCAAAGCCGCGCCAAGTCGCCGGTTATCCCGCCGGCCCTAACGGACCCCGGTCCGCCTACGGGCTGAAGGCCGTGCCGAGTCGCATGAGGGCGAGGAACACTTTGAGCGTTCCGTTTCAAACGCTGGTAACCCACTCCCGCGCCAGGTTGTAGTCGCCGAATACCTGGGTCTCGGCGTTGGCGAACAAGCCGGTGAACCAGGTGCTCCAGCTGACCAGTTGGTTTTCGGAGACGAACGCAATTTTCCACAGGTCGAAGCGGTGGGCGCGCGAAAACTTGATTTCTTCCCAGGCAACGTCCACGGTGAGGCCGGCCATGCCGCGCAAATCGAGCAGCAGGTTGACCTTGCCTTCGAATTTGATCTTGAACATCACCGCTTCTTCCAGTTCCTTGAAGTCGGCCAAGGTGAACCGGCCCAGCACAGCAACGTTGACCAGGTGGCTCTGAGCTTCGATGTTGATCATGATGGCTCCCGCTGTTGACGTTGTTTATCGTGGACAATATAGCAAACCGTTGGGGCGGCGGGAAGGCGCGACGCGACGCGGGATGCCAGGGTGCCGCTGAGGATGATCAGTGCGATTCCCAGCCAGCTGAACAGGGGCGGCATCTCATGCCACAGCGCGATGCCCCACAGGCTGGCGAAGACTACCGTGCTGTACGCCAGGCTGCCGACCACCAGCGTATTGCCTTCGCGGTAGGCGCGCGTCATGGCGAGCTGCGCCAGGGTGGCGCTGGTGCCGAGGCCGAGCAGAAGCAGGAAGCTGAGCGGCTTGACGGGGTGAAACGTGTGCGCCGCCATCCACAGGCCGCCGCCGACGGTGCAGACCAGGGTGAAATAAAACACGATGCGGAATGACGGCTCGCCGATTTGCCCCAGCTGCTTGACGTTGAGGTAGGCGATGGCGGCGAGGAAGCCGGAGGCCAGGCCCATCAAGCCTGCGGTTATCTGCTCCTGGTGCAGGGTGGGCCGCAACAGCAGCACCACGCCGGCAAAGCCGAGCAGGATCGCCAGGATCAGCGGCAGGTGCGGGCGTTCTTTCAGGATCAGGACGCTGAGAAAGGCGAGAAACAGCGGTGCTGTGTAGTTGAGCGTGACGGCGGTGGCTAGCGGTAGCCGGCCGATGGCGTAAAAAAACAGCATCAGGGCGGCAAAGCCGGACAGCCCGCGCCAGACGTGCATTTTCCAGTGCCGGGTGGCGACGGTCAGGTTCCGGCTTATGACGATGAGGGCAATGACCAGTAAGCCGAACAGGGAGCGGTAGAACACCAGCTCCGCGCTGGAAAAGAACGGCGCGCCCAGCTTGACGAACACCCCCATGCAGCCGAACAGGAAGCCCGCCACGACCATCCAGCCGGATTTCAGGGGGAGGCTCGGCGGCACGGGCGGAGGAGGCGATTGGAACTCATTTTCCCAGTGTATCGTGTTTTTTTCCGGAGGACAAAAGCCGCGCCGAGATTGACCGGAACCCGCTGTTTGCGGTATTTTAGTTGTTTTTTGAGTGCGGCAACCGAATGGGCAAACAGGCCAAATCTCAAACCTTCGAAAGCGCGCTCGCCGAGCTGGAAAATATCGTCGCCGCCATGGAGGCCGGCCAGCTGCCGCTGGAACAGCTTTTGTCGGCTTACGGGCGCGGCGCCGAGTTGCTCCAGTTTTGCCAGAAGGCATTGCAGGATGCGCAGCAGCAGGTGCGGATTCTCGAAGCGGGCGGCTTGCAGACCTTTCCCTTCGACGGGGACACCCCAGAGAACACAAGTCAATCCGGTGCAGAACACAACAACTGATTTCCAGCCGTGGGCGCAGGGCTTGCAGCAGCGCATGGAAGACGTCTTGTCGGCCGCGCTGCCGCAGGCCGCCATCGCGCCGCGGCGCCTGCATCAGGCGATGCGTTACGCGGTGCTTGGCGGCGGCAAGCGCATCCGGCCGCTGCTGGCTTTCGCCGCCGGCGAGCTGGCCGGGGCCGGGCCGGACCGGATTGCCGTCGTTGCCGCCGCGGTCGAGCTGATCCATGCCTATTCGCTGGTGCACGACGATCTGCCGTGCATGGACGACGATGTCCTGCGCCGCGGCAAGCCGACCTGCCATGTCGAATACGACGAGGCGACCGCTCTGCTGGCGGGCGATGGCCTGCAAACCCTGGCATTCCAGCTGTTGACCGAGCGGCCGCTGTCTGACGATCCGGCGGTGCAGCTCGAAATGGTGAAGCTGCTGGCGGTCGCCTCGGGCTCGCGCGGCATGGCGGGCGGGCAGGCGATCGACCTGGACAGTGTGGGCAAGCCGCTGTCCCTGCCGGAACTGGAATTCATGCACATCCACAAGACCGGCGCGCTGATCCGCGCCTCGGTGCAGCTTGGCGCGCTGTGCGGACAAGGTCTGGGCGAGGGCGAAATGGAGCGGCTGCTGCATTTCGCCAAATGCATCGGCCTGGCGTTCCAGGTGGTGGACGACATCCTCGATGCGGAATCCACTACCGCCACGCTGGGCAAGACCGCCGGCAAGGATGCGGACGCCAACAAGCCCACTTACGTGACGATCATGGGCGCCAGTGCGGCGCGCGCTTTCGCCGCCGAGCTTCACGCCGACGCCCTGACGGCCTTGCAGCCCTTCGGCGCGCGGGCGGAACGGTTGCGCCAGATCGCCGATTTTGTCGTCAAACGGGAATTTTGAGCCAGGTTATTACCGCGTCTGCGGGTGAAGGATGTTCTTGCTAGGTATGTATCCGCTTCTCCAAACCATCGACGACCCCGCCCAGTTGCGCGCTCTCGACCGCAAGCAGTTGCCGCAGCTTGCCGCCGAGATTCGGACTTTCCTGGTGGAAAGCGTGAGTCGCACCGGCGGCCATTTGGCGTCGAACCTGGGGGCGGTCGAGCTGACCATCGCCCTGCATTATGTGTTCAACACGCCGAGCGACCGGCTGGTGTGGGATGTCGGCCACCAGACCTATCCGCACAAGATTCTGACCGGGCGGCGCGAGGCGATGGCCGGTCTGCGCACCTACGGCGGCATCGCGGGCTTTCCCAAGCGCGGCGAGAGCGAGTACGACGCTTTCGGCGCCGGCCACTCCAGCACCTCCATCGGCGCCGCGCTGGGCATGGCGGTGGCGGCGCAGCAGGCCGGCTCCGACCGGCGTGCGGTGGCGATCATCGGCGACGGCGCGATGACCGGCGGCATGGCGTTCGAGGCCTTGAACAACGCCGGCGCGATGGACGCCAACCTGCTGGTGGTGCTGAACGACAACGACATGTCGATTTCGGCGAACGTCGGCGCGCTCAACAACTATCTGGCCAAGCTCATGTCCGGCCGTTTCTACGCCGCGATGAGGAAGGGCAGCGAGAAGGTGCTGGGCGGTGTCGCCCCGCCGATCTGGGAGCTCGCCAAGCGCGCCGAGGAGCACGTCAAGGGCATGGTCATTCCCGGCACCTTGTTCGAGGAATTCGGCTTCAACTACATCGGCCCGATCGACGGCCACGACCTCGACGTGCTGGTCGCCACCCTGAACAATATCCGCCAGCTCAAGGGGCCGCAGCTGTTGCACGTGGTGACGCAGAAGGGCAAGGGCTTCAAGCGGGCCGAGGACGACCCCTGCCGCTACCACGGCGTGGCCAGGTTCGACCCCGAAGATGGGGTGATCGATGCGGCCCCCGGCGGCAAGCTGACCTATACCCAGGTGTTCGGCGACTGGCTGTGCGACATGGCGGCGCAGGACCGGCGCCTGGTCGGGATTACCCCGGCGATGTGCGAAGGCTCCGGCATGGTGCGCTTCGCCAGCGAATATCCGCTGCGCTATTTCGACGTCGGCATCGCCGAGCAGCACGCACTCACCTTTGCGGCAGGCCTTGCCTGTGAAGGCGTCAAGCCGGTGGTGGCGATCTACTCGACGTTTTTGCAGCGCGCCTACGACCAGCTGATCCACGATATCGCCCTGCAGAACCTGCCGGTGGTGTTCGCCATCGACCGGGCCGGGCTGGTGGGCGCGGATGGGCCGACCCACGCCGGCAGCTTCGACCTGAGTTTTTTGCGCTGTGTTCCGAATCTGGTGGTGATGGCGCCCGCCGACGAGAACGAGTGTCGCCAGATGCTCTACACCGCTTTCCAGCTGGACGGCCCCGCGGCGGTGCGCTACCCGCGCGGCGGCGGCAGCGGCGTGGCGGTGCAGGAAGAAATGCGGACGTTGCCGCTCGGCCAGGGCGAAATCCGGCGCGGTGGGGAAAAAATTGCCATCCTTGCTTTCGGCAGTATGTTGGAGCCCGCACTGGCCGCAGCGGAAGTGCTGAACGCCACGGTCGCCAACATGCGCTTCGTCAAGCCGCTCGACGAGACGATGGTGGCGGAGTTGGCGGACACCCACCAACTTCTCGTCACGGTCGAGGAAAATGCCGTCATGGGTGGGGCGGGCAGTGCGGTGGTCGAGTTCCTGCAGCAGCGGCAGGCGAACGTGCCGGTGCTGCAACTGGGGCTGCCCGACCGCTTCGTCGAACAGGGCGACCCCGCCCTGCTGCTGGCGAATTGCGGCCTGGACCGGGACGGCATCCTGCACGCGATCCAGGCTAGATTATCGTAGGGCCGAACTCGTTCGGCCAACACGAATTGCCGAACGGTTTGCTCGACTACTGGCTGATGTTATACTAAGT
Source organism: Sulfuricella sp. (assembly GCA_023266195.1). GTDB lineage: Bacteria > Pseudomonadota > Gammaproteobacteria > Burkholderiales > Sulfuricellaceae > Sulfuricella. The sequence continues at coordinate 430,451 of JAHFRP010000001.1, forward strand.
CTAAATTACTTCAAGGATTCATTATGAGCGACTGCAATGCTGGCTGTGACGTGACCGGGCCCGGCGGCGAAAAAGAGGCCATCGCCGATGTGCAGAACTATGCGGATTCGCGCCAGATCGCCATTGACAAGGTGGGTATCAAGTCCATCCGGCATCCTGTCCGGGTGGCCGACAAGAGCGAGGGCGTACAGCACACCATCGCGATGTTCAACATGAACGTGTTCCTGCCGCACAATTTCAAGGGCACGCACATGTCGCGTTTCATCGAGATCCTCAACAGCTACGAGCGCGAGATATCGATCGAGTCGTTCGAGGCCATGCTGCGCGAGATGGTGGAGCGGCTGGAGGCGGAATCCGGCCACGTCGAGATGAGCTTTCCCTACTTCATCAACAAGAAAGCGCCGGTTTCAGGCGTGCAGAGCTTGCTCGACTACGACATCACCTTCATCGGCGAAATCGTCAAGGGCAAGTACCGACTCACCATGAAAGTGGTGGTGCCGGTCACCAGCCTGTGCCCGTGCTCAAAGAAGATTTCCGACTACGGCGCCCACAACCAGCGCTCGCACGTGACGGTGGCGGTGCGCACCAACGAAATGGTGTGGATCGAGGACGTGGTGCGCCTGGTGGAGGATCAGGCTTCCTGCGAACTTTATGGCCTGCTCAAGCGTCCGGACGAGAAATACGTCACCGAGCGCGCCTACGACAATCCCAAGTTCGTCGAGGACATGGTGCGCGACGTGGCCGCTGCGCTCAATGCCGACAAGCGGATCGATGCGTATGTGGTCGAAGCGGAGAATTTCGAGTCGATCCACAACCATTCGGCGTATGCGCTGATCGAGCGGGACAAGACCGCAAACTGAGGCGGACTCGAAATAACGCCGCTTTTGCGGTCGCATCCCCGCCAAGGCGGGGCCCTGCTCCGCCGTAGGTCGGGCACGCTGTGCCCGACAAATCTCCCACCGATCCATCGAAGCCGTCGGGCACAGCGTGCCCGACCTACAGAAGATCGCTCATCTATTTAGTATTTCTTCACCAGCGTCATCGTGCCGTTGTCCCGTTTCATTTCCAGTCTCCTCAGGAAACTCATGCCGAGCAGCACGAACGGCATGCCGCTTTCCTGCACCAGCCCGTCCACCTGGTTCAGCGTGATGTTGCCGACCTTCACCGTGTCGAGGGTGACGCGATAGGCGGGGACCGTGCCATTCGCCGTCGACACGTAGCCGCGTTCGCCGCGCAGGTAGGACAGGCCGATGCGCCTCGCTTCCGCGCTGCTCATGGAAACCATGGTCGCGCCGGTGTCGACCATCATGCGCGTGCTCACGCCGTTGATGGTGCCGCTGGTGAGGAAATGGCCGCTGCTTTCGGCCGTCAGGATGGTGGTCGGGTTGCCGCTTTCGCCGGCGGACTGGATATTGGCCGCCTGCCCCATCGCCAGGGTCTGGCGTTTGCCGTCGATTTCCAGCACGGCGGCGGAAGAGTCGGCGCTGATCAGCTTGACGCCTTCCGCCGTGGTCTCCCCCGCAGCCAGCATGCGCTGCTTGCCGCCGTTGACGATGACCATGGCCTTGCCGTTGAACAGGGCGACGACGTTCACCCCGGTGGCATGCGCGGCGCAGGCGGCGGTTAGAAAAAATAGCCCAAGCAGGCTAGAATGACATCTTCCGTTTTTCACCAGGAGTTCCTTTCGTCATGAAGCCGATTGCTATTTTTCGTCACGCCCCGAGCGAGGGGCCAGGGTATTTTGCCACATTTCTCGATTCTAACCGCATACCCTGGCAGCTGTTCCGGATCGATGCCGGCGATGCCGTGCCGACGGACGCCAGCCAGTTTGGCGGCCTGGTCTTCATGGGCGGGCCGATGAGCGTGAACGACGACCTGCCGTGGATTCCCCATTCGCTGGCGTTGATCCGGCAAGCGGCGGAGCGCGGCATTCCCGTTCTCGGCCATTGCCTGGGCGGGCAATTGATGGCCAAGGCGCTGGGCGGATCGGTGGAGCGCAACCCGGTCAAGGAAATCGGCTGGGGCGAAGTGGCGGCGGCGGACAACGCCGCGGCGCACGCCTGGTTCGGCGATACCGCCAGGTTCGATGCCTTCCACTGGCATGGCGAAACTTTCACCCTGCCGCCGCGGGCGGAATTGATCCTGTCCAGCCCGTATTGCGTCAACCAGGCTTTCGTTCTGGATGGCAAGCATCTGGCCATGCAGTGCCATGTGGAAATGACCGGCGAGATGGTGCGGGACTGGTACACCGTCGGCGCGGACGAAGTCGTGGCGGCAAGTTCCAGCCCGGCGGTGCAAAGCGCAGAAGCCGCCACGACCGGCCTGGAACGGCGCGTGGCCGCGCTGAACGCGGTTTCGGAAAAACTTTACCGCAAGTGGATCGGCGGTTTGGCGTAGGCAGCTGGGTTGGCACTTTAGCCGCCGAATCTAAACATTCAAAAACGGTTTAACCTGGAAACCTCGGTTGACCGCTTGTCTTGATGGTTAACATTTCGGTCCCAAACAACTTTATAGGCATATCCACGTTCACCTTCGTGGTGAGAAGGCTACGGGTTCGATTGCACGGTTTTGCGGGCGCATGGCGGTGTGGTCTCGCCGGAACGAGCGGCTTTGCTGCCGTTCCCGGCGGGGACTCTTTACGGGTGCAACTCCTTGGAAGGGAATAGCCATTCCGCGTCAGCCCTCTCTCCAACTCTCCCCCAGAGGGGGAGAGGGCGATCGAACCCTCTCCCTTTGGGAGAGGGTTTGGGTGAGGGTCGGCGCCTAGGTTTAAAAAATTCCGTGCGCGGCTCCCGACAAGCCGAAGTGGCGGCGTTTGGCAAAAAACAAGGGTTTTCCCCAGTTTCATAGCGGCTTTCCAGATGATGGTGCAGTTCGCATTTATCATATTAAAGAAAACAACAACGCAGGGGAAAGAAGTTCGATCCGAGGGCTATTGGGGGGGGCTGCGTTGCCTATGCACAAATTCCCTCGCTCCAACCCCTCTGATGGAACTGCCAGCCATTCGACTTGGGCAGCAAAAAACGCTGCCCAAGTCGCTGGTTGGCCCGCCTGCGGGAGAGGGGCTTATATGTGGCATTTTGCGTAGAGTTGAGTAGTTACGTAAAATCAGGCTATCCGTTTGCCACCGGGCCATTCCCATGATCGTGCCATTTTCCGTTTCACCCCTGCCCCAAATCGTTTTCGGCGACGGCAGCCTCAACCAGGTGCCGTCGCTTCTTCAGCAGTTCGGCAAACGCGTACTCATCGTCACCGGCGGCCGTTCGTTCCGCTCGTCGCTGCACTGGCAGAGTCTGATCGATGGCCTGAAAGGCCGGGGCATGTCCTGGGAAGACATCGCGGTGGCGCAGGAACCCTCGCCCGGCCTGGTGGACCAGGCGGTGCGCGTCTACCGCAATGCCGGCGTCGAGATGGTGCTGGGCATCGGCGGCGGCAGCGCGCTGGATGCGGCCAAGGCGATCGCGGGCTTGCTGCCTCACAACCATTCGGTGATGGATTTTCTTGAGGGAGTCGGGCCGGAGTTGCCGTATCGGGGGCCGGCGCTGCCGTTCATTGCGGTGCCGACCACCGCCGGCACCGGTTCGGAGGCGACCAAGAACGCCGTGCTCAGCGTGCACGGGCCGGATGGCTTCAAGAAATCCTTTCGCCACGACCTGCTGGTGGCTAAGTACGCGGTGGTCGATCCTGCGCTGCTCGCCGCCTGCCCGGCGGGGCTGATCGCCGCCAACGGCATGGATGCGCTGACGCAGTTGCTCGAATCCTTCGTTTCGACACGTGCCAACCCCTTTGCCGATGCGCTGGCGCTCTCCGGCCTGGACTGCGTGCGCGACGGTCTGCTGGAATGGTACGAGGGGGGTGAAAAAGCGGCCGAAGGGCGGACCGGCATGGCCTACGCCGCGCTGTTGTCGGGCATTACCCTGGCGCAGGTGGGGCTGGGCTCGGTGCATGGCCTGGCGGCGCCGCTGGGCGCGTTCTTCCCGATTCCTCACGGCGTGGCCTGCGGCGCGACGGTGGCGGCGGCGACGGAGATCAATATCCGCGCACTGGAACAGCGCGAGCCGGACAGTCCGGCGCTGGAGAAATACGCCCGCGTCGGTCGGTTATTCCGCGGCAAAACCCATGTGGATGACGTCGGCGCGCGGGTGTTCCTGGTGCATGTGCTCAAGGAGTGGACGGCGCGGTTGAAGATGCCGGGCCTCGGCGCCTACGGCGTCAGGGAGGCCGATCTGGCCGAGATCGTGGCGAACAGCCGTGGCAGCAGCATGAAGACCAATCCCGTCGTATTGACCGACGGAGAGGTCAGGGAAATTCTGTTACGGAGCTTGTAGGGCTGAGAGCGGTAAGCGGAGACATGGCCGCTTACTGTTCTCCGTTTCCGCTTACGGAAATCAAGTCAGTTTGCTGGTCCACTCGTCCAGTTCGACGCAGGCTTCCTTGCTGGGGTCGTGCGGGTCGCGCAGTTCGTTGATCTGGCATAGGTATTCGTGGCCCAGCCGGTCGTGCAGGTTGATGTACGGGCTGGGGCCGTAGAGCTCGAAGGCGCTGGCGTCGGCGAAAATGAAGTCGAATTCGCCGTTGACGTCGACCTCCAGCTTGCCGCCGTGGCTTTCTCCATAGTCGTGCCAGCGCGTGTTGATGTCGCCGCCCGCGATCACGGGCGACATTCTCGACGTTTTCTTGTCGTGCCAGGCGACCATTACCGGCTCGGCGATGTCCAATCCCCTGATAGCCAATGAAGACGCGAGTCCGCTCGCTACCCTGTAATCCAGGTCCATGCCCGAATAATTAATGTGAAGTTCTTTCATGATTCGCCTCCTGATCGTTTGCCCCGAGCGGGGCCTGCCGATGTGATACTTTAAAAGTAGCACAATGGCCGACAAAAACAATCGGGAATTGCGGTCGCGCTTGAGACGGCGGAAGGGGAAAGGCTGATGGAAAAAAGAAGCCCCCCATCGCGAAGCGACGGGGGGAGAAGTGGATTAATTTCCTGCGGCCGCTTCCTCGGCGTTGCCCAGCGCGGTGATGTTGAAGCCGCCGTCAACGTAGGTGATTTCGCCGGTCATGCCGCTGGCGAGGTCACTGCACATGAAGGCGGCGACGTTGCCGACTTCCTCGATCGTGACGTTGCGCCGCATCGGGGCGTGTTTTTCGTTGTAGGACAGCAGCTTGCCGAAGTCGGCGATGCCGCTCGCCGCCAGGGTCTTGATCGGGCCGGCGGACAGGCCGTTGACGCGGATGCCCTTGGGGCCCAGGCTGGCGGCCATGTAGCGCACGTTGGCTTCGAGGCTGGCTTTGGCCAGGCCCATCACGTTGTAATGCGGCACGGTGCGTTCGGCGCCGAGGTAGGACAGGGTCAGCAGTGCGGCGTTGCGGCCTTCCATCAGCGGCAGCGCGGCCTTGGCCAGCGCGGTGAAGCTGTAGGAGCTGATGTCGTGGGCGATCTGGAAATATTCGCGCGTGACCGAGCTGACGTAATCGCCGGCCAGGGCCTGTTTCGGCACGAAGGCGATGGAGTGGACGATGCCGTCGAGGCCGTCCCAGCGCTTGCCGAGCTCGCTGAACAGCTGGTCGATTTGCTCGTCGCTGGCGACGTCGCAAGGGAAAATCAGGTCGGTGTCGAATTCCTTCGCCAGGTCGGTGACGCGATCCTTGATTTTTTCATTCTGGTAGGTGAAGGCGAGCTCGGCGCCTTCGCGCTTCATGGCCGATGCGATGCCGTAAGCGATGGAGCGGTTGCTGATCAGCCCGGTGATCAAAATTCTTTTATTTGCCAGAAAGCCCATTGTTTTTCCTTCTAGTGGTTTTATCCGGGATATGCTGCAAAGGTCATTATATCCTAATTCTTCAAATTAATTAGGCCGCCTGGCATCGAACGGCGGCTTGCGCTACACTAAAACGCGATGAAATCGCTCCTGTCATTTGTGCTGCTGCCGTTGATCCTGGCGGGTTGCGGCGCTTCGCCGTGGAACAGCCCGTATCCCGCGGCTGACGAAGGCAGGAACATTGCCTATTCGTCATTTACCGAACGCCCCAAACATCTCGATCCGGCGCAGTCCTACAGCTCCAACGAGATCGCCTTTATCGGCCAGATTTATGAGCCGCCGCTGCAATATCATTACCTGAAGCGGCCCTACACCCTGATCCCGCTGGCCGCTTCCGAGCTGCCCAAGGCGCTGTTTCTCGATGCGCAGGGCAAACCGCTGTCGGCCGACAGCGCTCCGGAGAAGATCGCTTACAGCGTTTATGAAATACACATCAAACCGCATGTTCGCTACCAGCCGCACCCCGCCTTTGCGCGCGATGCGGGAGGGAACTTCCTGTATCACCATTTGCAGGCGCCGGATCTGGCGAAAATCCACAAATTGGCCGATTTTCCGCAGACCGGCACGCGCGAGATGGAAGCCGCGGATTATGTCCACGAGATCAAGCGCCTTGCCCACCCCAAATTGAACTCGCCGATTTTCGGCATGATGAGCGAGTACATCGTCGGCCTGAAGGAATATGCAGAGACGCTGGCCAAGGCGCAGCAGGCTTTGCCGCCGGGCGGCTACCTCGATCTGGAGCGCTACCCGCTGGCCGGGGTGGAAGCGGTGGACCGCTACACCTACCGGGTCAAGCTCAAAGGCAAGTATCCGCAGTTTCTCTACTGGCTGGCGATGCCGTTTTTCGCGCCGGTGCCGGCCGAGGCCGACCGCTTCTACGGCCAGCCCGGCATGGCGGAGAAGAACCTCACGCTGGACTGGTATCCGGTCGGCACCGGGCCGTACCTGCTGTCGGAAAACGACCCGAACCGGCGCATGGTGCTGGAAAAAAATCCCCATTTTCACGGCGAGAATTATCCCACCGAGGGCGAGCCTGGGGACGCCGCCGCCGGGCTGCTGAAGGACGCCGGCAAGCCGCTGCCGTTCGTCGACAAGGCGGTGTTCAGCCTGGAAAAGGAAAACATTCCTTACTGGAACAAGTTCCTGCAAGGCTATTACGACGCCTCCGGCATCAGCTCGGACAGCTTCGACCAGGCGGTGCGCGTCGCCGCGCAGGGCGAGACGGATGTCACCGAGATGATGAAGGCGAAAGGCATCCGCCTGCAAACCACGGTGACCGCCTCCAGCGACTATTACGGCTTCAACATGCTCGACCCGGTGGTGGGCGGCCTGTCCGAGCGGGCGAGGAAGCTGCGCCAGGCGGTCGCGATCGCGCTGGACTACGACGAATTCATTTCCATTTTCGCCAACGGCCGCGGCATCCCCGCGCAAGGCCCGCTGCCGCCGAGCATTTTCGGATTCCGCGACGGCGCGGCCGGGATCAATCCCTACGTCTACGACTGGATCGGCGGCAAGGCGAAGCAGAAGCCGGTCGAATACGCCAAAAAATTGCTGGCCGAAGCCGGCTTTCCGGAAGGCCGCGATGCCCAGACCGGCAGGCCGCTGCTGCTCTACCTCGACATCACCGCCAACGGGCCTGACGACAAGGCGCGCCTCGACTGGATCCGCAAGCAATTCCAGAAAATCGACCTGCAGCTGGTGGTGCGCAACACCGACTATAACCGTTTCCAGGACAAGATTCGCCGGGGCAATGCGCAGATTTTTCATTGGGGCTGGAACGCCGATTACCCCGACCCGGAAAACTTCCTGTTCCTGCTCTACGGTCCCAATGCGCGGGTCGGCAAGGAAGGCGAGAACTCGGCCAACTACGAGAATCCGGAATTCGACCGGCTGTTCGAACGCATGAAAAACATGGACAACGGCCCGGAGCGCCAGCTGATCATCGACCGCATGGTCGAGATCGCGCGCCGCGACGCGCCCTGGATATGGGGCTTCCATCCCAAGCAATACGCCCTGTACCATGCCTGGTATCGGAACATCAAACCCAACCTGATGGCCAACAACGGCCTGAAATACGTGCGCATCGACGCCGAGCTGCGCGCGCGCGAGCGTCGCGAGTGGAACCGGCCGGTGCTGTGGCCGCTGGGCTTGCTGGCCCTGGCGCTGGGCGCGGCGATCGTGCCGGCGGTCGTGGTCTACCGGCGCAGGGAAAGAATGGCGGCCAGATGATCAATTACCTCATTCGCCGCCTTCTCTACGCCATCCCCATCCTGGTCGGGGTGAACCTGCTCACCTTCGCCCTTTTTTTCGTGGTCAACACGCCGGACAACATGGCGCGCATTCACCTCGGCATCAAGCACGTCACGCCGGACGCCATCGCAAAATGGAAGCACGAGCGCGGCTACGACAAGCCGCTGATGTGGAATGCGACGGCGGCGGGCGCACAGAAAGCCGCCGACACCATTTTCTTCGAGAAGTCGGTGCGCATGTTCGCCTTCGATTTCGGCCGCTCCGACGAGGGGCGCAACATTTCCTACGACATCCAGACCCGGATGTGGCCGAGCCTCGCCATCGCGCTGCCGGTGTTCGCGATCGGGCTCCTGGTCAACATCACCTTCGCCATGCTGATGGCGTTCTTTCGCGCCACTTATATCGATTTCGCCGGGGTGGTGCTGTGCGTGGCGATGATGTCGATTTCCGGCCTGTTCTACATCATCGGCGGCCAGTACCTGATCAGCAAATTGCTGCACCTGACGCCGATTTCCGGCTTCGACGGCGGCCTCAATGCCTTCAAGTTCGTCGTCCTGCCGGTGACGATCGGCGTCATCGGCGGCATCGGCGCGGGGAGCCGCTGGTACCGCACGATTTTCCTCGAAGAGGCGACCCGCGACTATGTCCGCACCGCCCGCGCCAAGGGCTTGTCCGAGCTGGCCGTACTGTTCGGCCACGTATTGAAGAACGCCATGATCCCGATCCTCACCGGCGCGGTGGTGGTGATCCCGCTGTTGTTCATGGGCAGCCTGATTTCGGAATCCTTCTTCGGCATCCCCGGCCTCGGCAGCTACACCATCGACGCCATCAATGCGCAGGATTTCGCCATCGTCCGCGCCATGGTGTTCCTCGGGTCGGTGCTGTACATCGTCGGCCTGATCCTGACCGATATTTCCTATACGCTGGTCGATCCGAGGATCAGGCTGGAATGATGCCGTTCAAGCTTGTTCTGTTGTGGACCGACGGCCTGCTCTGGCTGCTGCTGGCGCTGGTGGGGCTTTACGTCTGGCGCGTGCGCCGGCACGAGCATCTGCTGCAGCCCTGGCGGCGGCTGTCAAGAAGCCGCAGCGGGGTGGCATCGGCCGTGATCCTGCTGGCGTTCGTCGCGGTGGGTGTGCTCGATTCGCTGCATTTCCGGCTGCCGCTGGAGAAGCAGGCGGGTGGCGTCGTGCGACATTATTCGCCCGAAGTGCTGTCGGTGTTCGACCTGCTGGTCGGGCCACTCAGAAAGCAGCCGGAAAAAACTTACTCAGCGCCTTTCGCCACCCAGCTCTACGCCAAGGAAACCATCGAACTGCCCGGCGGCAGGCAGCTGCGCGATTACCCCCGCCTCAAATACGGCGGGGCGCATCTGGCCGATCCGGCTGGGGAACAGGCCGGCGACATCGCGGCAACCGCGCTTGAAGGCGGCGCGTGGGCGCTGGTGGCGGGGTGGGGCGCGACGCTGGCGCTGGTGCTGTGGCTTGCGCGGCGCCGCCGCATTTCGCCCGGCGCTGCCTGGAGCCTCGTCCGGCACGGGCGCGACGAGATTCCCTGGCGCACCTTCCTCGGCACGGTCGGCATGCTCATCCTGTTCGCTTGCCTGGCGGCGGCGTTCAGCGCGAAGTACCACATCTTCGGCACCGACAAGGTCGGCCAGGACGTGTTCTATCTCACTTTGAAAAGCATCCGCACCGGGCTGATGATCGGCACGCTGACCACGCTGGTCATGCTCCCCTTCGCCCTCCTGCTCGGCATCATGGCGGGCTATTTCCGCGGCTGGGTGGACGACGTGATCCAGTATGTCTACACCACCCTCAACTCGATTCCCGGCGTGCTGCTGATCGCGGCGGCGGTGCTGATTCTGCAGGTGTACATGGACAGCAACCAGGAGCTGTTCGACACCGTCGCGGCGCGCGCCGACATCCGCCTGCTGTTCCTCTGCATCATCCTCGGCATCACCAGCTGGACCGGACTGTGCCGCCTGCTGCGCGGCGAAACCCTGAAGCTGGGAGAAATGGAATTCGTGCAGGCGGCGACGGCGTTCGGCGTCGGCCATTTTCGCATCATCGCCCGCCACATCCTGCCCAACGTGATGCACATCGTGTTGATTTCCATCGTGCTGGACTTTTCCGGACTGGTGCTGGCCGAGGCGGTGCTGTCCTACGTCGGCGTCGGCGTCGATCCGACCATGCAGAGCTGGGGCAACATGATCAACGGGGCGCGGCTGGAAATGGCGCGCGAGCCGATGGTGTGGTGGTCGCTGGCGGCGGCCTTCGTCTTCATGTTCGTGCTGGTGCTGTCGGCCAACCTGTTTTCCGACCGCGTGCGCGACGCGTTCGACCCGAGGATGAAATGATTCTTAAAACCTCAGTTCAAGCCACAGGGATCACAGAGATGAAGTGGGCTTTTTTTTGCCGGCAACCCCTTGTTTCTCTCTGTGAACTCTGTGTTCTCTGTGGCTGAATGCTTTTTTTAGGATAACGTGTTGCTAGAAGTCAATAACCTGAAAACCTGGCTGGACGCCGGCAAGACCCAGGTACGCGCGGTGGACGGCGTGAGCTTCGCCATCAACCGCAACGAGACCTTCGCCCTGCTCGGCGAATCGGGCTGCGGCAAATCGATGACGGCGCTGTCGATCATGCGCCTGTTGCCGGAGGCGGGGCGCATCGTGGCCGGCTCGGTGAATCTCGATGGCCAGGATCTGCTGGAACTGCCCGAGATCGCCATGCGTACTGTGCGCGGCAAGCGCATCGCGATGATCTTCCAGGAGCCGATGACCAGCCTCAACCCGGTGCTGACGGTCGGCCGGCAGATCGCCGAGACGCTCTACCGCCACACCGCCCTGCGCGGCGACGCGGCCCGTGTGCGCGTGCTGGAACTGCTCGACGCGGTGGGCATCCCCGACGCCCAGGTGCGCTATCACGACTACCCGTTCCAGTTTTCCGGCGGCATGAAGCAGCGCGTGATGATCGCCATCGCGCTGGCGTGCGAGCCCGACCTCCTTATCGCCGATGAGCCCACCACCGCGCTGGACGTGACCATCCAGGCGCAGGTGCTGGAATTGCTCCGCAAGCTTCAGCGCGAGCACGGCATGGCGGTACTGTTGATCACGCACGACCTGGGCGTGGTTTCCGAGATGGCGCACCGCGTGGCGGTGATGTACGCCGGCGAGATGGTGGAAACGGCCGAGCGCGGGGAATTCTTCGCCAATCCGCGGCACCCCTACACCCGCAAACTGTTCGCCTCGCTGCCCGGCGCCGTCCGGCGCGGCGAGCCGCTGGAAACGATGCGCGGCAACGTGCCGCCGCTCGACAGCGATTTCGTCGGCTGCCGTTTCGCCGGGCGCTGCGACTTCGCCTGGCGCCGGTGCGGCGAGGAGGCGCCGGAGTGGAGCGAAGTCGCGCCGGGGCACGCGGTGCGCTGCCATTTGGTGGGCAGTGGCGCCGCTAACTCCCCCCTTTGCAAAAGGGGGGCGGGGGGGGATTTCAGCGGTGCCAATATTCGAGACACCGTAGAAATCCCCCCTAACCCCCCTTTGCAAAGGGGGGAATTCTGCAGCACGCGACAACCGTCGTCGCAAGAACAATCTTGTGTGCATAGATTGGCCTTGAAGGGGAGGGAGGCGGCACCGGAGCAACGGGAACGCCCGGTGCCCCTGCTTGATGTATGCGACCTCAAGATTCACTTCCCCATCCGCAAGGGCCTGCTCAAGCGCGTGGCCGGCCATGTCTACGCGGTGGACGGCGTGTCGCTGGCGATCGGCTGCGGCCGCACCCTGGCGCTGGTGGGCGAATCGGGCTGCGGCAAGACCACGGTGGGCAAGGGCATCCTGCAACTGATCCGGCCCACCGGCGGCAGCGTGCGCTTTGCCGGGGAGGAGCTGACCCAGCTGAAGGGCGCGGCGCTGCGCGCGCGGCGGGCCGATTTCCAGATCGTGTTCCAGGATCCTTATTCCTCGCTCGATCCGCGCATGCGCATCGCCGATATTCTGGAAGAAGGCATGATTTCACTGGGTACGGCATCGCCCCCCGCTGCGCGCCAGGCCAGCGTGGACAGCCTGCTGCAGCAGGTCGGGCTTTCCCCGGAAAGCAAATACCGCTATCCCCACGAGTTTTCCGGCGGCCAGCGCCAGCGCGTGGCCATCGCCCGCGCCCTGGCGGTGAAACCGAAGCTGCTGGTGTGCGACGAGCCGACCAGCGCGCTCGACGTTTCGGTGCAGGCGCAGATCTTGAATCTGCTCAGGGGATTGCAGGACGATCTGGGGCTGGCTTATTTGTTCATCACCCACAACCTGGCGGTGGTGGAATATTTTGCCCACGAGGTGGCGGTGATGTATCTGGGGCGGATCGTCGAGCGCGGCAGCGTCGAGGAGGTGATGCACGCGCCGCGCCATCCCTACACCCGCGCGCTGCTGTCGGCCGTGCCGGTGATCGAAACGGGATCGAAACGCGAGGTGATTCGTCTATCGGGCGACTTGCCGTCGCCGTCTAACCCGCCTCGGGGCTGCCATTTCCACCCGCGCTGCCCGCACGTCATGCCGGTCTGCCGGCTAAATTACCCGGCTGCGACCGGCTTCAGCGCCACCCATAGCGCAAGGTGCTATCTGTATGGAGAGAATCGGGAGAATGGCGGGGGGATTTAGCCCCTGCCTGGCAACAGCACGGCGACCTTGCTGCCAGGCATCAGGCCGTGTTTGGCGGTGAAGTTGTTCCAGCGCTGGATGTCGTTGACGGCGACGTTGAACCGCCTGGCGATGCTGGCAACGGTATCGCCCCGGCGTACGGTGTAAAAGTGCTGGCGGCTGTGATTCCTGGCGACCGCGACCGGTTTGCCTGCCTTGGCCTTGCCGGCGGCTAGAACGGTTCGCTTGGCGGGAGCCTCTTCCTGGCGGATCACCAGTTTCATGCCGCGGCTCAAATGGCTGGTCTTGAGATTGTTCAGCGCCCTGATCTGTGCGGCGGAGACCTTGTAGCGTTTGGCGATGCCGGCCAGGGTTTCGCCTTTTTTCACGCCGTGCACCAGCCTGCTCAAGGCCGACTGCGCCGGTTCTCCGCTTTCGATGGCGGGTGGCTGCAACTCGTTGAGGACCAGGGCCGCGTCGTCGTTGCCGCCGGCGCCGAGCGGGACCAGCAAGGTCTGGCCGACCGCCAGGCGGTAGCGCTTGCTGATGCCGTTGATTTCCTTCAGCCGCGTGACGCTGGTGCTGAACCGGCGCGCGACGCTGTCCAGCCTGTCGCCGCGCGACAGGGTGTAGGATTTCCACGAAGCCAGCGGCTTGTCGTAGCTTTCCAGGTTGCTGGCGAAGGTGTCGGCCTTGTCCACCGGCAGCAGCAGGGTGCGCGAGCCCTTGGCATTGATCACCGGGCGGTTGTAGGCCGGGTTGAGCGAAACGAATTCGTGCAGCGGCATGCCCGCCAGGCGCGCGGCCACGGCGAGATCGATGTGCTGGGTGGTGATGACGGAGGAGAAATAGGGCCGGTTCGGGATCGAGGCGAGTTCGACGTTGTTGGCGGCCGGGTTCATGACGATCTGCTTGACCGCCATCAGTTTGGGCAGGTAGCTGCGCGTTTCGTCGGGCATTTTCAGGCTGAAATAGTCGGTGGGCAGCCCTCGCCTTTCATTCTTGGCAATGGCGCGCTGCACCGAGCCTTCTCCCCAGTTGTAGGCCGCCAGCGCAAGTTCCCAGCTGCCGAACATGTTGTGCAGTTTTTGCAGGTAGTCCAGCGCGGCGTCGGTGGCGGCGGTGATGTCGCGGCGGTCGTCATGCCACCAGTTCTGCTCCAGGCCGAAATTCTTGCCGGTGGACGGAATGAACTGCCAGATGCCGGAAGCGTGGCTGCGCGAATAGGCCTTGGGGTTGAAGGCGCTCTCGATCATCGGCAGCAGCGCGATCTCGGTCGGCATGCCGCGCTTTTCGACTTCCTCGACGACATGGAACAGGTAGAGCTGGCTGCGGTCGATCATGCGCCGCACGTAGTCGGGGCGGTTGGCGTACCAGTCGATATTCGACCGCACCAGCGAGGAATCGATGTCCCGCATGGTAAAGCCGGCGCGAATGCGTGCCCATAAATCGGCGGACTCATCCAGCGGGGCGTCCGTCGGGTTTTTCTTTGCCGGCGCGGATGAAATTTCGGGGCTGTTCTGGAGTTGCAGCGGCGCATCGAGTTCGCTCGGCGCGGCCAGAGCCTGCTTGATCGGCTGCTCGGCGAATTGCATATCCGCCATACCGCCAGCGAGCGTCGGCAACGAGACAGCGGTTGCCAGCACGAGAAAGAGAAGGAAGGTGAAACGCATGTTTCTCGGATGGGTTGCCCGGCAGTTTAACTAGCCGAATGGTAGCCAAAAATCCATGCGACCGTCAAGGGATATATCCGGATGACGCCATCCGCCGTTCCGGGTGTAATCCATTGAACCGGAAATTATTTTTTCCATTCCCGCAGCGCGGCGAAGACGCTGACGGCATCATTCAGGGCACGCCCGGCGTGGCGGCTCGCCGCCTCGATCACGGCGGGGTGCTCGCAGCGCAGAAACGGGTTGGTCGCTTTTTCCAGCGCGATAGTGGACGGTAGGGTGGGGAGCCCTTGTTCCCTCGCTTGGCGGTCGCGCATTTCGCGCTGCACAAGATCCGCATTGGCGGGTTCGACGGTTTTGGCGAACAGGATGTTGGCCAGGGTGTATTCATGGGCGCAGTACATGTCGGTTTCATCCGGCAGCGCAGCCAGTTTTTGCAGCGAGGCATACATTTGCGCCGCGGTGCCTTCGAACAGCTTGCCGCAGCCGCAGGCGAACAGCGTGTCGCCACAAAACAGGGAATTTGCGCCATAATACGCGACGTGGCCGGCGGTGTGGCCGGGCACGTCGAGTACGGCGAATTCCGCCAGCCCCGGCAGTTTCACCGCATCGCCTTCGCCCACCGGGTGCGTGACCGCCGGGATGTTTTCCCGCCGCGGGCCGAACACAGGCGCGTTTGCATGGCGCAGCAAATCTTCGTTGCCGCCGGTATGGTCGCCGTGGTGGTGGGTGTTGAGAATGGCGGCGAGGCGCAGACCATGTCGGTCGAGATACTCCAGCACCGGTTCGGCATCGCCGGGGTCCACCGCCGCAGCGTAATGCCCGTTGCGGATCAGCCAGATGTAATTGTCGTCGAAAGCGGGAATGGGGATGATCTTCATGGCACTATGGTCGAATTAAGCCGGCACGATGTCAATGGATGAATGGCTGGAAACGCCGCTGGGCCGCTATCTGATCGAGCGCGAGCAGGATTGTTTCGACCAGGCGGTGGCGGATGTTTTCGGCTTCAACGCGCTACAGCTCGGCCTGGTTCAATGCGATCTGCTGCGCACCAACCGCATGCCGGTCAGGCTCGCTGCCGCCGCCGAGTTCCAGGGGCGGGTCAAGGCGCGGGCCGAGCCGGAAAGCCTGCCGTTTGCCAGCCAGTGCATCGATCTGCTATTGCTGCCCCATGTGCTCGAATTCAGCGAGCACCCGCACCAGATTCTGCGCGAGGTGGAACGGGTGTTGATGCCGGAAGGGCTGGTGATCATCAGCGGCTTCAATCCGATCAGCCTGTGGGGGCTACCGCGCTATTTTCCGGTTGGCAGGCGGGATTACCCCTGGGGCGGCGACTTCATTTCCCTGTTGCGCATCAAGGACTGGCTGGCGCTGCTCGGGTTCGAGGTGGTTGCCGGGCGGATGTGCTGCTACGCGCCGCCGGTGCGCAGCGAACGTTGGCTGAGGCGTTTCCGCTTCATGGAAGCGGCCGGCGACCGCTGGTGGGCATTGGCCGGCGGCGTATATTTTCTGCAGGCGAGGAAGAAGGTGGCGGGAATGCGCCTGATCACGCCCAACTGGAATAATGGCCCGGCAACCAAAAAAGGGCTTGCCCCGATATCGCAGAAAGTTAGTGAGGAGTGAAGCGTGAGTCATGAGCAGCTGGTGGAAATTTTTACCGACGGCGCCTGCAAGGGCAACCCCGGCGTGGGCGGATGGGGGGCGTTGCTGCGCTATGCCGGGCACCAGAAGGAAATTTTCGGCGGCGAGAAGCTGACCACCAACAACCGCATGGAGCTGACCGCCGTGATCCGCGCCCTGGAGGGCCTGTCCCGGCCGTGCAGGATCAGGCTGCATACCGATTCCACCTATGTGCAAAAAGGCATCAGCGAGTGGATTCACGGCTGGAAGCTGCGCGGCTGGCGCACCGCCGACAAAAAGCCGGTGAAGAACGAGGACTTGTGGCGGCGGCTGGACGAACTGGCCGCGGGGCACGAGATCGAATGGCGCTGGATCAAGGGCCACGCCGGCCACGACGGCAACGAGCAGGCCGACCGGCTGGCGAACCGGGGCGTCGAGGAATTGAAAAATTAACCTTTTTTAGGAACGCCATGCGCCAAATCATCCTGGACACCGAAACCACCGGCCTGGACCCCAAGCAGGGGCACCGCATCATCGAAGTGGCGGCGGTCGAAATGGTCAACCGGCGCCTCACCGGCAGTCATTTCCATCAATACGTCAACCCGCAGCGCGAGATCGATCCAGGCGCGCAGCAGGTGCACGGCATTTCGCTGGAATTCCTGCAGGACAAGCCCTTGTTCAGCGACATCGCCCAGGATTTCATCGAGTTCGTCGGCGGCGCAGAGCTGGTCATCCACAACGCGCCGTTCGACGTCGGCTTCCTCGACCACGAGCTGAAATTGATCGGCGCCGAGCCGATCAAGGCCCACTGCCCGGTCGTGACCGATACCCTGAAAATGGCCAAGGACCTGCACCCAGGGCAGAAAAACAACCTCGATGCCCTGTGCCGCCGCTACGCGGTGGACAACTCCGGCCGCACCATGCACGGCGCCCTGCTGGATACGGAATTGCTCGCCGAAGTCTTCCTCGCCATGACGCGCGGCCAGGACAGCCTGATTATCGAAGCGGCGGAGACCGGCGGCGGCCTGGCGGTCGCGGATGGCGATTACGCGCCGCACGACCTGACGGTTCTGGCCGCGGCGCCGGACGAGATGGAAGCGCACCGCGCCTACCTGGCCGATCTCGACAAGGCCAGCAAGGGGCGATGCCTGTGGCTGGCGCAGGAACAAGCGGCGAGTGCAGGGTAGGATGGAGTTCGTTCGTCACCGCATGCCGCCCCGGAAAGGACGCTAAGACATGACCCAACTCGCCTGGCGGGAAATGGCGCTGTTGCTGGCGCTATGGCTGGCCTACTTTGCCTTCCATTCGGCGCTGGCGTCGCTGGCGGCGAAGCGGCGGGTGGCCGCCGCTTATCCCGGCGCGATGCCGTATTATCGGCTGGGCTTCAATATCGTGGCCGCGATCCTGCTGCTGCCGGTCCTGTGGTTCAGTTACCGCCACCCCGGCCCGATGCTGTGGCGCTGGCAGGGGCTGGGCGCCTGGTTCGCCGACGGGCTGGCGCTGGCGGCGCTGTTCGGTTTCTGGCGTTCGCTCAAGGCTTACGACATGGACGAGTTCCTCGGCTTGCGCCAGTGGAAAACCCATACCCGACGGGTCGAGGACCAGGAGCACTTCCACCTTTCCCCGTTTCACCGCTTTGTGCGCCATCCGTGGTATTTCTTCGGACTGACCCTGATCTGGACGCGTGACATGAACGCCGCGCAGCTGCTGTCCAGCGCGGCGATCAGTCTATATTTCCTGGTCGGCTCGCGGCTGGAGGAGAAGAAGCTGCTGGTCTACCACGGCGAAGTCTACCGGCGCTACATGGCTCAGGTTCCGGGGCTGATCCCGTTGCCCTGGAAATGGCTTCGGGCCGGGGAAGCGCAAGCGCTGTCGCAGATGGCTCGGGAAAACGAAAAAGCCCAAACGTAGCCTGGAGTTTTAGGTCATTTCGACAGGCCATCTTTCAGCAGCGCCTCGAACTCTTCGGCGGGCACCGGCCTGGAATACAAATAACCTTGTGCATAATCGCACTCCGCCGCGGCCAGCAGCGTGCATTGCGTCTCCGTCTCCACCCCTTCGGCGATCACTTTTAGACCCAGCTTGTGCGCCATCACGATGATGGCTTCGGATAACGCCATGTCGCTCGAACCGGGCGCCAGGTTGCGGGTGAACGATTGGTCGATCTTCAGGTAGTCGATATCGAACTTCTTGAGATAGGACAGCGACGAATAGCCGGTGCCGAAATCGTCGAGCGAGATTTGAATGCCGGCATTATGAAATTCAAGCAGTTTTCCGGTAATGCCGGTGGATGTATCCAGCAACAGTCCTTCGGTGATTTCGATCACCATGCCTTGCCCCGGCAGCGCCAGTTCCAGCAAATAAACGGGCCAGGTCTGGCACGGGCTGCGGTTACGGAACTGAACGGGCGACATGTTCACGCTGACCTGAAGTACCGGGTTGTACAGCGCCCGCCAGCGCTTTACCTGACGCGCCGCTTCCTTGAATACCCAGTCGCCGATTTCAACGATCAGGCCGGTTTCCTCGGTCAGCGGAATAAATGCGGCCGGGCTGACCAGGCCGCGCTCGGGATGCCGCCAGCGGATCAATGCTTCCATCTTGTCGATGCGGCCCGTGGCCAGGTCCACGATGGGCTGGTAATAAACCATGAACTGGCCGGCGGCGAGCGCGCCATGCAAATCGTTGATCAATTGCCGCCGGGTCTGCGCCGCCTCCTGCAATTCGGGGGTGAAATAGCTGTAACGATTCCGCCCCGTGTTCTTGGCGACATACATCGCCTGATCGGCGTTCTTGAGCAGATATTCGATTTCGCTGGCATCGTCGGGATACAGCGTGATGCCGATGCTGGCCGACACATAGGCCAGTTTGTCGTCCAGCTTGAACGGCTCCGCCAGTTGCCGCAGGATGCTTTCGGCTACCCGCTCGACAATATCGGTGTTATCGAGCTCGGACAGGAGAACGATGAACTCGTCCCCGCCCAGACGCGCCACCGTATCCGATTCGCGCGCGCATTCGCCGACACGGCGCGCTGCTTCCACCAGCAGGATGTCGCCCATGCTGTGGCCCAGGGTGTCGTTGACCTCCTTGAAGCGATCGAGGTCGATGAACAGCAGCGCTATTGTAAGATTCGCGCGGTGGGCCTTCTTGATTTCCTGCTCCAGGCGGTCGTAAAACATGCGGCGGTTGGGCAGGTCGGTCAACATGTCGTAGTTGGCCTGTCTCCAGATGAGTTCTTCGGATTGCTTTTTCTGGCTGATGTCGCGAATGAAACCATTGAACTCGTATCTGTCCGCCGTCCTGATCGCGGTGATGGATAACTCGACGGGGAACTCGTGGCCATCGCGATGCAGGCCCACGGTCTCGATCCGCGAGTTCAGGGCAGCCCCCTCGCCGGAGGCCCGGAAACGCTTCATGCCGTGAACGTGCGCCTCGCGGTGGCGAGGCGGAATGATGGTTTCATGCAGCACGCGCCCGACCGCCTGCTCCCGGCTCCAGCCGAACATGTTGACCGCCTGGTCGTTCCAGCCGGTGATGACGCCTTCCGTATCCATTTGCACCACGGCATCCATGGCGGTGTCGACGATGGCGCGCAGGCGTGTTTCGCCCTCCCGGCGCTCGGCCAGCAGGGCGCCGAAGCCATCGGCCATTTCGTTGAAACTGTCGCCCACCTGTCTGAGTTCGTCGTGCACGCCGAGATCGACCCGCTCGCGCAGGTCGCCGCCGGCAAAGGCGCGGGCGGAACGGGCGAGCGACTGGATGCTGCTGGTCGTGGCGTAATAGATGCCTATCGACAAATAAACCGCCGCCAGGAACAGCAGGAAAGCGATGCCGATGCTGGCATGCAGCGCATTTTCCGCATGGTCGATACGTGCCTGGATGAGCATTTTGATCGTCGGCAGCAGCGTTTCATACATTTGCGCGTAGCCCTTGTCGATCGCTTTGGTGGTCATCATGAAAAAGTTTTCCGGCGATGCGGTGAAATGGCCGGCGATGATTTCCGCGGCAACCAGGTCGACAGTTCGTTGCGCCAGCCCGGCGGCGTCCCGCGACACCACCGAGAGAGAACCCTGCAATGCCGGGTTATAACCGCCGACCTTGTCGAGATTGATCCTGAGGAACTTGATCTCGTCGCCGAGCTGGGCAATCAGGGTGTTCATCTCCACCTTCTCTGATTCGCTGGCCTGTTTTTTGTTCAGAATGACCGTGCCGAGGGCGCGAATCTGTCCCAGGTGCTCAAGCGCCAGCGGCAGCCGGTTCAGGGTGGCGTCGATCAGGTAGGAAGTGTCGATCTGCGGGTCCAGCGGCAGCACGTATTCGCCGCTGACCACCACCTTGAACAGCAGCAGTTGCTCGATCAGGCGGGTGTGCGCGACGAAATTCTCCTGCATCGTCCACGCTAATCCTTCCTTGCACAGGCGCGCCCAATTCGCCTTGATGCTGCGCCAGTCTTCGCTCGTGCCCAGATTCGCGGGCAGCCTCCGTTGCAGCGCGGCGAACGTATCGACGACGTCCCTTTGCTTGGCGGCGCGCATGGCGCGCATCTCCTCGTTGCCGCCGAGAAGCGCGGCGGAAAGCCCGCGATGCTGCTGGATGTCCTGCACGGCACGGGAAATCGGCGTGGCCAGCGCGATGCCTTCCAGCTCCCGTTGCGAACTGCGGATCTCCTTGTCGAGGCTGGCATAGAGGCTGGACACCACCACCGCGATCGCGACCAGGGACATCAGCCACAGCAGCGCGAATTTCCTGGTGTAGCCCAGTCGGTTCATCAGTGCGATGGCAGGGATAAAGAAATATCGCATAGGGTTGGTCCGGCTCGCTTGCTTAATCGGTCATGGCGAATTTGATGAAAATATACATCTCGCTGGAGCGCAGCTCTTGCCGCACGAAAGGGCTCGCCCGATGGCTTTGCATAGCCCATCCACTAATCCATCAAAAAAACGATGGGTAAGTGGCTGGTTAAATCGGGCTCCTACGGGATAATGGCTCAGCTCACGAATGCTGCCCCATGATAAAAAATGAATCGGGCTCCCGCAAGAGAATTTCACGTTATTGCAGCGCCAGCGCCGACTTGACCGCCGCAAGCAACTCCTTGTAATGGAAAGGCTTGGCGATAAAGCCCACGGCGCCGGCTGCGCGGATTTCCGCCTCGGGGTGTTCCGAGATGAAGGACGTCTGCACGATCACCGGGATGCCCCGCGTCGCGGGGTCGTCCTTGAGTTGGCGAATGGCGGAGATTCCGTCCATTCCGGGCAGGTTGACGTCCATCAGGATCAGATCGGGGCGCCGTTCGCGGGCGAGGCGGATACCCTCTTCGGCATCGTCGGCCTTGAGCACGGCGTAACCGAATTTCCCCAGCAGCGTCGCCGCCAGTTCCATGTGTGACGGGTTATCCTCGATGATCAGAATGGTTTGCATGAGTTTTCTTCCTTAAATCGCAGGAGCGCAGTTAATTATGCGATCACCATGGATCGCCCGATAAACCGGGGTTCTGCAGTTCGGATCATTGTAGGATCCCGATTTATCGGGCGATTGTTCTCGTCGCGCAATAAATTGCGCTCCTACGGTGTTGCGTTTTCACCGCTCACCATCAGCCTGTCGCGCCCCGCGTGCTTGGCATCGTAGAGCGCCAGATCGGCGGCCTGCATCAGTGTTTCCATGTCTTCGCCGTGTTCCGGGTAAAGCGCCAGCCCCATCGAAATGGCGATGCGCGGCAGCACCGTGCCACCGGATTTAACTTCCATGGCGCGCACTTTCTGCATCAGCCGCTCGCCCCATTCGCGCGCCTGATCGATGCCGGTCGCGGCCAGGATCACGGTGAATTCTTCGCCGCCGAAGCGGCAGGCGAGATCGCCCTTGCGGCAATTGTCCCGTATTGCGCGGCCCAGCCCGCGCAATACCGCATCGCCCGCTTCGTGGCCGTACCGGTCGTTGAATTTCTTGAAAAAATCCACGTCCAGCATGAACGCAGCCAGCGGTCCCCCGGCGCGCGCCGCGCGCGCCAGTTCGCGCGGGATGGCGTCTTCGAGAAAGCGCCGGTTGTAAAGCCCGGTGAGCACATCGCGGATCGACTGCTGGCGCAGCGCATCGCGCAGACGCAGATTGGAAAGCGCCAGGGCGATCTGTGCCGCCGCGCTTTCGGCGAGCACGACCTGCAAATGCTGTTCGGCGGTTTCGCCGGGCGCGAGGCTGGCGAGGCGGAAATCGGGGAAGCCGAGATGCAGCAGGCCGAAGATTTCACCGTGCGCCGCCAGCGGCACGCACAGGCTGGCGCCCTGGCAGCACTTCGGCAAATGCTGGCAGAGCATCGCGCCTTCCGTCTCGACAGCCAGATACGGCTTGCCGCGGCGCAGCGCCCAGCACTCGTCGTTGTCGAAACTCGCGGGGAAGACCGTGCCCGACGGGCGGTTCCAGAAGACGGCCTGTTCCAGCGCAGCGGGACTGCCGGCGCTGAGATAGAGCGTGCCCGCGGCGCCCGGGAACAAGGCCTGGGCGAAGCGGGCGACCACTGCCCGAGCCTCGTCCGTATCCAGGCAGGATTGCAGCAGTTCGCCCATTTCGTTGCGCAGGCTGATTTCGCGGTTCTGGCGCCCGGCGGTTTCGATCGCATCGCGCAGCTCGGCGGTGCGCGCCGCAACCGTTTCTTCCAGCAGGTTGCGCTGCCTATCGAGCGATTGCTGGGCAACAGAAAGTTTCTCGGCGTGGTTGATGAGCTTGGCGGCCATCAGGCGGAAACTCTCGCTCAGCATGTCGATTTCATTGCCGCTGCCAGTCATGCCCAGATTCTCGCCCAGCGTTTCCTGCACGGTGCGCTCTGCATCCTGCGTCAGCTGCCTCAGTGGGCGTAGCGTGCGCCAGCCATTCCGGTAGCCGGCGACGAGCAGGAAGAGCAGAGCCGCAGTCATGCCGAAATAGAGCTTTTTAGCGAAGCCGAGACCGGCTTCGTCGTCAAGCAGGGCTTTTTTCACGACGCCCTTCTGAAAACCGATCTGGCGCTCGAATGCCCGTCCCGTGGCTGCGGCGTAGGGAAAAGAGGTCAAACTCCGCCATTGCATGGCCTCGTCGTGGCGCCCGGCCTGCCACAGTTCGAAGAACTTGGCGTGTGATTCCCTGTAGCGCGCGTATTCGGCTTTGAGTTCCGCCAGCGCCTGGCGTTCTTCCGGGGTGCGCACCTGCTTCGGCGCACCGTAGAGCGCGAGCCGATCATCGATCAATGCATACCATTTCGGCTCCTCGGCGAGGACAGCCTGCTGTTCCATGGCATCGCCCACGATGAACCTGGAAAGGCCGAAGCACAGCTTCCACAATCCCGCCTCCGCCTCGGCCAGCTGGATGGTGCCGGCGAGGTGGTCGTCGTAAGCGACATGGGTATCTGTCGCGTAGTTCTCCATCATCCGCCATTCCAGCGCGGCGGCGACCAGGATCACGGCCAGGCCCGCCGTGAGACCCAGATTGAGCTGGGTGATGATTTTAATCTTCATGCGAGGCTCCCGGGGGGGGGGTAAATATTTATTGCCACCTGTTAGCGTAAAATTCGTAAGTCATCATACCGTGCTTGCCGCGTTCCTTCGCGCAATAATTGCGCTCCTACAACAATGCGGTGTAGGAGCCCGATTTAACCAGCCACTTACCCATCTTTTTTTGATGGATTAGTGGATTGGCTATGCAAAGCCATCGGGCGATTGCTTTTCGCGCCGCGACCCTTCCGCAGCAAGCTGCGCTCTTGCCAGGTGCCGCCTAATCGAGATAGGGCACGTAATCGTATTGTTCGATCACGCTGCGCGCCTGCGAGGAAAGCGCGAAAGCAACGAACGCCTTGGCCATGCCGGCGGGAACCGCACGGGCCACCAGGTTAAGCTGGCGCACCACCGGATAGCTGCCGTCCCGCATCGTCCTGACGCCGGCAGGGACGCCGTCGAGCGCCAGCAGGCGAACTGCCGAGCCCTGCGCGGCGGCATGCTCGGCCATGCCGACCGAAAGAAACACCAGCGCGTTGCGGTTGGCCAGCAGCGCCTTCAAGGCTTCGGCGTTGTCGCCGGCCAGCGCGGCGGCCTTGATCTGTTCTTCTTGGATGCCGGCATAGGCGGTGACCGATTCCAGCGAGCCGCGCCCATGCGGACGGGAAATCAGGGCGATGGGCGCATCCGCCCCGCCCAGCGCTTTCCAGTTGGCGATTTTGCCGGTGAGAATGTCGGCGAACTGGGTGCGCGTAACCGCTTTCACCGGGTTGTCGCGGTGTGCCACCAACGCCACGCCGTCGCGCGCCACGGTGAAGGCGAACAGGTCTTTTTCGTCGGTCTTGAGCGCGCGCGACACCATGCCGATGTCGGCTTTGCCCTCGCGCGTGTCGCTGATGCCGCGCCCGGAGCCGCCCATCCGCACCTCGATCTCGACTTCGGGATGCTGCGCCGAAAAACGCCGCGCCAGTTCCGCCACTACCGGCGCCAGCGTGCTGGAGCCGGTGATCGTCAGCTTGACGGGCTGTGCGGCGAGCGCGGGAACCAGGGTGAGCAGCAAAGCGGCCATCAGGGTCAGTCTTTTCCAGGGTTGCATGGTTTAATTCTCCTTACATTCCTTTTCGCACCGTAGGAGCGCAACTTGTTGCGCGATTGCATTCTTCGCGCAATGAATTGCGCTCCTACGGCAATGTAACGTAGGAGCCCGATTCATCGGGCGATTGCTACAGCCACATCGCATCCCAATGCGGATATTCGCCAACGCTTTTGACCAAACCCGCACGCAAAGGGTTGGCTACGATGTAGCGAGCAATATCGCGCAAATCTTCATCGTTACGTAGCGCATGATCGTGAAATCCGCGCTGCCATACCCGGTGCCGGAGAATCATGGATACCTTGGCCTTGTACAGGCGAACTACGCCGGACAGCTTGCCGCCTTCCTCGATCTGGAACAACCAATGGATATGATCGGGCATGACGACAAAAGCACATGTTTGCGCATGGCGCTCAATATCCTTGTCATGCAAACACCGCACCGCCAGGCGCGCAGCGGCAAAAGAAGCGAAAACCGGTTTACGCGCAGCGGTGACGGCAGTCACCAGATATATCTGGTTCGGCAGGGAAACACGGCCTTTGCGGAGATTTTTTCCGTGAGGCTGTTTTTCCGGGTCGTCTGTCATGCGTCTCTCCCTCCATTGGAATCGCGCAGCACCCGCAAGGGGTACGCCGGCGGGTGCCCCGCTGCTGCGCAGCGACCCTTCCGCAGCAAGCTGCGTTCCTACAAAAATGCGGCGGCGTAGGAGCCCGATTCATCGGGCGATTGCATCCCGTTCCATCAGCCGGCGACATTCCTTCATCATCAAAACGTTCTTCACCCGCAGCGAAAGCTCGGCACGATCCACCGGCTTGGATATGAACTCGTCGGCCCCCGCTTGCAGCGCGAACAGGCGCGATTCCCGGTCGTCCAGCGAGGTGACCACGATGACCGGAATATCGCGGGTCGCCGGGTCTGATTTGAGTTTTTCCGTGGCCTCGAAACCGTTCATGCCCGGCATCATGATATCCATCAGAATCAGGCCGGGCAGTTCCGCCGCAGCCATCCGCAGCGCCGCCTCTCCGCTGGAAACGGAGAGCGGGGCATAGCCGTCGGCGAGCAGCATCGCTTCCAGCAATTTCACGTTGCGGGGTTCGTCGTCGACGATCAGGATTTTGGCGCGTTTTTTGTTGTTCATGCTGGGTTCCCCTGAAATGTATTATGCGGTTGGTTAACGGTCATGGCGAATCGCCGCCCCGTAGGAGCGCAGCTTGCTGCGCGAGAAGAATGCAATCGCCCGATAAATCGGGCTCCTACGGGGCGGTGGGTTACGAATTTCACGTTAAACATTTTGCACCTCCGGCGTTTTGCCGTCGCGGTACGGCAGCCGCGCCTTGAAGCAGCTCCCCTTGCCAGGCTCGCTTTGCACTACAAGGCAGCCGCCGTGCAGTTGCGCCAGGCGCAACGCCAGTGCCAGGCCGATACCGGCGCCCCCGGCGCGGCGGCCGAGGCTGCCGTCGAGCTGGGCGAAGGGCTGGAACAGGCGCGGTATCTGCTCCGGCGGGATGCCGATGCCGCTGTCGCATACCGCGATTTCCAGGCCGGCGCCGGCATCGCAAGGGCAGGGGTGGCTGTCCGTGGATACCCGCTCGCGCGGGCAGGGCATCTTGTTTGCGCGCACGCTGACGGAGCCGCCGGACGGGGTGAACTTGAGCGCGTTGGACAGCAGTTGCGCCAGCATCTGGCGCGCCCTCGCTTCGTCCACCTCCGCCACGCCGAGCGCCGGGTCGATCTCCAGCTCCAGCCGGACGCCGCGTTCCCTGGCTTCGGACTGGAACTGGGCGATCCATCCCTGGAGCGCGGCGGGGATGTCCAGCGGCGCCGGCTGGAATTCCAGCCGCCCGGCCTCATAACGGGCGATGTCAATCAGGTCGTTGACCAGGCAAAGCATTTTTCGCCCACTCGCCGCCACGTCATGCGCGTAGCCCAGCTGCGTTTCGTTGAGGGGGCCGGTGGCGCCGCTGGCGCACAGTTCGGCGAAGCCGAGGATGGTGTTCAGGGGCGTGCGCAGTTCGTGCGAGAGATTGGCGAGGAATTCCGTCTTGTAGCGGTTGGCCTCGGCCAGTTGCTGGTTCGCGCGCGCCAGTTCGTCCGCCCGTGCCCGCAGTTCCTGCTCCAGCCGCTTGCATTCGCTGACATCGAAGATCACGCCGAGCTGCGCGACCGGTTTTTCCGCGCCGTCGAACAGCGGTGCCGCATGATCCTGCACCCAGATGACATGTCCGTCCTTGTGCAGCACCCGGTATTCGGCGACCACCCGCCCGCCAGTGCTCATCTTGGCCGGGTCGATGACCGCCAGCGCCCGCTCGCGGTCGCCCGGGTGCAGGCGTTGCAGCCACAAATCGGGCTGGGCTTTCCATTCCTCCAGGCTGAAGCCCAGCAGGTCGATGATCTGCGGGCTGACATACACCGCCGCCACCCGATCGGGCTCGGTGATATAGGTCACGGCAGGGAGCTGTTCGACCAGCACCTGGAAGCGTTCCTGGGTGTCGAGCAGTTGCCGTTGCAATGCCTTGCTGTCTAGAGTGGTCATAGGCTTTTCCTTGATATCAAGACCTCATTTGGTGCTGCGGAGGCACGGAAAAAATGCTGAATAATCGAGCACGTGTTTCCGTTCATCTCTGCGCCCGAGGTCATGGCGCCCCGGCGATGAAGATGCCCCCATAGGTGCGCAGCTCGCTGCGAAAGGGGCGCTGCGCAGCTGCGGGGCATCCGCCGGCGTCCTCCCCGCAGCGAAAAGCTCGCCCGATGGCTTTGCATGGCCAATCCACTAATCCATCAAAAAAACGATGGGTAAGTGGCTGGTTAAATCGGGCTCCTACAGGATGGTTTGCGGTTCAATCGTTTTTCCTGGGTTCCGTTCCCGCGCCCCACATGGCCTCGTAGGCCTGGCTGATTTCCCTTGCCAGGCGGGCGTTTTCTTGCGCCATGTCGTAATGTTCGAAGGCCTCGCGGACGTTGGCGCGCAATTGCTCGTCTTCCCACGGCTTGGTGAGGAACTTGTACACCGCGCCCTCGTTGATGGCGGCGGTGACGCTTTTCAGTTCGGCGTAGCCGGACAGCACGATGCGGATGGTGTCGGGATAGATATGTTTGACCCGGCGCAGGAACTCCACCCCGCTCATTTCCGGCATGCGCTGGTCGGACAGGATCACCCCCACCTGGTGGGCGGCCAGCAGGTCGAACGCTTCCTGCGGGCTGGTGGTATGCAGGATTTGGTAGCCGTCGCGCCGCAGCACGCGCTGGAGCGCGCTCAGGATGTTTGCCTCGTCGTCCACCAGCAACAGGGTGCGCGGCGCACGGCGGTCGAGTTCCCGCACCGGGAGCTTGCGGCCGTCCCTGAGCAATTGCTCGAACTCCCCGGCCGGCAATGGGCGGCTGAAATAGAAGCCCTGCATTTCGTCGCAGAAGCGGTTGCGCAGATAGACCATCTGTTCCAGGGTTTCCACCCCTTCGGCGATCACTTTCAGCCCCAGGTCGTGCGCCAGCGTCACGACGGTCCTGGCGATGGCGGCGGCATGGGGGTCGCTGGTGACATGGCGGATGAAGCTCTGGTCGATTTTCACGTAGTCGAACGGGAAGCGCTTGAGGTAGTTGAGCGACGAATAACCGGTGCCGAAATCGTCGAGCGACAGTTTCACGCCGGAGGGCTTGATCTGCTTCAGCACCGTGGCGGAATGCTCCGGCTGGCGCATCAGCATGGTTTCGGTCAGCTCCAGCTTGAGGTGGCGCGCCGCCAGCCCGGTTTCACGCAGCGCTGCGGCCACCGCCTGTTCGACATCGTGGCGCTCGAACTGGCGCGCCGACACGTTCACCGCCACCGACAATTCCCCCAGCCCGGCTTCCTGCCATGCGCGGTTCTGGGCGCAGGCGGTGCGGATCACCCAGTCGCCGATGGGCACGATCAGGCCGGTTTCCTCCGCCAGCGGAATGAAATCCAGCGGCGGCACCAGCCCCTTCTCCGGGTGGTTCCAGCGGATCAGTGCTTCCGTGCCGGTGACTTCGCCGTTGTGCAGATCCACGATGGGCTGGTAATACAGCACCAGTTCGCCGCGCTCCAGCGCGTGGCGCAATTCGCTTTCGACCGCCAGCCGCCGGCGGCTTTTTTCGCTCATTTCGGCGGCATAGAACTGGAAGTTGTTGCGCCCGTTTTCCTTGGCGCGGCACATCGCCGTGTCGGCATTCCTGAGCAGCGTGGCGCCGTCCTCGCCGTCGCCCGTGAACAGGCTCAGGCCGATGCTGCAGGTGATGAACACTTCCTTGCCGGCGATGGTCAGCGGCTCGGCCACCGCCAGTCGGGCGCGCTCGGCGATGGCGCCGGTGTTTTCCGGCGATTCGGCATTGGGCAGCAGCAGCGAGAACACGTCTCCGCCGATGCGCGCCACCATGTCGCCGTCGCGCACACAACCGCGCAGGCGTCCGGCGACGGCGACCAGCAGCGCATCGCCCGCCTCGTGGCCAAGGCTGTCGTTGACCACATTGAAGCCGTCCAGATCGAGAAACGCCACCGCCACCAGCTCGCCGCTCTGCCGCGCCCCGGCCAGCGCCTGTTCCAGGCGATCGTGGAACAGGGTGCGGTTGGGCAAATTGGTCAGTTCGTCGTGGCTGGCCTGGTGCGCGAGCCGTTCCTCGTACTTGATGCGCTCGGAAATATCCTCCTGGATGGCGATGAAATGGGAAATGGCGCCGTCCTCGCCCTTGATCGAGAAAATGGTGTCGCTTTCCCAGTACGGTTCGCCGTCCTTCCTGCGGTTCTGCAGGGTGCCGTGCCACTCGCGCCCGGCGCTGATGGCTTTCCACATCTCCCGGTAAATCTCCGGGGGGGTGGTGCCGGATTTCAGCAGGCGCGGGTTCTTGCCCAGCACTTCGTCCAGCGCGTAGCCGCTGATCTGGGTGAATTTCGGGTTGGCGTATTCGATATTGCCGTCCCTGCCGGTAATCAGCACCGCCACCGCGCTTTGCTCGATGATGCGCTGCAGGTCGTCGGCGCGCTTGTGCGCCGCCTTGCGCTCGCTGATGTCGGTGATGATGCCCTCCATGCGCAGCGGCCGGCCCTGGCTGTCCGGTGTCATGCGCCCGCGGTTGTGCGCCCAGCGGATTTCGCCGTCCGGGCGCACGATGCGGAATTCGACCTCCCGCGCCTCGCCGCTGTGCTCGATTTCCCGCGAAAAATCCAGCACCCGCTCGCGGTCGTCGGGATGCACCATTTCCAGCCACAGCATGGCGTTCTCGGCAAAGCGCTGGTGCGGCACGCCGTAAATCTTTTCCACCGCGGCATTGAGGAACAGCAGCTTCTTGTTTCCGGGAGAAACCGACCACACCGCGTGGTCCAGCGAATTCAGCACCCCGTCGAGGCGGTCGCGGCTTTCCTGCAGCGCCGCCCGCGTGTCGCGCAGCACGCGCCGGGTGCGCGCCGTCTCCATCGCGGCGCGCACCCGCACCGAGAGCCGGTCGTAACCTTTCTTGCCTTTCAGCACATAATCGTCGAAGCCGGCCATCATCGCATCCACCGCCACTTCCTCGTTGCCCGTGCCGGTCAGCATGATTACCGGGCAATCCGGGAAACGCCTGCGGATTTTGTGGAATATGCTCAATCCATCGTCCCACTCCAGCCAGTAATCGGTGATCGCCAGGTCGAAACCGCCGCGTTTCAGCGCGCTTTCGAAATCCCCGCGGCTGGCGGCGGTGTCCAGGCGCGCGCCGGGCAGACCCTGGCGCAGCTGGTGCAGCGCCAGTTCGAGGTCGTTGGCGTTGTTGTCGATCAGCAGAATGTGTTTTGGGTGTGTCATATCGTCACCATTCTAACGCTAGCAAAATTGCGGTTTTACTCCCTCCCCCTTGATGGGGGAGGGTTGGGGAGAGGGTGTTAAATCAATCTGTTACCCCTCTCCCCAGCCCTCTCCCGCAAGGGGAGAGGGAGTTAATTCACGGCAAGGTGAAATAAAACGTCGCGCCCTTGCCCACTTCGCCTTCCGCCCACACCCGCCCGCCGTGCCTGGCGACGATGCGGCGCACGGTGGCGAGGCCGATGCCGTGGCCGGGGAACTCCGCGGCAGGGTGCAGGCGCTGGAACGCGCCGAACAGCATGGCCAGATGCTTCATGTCGAAACCCACGCCGTCGTCGCGCACGAAATAGGCCGTTTCTTCCGCGCATGGCAGGCGGCCGAACTCGATCACCGCCGTTTCCCGCCGCGCGGTGTATTTCCAGGCATTGTCGAAAAGATTGGTCAGCGCCACATGCAGCAAACCGGGATCGCCATGCGCCACCATCCCCGGCTCGATGACGAAGCGCGCCTGGCGTTGCGGCGCGGATTTTTGCAGGGCCTGGGCGATTTTTTCCGCCATGGCGGACAGATCGACCTCGGCCTCGCGTATCTCGCCACGGGTCAGGCGCGCCAGCCTGATCAGGTCGTCGATCAGCCGGTCCATCTCGGCGGCGGAGTCTATGATCCGTTGCAGGTAATTCTGCCCGTTCGCGCCGGATGCGGCGCCGCCGTTGCTCATGACAATCCGCGCGAAGCCCTCGACCGAGCGCAGCGGCGCGCGCAGGTCGTGCGACACCGAATGGCCGAAGGCTTCCAGTTCCTCGTTGGCGGCCCGCAACTGGACATTGGCCCTTTTCAGCGCCGCCTCGGTCCGCTGGTGCGCCTCGATTTCGGCCTCCAGCCGCCGGTTGGTTCCGCTCAGGAGCGCCGCCTGGGCGGCGATCCGGTCGCAGTAATCCCTGAGGCGCAGCAGATTTCTCACCCGCGCCAGCAGATCGGCGCGGTCCACCGGCTTGGTGAGAAACTCCTCCGCCCCGCTTTCCAGCGCGCGCAATTTGGATTCGCGGTCGTCCAGGACAGTGAGCATGACCACCGGGATGGCGCGGGTCTCATCCCCCGCCTTCAGCCGCGCCACCACCTCGAAGCCGTCCATGCCCGGCATCATGATGTCGAGCAGGATCAGGCCGGGCAGGTCGCGCGCCACCTCCGCCAGCGCCGCCTCGCCGTTCGCGGCGTAACGCACGGCGTAGCCTTCCGCTTCCAGCATCGCGGCGAGAACGTTGCTGCTGGCCTGGTCGTCGTCAACGATCAGGATAAACGAGGATGCATGAGACATATCAGCTCCAAATATCAAAATTGCCTGCACGCGCCCGACTTATCGGGCGATCTCCGCAACCCTCATCGCGCAATAAATTGCGCTCCTACAACGGTGAAACATCCCCTCCCCGTAGGAGCCCAATTTATTGGGCGATGCTTTTCGCGCAGCGACCCTTCGCGCAGCAAGCTGCGCTCCTACGGCATTCCCAGCCGGGCTGCCACCACCGCCACCAGATCCTTGTAATGGATCGGCTTGGCGAGGTAGCCGTCGCAGCCGGCGGCGAGCATTTTCTCCTCGTCGCCCTTCATGGCGAAAGCGGTCATGGCGATGACCGGAATGGCGCGGGTGACAGGGTCGGCCTTGAGTATCCGGGTGGCTTCCAGCCCGCTCATGCCGGGCAACTGGATGTCCATCATGATCAGGCCGGGCACATCGGCGCGCGCCAGCGCGATGCCGTCCGCGGCGTTGGCCGCCTGGAGCACCGCGTAGCCGGCTTTTTCCAGGATCAGCGTGGCCAGCGCCATGTTGGCCGGTGTATCCTCGACAACCAGGATGGTTGCCTTGATGGTTGGTTTATTTTTCATCGTTAAAACCTCGAATTGTCCGGTTATGCCCCCCCGTAGGAGCCCGATTTATCGGGTGATTGCCTTTCGCGCAGCAAGCTGCGCTCCTACGGATTTATCCCTCCCAGCGCCCGCCGCACCTCGGCGAGGAAGCGTTCGCGGTCGAGGCTGCTTTTCTCCATGATCTTCAGCACTTGGCCGTTGAGCCGCTCGCGGTCGGCCTGGGTCACCGTCTTGGCGGTGAGGACGAGGATGGGCATGGCGGCGGTGGCGGGTTCGTTTTTCAGCGCATCGACGACGTCGAAGCCGCTGACGCCGGGCATCATCAGGTCAAGGATCAGCAGGTCGGGCACCGTCTGGCGCACGCGGGTGATGGCCTCCTGCCCGCTGCCCGCGGTGAGCAGCGTGCAGTTCTTTTCCCCGGCGAGGCTGGCGGCGATCAGTTCCAGCGCCTTGGGGTCGTCGTCCACCGCCAGCACCGTGAATAGCTCACGTTCCTTGCCGCCCAGCCCGAGTTCGCGCAGCGCGCCGAGCAGCGTTTTGCGCCGCAGCGGTTTTTGCAGCACCTTCGCCGCGCCCAGGGCGAACCCCGCCCCGCCCGGCACGTCGACCACCGTGACGATGACCACCGGCACCCCCGCCAGCGCCGGGTCGGCCTTGAGGCGTTCGAGCGCTTCCCAGCCGCCCATGCCGGGTAGCAGCAGGTCGAGGGTGATCAGGTCGGGGCGCTGGCGCGCCGCCATTGCCAGCCCGCGCTCGGCGTCCGCGGCGCGGGCGACGCTGAAACCGGCGCTTTCCAGATACAGGCGCAGCACTTCCGCCGCCTGGTCCTCGTCCTCGATCACCAGGGCGTGTTGGGCGTCGGGCGCCGCGGCCTCGCTCGCGGCTGTCGCGGCGGGCTGCGGATTCGCGGGCGAGCCCGCTCCTGCAACGCCCTCGGTGCGGCACGGCAGCCACACGGCAAAGCACGAGCCCTGGCCCGGCGCACTCGCCACGGCCACCGTGCCGCCGTGCAGGACGGTCATGCGCTTGACCAGCGCCAGGCCCAGACCGGTGCCGACGAAATTGCGCGCCAGCGAGGCGTCGAGTTGCTGAAAAGCCTGGAACAGCCGGTCGAGGTCGGCGGCGGCAATGCCGAGACCGTTATCGCACACTTTGATCTCCAGGAAATCCCGCCACTCGCTGGCGGGCAGCGGCAACAGGCGCACCGCCATGCCTTCCGGCGCTTGCAGTTCCAGCGCGTCGCGGCTGACGGTGCGCGCGAAAATTTCCACCTGGCCGCCGTCGGGCGTGAACTTCACCGCGTTGGAGAGCAGGTTGTAAACGATCTGCTTGACCTTGCGCGCATCGGCAAGAATGCGGGGGGGCGCGCCGGCCAGGTCGAGCTTGATGGCGATGCGGTGCTTGAGCGCTTTTTCCTTGACGACGCTGAGGCTGTTCCGGAGCAGGCCGGCGACTTCCAGCGGCTCGGTTTCGAGCGTCATCTTGCCCGCTTCGACCTTGGACAGGTCGAGGATGTCGTTGATCAGCGACAGCAGGTGTTCGCCGCTGTTGTAAATGTCGGTGATATAGCCCTTTTGTTTGACGCCCAATTTCCCCAGCACGCCATCCTTGAGCATTTCCGAAAAGCCGATGATGGCGTTGAGCGGGGTGCGCAGCTCGTGCGACATGTTGGCGAGGAATTCCGACTTCATCCGGTTGGCGGTCTCGAGCTGGATGTTCTTGGCGGCGATTTCCTCGTTGCTGGCGCGCAGGGCTTCTTCCGCCTCCTTGCGCTGGCGCGCTTCCTGGCGCACCAGGTAGTTGAGGTAGTACAGATCGACGAACACCTTGATCTTGGCCTGCAGGATTTCCGGCACGATGGGCGAAAAAATCCAGTCCACCGCGCCGGCGGCATAGCCCTTGAGGCGATCTTCCTCGGCGAACGTCTCGGCGGTGACGAAAATGATCGGCACCTGGGCCGAACGCGGCCGGCTGTGGATCAGCTGGGCGGTCTCATAACCGTCCAGGGTCGGCATCACGACGTCGAGCAGGATCAGGGCAAAGTCGTGCTGCAACAACTGGCGCAGCGCCTCGCGGCCGGAGCCGGCCACCACCACGTTCAGCCCCATGGCGGAAACGATGGCGGCGAGCGAGGCGAGCTTGGCCGGGTTGTCATCGACGGCCAGCACATGGGCGCGCGCCGCCTCCGGCACCTCGATGCGCAGCGGCGCCTCGCCAGCGCGCAGCGCGGGGATTTCGGTTTTCGGCAGTTCCATCATGATGGCTCCTTCGTTAACTGGCGGGTTTCCCCCTCTCCCCTCGCGGCTAGCGTATGCACACAAGTCGGCGCCCATTGATTTGCCCCCCTCCCCCCTCGCGGGGGAGGGGTCGGAGGAGAGGGATAGCAGCGGAAGATCAAAGGCTTACCCCTCTCCCTAGCCCTCTCCCGCAAGGGGAGAGGGAACTTGTGTGCATACGCCGAGACGCTGTGGGTAATGCTGTTCATTTCAAACTCAACGCCACCAGATAGGGCCCGATCTCTTCCAGTTTGAGCAAGGTGGAATTCGCGGTGACCGAGATGGCCGCTACGGGCATGCCTTGCTCCTGCGCGCTGACGGGCGACTCGACCAGCGTCAGACCGCCGCTGCGCTGGATCGCCGCCAGGCCGAGCGCGCCGTCTTTGCCGGTGCCGGTGAGCACTACGCCGATGGTTTGCTTGCCATAGCGTTCCGCCGCCGTCTCGAACAGCACGTCGATGGAGGGGCGCGCGTGGTTCACCGCGTCCTCGGTGGACAGGGCGAAATGGTCGCCGTCCACCAGCAGGTGGTAGTTGGCCTCGGCCAGATATACTGTGCCGGGGGCAAGCGGTGTCTTGTCCTCGGCCGTGCGCACCGGCAAGGCGCACGATTCCTGCAGGACGAATTGCAACTGGTCGCCGGCGTCCGGGTTGCGGTGCTGCACCACGGCCAGCGGCAGGCGGAAATCCACCGGCAGCGCGGACAAGATCGTCCGCAGGGCGTGCAGGCCGCCCAGGGATGCGCCGATGACGATGAGCTTGTATTTCACGGTTTGGCTATTTCAAGGTGAAATTCGTGAGGCATTATCCCGCAGGAGCCCAATTTAACCAGCCACTTACCCATCGTTTTTATTGATGGGTTAGTGGATTGGCCATGCAAAGCCATCGGGCGATTGTTTCCTTCGCGCAATAAATTGCGCTCCTACAACGGTGAAATATCCTCTCCCTGTAGGAGCCCAATTTATTGGGCGATGCCTTTCGCGCAGCACCCGCAAGGGGTGCGCCGGCGGGTGCCCCGCCGCTGCGCAGCGACCCTTCCGCGGCAAGCCGCGCCCCTACATTTATTTTACTTTCCGATAAATCTTCTCCGCCCGGTCCGCCACTTCGTAGCATTTCTCGTGCGGCGTGAATTGCAGCGACTCGCCGTGCCCCAGGCAGAGCATGCCGCCCATCGCCAGGCTGTCGTAGATCAGCCGGTGCACGCGTTCCTGCAACGGACGCCCGAAATAGATCATGACATTGCGGCAGAGGATCATCTGGAACTCGTTGAACGAGCCGTCGGTAACCAGGTTGTGCCCGGCCCACACGATGTTGCCGCGCAGGAAGTCGCGCAGGATTGCGCTGTCGTGCTTGGCTGTGTAGTAGCGCGAGAATTCCTCCCCGCCGCCGGTTTTCTGGTAGTTCGCGGTGTATTCCCGCATGTGATTGAGTGGGAAGATCCCTTCCCTGGCCCGCTCCAGCGCGCGCTGGTTGAGGTCGGTGGCATAAAGCTGCGATTTCTCCAGCAGTCCTTCTTCATGCAGCAGGATGGCCATGGAGTAAACTTCCTCGCCGGTGGAGCAGCCGGCATGCCAGACGCGCACATGCGGCAGCGCGCGCAGGTCCGGCACCACCTTGTTGCGCAGCACCTTGTAGAACAGCGGGTCGCGGAACATGGCGGTGACGTCCACCGAGACGATGTCGAGGAAACGCGCCATGGCTTCCGCATCGTGCAGCACATGCTCCTGGAAGGCGGAAATCGTCTGCACGCCTTCCGCCTGCATGGCATGGCGTACGCGGCGCTTGAGCGAGGCGGCGGCGTAGCCCCGAAAGTCGTAGCCGTAGCGCTGGAACATGGCCTCCGTCAACAGCGGCATCTCGATGGCTTCGATGTCCTCGTGGTTGCGCGACTGGTTTTTTTCGGCGGCGGTTGTCATGGCCTTGACAGCCGGTTGTGCGGTATATATCGTATGGATACCGATTTGATACCATTTTTGCGGAGTGTTGCCATGCCTGCCGACATGCTGATCAAGCAGATGCCCGACGAACTCAAGGTCTGGATCGCCGATGAGGCGCGGCGCCACCATCGTTCGATGAACAAGGAGGCCGTCGCGCTGCTGGAAATGGCCCGCGCGCAACGTTCGGGCCGACCACGCGCCGATGGGCGCGACATCGAGGCGACGCTGGCGCGCTTCCGCGCGCTGCCCGACCTCGACCGCCGCACGGCGGACGAAATCCTCGGATACGATGCCGCCGGGCTGCCGGCGTGAAACGGCTCGCCGTCGGCGTTCTCGACACCTCGGCGCTGCACGCCGCGCTCAACGGCGAAGCATCCGCGCCGGCTTTCCTGGAGGCCTTCACCCGCTGCGACCGCCTGGTCATCGGCGATGCCACGTTGTCCGAATTGTTCATCGTCGTGCGTGCCAGAAAGGGCGCGGCCGGTGTTGCGCTGCTGGATGAGTTCCTCGGCACGCTGGGCGTGTCGGCCTGTCCGACCGATGTGCGGCAGATGGCGCTTTTCCGGCGCGGCTTCGAGCGCTATGGCAAGGGCATCCATCCGGCCGGGCTGAATTTCGGCGATTTGTTCTCCTACGCACTGGCCGTCACGCTGGATGCGCCGCTGTTCTTCCAGGGACGCGATTTCACCCGGACGGATGTCGCCAATGCGATGAGCGTGCTCGGCTATGCGCACTCGGACGCGGGGGAGCCGCTGCCGCGGCAGTAGTGCTTTATTCTTTCCGCTCGTCATGATTTTCAATCCCAAGGCAATGCCGGCAGCTTGTCCAGGCTGGCGATATAGCGCGCCTCGTCGAAGCATCGTTCCGAGCCGAGCACCTCGAACATCTCGCGCGACAGCGCGCAACCCAGCAAGGTGAACGCTTCTTCGCTGGTATAGCCTGACCCGATCAGGCGCTCGACGGTTTGCCTGACTTGCGGCGGCGAGTTTTCGCGATATTGGGTGTCGATGATTTCGCTGATCGCCTGGTTGACGAATTCGGTGTCGGTGGTCATGGTTGTTTTTCCCTCTCCCTCGGCCCCTCTCCCGCAAGGGGAGAGGGGTGACCGGATGGCTCCCTCTCCGCAAGGGGGGGGAGGGGGTTCCGCCGCAGCCATCACCGCTTCCAGTACGGCTTCGGTGTTATTCAAAATCTCATTGTTCCAGAATCGCATTACCCGGAATCCCTGTGAGATTAGCCACGCATCGCGTCTTGCGTCCGTAGGCGATTCATTGTGTTGCCCACCATCCGCCTCAATCACGAGGCGCGCGCCAAAATGAACGAAATCCACCACATACGGGCCTATCGGCTGCTGCCGCCTGAACTTCGCTCCGCCCAGTCGATGCCCGCGCAAATGCCGCCACAGCAGGTTCTCGGCTTCGGTCATGTTCTGTCGCAGGGTTTTGACGAATTCGTGTTTGTTCATTGTTTCCCCCTCTCCCCAACCCCTCTCCCGCAGGGGGAGAGGGGCTATGTCAATCCCGTTCCCAGCCTTGCTCCCCTCTCCCCTCGCGGGAGAGGGGCTGGAGGAGAGGGTTATTAGCGGTACAGCCACACCCGCATCAGCGACAGCAACTGGTCCACGTCCACCGGTTTGGAAACGTAGTCGGATGCGCCGGCCTCGATGCATTTCTCGCGGTCGCCCTTCATCGCCTTGGCGGTGAGGGCGATCATCGGCAGCGATTCGAATTTCTTCATTTTGCGGATCAGCTGCATGGTTTCGAAGCCGTCCATTTCCGGCATCATGATGTCCATCAGGACGATGTCCACGTCGGGATTCTTCTTCAGCACCTCGATCGCGTTCTTGCCGTTCTCGGCGGACAGCACGCCCATCTTGTTGCGTTCCAGCGCGGCGGTGAGGGCGAAGATGTTGCGCACGTCGTCGTCCACCACCAGCACTTTCTTGCCGTCCAGGCTGTCGCCGCCGGTGTAGAGCTTTTCCAGCATCCGGCGCCGGTCTTCGGGCAGCCGGGATACCACGCGGTGCAGAAACAACGCCGTTTCGTCGAGCAGGCGCTCGGGCGTGGTCACTTCCTTGACAATGCCTTTCAGGG
This sequence comes from Sulfuricella sp., assembly GCA_023266195.1. Taxonomy (GTDB): domain Bacteria; phylum Pseudomonadota; class Gammaproteobacteria; order Burkholderiales; family Sulfuricellaceae; genus Sulfuricella. The sequence goes on from JAHFRP010000001.1 coordinate 468,938, forward strand.
CGAGCGCCTTGAGCCGTTCCTGATCCTTCTTCGGCAATTCGGTCGCGCCATAGACGAGCACCGGCACGTCCCGGGTCAGGTCGTTGTCCTGCATGGCCTGGAGCAGGTCGGCGCCGGGCATGTCGGGCAGGTTGAGGTCGATCACCATGCAGTCGTAGCGTTTGCGCTTCAGTGCCGAGAGCGCTTCCTTGCCGGTCGTCACCGCCTTGACGCGCACGTCGCCGTTGCCGATGAGTGCGACGATATTTTTGCGGTGTTCCTCGTCGCCGTCGGCGACGAGCAAATCCTTCATTTCCAGATCGGCGAATTTGCGCACGTCGGTGAGCGCCTTCTGAATGGATTCGGCGGTGACCGGCTTGACCAGGTATTCGAAAGCGCCAAAACGCAAGCCGCGCGCCCGGTTGTCCTCGACGCTGATGATGTCGACCGGAATGTGGCGGGTGTGGGTGTTGCGCTTTAGCGCCTCCAGCACTACCCAGCCATCCATGTCGGGCAGATGGAGGTCGAGCGTGATGGCGGTGGGCACGAATTCCGTGGCCAGCTTGAGGGCTTCTCCGCCGCGCGTGGCGACGAGGCCCTTGAAACCCTTCTCGTGCGCCGTGTGCAGCAGGATTTCGGCGAAACGCATGTCGTCTTCGATGATGAGCAGGCTGTGGTCGCCCGGCTTGATCCCGGCGCGGTCGTCGAGAAGATACACGGAATCACCCCCCTCTCCCCCACCCCTCTCCCGCGAGGGGAGAGGGGCTTTTTCCGCGTTCTCGCGCAGGGTGGCGTTTCCTCCCCTGTTCTCGCGCGGAGTGGCATTTTCTCCCCTCTCTCCTTGCGGGAGAGGGGCCGGGGGAGAGGGGTAAGCGCCGGAGGTGTCGCTCCTCCCGCCCGGTCCACCGCGCGGGGCGTTCTGGCCGCCGCTTCCCTGTTCCATGGCGTGTAGCGGCACGTAGAAGGCGAACACGCTGCCTTTGCCCGGCTCGCTGGAGACCAGCCGCAGCTCGCCGCCCAGCAGCCGTGCGATCTCCCGCGAAATCGACAGGCCGAGGCCGGTGCCGCCGTATTTGCGTGCCGTGCCGGTGTCCGCCTGCTGGAAGGCCTCGAAGATGATTTTCTGTTTGTCGACCGGCACGCCGATACCGGAATCGCTGACGTAAAAGCCGATCACCTGGCCGGCGCGGCTAAGCACCGGGTGGTCGATGCTCCAGCCCGAGGTTGCCGGCTCGACGCGTACCGTGACACGGCCTTTTTCGGTGAACTTGAAGGCATTGGAAAGCAGGTTTTTGATGACCTGCTGCAGACGCTTCTCGTCGGTGTACATGCTGTCCGGCAGGCTGGGCGCCAGTTCGACGCCGAAGGAGAGGTTGCGATTCTCGGCGACGTGGCGGAAGTTGCGCTCGACCTGCTCCTTGATGCCGGTGAAGGTGGCGTCTGCCAGGTCCAGCGTCACGGTGCCGGACTCGATCTTGGACAGGTCGAGGATTTCGTTGATCAGCGCCAGCAGATCCTTGCCCGAGCCCTGGATGGTGCGGGCGTAATCGACCTGCTTGGGATCGAGGTTGCCCTGCGGGTTTTCGGCGAGCTGCTGCGCCAGGATCAGCAGGCTGTTGAGCGGCGTGCGCAACTCGTGCGACATGTTGGAGAGGAACTCCGACTTGTACTTGGAAGTGAGGGAAAGCTGCTCGGCCTTTTCTTCCAGCGAGGTCTTGGCGACCTCGACCTCGCGGTTCTTGCGCTCGACTTCGGCTTTCTGCTCTTCCAGCAGGCGCGCCTTGTCCTCCAGTTCGTCGTTGGTCTGGCGCAGTTCCTCCTGCTGGCTTTGCAGCTCCTGCGCGAGCGACTGCGACTGCTTGAGCAGGTCCTCGGTGCGCATGTTGGCCTCGATGGTGTTGAGCACGATGCCGATGGACTCGGAGAGCTGGTCGAGGAAAGTCTGGTGGATGGCGGAGAACAGGGTGAACGAGGCGATCTCGACCACGGCCTTGACCTTGTTCTCGAAGATGATCGGCAGCACCACGATGTTCTGCGGCTTGGCCTCGCCCAGCCCCGAAGTGACCTCGATGTAGTCGGCCGGCACGCTGGTGAGCAGGATGCGCTGCTTTTCGTAGGCGCACTGGCCGACCAGGCCCTCGCCGAGCTTCCATTCGTTGGAAAGGTTCTTGCGCTCCTTGAAGGCGTAGGCGGAGAGCAGCTTGAGGCGCGGGTTTTCCGGCGTGGTTTCATCCATCATGTAGAACACGCCGTGCTGGCCGTTGATGAGCGGGGCGAGTTCCGACAGCACCATCTTCGACACCGCGGTGAGGTCGCGCTGTCCTTGCAGCAGACGGGTGAACTTGGCGAGGTTGGTCTTGAGCCAGTCCTGTTCGGAGTTCTGCCGCGTGGTCTCGCGCAGGTTGCGGATCATCTCGTTGACGTTGTCCTTGAGGTCCGCCACCTCGCCCTTGGCCTCGACCTGGACGCTGCGGGTGAGGTCGCCCTTGGTCACGGCGGTGGCGACATCGGCGATGGCGCGCACCTGGTTGGTGAGGTTGGCCGCCAGGCCGTTGACGTTGTCGGTGAGGTCCTTCCAGGTGCCGGCCGCGCCCGGCACGTTGGCCTGGCCGCCGAGCTTGCCCTCGACGCCCACCTCGCGGGCGACGCTGGTGACCTGGTCGGCGAACAGCGCCAGGGTGTCGGTCATGTTGTTGATGGTGTCGGCCAGTTCGGCGATCTCGCCCTTGGCTTCCACCGTCAGCTTCTTCTTCAGATCGCCCATGGCCACCGCCGTCACCACCTTGGCTATCCCTCTTACCTGGCTGGTGAGATTGGACGCCATGAAGTTGACGTTGTCGGTGAGGTCCTTCCAGGTGCCGGAGACGCCGCGCACCACGGCCTGGCCGCCGAGCTTGCCCTCGGTGCCGACTTCGCGCGCCACCCGCGTGACTTCGGCGGCGAAGCTGTTGAGCTGGTCCACCATGGTATTGACGGTGTTTTTCAGATCGAGGATTTCGCCCTTTACGTCCACCGTGATTTTCTTGCCCAGATCGCCGTTGGCCACGGCGGTGGTCACCTGGGCGATGTTGCGCACCTGGCTGGTGAGGTTGGAGGCCATCATGTTGACCGAGTCGGTCAAATCCTTCCAGGTACCCGCCACGCCCGTCACGTAGGCCTGGCCGCCGAGCTTGCCGTCGATGCCGACCTCGCGCGCCACCCGCGTCACTTCGGAAGCGAAGGAACGCAACTGGTCGACCATGGTGTTGATGGTCTCCTTCAATTGCAGGAATTCGCCGCGCACGTCGACCGTGATCTTGCGGCCAAGATCGCCGTTGGCCACCGCGATGGTGACCTCGGCGATGTTGCGCACCTGCGAGGTGAGGTTGGTGGCCATGCCGTTGACCGAATCGGTGAGGTCTTTCCAGGTGCCGGAGACGCCCGCCACCGTGGCTTGGCCGCCGAGTTTGCCCTCGGTGCCGACCTCGCGCGCTACCCGCGTCACCTCGGCGCCGAAGGTGGAGAGCTGGTCCACCATGGTGTTGATGGTGGCCTTGAGTTCAAGAATCTCGCCCTTGGCGTCCACAGTGATCTTCTTGGTCAGGTCGCCGTTGGCGACAGCGGTGGTCACCTGGGCGATGTTGCGCACCTGGTTGGTGAGGTTGGCGGCCATCATGTTGACCGAGTCGGTGAGGTCTTTCCAGGTGCCGGCCACGCCGGGCACCTGGCCCTGGCCGCCGAGCTTGCCCTCGGTGCCGACCTCGCGCGCCACCCGCGTGACCTCGTCGGCGAAGGTGGAGAGCTGATCCACCATGGTGTTGATGGTGGCTTTCAGCTCCGCGATTTCGCCCTTGGCCTCGACGGTGATCTTGCGCGCCAGGTCGCCTTTCGCCACTGCGGTGGTGACGTCGGCGATGTTGCGCACCTGTCCCGTCAGGTTGGAGGCCATGCCGTTGACCGAATCGGTGAGATCCTTCCAGGTGCCGCCGACGCCGGCCACTTCGGCCTGGCCGCCGAGCTTGCCCTCGGTGCCGACCTCGCGCGCCACCCGCGTGACTTCGTCGGCGAAGGTGGAAAGCTGATCCACCATGGTGTTGATGGTTTCCTTGAGTTGCAGGATTTCGCCCTTGGCTTCCGCGGTGATTTTCCGGCTCAAATCGCCGTTGGCCACCGCGGTGGTCACGTCGGCGATGTTGCGCACCTGCTGCGTCAGGTTGGAGGCCATGCCGTTGACCGAATCGGTGAGGTCTTTCCAGGTGCCGCCGACGCCGACCACTTCCGCCTGGCCGCCCAGTATCCCCTCGGTGCCGACCTCGCGCGCCACCCTGGTCACTTCCGAGGCGAAGCTGGAAAGCTGATCGACCATGGTGTTGATGGTGGCCTTGAGTTCGAGGATTTCGCCCTTGGCCTCGACCGTGATTTTCTTGCCGAGGTCGCCCTTGGCTACCGCCGTGGTCACCTGGGCGATGTTGCGCACCTGGCTGGTGAGGTTGGAAGCCATGCCGTTGACCGAATCGGTGAGGTCTTTCCAGGTGCCGGATACGCCCTTGACCTCGGCCTGGCCGCCGAGCTTGCCCTCGGTGCCGACCTCGCGCGCCACCCGCGTGACCTCGGAGGAGAAGCTGGAGAGCTGGTCCACCATGATGTTGATGGTGTTCTTGAGTTCGAGGATTTCGCCCTTGGCCTCGGCGGTGATCTTCTTGCCGAGGTCGCCGTTGGCCACCGCGGTGGTGACGTCGGCGATGTTGCGCACCTGGGTGGTGAGGTTGGCCGCCATCATGTTGACCGAGTCGGTCAAATCCTTCCAGGTGCCGGACACGCCTTCCACCTGCCCCTGCCCGCCGAGCTTGCCGTCGGTGCCGACCTCGCGCGCCACCCGCGTGACTTCGGAAGCGAAACTGGAAAGCTGATCGACCATGGTGTTGATGGTGGCCTTGAGTTCCAGAATCTCGCCCTTGGCGTCCACGGTGATCTTCTTGCCGAGGTCGCCCTTGGCCACGGCGGTGGTCACCTGGGCGATGTTGCGCACCTGGCCGGTGAGATTGGAAGCCATGCCGTTGACGCTTTCGGTCAAGTCTTTCCAGGTGCCGGAAACGCCGCGCACCTCTGCTTGTCCGCCGAGCTTGCCTTCCGAGCCGACCTCGCGCGCCACCCGCGTGACCTCGGAGGCGAAGCTGGAAAGCTGGTCCACCATGATGTTGATGGTTTCCTTGAGTTGCAGGATTTCGCCCTTGGCTTCCGCGGTGATCTTCTTGCCGAGATTGCCGTTGGCCACCGCGGTGGTCACGTCGGCGATGTTGCGCACCTGGGTGGTGAGGTTGGAAGCCATGCCGTTGACCGATTCGGTCAGGTCGCGCCAGGTGCCGGAAACGCCCGCCACTTCGGCCTGGCCGCCGAGCTTGCCCTCGGTGCCGACCTCGCGCGCCACCCGCGTGACTTCGGCGGCGAAGGTGGAGAGCTGGTCCACCATGGTGTTGACGGTATTTTTCAGTTCCAGGATTTCGCCCTTGGCCTCGACCGTGATCTGCTTCGACAGGTCGCCCTTGGCTACCGCGGTAGTCACGTCGGCGATGTTGCGCACCTGGGTGGTGAGGTTGGAGGCCATGCCGTTGACGCTGTCGGTCAAGTCTTTCCAGGTGCCGGAGACGCCCGCCACCGTGGCCTGGCCGCCGAGGATGCCTTCGGTGCCGACCTCGCGCGCCACCCTGGTCACTTCGGAGGAGAAGGTGCCGAGGCGCGCCACCATGGTGTTGACGATCTGCGCCGACTTGAGGAACTGGCCCTGCAGCTTGAGGCCGTCGATTTCCATCGGCACGTCCTGCGACAGGTCGCCGTCGGCCACCGCGCCGACGATGCGGATCATCTCGTTCATCGGGCTGACCAGGTCGTTGACGAGCGCGTTGCTGGAAGCGACTTTCCTCGCCCAGGAGCCTTTCAGCATGGGCATGTTGATGCGCTCGCCCACCTTGCCCTCCTTGCCGACCTGCTGCGCCACGCGCTCGAACTCGGCGGTGAGATTCTCGGATGTTTCGATGATCTCGTTCAGCGTGTCGGCGATCTTGCCCGGCAGGCCGACCAGGTCGCCCGGCATGCGTACGTTGAAATCGCCTTTCTTGTAGGCGTCCAGAACCTTCAGCAATTGTTTCAGGTCGAGTTCGCGGGTTTCTTCCGTGGCGGCGGTCATGATTCCTCCCTCTGTAAGTTTAAGCACAAGATGGAACAACGTTTTTCAAAATCAACCCCGTAGGAGCCCGATTTATCGGGCGATCCGCAGCCATCGCGCAACAAGTCGCGCCCCTACCGCCGTGTCTCGTAATGCCGGAACGCGTCGCGCACGGTTTCCAGCAATTCGCCGTCTTCCCACGGCTTGGTGAGGAACCTGAACAGCTCGCCCTTGTTCACCGCATCGGCCACCGACTTGAGGTCGGTATAGCCGGAGAGCACGACACGCACCGTGTCGGGATGCAGTTCCCGCGCTTTGCCGAGAAATGCCGCACCGCTCATCTGCGGCATGCGTCCGTCGCAGAGCACCACGCCGACATTGTGAGTGGCGAGCTGTTCCAGCCCTTCCAGCCCACTGTTGGCGGTGAGAATGTGGTAGCCCTCGCGCCGCAACAGGCGCTTCAGGGACGAAAGTATTGCCGGCTCGTCGTCCACCAGCAGCAGGGTGCGTTCAGGCATTTCCGAGCCTGGCGGGAAAATCAGCCTGCGCCGTTCGCGCAGCAGTTGTTCTAACTCGGCGGCGGGTACCGGCCGGCTGAAATAATAGCCCTGCATTTCGTCGCAGCCGCGCGCGCGCAGGAAATTGAGCTGGGCCTCGGTCTCCACCCCTTCCGCGATCACGGTCAGCTTCAGGCTGTGCGACAGGGCGATTACCGCCATGGCGATGGCGGCGTCGTTGGGGTCGCGGGTGATTTCGCGGACGAAAGATTGGTCGATTTTCAGGCGGTCGATGGCGAAGCGCTTGAGATAGCTCAGGGAGGAATAGCCGGTGCCGAAATCGTCGATGGACAGGGTGACTCCCAGCCCCTTGAGCTTCTCCGTGGCGCGGATGAAGGTTTCCGCGTCCGCCATCACTGCGCTTTCGGTCAGTTCCAGTTCCAGGGTGTTGGGATCGAGCCCGGTTTCGCGCAAGATCGACGCAGCCAGCGCGACCACGTCCTGGGCAATAAACTGGTGCGCCGAGAGATTTACCGCCACGGTCACGGCGGGCAGCCCGGCGTCCTGCCACGCCTTGTTCCGGCGGCAGGCCTCCCGCAGCACCCATTCGCCGATCGGCGCGATCAGCCCGGTTTCTTCAGCCAGCGGGATGAAATCCCCCGGCGGTACCAGGCCGCGCTGCGGATGCCGCCAGCGGATCAGCGCTTCGCAGCCGATGATCTCGCCGGTGCGCAGGCTCAGCTGGGGCTGGTAGTAAAGCACCAGTTCGTCCCGCTCGACGGCCCGGCGCAAGTCGTTTTCCATGTCCAGCCGCTCCAGCGAGCGGGCGTTCATTTCCGCGGCATAGAAACGCAAGCCGTTGCCGCCGTCGGCCTTGGCGCGATACATCGCCGCTCCGGCATTTTTCAGCAAGCTTTCACGGGTGGCGCCATCTTCCGGCAGAATACCGACACCGATGCTGGCGCCGATGAAGATATCCCGCTCACCGATGGAAAACGGCTGCGACAGCGCTCTCAGGATGGCCTGGGCAAGCACGGATGCCGCTTCCACCTCCGTATCTTCGGCCACCATGACGAATTCGTCGCCGCCAATCCGCGCCACGGTGTCCGATTCCCGTGACAGCCCGCGCAGGCGGTTGGCGACTTCCTGCAGCAACCGGTCGCCCTGGTCGCGCCCCAGGCTGTCGTTGATTTCCTTGAAGCGGTCGAGGTTGAGCGCCAGCACCGCAAGTTTCTTTTCTGCCTGCTTGCAGCGCATCACCGCCTGGGACAGGCGATCCATCAACAGGTTGAGATTCGGCAGCCCGGTCAGGTCGTCGAAGTTGGACTGGCGTTCCAGTTGTGCCAGGTAGCGCTTGCGTTCGCGGATATCCGTCAGCGTTACCACCGCGCCCAGCCGTTTGCCATCCTCCAGGATGGGCATGCTGGTGAGTTCCACCGGCAGCGGGGCGCCTTCCTTGCGCCAGAATGTTTCCTCCTCGCCCCGAATGGTGATGCCGGTTGCCAGGGAAGCATACAGCGGGCAATCTTCATGGCGGTAGGGGCTGCCGTCCGGTCGGGAGTGGTGCAGGGTGGTGTGGCCCTGTTGTCCGAGCAGTTCGCCTTTTTCATAACCCAGCATGGCGGCGGCGGCGGGGTTGACGAAGGTGATGACGCCGTTGCTGTCGGTGCCGTAGATGCCTTCGCCCGCCGACTCCAGAATCAGCGCGTTCTGGCGGCTTACCCGCTGGAAGGCCTGTTCCGCTTCGCGTTGCCGCTGCCGGGTGCGCAGGGTCTCGATGCCGAAGGCGAGGTCGTCGGCGGCTTCGGTGAGCAGCCCGATTTCCTCGTCGTTAAAGGCGTCGGTTTCCACGGCATAGATGGCCAATATCCCGATGACCTCGCCGAATACCCGCAACGGCAGCGCCAAGCCGGAGTTGAAGCCGTGCGCCAGCGCGGCCTCGCGCCAGGGCGCCGTCATGGGGTCGCTCGCTATGTCCCTTGCCACTACCGCCTGGCTGGTGCGCACCGCTATGCCGCCGGGGCCGCGCCCGAGTTCGTTATCTTCCCACGTGAGGTTGGACGTGGCGAGATAATCCTCGCCCGTACCGAAATGAGCCACCGGCCGGATGGGCTTTCCTTCGGCATGTTCCGCGTAACCCACCCAGGCGAAAGGATAGCCGCCGATCTCGACGATCAGGCGGCAAACTTCATGCAGTTGCGCTGCTTCGTCAGTGGCGCGCAGCAGCGCGCGGTTGCTGGCGCTGAGGGTGCGCAATGCGCGGTTGACGCGCCGGGTTTGATTGGTGACCTGCTCGATGTGATGGCGGCGGACTTGCGCATCCTCCGCCAGCGAGTCGATGGCGCATGCCAGACGGCCTGTCTCGCTGTCGTCGTGGGGAAGGGCGGTGCGCGCCTTGAAATTTCCGTGGGCCAACTGCTCGGCGGTGGCAATAATGGTGTTTAGAACGTCCATGTCGTTAATTCCATTAGACATTATTGCTGGTGTTGGCGGATTTGCAGGAACGGCCGCCAAACATTGAAACTCCGTCATTCCCGCGCGGGCGGGAATCCATTATCGATAAGGTTCCTAGATTCCGGGTCGAGCCCGGAATGACGGCATTCAAGGGCCGAATCGATAAATAAAGCGTCGCAAAAATTCGTGTGCGCATTCAGCCGCCAGGCATCGGGCGCCTGTGCAGAAAGAATCCGGGACCGGGAGCAAATAAAACTGCTCGGCGAGGAAACTTGCAGAGGTGGGCAGCGCCAGCTTGGCTGGCTGCTGAGGCATTTGCGCTGCCATGTTTTGCAAAATCAGGCGCTCTCGGTCTTTAAATGCCGGCAGAATACTTTCCCCAATTCGTACAGCATAACCAATAACCGGCGCTTTGTCGAAAATATTGAATCTTCGCTTTTGATGTGTGGGGCGATGCGCCGGGCGGGTTTCAATGATGCGGGCGCCGGATGGAAAATACGTCCTATCCCAAAGTTGACGGCGGGGCTATTGGCGGCATCTTGAAAGGAAAGTGGCCCGGATGGGCATTGGGGAGCAATGCTGGTAGCGCACGCGGCCTCGCGTGGCGCTACAAAATGAAAACGCCTCGAAAAACCTGGTGATTAAGGTCGATTCAAGGCGTTTATCAAGCAATTGGCGGAGTGGACGGGACTCGAACCCGCGACCCCCGGCGTGACAGGCCGGTATTCTAACCAACTGAACTACCACTCCAGAAAATCTTTTCGTCGCGATGAGCGGCGATTTAAAACCAAGGGCCCGGATTTCTCCAGGCCCCCATTTTTGCTGGCGTTCCAAGCGGCTCGCCAGCAAAACAACTGCGCGCATATTAGCACTTCCTTTCCCGGCTTGTCTACAGCGACAGAGAAAATACGCGCCGAGGCGCGCATTTTCCCCCATCCTGTAATGATCCTAGGAGCCTGTCGGGCTTAAAGGAAATCGGCTGCAAATCCGCCTGACCGGTCCATATTTCGCCGCTTTTTTGGTCAATAGAACAACTATTGACCTGCAAAACCGGCAAAATCTGTCCTCGCCCAGCCGAATTTTCGCTTCGATTCTTCAAGTCCGACAGGCCCCTAGCTCTGCACCCGCAAAACCGCACACTCCAACACGTCCAACCGAGGTTTCTAGGATGATTGGGTCGGCTTCATTTGTCGGCGGGGCTCGCTGCCATGCATTCCGAATGCGCTGCGCTTGCCGGTCGGCATTTTGCCGCAGCCGGATGAAATCACCTGCGGCCCAACACGCCTGTATGCCACTTACCGCTACTGGGGGCGAGCCGCTGGTGCTGGCGGCCGGTGCGGTGCGGGCTGAAGCGGCGCCTTTGGTTCTACGGTTTTACGAGAAACGAATCCGGCTGGCCTACCGCTGGGAGTTGGTCTGGATTTGCTGGTGATTGGGCCGCTGGCTCTTTTCGATTTCCTTGGTGATCCAGGTCATCGCGTTCAGGCCGAGAAAACTGAGAATACCGACCACCACAAACGAGACGATCGTGATAAGCGCGAATTTTTTCATTTTCCCTCCTGTGCGGGCCACAGCCAGGCCGAACGGCTTCTGGAAAATTCGGAAGCCGGCCTGAAAATGGAAAAGGGCCTGGATTTCTCCAGGCCCTTTTCGCTTTTGGCGTCCCCAACCGGATTCGAACCGGTGTTATCGCCGTGAAAGGGCGGTGTCCTAGGCCTCTAGACGATGGGGACCTAATTGGTGGAGGTAAGCGGGATCGAACCGCTGACCTCTTGCATGCCATGCAAGCGCTCTCCCAGCTGAGCTATACCCCCGAAAAGTCCGCTACTATACTGACGCTCGGGCTGCTTGTCAACAAGATCGCGCTACTCGAAACTTGCTGCATGCGCGGAAATTCGTTTCAGAGTTTCCTCGCGTCCGATCAATTCTAACACGGCATCGACCGCAGGTGTTTGGGTTTCTCCGGTGACCAGCAGGCGCAGCGGCATGGCGAGCTTGGGAAACTTCAGTCCGTGCTCGGCTACGACGGCTTTCATCAGGGCATTGATGGCCTGTTTGTTCCATTCCACCTGGCCCAGCTTCTCCTGGAAACCGCGGATCGCCGGGATGATTTCCGGCGTGACGTGCTCGGCCATCAGCTCGGGGGAGGGCGACAGCGGACGGTAGAAATATACCGCGGCATCGGCCAGTTCCTCGACGGTGTTGACGCGCTCCTTGAGCAGGTCGATCACCTGGGTCATGGCCGGGCCTTTTTCCGGGTCGCACAGGTCGGTTTCCAGAAAGGGCATCACCAGCTGCGCCAGGCGCTGGCTGTCGGTTTTCTTGATGTATTGCTGGTTGAGCCAGAGCAGTTTTTCCGGGTTGAACTTGGCCGGCGATTTCGAGATCGATTCGAGATCGAACCACTCGACCAGCTGGTTGAGGTCGAAGATTTCCTCGTCGCCATGCGCCCAGCCCAGGCGCGCCAGGTAATTCAGCAGCGCCTCCGGCAAGTAGCCGTCCTCCTGGTACTGCATCACGCTGACCGCGCCGTGGCGCTTCGACAGGCGCTCGCCGTCGTGGCCCAGGATCATCGGCACATGGGCGTACTGCGGCAGCGGCGCGTTGAGCGCCTTGAGGATGTTGATCTGGCGCGGGGTATTGTTGAGGTGGTCGTCGCCGCGGATGACGTGGGTGATGTTCATGTCCCAGTCGTCCACCACCACGCAGAAATTGTAGGTCGGCGTGCCGTCGCTGCGCGCGATGATCAGGTCGTCGAGTTCGCTGTTGCTGACCACCACGCGCCCCTTGACCAGGTCGTCGATCACCACCGCGCCGTCGAGCGGGGTCTTGAAGCGCACCACCGGCTGCACGCCTTCCGGCGGAGTCGCGCGCGAATCGCGCCAGCGCCGGTCGTAGCGCGGCTTCAGGCCGGCCGCCTGCTGTTCCTCGCGCAGCCGGTCGAGCTCTTCCTTGCTGGCGTAGCAGTAATAAGCCTTGTCCTCGTCGAGCAATTGCTTGATCACTTCTTTGTAGCGATCCATGCGCTGCATCTGGTAAAACGGGCCTTCGTCGTGGCCGAGGCCGAGCCAGCTCATCCCATCCAGGATGGCCTGAACGGATTCCTGGGAAGAGCGTTCGAGATCGGTGTCTTCGATGCGCAGCACGAAAGTGCCTTTGTGCTTGCGGGCGTAAGCCCAGGAAAACAGCGCGGTGCGGGCGCCGCCGATATGCAGGTAGCCGGTGGGGCTGGGAGCGAAACGTGTGCGGACCATGTTCTTTTAGGGAAAAATAAAAGGGGTCTATTTTACGACAACCGCGGACAAACTTTGTGGAAATTGAGCGGGTCGGTTTATTGACGTTTCCCGGACGATATGATTTAATTGCGCCTCTTTTCTGCGGGTGGTTAGCTCAGCGGTAGAGCACTGCCTTCACACGGCAGGGGTCACAGGTTCAATCCCTGTACCACCCACCAAAAATTCTGGTTATTATTAACCTTATTCCTCTCGGATTTCCTATCCGGCAGACGTTAAATTCTCTCATTCGAGATAAAATTGAAAATCCATATTTTTGCCCTATTTGTCTGGGCCGGCATCGGCATGGCCGGCCTGATTTCACCGTTGGCGGGGGCGTCTTCGCTGGACAGCCTCAAAGCTTTCCTGTCCGAGGTCAAATCCGGCAAGGCCCATTTCAAGCAGCTGGTGCTGGATAAAAAAATGACCACTTTGCAGGAGGCCAGCGGCACCATGTCGTTTTCCCGCCCCGGCAAGTTTCGCTGGATTTACGAAAAGCCCTACGAGCAGTTGATCGTCGGCGACGGCGCCAAGCTGTGGATGTACGATGTCGATCTCAAGCAGGTAACGGTGAAGCAGATGGACCGTGCGATCGGATCGAGCCCGGCGGCGCTGCTGGCTGGCAGCAACGAGATCGAGCAGCATTTCGACCTGAAAGACCTCGGCAAGCGCGGTTCCTTGGAATGGCTGGAGGCGACGCCCAAAGACAAGGAGAGTACGTTCGAGGGCGTGCGCATGGGGTTCGTCGGGAAAGGGCTCGACACCATGGAATTGCGCGACCATTTCGGCCAGACCACGATCATTCGTTTCTCCGATTTCGAGCGCAATCCCAAGCTTTCTCCCGACCTTTTCAAGTTTACGCCGCCCAAGGGCGCGGACGTGATCGGTGACTGATCTTTTCGCCCCGACCCGGCCCGACGCGCCCCTGGCGGAGCGGCTGCGCCCGCACACGCTGGACGAGGTGATCGGGCAATCCCACCTGCTTGGCCCCGGCAAGCCGCTACGCCTGGCGTTCGAGTCGAAGAAGCTGCACTCGATGATTCTGTGGGGTCCGCCGGGCGTGGGCAAGACCACCATCGCGCGGCTCACCGCCGAGGCTTTCGACGCCGATTTCATTGCGCTGTCGGCGGTGCTGTCCGGGGTGAAGGACATCCGCGAGGCGATCGAGCGGGCGCAGCTCGCCTTGCAGCAATACGGCCGCCATACCATTTTGTTCGTGGACGAGGTGCATCGCTTCAACAAGGCGCAGCAGGACGCTTTCCTGCCCTTTGTGGAGCAGGGGCTGGTGACGTTCATCGGCGCCACCACCGAGAACCCCTCGTTCGAGGTCAACAGCGCGCTCTTGTCGCGCGCCCAGGTCTACGTGCTGCAGGCGCTGAGCGAACCCGAGCTGGCTTCTCTGTTCGAGCGTGCAGTCGGCGTCGCCTTGCCGGGGCTCGATTTCGATGAGGCGGCCAAGTCCTTGCTGGTCGGCTACGCGGACGGCGACGCGCGGCGCCTGCTCAACCTGCTGGAGCAGATGAAAACGGCGGCGGACACCAGCGCCGTGACGCATATCGACGAGGCGTTCACCCGGAATGCGCTGGCCAAAAGCGGCCGGCGTTTCGACAAGGGCGGCGAGGAGTTCTACGACCAGATATCCGCCCTGCACAAGTCGGTGCGCGGCTCCAGTCCCGATGCCGCGCTCTACTGGCTGGTGCGCATGCTGGACGGCGGCGCCGACCCGCTTTACCTCGGCCGCCGCATCATCCGCATGGCGAGCGAGGACATCGGCCTGGCCGACCCGCGAGCGCTCAGAATGGCGCTGGACGCGGTCGAAACCTATGAAAGGCTGGGCAGCCCGGAGGGTGAGCTGACCCTGGCGCAGGCGGTGCTGTACATGGCGTGCGCGCCCAAGAGCAACGCGGCCTACGTGGCGTATAATGACATGCGCGCCTTTATCAAAAACGATAAAAGCCGCTCGGTGCCGCTGCATCTGCGCAATGCGCCGACCAAGCTGATGAAGGAGCTAGGCTATGGCCACGCCTACCGCTACGCCCACGACGAGCCTGAAGCCTACGCGGCGGGCGAGGATTATTTTCCCGAGGGCATGCCCAAGCCCGAGTTTTACCGGCCCACGCCGCGCGGGCTGGAAGGCAAGATCGGCGAGCGGCTGGCGCATCTGCGCGAACTCGATCGAAAAACGAAGAACAGGAAATAAAAAGGGATTTTCATGCTAGACATTCAATTGCTGCGCACTGATCTGGATGCCGTGACGACAAGACTCGCGTCGCGTGGCTACGCCTTTGACGCGCAGTCTTTCCAGGCGCTGGAGCAGGAGCGCAAGACCGTCCAGACCCGCACCCAGGAATTGCAGGCAAAGCGCAATGCCACTTCCAAGCGGATCGGCCAAGCCAAGGCCAAGGGCGAGGACGTTTCCGCGATCATGGCAGAAGTCGCTACGCTGGGCGACGAGCTGAAAGCGGATGAAGCGCGCCTGGAGGAGATCCAGACCAAGCTCTTGGAACTGCTGTCGCAAGTACCCAACCTGCCGCACGAAACCACGCCCGCCGGCAAGTCCGAGGCGGACAACGTGGAGGTGCGCAGGGTCGGCACGCCGCGCAGCTTCGATTTTCCGGTCAAGGACCATGTGGACGTGGGCGAGGGTCTGGCGCAGCTGGATTTCGCCACCGCCGGCAAGATCAGCGGTGCGCGCTTCACCCTGCTCAAAGGCCAGATGGCGCGCCTGCACCGGGCGCTGGCGCAGTTCATGCTCGACCTGCACACCCAGGAGCACGGTTACACCGAGGTGTACGTGCCTTATCTGGTGAATGCCGATTCGATGCGCGGCACCGGGCAGCTGCCGAAATTCGAGGCCGACCTGTTCGCGGTACAGAAGAACGAAACCGAGAAGCTGTACCTGATCCCGACGGCGGAAGTGCCGGTGACCAACATGGTGCGCGACGAGATCGTGCCGCTGGAAAACCTGCCGCTGAAATTCGTCGCCCATACGCCGTGCTTCCGTTCCGAGGCCGGCTCCTACGGCCGGGATACGCGCGGCATGATCCGCCAGCATCAGTTCGACAAGGTGGAGCTGGTGCAGATCGTTCATCCGTCGAAGTCCTATGAGGCGCTGGAGGAGTTGACCGGGCAGGCCGAAACCGTGCTGAAGAAACTGGAGCTGCCCTACCGCGTGATGGCGCTGTGCAGCGGCGATATCGGGTTCTCGTCGGCCAAGACCTACGACCTGGAAGTGTGGCTGCCGGCGCAGAACGCCTACCGGGAAATCTCCTCGTGCAGTAACTTCGAGGCGTTCCAGGCGCGGCGCATGCAGGCGCGCTATCGCAACGAGAAAGGCAAGCCGGAGCTGGTGCATACCATCAACGGCTCCGGTCTGGCGGTCGGTCGGACCCTGGTGGCGATTCTGGAAAATTACCAGAACGCGGATGGCAGCGTCACCGTGCCTTCGGCTTTGCGCCCTTATCTGGGCGGGCTGGAGAAGCTGCAAGGCTGAGTGCTTCCTCGGCGGCGGACAAGCCCGGATATGGCGATTTGTAGGGTTTTTCGAATTTCAGCATGATGTCGTAATAGGTGCGAATGGTTTCCACGAAAATAACCGCCTCTCCGCCGCGCGCGTAGCCGTGTTTGAGCTCGGCATGGTAGGCCGCCTTGCTTAATAGCGGCAACGCTTTCTTCAGGTCCGTCCAGGAATCCGGATTCAGCTTGTTTTTCTGTGCCAGCACCCGTGCGTCCTCGATGTGGCCGAGCCCGGCGTTGTACGCAGCCAACGCGATCCAGGTGCGGTCCGGCTCGGGGATGCGCTCGGGCAGCGACTCCTTCAGGGTCAAAAAGTAGCCGGCCCCCGCCGGGATGTTTTCCTTGGGATCGAGCCGGTTGCCGACGCCCAGGTGATCCGCCGTATCCGCCGTCAGCATCATCAAGCCGCGCACCCCTGTCGGCGAGGTGGCAAAGGGATCCCAGTGCGATTCCTGGTAGCCCAGGGCGGCGATCAGGCGCCAGTCGATTTCGCTGGTTTCCTGCGCTTTCTGGAATAACTTCCGGTAGCTCGGCAAAGTCGAATCCAGTTTGTCCAGAAATGAAACCACGTCGATGTGGTTCAGGCGTTCGATATGGCCGTAATAGCGGTCAAGCAGGCGGCGCAACGTGCCGTCTTTCTCGATGCGGCTGAAAAATTCCTGGGCCTTGTCGAACAAATATGGGTCTCCGTCTTTCGGGAAGGCCCAGGCCAGATGCTCCGGCTCGCCGACGTTGAATGCCACCCCCAGGTCGGGAAAAAAATTCTGCGCCATGGCGATGAGGTGGGAGTCGGCGATGGAACAATCGACCTCGCCCCCCGCTATCTTTTCCAGCAGTTCTTCGATTTCCACGGAGGTCACTTCATGCCACGCCAGCTTCGGAAACTGCTTCTTGGCCTGGTTGAGTCTTTCCACGTAACTGCTGCCGGCGACGACTTCGATTTTTTTTCCCAGCAAGTCCTGAAAGGCGGCGGGTTTAAGACTCAGCCCGTTATACACGACTTGCGGCTGGATGGTTTGATAGGCAGGGCCGAAACGGACGATCTTTACCCGCCCGGGGGTAACGGTCAGACCGGCTGCGGCGAGATGTGCCTGTTTCCTGGCCAGGGTCGGAATGATCTTGTTGAATTCCGGCACAACGACGAATTTGACGCTGACACCGAGTTCCTTGGCGAACAGGTTGACCAGGTCGTATTCCAGGCCGGCATAATTGCCCTGCGCGTCTTCGTAATAAGTAGAGGGACTATTGCGGGTCAGAACCACGAGTTCGCGGCTTTTCCGCACAGGCGGGACGGCGCGGTCGGGCAACTCGCACGACCCCAATCCCAGCACAAGAATGAGTGGAATAATCAGGCGCATGGCAAAAGTTTGGCCTTGTTCGGCCCATTTGTCCATGTTTCCGGTTCAATTATCCATCCTTAACTGGTAGAATGCACGCTCTCGCGGAGAGGTGGCAGAGTGGTCGAATGTACCTGACTCGAAATCAGGCGTAGGTTTACTCCTACCGTGGGTTCGAATCCCACCCTCTCCGCCAGGACCCCTAAAAAACCGCCTATACAGGCGGTTTTTTTTCGCCTACACCTGCGTGACTGCGGGGGTTCCTGCGGGTACTTACTTACTTCAAGGCTACGGCTACGAGGCATCTATTTGGTCATATTTCTCTCTTGGGTGCCTATCTTCTCAGCGTTTCCGGTCTGCCGAGTAGTGGCGAAGTTAATGAGTATTTGGACACGGCCGTATATTAATCAATGGGTTAGTGCTTAACTTATCAATCGATTATTTTCCGGGTTTGGGGTGGCAAAATGCGGAGAAACCCTGCCCAGCTGTAACCAATCGGCCACAAGGTGACGGTCGGCCTTAAGGCGCAAAGCGGCCTTTCAAGGCTGAACATCTCGGCTATTGCAGGCAGCAACGTTTGTACTTAAGGGCATTTAGTGAATCCTGTGTAAGTTCTGTCGGTCAATTCATTCTGTTGTCGGTAACCGGTACTCACTAGAACAAACGAGTCTGTTTGACGATGTAGCCAGCCGGTTTTTTCTGTTTTTCAATGAGGCCTTCGTCGATGAGCCGCTGCAACCAGGCCTTGGCTTGGGCGCTCGATACAGCGGGCTGGCCGGGGTAAGCGGCGCTGACCTTTGAAGGATTCGAGAAAGAAGGTTTCGTCCGCCTCGACGATCCCGGCCTCATGCTCGGCCCGGTGCCCGGCCGCATCGCGCAGGAAGTGATGGCGCCACCGAAACGCAGTGTTCTTGTCGATTTGGCAACGTTGGGCTGAACGACTGGATCAGTGCTCGGCATGCTGAAAAATTGGTGGCATGAAATCCACCTCTTGGAAGACGAAAAATCGGGGGAACCCCACGACGCGGCCAGGCAATCGAGGTGGATGTTGACGGCCTTTGAGCCGGCCACGTCAAACCAGGGCGAGTATAGGCTCAAATTCGTGCCTGGATGCCTTGGCCGAATGGATGCCCTGGGTGGCTCGGTGAAAAAGCCCTTGAAAAACTTCTTACGAATCGGCTGGTTAAATTGGGCCAGCGAAACAACGGCTCGCGATTTTTACGCTAAAAACGAAAAAGCCACTATCTCTCGAGAGCGGCTTGTTTGCTGGTGCCGATGGCCGGAATCGAACTGGCGACCTTCGCATTACGAATGCGCTGCTCTACCAACTGAGCTACATCGGCACACAAGGGCAGGGATTGTACAGCAGTCCTCGATCGAGGACAACAGTCAGGCGGCCGCGGACGCTGCCCGTGGCCGAATTCTCACGATGATGTCGATGCCTTCGGTGACGACGCCATCCGGCAGTTTGGGCAGGCCGGTAATCTTGAAATCGGCGGCATCGATATCCGTCAAATGGCCGCTGACCACATTGTAGAAATGATGATGCTCGTGCGTATTGGGATCGTAGAAAACCTTGCTGGGATCGACGATCACTTCACGGATCAGCTTTTTTTCGACGAACAGATTGAGCGTGTTGTAGACCGTGGCCTTGGAAGTCTCGCTGTGCCTGGTGTTGACGATGGCGAGGATTTGATCGGCGGAAAGGTGTTCCTGTTTGGCGAACATCGCGTAAGCAATTTCGATCCGCTGATGGGTCGGATTGATGCCATGCCGCCGCAGCAGGTCGGCCATATTGTCGCGGGTGTAAATTTTGGTATCCATAATTCATGTTAAACCAAATGCTGGACTTTGTCTAATAATTTCAAATCATTTGGGCCATTCATACGGCGAGATATCGAAAGGCTGGCTGCGGTGAAATACAAGATTCGCGAGAATGCGGGCGCTCGCCGGCGCCATGGTGACGCCGTAGCGGAAATGGCCGCCGTTGAGGTACAGGTTTTCGACTTGCGGATGCCGCGCGATGATCGGGATATTCCCCGGCGAAGCAGGCCGAAGCCCGGCCCAATGCCGCTCGACGGCGGCATCGGCCAGCAGGGGCAAAATATCCACGGCCTGGGCATGGAGCGCGGTTGCCGCTTGCTCCGTCGTCGCCTTGTCGAAGCCGACATCCTCCAGCGTGCTGCCGACCAGGATGTGCCCGTCCGCGCGGGGGATCAGGTAAATGCCGTTGCGCAGGACGATTTCTTGCAGTTCTCCGGGGGCGGCCTTGAACAGCAGCATCTGGCCGCGTATCGGCCCGATCTCGACTTTTTCCCCGAGGCCACCCAATAGCTGCCTGCTCCATGCCCCGGCCGCCATTACGTAGCGATCGGCCCGATAGCTCGCGCTTGCGGTCCGGATCTCGGCGATATGCCCCGCATCGATCGCCAAGCCGATAACCTCGGCTTGTTCCTTGAAAGTGACGCCCATTCGTTCGAGGGCGACGCGCAGCGCTTTCATCAGGCGCGGATTGCGAACCTGCGCGACATCCGGTAGCCATAACGCCGGGGTATCCGCGCCCAGCTTCGGCTGCACGTCCCGGCTTTGTGCCGGATCGATCCGAACCTGCTGCGCGTGGCTCCATGCTGCCGCTTTGGGTTCATCGAAATCGGGCAGCACCAACATGCCGCACCGGCGATATTCCGGGTCGATGCCGCTGATTTCCGCAACCTGCCTTACCCATGCCGGATAAATTTCGCAACCCAGCCGGGTCAGGTTCGTCACCGCGGGCGAATAGTCCCACGGCAGCAACGGCGACAAAATTCCCCCGCCCGCCCAGGAAGATTCCCGGCCGCATACACCGCGTTCCAGCACGACCACCCGCGCCCCGCTCTGTGCAAGTTCGAAGGCGCCGGCGAGGCCGATGACCCCGCCGCCTACGATCAGAAAATCCGCGTCCAAAATTAACAATTTTCCATAATTGCCGCTCATTCTAGCAAACTGACCGGCAGTCGGTTTATGCTGGCGGTGTGCACGCACATTGAGCTAATCTTCCTAGTGTAAAAGAGGGAAAAACCATGAAAATGCAAAAGGGCTTTACACTGGTTGAAATATTGGTCGTCGTTGCCATCATCGGCATCCTGGCCTCGATCGCATTGCCCGCCTATACGGATTACGTAACCAAGGGGAAAATTCCTGAAGCGACATCGGGGCTCGCCAACATCGGCGTGCAGATGGAGCAATATTTTCAGGATAACCGGAAATATTCCTGCGGTGGCGTAGCGCTTCCTACCGGCATCAACTTCGCCTTTTCCTGCACGGCCACCGATACGACGTTTACCGTGACCGCGACCGGCACCGGCACCATGGATGGCTTTAAGTACACCCTTGACCAGAGCAGCGCCAAGGTATCCACCATCACCGCCCCCGGCTGGACTGGCAACGACTCTTGCTGGGCCACCAAGAAGGGAGGCGGGTGTTGAATTCGCGCCGTGCCCACCATGGCGTCACGCTGGTCGAACTCGCGATCGGGATAGCCGTCATGGCCGTTCTGCTCGCCTTGGCCGCGCCCAGCTTTAAAAACTGGATCCAGAGCAGTCAAATCCGCACTGCTGCGGAGTCCATTCAAAATGGATTGCAGTTGGCGCGGGCGGAAGCGGTACGCCGCAATGCCAATGTTCAGTTTGTTCTGAGCGCAGGATCGAGCTGGACGGTGGGGTGCAAAACTCCGGTGGCGGACCTGGATGGCGACGGAGTACCGGATTGCCCGGGCACCGGCACCACCCCAAGCAACATTCAGGCGCGCACGGGCTCCGAGGGGTCGAGCAATGCATCGGTCGACGTAACGCCGACTGTTGTTTTCAATGGGTTGGGAAGAACAACTCCCGCCGTCACCATCGCCATCACCAACCCCACCGGCGGTGCCTGTGCGACGTTGGGGGGGGGCGGGCCGATGCGCTGCCTGAATGTCGTGGTAACGACCGGCGGACAAATTCGCATGTGCGACCCGGCACGAGCCAGTGCCGACCCCCAGGGATGCTAGGATGAACATGCATCTTTCACCCAAAAACAGGCAATCCGGCTCCATGCTGCTTGAAGCCATGATTGCCATCCTGATTTTCTCCATGGGCATACTCGCCATCGTCGGTTTGCAGGCCGCGTCCGTCAGAAATGCCAACGATGCCATGTATCGCACTACCGCCAGCCTGCTGGCAAACGAGCTGATCGGGCAGATGTGGGTAAGCGACCGCACCACGGCAACGCTGCAAACCAATTTCAACAGCCCCAGCGGCGCTGCTTATACCGTCTGGCAGGTCAACGTGAAGGCCAGCCTGCCAGGAGTCACCGACAGTGCGAACCTGCCGACCGTGAATGTCGCTGCCAACGGCACGGTGACGATCGGGCTGAACTGGAAATTGCCCAGCGAGCCGGCCGGCATGCCCGCGCATAGTTACGTCGCCGTAGCGCAAATCCAGTAACAGGAGGCTCAATTGTTCAACAGGAAGCCCCATTCTGTGCATCGCCTGCCCGCAGGTTTCAGCCTGGTGGAAATCATGGTCGGCATGGTCATCGGCATGCTGGGCATTATCGTCATCATGCAGTTGTACTCCGTTTCGGAAGGGCAAAAGCGCACCACCACCGGCGCAGGCGACGCGCAGAACAACGGCGCCATCGCTCTTTATGGCATGCAGCGCGACATCCGTCAGGCGGGTTACGGTTTCAGTGCGTACAACCTGTTTGGCTGTAGCGTCACCATGCTTTCAGGCAAGGTCGTTCCGCTGGCGCCGGTCACCATCAATCCTGCCACGAGCATCATCCCGGCGGGCGACGCCAATACCGACAGCCTGCTGCTCATGTACGGAAACACCAACGGCGAGCCGCAAGGCAGCGTCGTCACCGCGTCCGGGGCGACTTACGCCTTGAGTTCGTCGGGTTCGTTCGCCGTCAACGATTATGTGATCGGCGCACCCGCGACGTGCACGTCCAATCTGGTTTTCGACCGGGTTGCCGCGGCGGATGCGACAACCGTCACCGTCAATGTCGGTGCCGCGGGAGCGACCGCGCTTTACAACCTGGGGCAGGCGCCGAAAGTGCTGGGATATGCCGTTCGCGGCGGAAATCTGACGATTTGTGATTATGTCGCAAACGATTGCAGCAATGTCGGCAACTGGGTTTCCGTCGCCGACAACATCGTCAGCCTGAAGGCGCAGTATGGCCATGACACCACAGTACCCCAAACTGCGGCGAGCTATGTCGTGAACACCTATGACCAAACCACGCCGGTCGACGCTTGTGGCCGGGTCAGGGCTCCCGCCGTGCGTATCGCCTTGACAGCGCGCAGCGCGCAGTATGAAAAAACGGGGAAAGCTCCCGATGGCACGCCCTTGGACGTTACGGCAACCGCGCCGGCCTGGGAAGGCGGCACGATCGACTTGACGGGCAATACCGATTGGCAGCATTACCGCTACAAGGTGTTCCAGACCATCGTGCCGCTGCGCAACATTACCTGGATGGGAGTGCAGACAGGATGTTAACCCGATCCATGCGTGCCAAGAGCCAGGCCGGGCAGAATGGCGTGGTGCTGCTGATCGCCCTGATCGTGCTGGTGGCGATGACTTTGGCCGGCATCGCGCTGGTGCGCTCGGTCGATACTACCAACGTGATCGCCGGCAACATGGCCTTCCAGCAGTCCGCCACCCAATCGGGCGACACCGGCGTCGAAGCCGCCATAACCTGGCTGGCGGCCAGCAACAACAATACCACGCTGAATAATGACAGCCCCGCCAACGCTTACACCGCTGCCGGCATCGATCCAGCGCATCCGCATGAACCCGCCGCCGGCCAGTCCTGGGATGCGTATTGGACGCAATCGCTGGCGTCCGGGGCCAAGGCCTTGGCCCCGGACGCCTCCGGCAACACGGTTTCCTACGTCATCCACCGCCTGTGCGCCTCGGCGGGATCTCCCACCGGCGGCGCCAACTGTTCGGCCTCACCCCTGGCCAGCACGTCAACCGGAGGGGCGGAGGAAAGCGGCGACTCGGGCATCAGCGCGCCGCCGCTGGTGTATTACCGCATCACTTCGCGCATCGTCGGGCCGAGGAATACAGTGAGTTACGTCCAGGCCGTCATCGCTATGTAGGCGGGCATGGCGTAACCAGCAAATGCAAGCTTTTCGCATCGTAAAAAGTGCTTCATGTTCCAGGAGGTTGCCATGACCACTCACGGATTATTCAGAAACGCCGGCATCGCGTTTCTTGCGCTCGCCTTCAGCGCCACCGCCGACGCCGCGCTGACGGACATCTCCACCGTGCCGCTGAATACCTACAATGCGCCGTCATCCACGGACGTCAAGCCCAACATCATGTTGATTCTGGATAATTCCGGAAGCATGGCGTGGACCCATATGCCGGATAACAGTGCGGACCCGGGCAGTGCCGTGCCGTTTACCTATGGGTTTTACGGTTACCGCAGCAGTCAGTGCAACGGCGTCTACTACAACCCCTCGATCACTTACAAACCTCCGGTAGACTCGAACGGAAACAGCTACGCCAACTCCAACTTTACCGCGGCGTGGAACGATGGCTACAACACATCGGGCGGCACCACGAATCTGAGCACCAGCTTTCGTGCCGAGGGCGACAGCACCAATTATGCCGCCTATTACTACAAATACACCGGTACGCAGACCACCGCGGCGCAGAAGAATTATTACGTCGCCAACTCGTTCGTCAACGAGTGTGGCACCGCCAGCGGCAGCGGCACCGCCACCAGCGGTACCACGCCCGGCAGCGGCGTGTTCACCAGGGTCACGGTCGGCGCCACGTCCGGCGCCGGAAGCTCGGACGAGCGCACCAATTTCGCCAACTGGTACAGCTACTATCGCACCCGCATCCTGATGATGAAAACGGCTTCCGGCCTGGCGTTCAAGGATGTCGGCGACAAGTTCCGCGTCGGCTTCATGACTATCAATTCCGGCGGCGCCGACTTCATCAATATCGCGGACTTCACGGCGGCGAACAAGAGCACCTGGTACGCGGCGCTCTACGGCGCCGCGCCCAGCGGCAGCACCCCGCTGAGGACCGCGCTTTCCCAGGTGGGCCGCATGTACGCGGGGGAAATATCCAGCATCAACGGTGTGACGGTAACCGACCCGTTGCAGTATTCTTGCCAGCAGAACTACGCCATCCTTTCCACGGACGGTTTCTGGAATACCGGCCTCGGCTACAAGCTCAACGGCTCGACCGAGATCGGCAACGAGGACGCCGGCCGGACGCCTCCATACGGCGACGGGAGCGGCCTGACTCAGATGAGCACCAGCACTCTGCAGAGCCAGACTTCCCTGTTGCAATCCAGTACCAGCACCTTGCAGACCCAGACCAGCACGGTGCAAAGCCAGACTTCCCAGCTGCAAAGCAGCACGTCCACTTTGCAGAAATCCACGGCACAGCTCCAGAAGGCCACGTCCACCAATTCCGGAACTACCTGGTCGGCCTGGTCCAATGTCACGTCATGCACCTGGGACAACTCCGGCTCCTCTCGCACCAAGTGCCAATACCTGGCCTATACCGCGCCTGCCGGCGCGACCAGTTGCACGGCGCTGGCCCAGGGCACGGGCACGTCGGGCACCTGGACAGGGCCCGCCACGAATTGCACTTACACCGCCTGGACTCCCTATGCCAACGCGTCTTCGTGCAGCGCTGCGGCTCAGTCGTCCGGGCCAAGCTATAGCGGCCCCGCAACGCAATGCCAGACTGTGGTCACATCGCCCTTTGCCAACGCCGCATCCTGCACCGCAACCACGACGCCCAACAGCAGTGGCCAGACCACGCAGTGCCAATACACGCCCTGGAGCGGCTGGGCGAATGCCACATCGACATGCACCGTGGTGGCTCAATCGACCAGCGGCACCTACAATCCGACGGCAAGGCAGTGCCAGTACACCGTCTATACGAGCCCAGCTCCGGCATCTTCCTGCACGACCGCGGCACAATCGACCGCCTCGCCCTATACGCGGCTTGTCGCGACGACATGCTCATATTCGGCGTATAGCGCTTGGGCCAACGCGGGTTCCTGTACCGTGGTCGCGCAGAGTACGAGCAGCCCTTACACGGTGTCCGTAGCGACCAATTGCCAATATACCGGTTGGAGCACTCCGTCCACCGTGTCTTCATGTACTGCCAGGGCACAATCCACGGCGCCGAACTACACCGTGGGAACGGCGGTACAATGCAGCGTGACAGGCGGCGGCACTTCGGATACCCTGGCGGACGTTGCCGACTATTACTACAACACCGATCTGCGCAATTCCGACACGAGCAAGGGAACGGGAACCTGCTCCGGCCCGATCATTGCGCCTTCCACGACCCCGAACGACCTGTGCACCGACAACGTGCCGCAGTATGGGCGCGATACGGTCACCTCTCAGCATATGACCACCTTTACTGTCGGCCTGGGCGTGCGCGGACGCATGGTTTATTCTCCCACTTACTGGACCGATGGCAGCGGCGATTTCTGGGATGTCTGGAAAGGCTCCACGGCCAACGGCTCCATCTGCTCCTGGCAGGCGAGCGGAACCTGCGTCTGGCCGATTCCCGGCATGGCGAACAGCTCGGATGGAAAGATCGAGAACGTCGACGACCTGTGGCATGCCGCGGTCAACGGGCATGGCTTCTATTACAACGCCACCGACCCGGATTCACTGTCCGCAGGGTTGACCAGCCTGCTGACCACCATCATCAACACGCCACGGCCCGGTACTGCGGCCGCGGCCGCCAGCAGCAACCCGAACATCAGCTCGAGCGACAACTACGTGTTCAGTTCCTCCTACAAGTCGGTGGAGTGGTACGGCGAGCTCATCCGCCAGCAAATCGATGCCACGACAGGCACTCTGTCTGCGCAGCAATGGTCGGCCATGGAGTTGCTGGATGCGAAAACGCCTTCGACGCGCGCCATTTACACCAATGTCTCGGGCACGCTGACCGCCTTTCTGTGGGGCAACCTGACGAGCACGCAGCAAGCGTATTTCAAGGCGCCTTATCTCACTTATACTTCGTCGACGTCCGGCCTGTCCCAGTTTTGCTCTGCCGGCGGCACGTGCCTGAGCAGCACGGCGCAAAGCAATACCACAGCCGCTACCGGCGGCGCCGCGGGGGAAAACCTGGTGAACTTCCTGCGCGGCGACCGCACCAATGAAACCACGTTTTACCGGGTGCGCACCCACGTTCTCGGCGACATCGTATCCTCCGAGGCGCGGTACGTGAAAACGCCGATGTTCAATTACAGCGATGCCGGGTACAGCACCTATAAAACCGCGCAGTCGGGCCGTACCGGCATGGTCTACGTTGGCGCCAACGACGGCATGCTGCATGCTTTCGATGTATCGACCGGCACCGAAACCTGGGCCTATATCCCCTCCTTCGTGTTGCCCAATTTGTACCAATTGGCTGACGCGAACTATTCGACCCAGCATCAATTCTTCGTGGACGGCTCTCCCGAGGTGGGCGATATCTACGCAGGAAGCTGGAAGACCATACTGGTGGGCGGCCTGAACCGCGGAGGGAAGGGCTACTATGCCCTGGATATCACCGACCCAGCCCATCCGTCGCTGCTGTGGGAATTTACCGATACCAACATGGGCTACGCCTACGGCAACCCGAGAATTACCAAATTGGGCGGCACCTGGGTGGCGATCGTCACGTCCGGCTATAACAACGCGGACGGCATGGGCCATGTGTATGTGCTTAACGCCAACACCGGAGCGCTTATCCGGGATATCAGCACTGGGGTGGGCAGTGCCGGTTCCCCCAGCGGCCTGGCGCGAATTAGCGCCCACGTGCTTTCCGCCAATACCGACAACACCGTGAAGGCCGTGTATGGCGGGGATATGCTGGGCAACCTGTGGCGTTTCGACGTCAATGGCGATATCGGCGCTGCGGGCTACGATGCGCAATTGCTGGTCAGCTTCAAGGACCCCAGCGGCAGCGCGCAACCCATCACCGCCAAACCGACGGTTTCCACCGTCAATGGTTTCCCCGTGATTTATGTCGGCACCGGAGCCTACCTCGGTACCGGCGACATTTCCAGCGCCACCACGCAAAGCTTTTACGCCGTCAAGGACAAACTGGATTCGACCACTTACGGCAATCCGCGCACAGCGGCGAATAATTTTGTGGCGCAGATCTTGGCCAGCACTACGTGTCCGTCGGGTGCGCCGATCGAGGTATGCACACCGGGCCAAACGGTACGCAGCATCAGCAGTTGTACTGCGGTGGATTGGGGCGCAAAAAACGGCTGGTACGTGGATTTCCTGACGGGCGGCGAGCGCTCCAGCACCGATCCTGCCTTGGCTCTCGGTACGCTGGTATTCACGACGATTACCCCCAATGCGGCCAGTGCAAGCGCGTGCGGCGTGTTGTCCGGCGCGGATACCTCGGCCAGTTTCGCCTATGCCATGGATTACCAGACCGGTTGTTCAGTGGCGGGTTCCAGCGGTGTCGTTGCCGCGAGCCTGGGCATCGGACTGGCTACCAGGCCTATTCTAGGCAGATTGCCCGATGGCACGATTATCGAGATTATCCGCGAGTCGGGTGGAAGCAGTTCCGGCGGTTCCGATATGGGCGGGACGGTAGTGAAAAAACCGCCTGTCAACACTTCTGGCGGTGCAGCCAAACGCGTTTCGTGGCGCGAGCTGGTTACTGAGTAGCGTGGATGTCTGCATTCGCCAAATTCCATGTCCCGCCTTTCGTACGTGGATGGGCGTTATGGCAGTAAAAAAACATAAGGGGCACAAAGTTTTTTGTGTCCCTTGTGGTTTTTCGTCGCAAGCTGTTATTAAACGCCGACCGCGCTTTCGTTTTCCTCGGTGAATTCGAGCCGGTCTCTCTTTCGCGTCGATTCCCACCACACAGCGGTTCGTCGGCGAGCGCCTTGCGGATGGTGTCCCGAGTCGGGCGCGCCAACGGTCGCGGCTTTCTCTCTGCAAACCCCACAGATTGCCCTTGGCACTTTTGTTTCGAGTGATTGCACTGATATCGGTGCAATCATCCAAGGAGCAAAAGATGGCGAGCCTCACAATCTGGAATCTGGACGATAGCCTCAAGGGTCGCCTGCGCCAGCAGGCAGCCCGCCATGGCTGGTCGATGGAAGAGGAAGTCCGTCAGATACTGCGCCAGGCGGGGGGCCCGGCCCGGAGACGGGAGTTGCCGAGCGGATTCAACAGCGATTTGCCCAATTCGGCATGGATGCCTTGCCTATGCCGGAGCGCCGGGCGGTGCGCCAACCGCAGCCGTGGGAAGAGTCGTGAATCAGCGCGTATTGCTCGACACCAATGTGTTGTCCGAATTGATGCGTGGGCAGCCGGATGCCAAAGTGATGGCAGTGTTACGAGCCAGGTTTTAAGGAAACTCTGAACAAGACCGTCATTCCGGCGAGCCGGAATCAAGGTTCTCAATGGGTTACTGGATACCGGCTTTCGCCGGTATGACGAATTCAGGGCTTATTCGTGCTTCCCTAAACGCCAACCGCGCTTTCGCTGTTTTCGGTGAATTCGAGCTGAATTTTCTCGTTCGAGTCGATGTCCACCACCACCTTGCCGCCGCCCGTCAGCCGGCCGAACAGCAGTTCGTCGGCGAGCGCCTTGCGGATGGTGTCCTGGATCAGACGCGCCATCGGCCGCGCGCCCATGGCGGGGTCGAAGCCGTGTTTGGCCAAATAATCTTTTAGCGCGTCGGTGAAGATCGCTTCCACTTTTTTCTCGTGCAGCTGTTCTTCCAGCTGCATCAGGAACTTGTCCACCACGCGCAGGATGATTTCATGGCTGAGCGGCGCGAAGGAAATCGCGCCGTCGAGGCGGTTCCTGAATTCCGGGCTGAACTGGCGCTTGATTTCCGCCATTTCGTCGCCGGGCTGTTGCGCGAGGGTGAAGCCAATTCCGCTCCTGGTCAGCGATTCCGCGCCGGCATTGGTGGTCATGACGATGATCACGTTGCGGAAATCGGCCTTGCGCCCGTTGTTGTCGGTGAGCGTGCCGTGGTCCATCACCTGCAGCAGGATGTTGAAGATGTCGGGGTGGGCCTTCTCGATTTCGTCGAGCAAGAGCACGGCGTAGGGGTGCTTGGCGATCGCCTCGGTCAGGAGGCCGCCCTGTTCGAAGCCGACGTAGCCGGGCGGCGCGCCGATCAGGCGCGATACGGCGTGGCGTTCCATGTATTCCGACATGTCGAAGCGGATCAGCTCGATGCCCAGGGTGTAAGCCAGCTGCCGCGCCACTTCGGTCTTGCCGACGCCGGTCGGGCCGGAGAAGAGGAAGGCGCCGATCGGTTTCTGCGGGTTGCCGAGGCCGCTGCGCGCCATCTTGATGGCGGTGGCGAGGGCGTCGATGGCTTTTTCCTGGCCGAATACCACCGCCTTCAGGTCGCGGTCGAGGGTCTTCAGCGCGCTGCGGTCGTCGACCGAGATGTTCTTCGGCGGGATGCGCGCGATCTTCGCGATGATTTCCTCGATTTCCTTGTTGGTGATGGTTTTCTTCTGTTTCGATTTGGGCTGGATGCGCTGCGCGGCGCCCGCTTCGTCGATCACGTCGATGGCCTTGTCCGGCAGGTGGCGGTCGTTGATGTAGCGTGCCGACAGTTCCGCCGCCGTGGTCAGCGCGGCTGCCGTGTACCTGACGCCGTGGTGCGCTTCGAAGCGCGATTTCAGGCCGCGCAGGATGGCGACGGTTTCTTCCACGCTCGGTTCGGGCACGTCGATTTTCTGGAAGCGGCGCGACAGGGCGTGATCTTTCTCGAAAATGCCGCGGTATTCGTTATAGGTGGTGGCGCCAATGCACCTCATCTGCCCCGACGAAAGCGCGGGCTTGAGCAGGTTGGAGGCGTCGAGCGTGCCGCCCGAAGCGGCGCCGGCGCCGATCAGGGTATGGATTTCGTCGATGAACAGGATCGCGTTCTGGTCGTCGGTGAGCTGCTTCAGCACGGCTTTCAGGCGCTGTTCGAAATCGCCGCGATACTTCGTGCCGGCCAGCAGCGCGCCCATGTCGAGCGCGTAGACCGTGCTTTCGGCCAGCACCTCGGGCACTTCGCCCTCGACGATGCGCCGCGCCAGCCCTTCGGCGATGGCGGTCTTGCCCACGCCGGCTTCGCCCACCAGGAGCGGGTTGTTCTTGCGGCGGCGGCACAGGGTCTGGATGGTGCGCTCCAGCTCCAGGTCGCGCCCGATCAGCGGGTCGATCTTGCCGGCCAGGGCCTGCACGTTGAGGTTCTGGGTGAAATTCTCCAGCGCACCGGCGGGCGCGGCGTCCTGCTCGGCCTCCTGTTCGGCTTCGGGCCGGGCGGTGGAGCCTTCCGCCACCTTGCTGATGCCGTGGGAAATGTAATTGACCACGTCGAGGCGGGAAATGCCTTGCTGGTTGAGGAAATACACCGCGTGCGAATCCTTCTCGCCGAAAATCGCCACCAGCACGTTGGCCCCGGTCACTTCCTTCTTGCCGGAGGATTGCACATGGAGGATGGCGCGCTGGATCACGCGCTGGAAGCCCAGCGTGGGCTGCGTGTCCACCTCGCCCGAGCCGGCGATGGTGGGGGTTTCGGCGGTGACGAAGTCGGCCAGCGCCTTGCGCAGTTCGTCGATGTTCGCGGCACAGGCGCGCAGCACCTTGGCGGCGCTGGGGTTGTCCAGCATCGCCAGCAGCAGGTGTTCCACGGTGATGAATTCATGGCGCTTCTGCCGCGCGTCCATGAATGCCATGTGTAGCGATACTTCCAGTTCTTGCGCAATCACTTTAACTCTCCTCCATCACGCATTGCAGCGGATGTTGATGCTGCCGGGCGAAAGCCCCGACCTGGTCCACCTTGGTGGCGGCAATGTCCTTGGAATACACCCCGCAAATGCCTGCGCCCTCCGTATGAACTTGGAGCATGATTTGGGTCGCCTGTTCACGTGTCTTGGAAAAAAACTGCTGCAGCACCTCGATTACGAAATCCATCGGCGTGAAATCGTCGTTCAGTAAAACCACCTTGTACAAGGGTGGGGATTTCTGCCTGCCTTTGACCGTTTCCAGAACCGGTGTTTCGTGACGCTTGCCAGCCATTTATTTCCCTTGCCGTTTGTTTTATTTTGACCTTGTCTGAGAATTTTTCAAGTACCCCGAGGCGGGGTACGAAAAATATAAACACCCTGCAAACAAGAGGGTTTCACTTGATCGGCGGGGCGCAGTGGTAGGTCGGTTCAAGCGAAGCGGAACCGACGCGCCGCGGCGAATTGTCGGTTCCGCTTCGCTTGAACCGACCTACTTGCGACTTGCTGCTTCCCTCACGGTTTTTTGGCCATCTCGGCATGCTCGGCGCGTAGCGCCTTGAGTCGTGCCTCGGCCATGGAAAGCTGGTAGAAATCGCCGTCGCCGGCTTTCAGGCCGAGCTGCAACTGCTCTATTGCGGCGGCCAGGCTGCCCTGTCGGGCATAAGCTTCGGCTTGTGCCTGGTGCGACAGCAGCGCCTTGCCTTGCATGGCGTAAGCCTGTGCCTGGAGTTCGTAAAGGCGTTCATCGCCGGGGCGGAGGCTCAACCGGTCGTTCACCAGCTTCAACGCTGTCGCGCTTTGGTGGGCCTGCAGCAGTGTCTCGGCGTAGCCATAGAGCAGGGCGCGGTGATTGGGGAATTTTTTCAGTGCGGCCTGGTATTGGGTGAGCGCGCCATCGTGTCGGCCGGCGGAGATCATGATCTGCGCTGCAAGGTTTTCGACCATGGCGTTGGCGGGGGGAGATTTGCGCAGCTGCGCCAGCTCCCTTTCGGCGCGCGCGGGATCCTTGGCGCGCAGCAGGGCGGCTGCCAAGCCGTAGCGGCTGGCGGTTTCGCTGTTGTATTTCTTCTCGCGCAGGGCGGCCTCGAACCAGGCCACGGCTTGTTGCGGCGTGCCTTCTCCGGCGCGCAGCTTGGCGCGCACCAGCTGAAATTCCAGGCTGTCCGGGACTTGACGATAGGGCAGGCTTTCGATGCGGTTCTGGATGTCGGCGATGCGTTCGCTGGTGACCGGGTGAGTGCGCAAATATTCCGGCGCGTTGTTTTCGTACAGGCGGTTGACCTTCTGCAACCGTTCGAAGAACAAAGCCGCTGCTCGCGGGTCGAATCCGGCGTCCGCCGTGGTTTGCAGGCCGATACGGTCGGCTTCGCGTTCGTGCTCGCGGGTAAAGTCGAGCTCGGTCTGCATCGAACTGGCCTGCGCCGTGGCCATGGCGGCATTGGCGGCCTGCGGGTTCGAGCGCGCGGCCAGAATCGCCACCGCCAGAGCGGCGAGCGATGTCACCATGCTCTGGTCTTGTTTGGCGATCATGCGCGCCAGGTGGTGCTGCGTGACGTGGGCGATTTCATGGCCGAGCACGGCGGCGAGTTCGGACTCGTTTTGTGCCGCGAGCAGCAATCCGGTGTGCACGCCGATGAAGCCGCCGGGCAGGGCGAAGGCGTTCAGGGTATTGTCGCGCAGCACGAAAAACTCGAAATCCTGGCGGTTCCCCTGGCTGGCGGCCACCAGCCGGTAGCCGAGATTGTTGAGATAGTCGGTCAGTTCGGTATCGTCCACCATGCTGCGGTCGCGACGGATGTCGAACATGACGGCTTCGCCGATGCGGCGCTCGTTCTGTGGGGAAAGCGCGCTCTGCGAGGCCTCGCCCAGGTCTGGCAGGCCGTCGGCCTGGCCGGCGGGCAGGGCCAGGAGCGGAACGAGCAGGAATAGGTGGCGTAAATTCATGGTGCTATGATAGACGGTTTAATGCATAAGTTCATCCCGGATCGTCCAAATATTGGGCGCGAAGCGCCGCCTGATGGACAATCAGGGATCATACTCTAAGGTGTCTATAAAATGAGCGGATTTACCCATTTTGACGAGTCCGGCCAGGCGCACATGGTGGGTGTGGCGGAAAAGGCGGAAACCCGCCGCATCGCCCGCGCAGGTGGCAAGATATCCATGCAGCCGGCCACGCTGAGGCTGATCGTGGAGGGCGGCGCGAAAAAAGGCGACGTGCTTGGCGTCGCGCGCATCGCAGCCATCCAGGCTTCCAAGCGCACGTCCGACTTGATTCCCCTGTGCCACCCGCTCGCGCTGACTCATGTCGGCGTCGCGTTCAGCGTGGACGAGGCCAATTCGGCAATCGAGTGCGTCGTCACGGCGGAAACCTTGGGGCGCACCGGGGTCGAGATGGAAGCGCTGGCGGCGGCGAGCGTCGGGTTGCTGACCATTTACGACATGTGCAAGGCGGTCGATCGCGGCATGCGGATTGACGGCATCCGCCTGCTGGAAAAGCAGGGCGGCAAATCCGGACACTGGGTCGCCGAGGGCTAACAATGGTGAATGTGGGGCGGGCTCTTGCGCCCTTTAGGGCGCAGCCTGACATATGCGGCTGAAGCCGTACCCGCGAATCAGGGAATCGTCGTTGCATTCTGCATTTCCGCGTAACCGGTTGCACCGAAAAAATATGGTTATGCGCCCATAAATAAATGCAATTGCGCCATTTCCTGTTTTTGCTATATTAGCAAGTTCTGATCTTGTTGTTGAAGGAAGGTTCCAATGTTTGGATCGAACATGTACGGCTTCAAGGAAATCGATGTGGCGGGGCTGAATTCCTTGCTGAGCGAAAAGAAGGGCGTCGCCCTGGTGGACGTGCGCGGCGAAAACGAGGTGATCTATGGCGTGATCGAAGGCGCCCAGCACCTGCCGCTGCATCTGTTGCCGATCAAGGCCGATGAGCTGGACAAGGACACCCATACCATTTTCTACTGCCGCTCCGGCGCGCGCTCGGCCCAGGCTTGCGCCTTCATGGCCGCGAGGGGGCATGGCAACGTATACAACCTGCGCGGCGGCATCATGGCCTGGACGCAGTCCGGACTTTCTCTGGCCAAAGTGGCCTGATTTTTGTCAGGGGAACGGCATAGCAGTTGCAATCTGCCTATATCTGTATTATAAAACCCTTTTTTACCAACCCTACACAAGGAGCTTGAACAATGAATTTCGATAAAGAACTCGACGCCAGCGGCCTGAACTGCCCCCTGCCCATCCTGCGCACCAAGAAGGCTCTTGCCGAGCTGGGCGCCGGTCAGGTGCTGAAGGTGGTGGCGACCGATCCGGGCTCCGTCAAGGACATGCAGGCATTTGCCAAGCAGACCGGCAATGAGTTGCTCTCCTCGGCCGAAGCAGGCGGCAAGTATCAGTTCTTCCTCAAAAAGAAATAAAACCGCAGCAGTCATATAAAACTATAACCAACTGAATTCTGGAGACGAAAAAGTGAAGAAGCTTGCGATCATCGCCACCAAAGGCACGCTGGACTGGGCATATCCACCATACATTCTGGCTTCGACCGCCGCCGCGCTGGGTTATGAAGTGCAAATTTTCTTTACTTTCTACGGCTTGCAGTTAGTACGCAAGGATATGAGCTGCCTCAAGGTCAGCCCGCTGGGCAACCCCGGCATGCCGATGAAGATGCCGTTCGGGCCGAAGTGGTTCAGGGACATCAACTGGAATATTCCCAACATCATCCAGGCGAATATTCCCGGTTTCGAGTCGTTGGCGACCGCGCTGATGAAGCAGACCATCGCCAACAACGGCGTTGCCACCATTCCCGAGCTGCGCGAGCTGTGCCAGGAGGCCGAGGTGAAATTCCTCGCCTGCCAGATGACCGTGGAACTGTTCGGTTTCGAGCACAGCGACTTCATCGACGGGATCGATTACGTGGGCGCCGCATCGTTCTTCGAATTTGCCGGGGAATCGGATATCTGCCTGTACATCTGATCGATGGCGGCAGGCTAAGCTAGTGGGGCAGGCGAGTTCGCCTGCCCTTTTTACTTTTTGCGAGACTATTCATGGCTCTAGTGCGCGGCTGCAATTTCCCCGACGACCTCTACTACGACGTCGAAGATAATGTGTGGGCCCGGCTTGAGGCGGACGGCAACATCGCCATCGGCATGACTTCCCAGGGTTGCGCCTTGTCGGGCGAAATCGTGGCATGGACCGCGAAGAAGGTCGGCCGGGTGGTCGATCAGCACAAGTCCACCGGCACGGTCGAATCCGGCAAGTGGGTCGGCCCGGTCAAGGCGCCGGTCGGCGGGGAGATCGTCGCCGTCAACGAGGCCGCCGTCGCGATACCCAGCACGATCAATGCCGACCCCTATGGTGCCGGCTGGCTGCTCAAGTTGAAGCCGGCGGATTGGGAGCGGGATGCCCCCGCCTTGCTGAGCGGTGCGGCCGCCGCCGAGGCGTTCGAAGCCAAGATGCAGGCGGAAGGCTTCGCGGGCTGCGCCTGATGGATGGAGTCCCGGACGGGTGCGCCGTGCGCACCGAAATGGAATGGTGCGCACGGCGCACCCTACATGGCCGATGGACTGGCTAGACCTCGCCACGCGGATCGAGCCGCTGGAGGGCATTGCACTCGACGCCGCCCTGGTCGGCGAGATGCAGCGCCGCGAGGCGGCGTTGCCGGACATCGATTTCTATACGCCCAGCTTCAAATCCTACGCCACTTCCGAGATCGGCGCCTGCGGCAAGAGCGCGTGGCCGGCGGTTTCCATCACCGGGCCGGACTGCAAGCTGCAATGCGACCATTGCAAGGGGAAGGTGCTGGAAAGCATGATCCCGGCGCGCACTCCGGAAGAGCTCTGGGCGGTGGCCAATCGGCAGATCGAGCGCGGTGCGCGCGGCATGCTGTTGACCGGCGGTTCGAACCTGCGCAACGAAGTCGAATACGATCCTTACTATTCCACCATCCGCCGCATCAAGGATGACTTCCCCAACTTCCGGATCGCCCTGCACACCGCGCTGGTGGACCGCGACGCGGCTCGATGCATGGAAGACAGCGGCATCGACGCCGCCATGATGGACGTGATCGGCGCGCAGGACACCATCACCCAGGTTTATCATCTCAAGCGCAACGTGGACGACTTCGAGCGCACCCTGGAAAACCTGGCGGCGACGCGCCTCAAGGTGGTGCCGCATATCGTGCTGGGGCTGCATTACGGGAAATTCCTCGGCGAGCGGCGCGCTTTGCAGATGGTGGGCCGCCACCGGCCGTCGGCGTTGGTGCTGGTGGTGGCGATGCCGTTCTATGCGCCGGCTCATCGGCCTTTTGCCGTGCCGGACAGCCATGAGATCGGCCGCTTCTTCCTCGACGCGCGCGCCACTTTGCCGGAGATCCCGCTGCTTCTGGGCTGCGCGCGCCCGGCGGGGCGGGCCAAGGCCGAAATCGATGCCTACGCCGTGATGGCCGGGCTGAACGGCATCGCCCATCCCGCCGACGGCATGGTCGCGCTGGCCGCGCAGTTCGGCAGGAATGCACGGATCGCCGCAGCCTGCTGCTCAATGGCGGTAGGCGGTGAAATGATCATGGAGACCGGGCAATGGATAAAGTCTGGCGCGTCGTCGATACCGGCCTGAGGCCGGCGGCTGAGAATATCGCCTTCAACCGCGCCCTGCTCGAAGCTCGCCAGGCCGGCGAAATCCCCAATACCCTGCGCTTCCTGCGGTTTACGCCGAGCGCGCTGCTCGGCTACCACCAGAGCGCCGAGCAGGAACTCGAACTCGGTTATTGCCGCGCCAACCAGATTGAAGTGCAGCGCCGCATCACCGGCGGCGGCGCGATCTATTTCGATGAAACCCAGCTCGGCTGGGAGCTTTATCTTGCCAAGCCGGATCTGGGCTGTGCCGACATGGCGCAAATCTCCCGTCGCATCTGCGAAGCGGCGGCGCGGGGAATTTCCTCGTTGGGGGTTGAGGCGCGGTACCGGCCGCGCAACGACATCGAAGTGGATGGCAGGAAGATTTCCGGCACCGGCGGCGCGTTCGAGGGCAATGCGCTGATGTTTCAGGGCACGCTGCTTATCCGGTTCGACGTGGAGAAAATGCTGCGCGTGCTGCGCATTCCCGCCGAAAAGCTGTCCGGCAAGGCGATCACCTCGGCGCGGGAGAGGGTGGCTAATTTGGCTGATCTTCTAGGTTTTGTGCCGGATACGGAAGCGATCAAATGGGTTTTGTCGGCGGCATTTGCGCAGGAATTCGGCGTTTCCTTCCTGCCGGGCGAGCTGACGGTGCCGGAGCTGGTGCGCTATCGGGAAGCGCTCGCCGAAATCATCCGGCCCGAATGGATCGACCAGATTGTCCGTCCGGCTGCCGACATGCCGCTGCTGCAAGCCGTTTGCAAATTTCCCGGCGGGTTGCTGCGGGCAAGCCTGGCTTTCGACGCGCCCGCCCGACGGATCAAACAGGTCTGGTTCAGCGGCGATTTTTTCGTCAGCCCGAAGCGAACCGTGGCCGACCTCGAAGCGGCGCTGCGCGACGTGCCGCTGGCTGAAATCGAGCCACGCATAGCAGCGTTTTTCGCGCAGGCGCAGGCGGACTTGCAGTCGCTTGCACCCGCGGATTTTGTGGCGGCGATCAAGCAGGCCGTCGAATGAACGTGGCCCGGCAGGCAGTCGATGTCCTGGTGATCGGCCTCGGCCCGGCCGGCGGCGCGGCCGCGCTGGCGGCGGCGCGGGCCGGGCTGAAGGTGGCCGCGGTCGAGCGTCGGCGGGAAATCGGCGTGCCGGTGCAGTGCGCCGAATTCATCCCCTTGCCGCTGGGACGCCATGCCCAGGCCGCGGGCATACTGCAGCAGCGCATACGGGGCATGATCAGCCACCTGCCTTCGGGTAAGGCCGAAACAACCGATTCGCCCGGCCTGATGGTAGACCGCGCCGCCTTCGACCAGGCGCTGGCTCGGCAGGCTGAAAACAACGGTGCGACGCTGTATCCGCACAGCAGCCTGGTCGAGCTCGATAGCGCCGATTCGTCGGCCGTGGTGGCCACGCCGCGGGGGCAAATCCGCTTCAATTACCGGCTGCTGATCGCCGCCGACGGTCCGCATTCCTTCGTCGCGCGCGCGCATGGCCTGGACCGGCCGGAAACGGTGCATGCGCGGCAATACACCGTGGCGCTGAATCAACCGTGTGATGATACCGAAATCTGGCTTTCCGCCGACTATCCCGGCGGCTATGCCTGGCTGTTTCCCCGCGGCCCGGTCGCCAATCTCGGCGTCGGCGTGGACAAGCGTTTTGCCGCCGATCCGAAGGCCTTGCTGGACGCGCTGCATGGCCAACTGGCCGCCGAAGGACGAGTGGGCAAAACGATTCTGCGCCGCACCGGCGGGGCGATTCCGGTCGGCGGCTTGCGCGCGAATCTGGTGATCGGCAACGCGTTGTTCGTCGGCGATGCCGCCGGGTTGACTCATCCCGTCACCGGCGCGGGCATTGCCGCCGCCGTGGCATCCGGCGAGCGTGCCGGGCAGGCGGCGGCAGGGTGGCTGCTGGAGCGCGACGAAACTGCCCTGCAGGAATTCGAGCAGGACATCCGCGACCAGTTCGGGGCGAGCCTGCAACGCGCGCTGGCGCGCCGGGCCAGGCTCGGGCAATATTGGCGGACTCCGGCGGCAGGCGACGACGCTATCCAACGACGCGGCTGGATGGCTTTTCCGGAATATTACGAGTCGGCGTAGGTCGGGCGCCCCGTGCCCGACGCCTCGGCCGTCGTGGGCGGACTTGTCGGGCGCGGGGTGCCCGACCTACAAAACTACGAGGAGCAAGCGCCGTCGTAGGATGCGGTGAAGGATGAACCGCATCGTTCGCGATTGATGCGGTTCGCTTGGGCTCACCGCATCCTACGCCCCGCATTTCGCAACTCGACGACGAAACGCCTCTTTTCACAGGAACACATGTCCTTGCTTGATTTTTTCCCTCCCGACTACCGCGTCAAAACCCCGGCGATGCGCAGCCCCGAATACGTCCAGATGAGCACGGCGGCGGCGATCACGCTGGGCCTCGTTCCCGGTCGCATCTACCGCGCCGGCTGCACCCATTGCCTCAACCTGCTGTTGACCTATCCCGAAGGCTGCCGCGCCAACTGCGCCTATTGCGGGCTGGCGCGGCACCGCGAAGAGGCGCGCGATTACGCCGACCGCAACTTCATCCGGGTGGACTGGCCGGCGCTGCGCTACCGGGAGGTGATCGAGCGCGTCCAGGCGGGCGGAGATCGGGGCCGGTTCGAGCGCATGTGCATTTCCATGATCAGCCACCCCGACTCGAACCGCGACACGCTCGCGCTGCTGGCGCAATGGGTCGAGGCCTTGCCGCATGTCCCGGTTTCCATCCTCTCCAATCCCACTACCATGGAGCGCGACGACCTGGTGCGCCTCAAGCAGGCCGGCGCCGAGATTTTTACCGTCGCGCTCGATGCGGTGACCCCGGAAATCTTCGAGCGCACGCGGGGCAAGGCAGTGGACAGTCCGCATCGCTGGAGCAAATATTGGCAATCCATCGAGTGGGCGGCGGAAATTTTCGGGCCGGAAAAATTCGGTGCGCACCTGATTTGCGGCATGGGGGAAACCGAGCGCGAATTTCTCGAAGCGGTGCAAAAGATTCGCGACATGGGCGGCCATAGCCATCTGTTCGCCTTCTTCCCGGAACAAGGCTCGCTGATGGAAGACTGGCCGGCCTGCGGAAAGGCGCAGTGGCGGCGGGTGCAACTGGCCCGTTTCGTCATCGATTACGCCGGCGGCGATTTCCGTTGCATGGCGTTTGACGGGGCGGGACAACTGACGGGCTTCGGCGTGGAGGAAAGCGAACTGGCGAAGATCGTGGAATCGGGCACTCCGTTCCGCACTTCAGGCTGCCCGGGCAAGGACGACACGGAGATTTCCGCGTGCAACCGCCCGTATGGCGACAGTCCGCCGACTGACATTTTGTCATTTCCGTTTAAGTTGAGACTTGAAGATATTGATATCGTTAAACAACATCTCAATGGAAAAAACGTAAAAACATTTTTTGAATGAGCTAATGTGTTGCAAAAACACAACAAATTTTTTTTGGCAATTTATTGTTTTAATGGATTTATTTGTTTATTAGGAATGACTAATACACTGATTTTCAAAAAGTTATTTGTGAGGCTTATCAGGTTGTGTAATATTTGTGACATGGCTTGGAAAACATCCGGATTGAAACAGTGAACCGGTACAACAAAACTATCCCGGCCAGGCTGATTTTCTTAAATACCTTAACGGAGGCTCACAATAATGAAACTAAAAGTATTGGTAGGCGTATTGGCAGTGGCGGGTCTGGCGATGCCGGGCATGGCTTCGGCGACCAACGGTTATTTTTCGCATGGCTACGGCATGACTGCCAAGGGCATGGGCGGCGCGGCAACGGCAACTGCAAGCGATACCATGGGCGGCGCGAACAACCCGGCCAGCATGGTTTGGGTGGGCGACCGGATGGATGTCGGGGTGGACTGGTTCAGCCCGGAGCGTAGCGCGAGTCGGACGGGAAGCGGTGTCAATTTCTCGTCGGATAGCGAAAGCACCAATTTCTACGTGCCGGAATTCGGCTACAACATGATGCTCGGGGACAAGATGTCGCTCGGTATCACGGTTTACGGCAATGGCGGCATGAATACCGATTACCAGTCGGCGTCGGCCAAAACGGCTTGCGGTCCCGGCGGCAACTTTTTTTGTGACGGGAAAGGCGGCAAAGTAGGCGTCAACCTGGAGCAATTGATTGTTGCCCCGACTTTCGCTTACAAACTCAACAACAGCAATTCCATCGGCGTATCGCCATTGTTCGTGTACCAGCGTTTCAGTGCGGACGGCCTTGAAGGGTTTGGCCCCCTGTCCTCAGATCCTACTCGCCTCACGGGGACCGGGCATGATTCTTCTACGGGCTGGGGCGTGCGTCTTGGCTGGCAAGGTAAAGTTAACGATAGTCTGACTTTGGGTGCTGCTTATGCGCCTAAAATCAACATGAGCAACTTCAAGCGATATGCCGGTCTGTTCGCTGAGCAGGGCGATTTTGATATTCCTGAAAACTGGAACGTCGGTCTGGCATTCAAGGCAACTCCTGCTGTAACCGTTGCATTGGATTATCAGCGCATCAATTACGGTGGCGTGAAGGCGATTTCGGACTCCGGCATCACTCCCGGATATGCAGGCCCTACAAGCCCACTTGCTTTGGGCGGAAGCAGCGGACTGGGATTTGGCTGGTCGAACGTCAACGTGGTGAAAATTGGCGTCGAATATAAGTACAGCGATGCGCTGACTCTGCGTGCCGGCATCAATCATGGCACCAACCCGATCAAGTCTGGCGAGCAGACCTTCAATATCCTGGCTCCCGGTGTCGTGACCAATCATTACACGCTTGGCGCAACCTACGGCGTTACCAAGGACTCCGAGGTCACGGTCGCCTACATGCATGCTCAGGAAGAATCCGTGTCCGGCGCAACGAATCCTTACTTCCCGGTTGGCGGAACCGAAACCATCAAGATGCATGAAAATTCTCTTGGCATCGCTTATGGCGTGAAGTTCTAATTCGGCCATTCACTAGAGTGAGTTCGTAAGCAACACAATCGGGCTGGGGATGAGCGATCGTCCTCAGCCCTTTTTGTATAAAATCAATAAAACATCATCGGAGGCACAATGAACAAAATAATCAACAAACTTCTCCTGGCAACACTGGCTTGGGGCGTGAGCATGGCGTCCCTGGCGGACGATGCGCTGCTCAAGCCTTTCGTGTTGGCCTCCAAGGGCCCCGGCACCGTCGCCGACAAGGTCGCCGCCGCCAAGGCCGCATTGCAGGCCAACGGCTTTACCGTGGTCGGCAGCTATTCGCCCTATCCGGAAACCACCATCGTCGCGGTGACCAACGATGAAATGAAGACCACCGCGGCCAAATCCGAGCACGGCGGCTTCGGTGCGGCGCAGCGCGTGGCGGTGACCAAGGTGAACGACGAGGTGCAGGTTTCCTACACCAACCCGACCTACATGGCCAACGGTTACCGCATGGAAGGCGATCTGCCGCAGACCGCGGCGAAGATGCAGGCTGCGCTGGGCAAGGTGGAGGATTTCGGCGCGGCGGGCCTGTCCGCATCGAAACTGCGCAAGTACCACTACGCTTTCGGCATGGAATATTTCGACGAGCCCGTTCCGCTGGCCGACTACGGCAGCTACGAAGAGGCGGTGAAGGCGGTGGAGGCCAATCTGGCGGCGGGCAAGGGCGGCGTCACCAAGGTCTACCGCGTCGATATTCCCGGCAAGAAGGAAACCGTGTTCGGCGTCGGCATGAAAGGCGGCGACAAGTACATGGACGACAAGTACATCATGAGCGTGATCGATTCCAAGGACATCAAATCGGCGGCGCATCTGCCGTACGAAATGCTGGTCACCGGCAACCACGTGATCGCCTTGTATGCCCGCTTCCGCATCGCGCTCGATTTCCCCGATCTGAAAATGATGGGCGCGAACAGCTTCATGAAGATCATGGAATCTCCCGAAGCCATCCGCAAGGCGCTGGCGGTTGCGGCGGGCGGCAAGGAATAATACCAACCAACAAGGGCAGTACGCATGGCCTTGACCCCGCTTCGGCGGGGTTTTTTATTTTGGGTGGTTTTGCTGTGGGTATGGCTAGTGGTCAGTCACGTTGAATTATCGGGATGCGGCAAGGCTGGCTGCCTCCCCCTTTGAAAAAGGGGGATTGAGGGGGATTTAACGGTGGCGGCCAGCAGCGACGTTGCTAAATCCCCCCTAACTCCCCTTTTTCAAAGGGGGGAATACCTTTGTTTTACCCGAGCTTGGCGAGCTGCGCCTTGAGTTTATCCAGCGTGGCGCCGAAGCTCTCCAGGCGTTCTTTCTCCTGCGCCACCACGGCGGCGGGGGCGCGGGCGACGAAGCTCTCGTTGGCGAGCTTGGCCTGGGCTTTGGCGATTTCGCCTTCGAGCCGGCCGATTTCCTTGGACAGGCGCGCCTGTTCGGCTTCCTTGTCCACCTCGATCTTGAGCATCAGCCTGATCTCGCCGACCACGGCAACCGGCGCATCGGCGTCGGGCAGTTCGCCTTGTACCACCGTCACCTCCGAAATCCTGGCCAGTGCCTGGATGTACGGCGCCAGGGAAGTGACATCGCCGAGCGCGATCAGCGGCACCTTCTGCGCGGGGGAAAGGCCCATCTCGCCGCGCAGGGTGCGGCAGGCGTTGACGATTTCCTTGAGCAGCGCAACGCGGTCGGCGGCGGGCGCATCGATCCGGCCCAGGTCGGCGGCGGGGTAGGGCTGGAGCATGATGCTTTCGCCCGTTGCTCCGGCTAGCGGCCCAACCTTCTGCCACAATTCCTCGGTGATGAATGGGATGATCGGATGGGCCAGCCGGAGCGTGGCTTCCAGCACCCGCGCCAGGGTGCGGCGCGTGGCGCGCTGGCGGGCCGCCTCCCTCTCCCCCAGCCCCTCTCCCGCAGGCGGGAGAGGGGAGGAAAGTTGGACTTTGGCCAGTTCCACGTACCAGTCGCAGTATTCGTCCCAGACGAACTCGTAGACGGCGCGGGCCGCCATGTCGAAGCGGTAGGTGTCGAAGGCTTCGGCCACGTCTTGTTCCGCCTGCTGCAAACGGCCGACGATCCACTTGTCCGCGTCGGAGAATTCCAGCGGCAGGCTTTCGTCCAGCCCGCAGTCCTTGTCCTCGATATTCATCAGCACGAAGCGGGTGGCGTTCCACAGCTTGTTGCAGAAGTTGCGGTAGCCGTCGCAGCGCTGCAAGTCGAACTTGATGTCGCGGCCGTGCG
This sequence comes from Sulfuricella sp., assembly GCA_023266195.1. GTDB lineage: Bacteria > Pseudomonadota > Gammaproteobacteria > Burkholderiales > Sulfuricellaceae > Sulfuricella. The sequence goes on from JAHFRP010000001.1 coordinate 512,716, forward strand.
AGGCCAGGCTGGCGAAGGTAAAGCGGATGGCATCGGTGCCGAAGGCGGGGAAGCCGTCGGGGAAATCCTTGCGCGTCTGTTTGGCGATGGATTCGGCCTGCTTCGGGTTCATCAGGCCGGTCTGGCGCTTGGCGACCAGGGTTTCGAGGTCGATGCCGTCGATCAGGTCGATCGGGTCGATCACGTTGCCCTTGGATTTGCTCATCTTGTTGCCGTGCATGTCGCGCACCAGGCCGTGCACGTAGACTTCCTTGAACGGCACCTGGCTGGTGAAATAGTCCGACATCATGACCATCCGGGCGACCCAGAAGAAAATGATGTCGAAGCCGGTGACCAGTACCGAAGACGGCAGGAAGGTATCGAGCTCGGGCGTCTTGTCCGGCCAGCCCAGGGTCGAGAAGGGCCACAGCGCGGAGGAGAACCAGGTGTCGAGCACGTCCTCGTCCTGGCGCAGCAGCTTGCCCGCGCCGGCCTGCTGCTGGGCCTCTTCCAGGCTGCGCGCGACGTAGGCGTTGCCGTCCTCGTCGTACCATGCCGGGATGCGGTGCCCCCACCACAGCTGGCGCGAGATGCACCAGTCCTGGATGTTCTCCAGCCACTGGTTGTAGACGTGGGTCCAATTCTCCGGCACGAACTTCACGTCGCCGTTGGCAACCATTTCCAGGCCTCGCCTGGCCAGCCCTTCCATCGCCACATACCACTGGTCGGTGAGCATCGGCTCGATGACGCTGTGGGTGCGGTCGCCGCGCGGCACCATCAGCTTATGCGGCTTGGTTTCGACCAGCAGGCCTTGCGCTTCGAGATCGGCCACGATGCGCTTGCGCGCTTCATAGCGGTCCATACCCTGGTACCGGTCGGGCGCCAGCTCGTTGATTTTGGCGTCGAGGGTGAGGATGCACAACGGTTCCAGACGATGTCTTTGGCCCACCTGGTAGTCGTTGAAATCGTGTGCCGGGGTGATCTTGACGCAGCCGGTGCCGAAGGCCGGATCGACGTAGTCGTCGGCGATGATCGGGATGCTGCGCTCGCACAGCGGCAGGCGCACATGCTTGCCGACCAGATGGCGGTAGCGTTCGTCATCGGGATGAACGGCCACCGCCATGTCGCCCAGCATGGTCTCCGGGCGGGTGGTGGCGACGATCAGCGAGTCGCTACTGCCTTTGACCGGGTAGCGGATATGCCACATGAAGCCGTCTTCTTCCTCGGAGACGACTTCCAGGTCGGACACCGCGGTCAGCAGCACCGGGTCCCAGTTGACCAGCCGCTTGCCGCGGTAGATCAGGCCCTGCCGGTGGAGCGCGACGAATACTTCGGCAACCGCTTTGGACAAGCCTTCGTCCATGGTGAAGCGTTCGCGCGACCAGTCGCAGGAGGCGCCGAGGCGGCGCATCTGGCGGGTGATGGTGGAGCCGGATTCTTCCTTCCATTCCCACACCCGCTTGAGGAATTCGTCGCGGCCGAGGTCGTGGCGCGATACGCCTTTGGCGTCGAGCTGGCGCTCCACCACGATCTGGGTGGCGATGCCGGCGTGGTCGGTGCCCGGCTGCCACAAGGTGTTGTCGCCCTTCATCCGGTGATAGCGCACCAGGGTGTCCATCAGCGTGTCCTGGAAGGCATGGCCCATGTGCAGCGTGCCGGTGACGTTGGGCGGCGGCAGCATGATGCAGTAGGCGGGCTTGCCCGGTTCGGTCGCGGCCTTGAAATAGCCGCGGGATTCCCACAGCGGATACCAGTGCGCCTCGATGGCGGCGGGTTCAAAACTTTTGGCGAGTTCCATGGTTTGGAATTATTTTGCAGTGACGGGAAGCCGGGAATTATACCTGTTTTCCCGGCCGAAATAGGCTGTTAGTGCGGGTCTTCCCCGTTGGGTGCGGCATCGTTCCGCTGCCTCAACGCCTCGTGGACGACATGGCGGATATGCTCGCGCGAGCGTTCCATCAGCTCGTTCAAGGCGCGGTCGAGGGTGGCCGCGAATTCCAGCGAGATGCGGTTTTCCAGCTCCTGGACCAGGAGTTCCTCCATCTGGCGCAGGGATTCTTCATGCCGGGAAAAATCCGCGGATTGATCGATCGACTCGGGTGCGGAAGGGGGAGGGGGCGTTTCGGGTTTGCTCACCGCAGCGCTTGTGATCGCGTCGGTCAGCACCGGGATGGTGCTGGGTTCAATGACGATTTCGGTCAGCACCGGGATCGCCGCCTTCCCGGCTTGCTGTTCGGCGGCGGCGAGATCTTGCGGCGTGGGCGCGCCCGTGCGATGCCTGGTCAGCAGGGCGTCCATTTTTCCGAGTATGTCGGGTTCGCCGTTATCCATGCGTCAGGTCTTGTTCCCGATATCGTGGGTCTGAATTTCGTAGCCCCGGTCGCGGTAGAAGCGGAAGCGTCCGCGCGCCATGTCGCGGTCGTCCTCGTCCGTGCCGACGATTTCTATCAGCCGGTGAAAGCGGCTGAAGAACAGCGGCTGTTCGGGGTGAAGGTTGAGCAGGATATCGTCGTGATCCAGCGCTTCGGCATGATGATCGACGATCACCGGCGTGACCGCCGCCAGCCTGTCCGAGCTGCGGCAATGGGGAATGAAGCCGATGGCGGGCGTGCTCCAGAGCAACCGGTCCATTTTCTCAGTGGCGGCGGCATCGGGCGTGTAAACCACCACGCGCAGCCCGCGCTCCACCGCCTTGGCGCAGAGAATGCAGGCGGTGTGGTATTTGTCGGGGCTGTGGGTGTAGAAGTCGATTTGCGTCATGAATTCTAGGGTGGATCAGACGGTCAGGCCGACCCGCCGGTTGTTTGGCGGATTTCGCGGCGCTCTTGTGCGCTTTTAGGGAAACGATTTATTCCGATATCGTCATTCCCGCAAAAGCGGGAATGACGTTTAATCGGCGCTCCCTTTAGGGTAAATCCGCCCCGCACTTGTTGATCAGGAAGTGTACCAGCAACGGCAGCGGCCGTCCGGTCGAGCCCTTTTCCTTGCCGGATTTCCAGGCGGTGCCGGCTATGTCGAGGTGCGCCCAGTCGTATTTCTTGGCGAAGCGCGACAGGAAGCAGGCCGCCGTGATCGAACCGGCGGCGCGGCCGCCGATGTTGGCCATATCGGCGAAGTTGCTCTTCAGCAGTTCCTGGTAGTCTTCCCACAGCGGCATGTGCCAGACGCGGTCGACGGTGTATTCGCCGGCATGGACCAGTTCGCGGGCCAGGGCGTCGTGGTTGCTGAACAGGCCGGATGCGACATGGCCGAGGGCGATGACGCAGGCGCCGGTGAGCGTGGCGATGTCCACCACCGCCTCCGGTTCGAAGCGCTCGGCGTAAGTCAGCGCGTCGCACAGGACCAGGCGGCCTTCGGCATCGGTATTGAGTACCTCGATGGTCTGCCCCGACATGCTGGTGACGATGTCGCCGGGTTTGCTGGCATTGCCGTCCGGCAGGTTTTCACTGGCCGGGATGATGCCCACCAGGTTGAGCGGCAGCCCGAGCTGCGCCACCGCCTTGAAGGTGCCGAGCACGTTGGCGGCGCCGCTCATGTCGTATTTCATCTCATCCATTTCGGCGCCGGGCTTGAGCGAAATGCCGCCGGAATCGAAGGTGATGCCCTTGCCGACCAGCACGATGGGCTTCTGCTTCTTGTCGCCGCCCGAGTATTGCAGCACGATCAGCTTGGGCGCTTGGCGGCTGCCGCGCGCCACGGAAAGCAATGCGCCCATGTTGAGGGCTTCCATGTCCTTCTGTTCCAGCACTTCCAGCTTGAGCTTGTAGGTTTCGGCCAGTTCCCGCGCCTGCTCGGCGAGGTAGGTCGGGGTGCAGATGTTGCCCGGCAGATTGCCGAGGTCCTTCGCCAGGTTCATCCCGTCGGCGATGGCTTGACCCCGCTTGGCGGCTTCTTCCCCGCCGCCGAGTTCGTTGCGCCGGGGCACGTTGAGGACCAGTCGGCGTAGCGGACGGCGGGTTTCCTCCTGCTTGCTCTTCAACCGATCGAAGCGGTAAATGCCTTCCATCGCCATCACTACGGCCTGCTCGACTTTCCATTCGGTGGTGCGGCGTTTGACCGGGAGCTCGGTGAGGAAAATCGAGGCTTCGAGCGAACCGGTTTCGTTCAGGGTCTTGATCGCGGCGCGCACCGCATCGCGGTACTCCTTGTCCTTGAAGTCCCGCTCCTTGCCCAGGCCCACCAGCAGCACCCGTTCGCACAGGGTGTTGGGAACGTTGTGCAGCAGCAGGGTGGTGCCGCTCTTCCCTTCCATGTCGCCGCGGCGGATAATATCGCTGAGGGCGTGGTTCGAGGCTTGATCGATCAGTTCGCCGGCCAGCGAAAGCTTGCGCGGCTCGAATACGCCGACCACGACGCAGGCGGAGCGTTGTTTTTCCGGGCTGCCGCTTTTTATGCTAAATTCCACTTTAATCACTCCTCACAATATATTTCCGGTTTTCTTCATAAAACCTGACCAATCCGGAATTATTTACAGACTGTTGCGTAAAAGTCAAAGAAAACCCGATCGATGATTTTCCGCCGCGCCCTGCTGCGCGAGGTGGCCAGCACGGCATTGCTGGTTTTCTCGGTGCTGCTGATGATTACCCTCACCACGATGCTGGTCCGTCTCCTCGGGCAAGCGGCAAGCGGCTCGCTGGCCAACGAGGCGGTGGCGGCCTTTCTTGGTTTCAGCATAGTTAATTATTTGCCGATTTTGTTGTCCCTGACGGTGTTTATCGCCGTTTTGATGACATTGACCCGCTGCTACCGCGACAGCGAAATGGTGGTGTGGTTTTCGGCCGGCTTGAGCCTCGCGGCATGGGTGCGGCCGGTAGCCGTCTTTGTCGCGCCGGTGGTGTTTGCCATCGCGCTGCTGAGCCTGGTGGTTTCGCCGTGGGCATTGCAAAAAAGCGACGAATACCGGCGGCAGCTCGACAGCCGCGACGATATGTCGGCTGTTGCGCCGGGTGTGTTCAAGGAATCCAAGTATGCCGAGCGGGTGTATTTCGTGGAAAGCTTCGCGGGTGAAAAAAACACCGTCAGCAACATTTTTATGCGGTCGATCCAGCACCAGAAGCTCGGTATCCTGGTGGCGCAGCACGGCTACCAGGCCACCTCTGAAAAGGGCGACCGCTATCTCGTGCTGCTCAACGGCCGACGCTATGAAGGCGTGGGCGGCTCGCCGGATTATAGAGTCATGAGCTTCGAGCGCTATACCATTCGGCTCTATGCCTACGAGGCAGGCTTGATCGTGCCGACCCTGAAGTCGCTGCCCACCCTGGCCCTGCTGCGCGACCGCTCGCCTTCCAACATGGGTGAGTTGCTGTGGCGCGTGGGTTTGCCCATAAGCGCCTTTGTCCTGGCTCTCCTGGCCATCCCGTTGAGCTACGTCAATCCGCGGGCGGGGCGCTCGCTCAACTTGATCCTGGCGATATTGCTGTACATGATTTACAGCAATTTTCTCAGCATTACCCAGGCCTGGGTGGCGCAGGCCAAGTTGTCTCCCTTCGTCGGGATATGCCTGGTGCATGGCGTAATGGCAGGGGTGCTGCTGCTCTTGTTTTATCGCCGTAGCGTACTTGTCGCATTTCGTCTGTCCTGGCTCTGGAGCTGGGTATCTTTTCACCGCGGAGGGGCGGCATGAGAGTCCTCAACCGCTACCTGGCGCATGAGGTTTATTCCTCCACGTTGCTGGTGTTTACGGCGCTGCTCATGTTGTTCGCTTTTTTCGACCTGATTCATGAGCTGGGCGACCTGGGCCAGGGCAATTACCGGCTGGTGAATATTCTGGGATATGTCCTGCTGTCGTTGCCCGGGCATGTATATGAGCTATTTCCGATCGCAGCCCTGATCGGCACCCTGTTTGCTCTCGCGCAGCTGACCGCCCATTCCGAGTTTACCGTGATGCGCGTGTCTGGGTTGTCCACGTCGCGCATTGCCCTGTCACTGGCGAAAGCCGGGTTGCTGTTCGTGGCGCTGACCTTCATTTTCGGCGAATTCATCGCCCCGCCTAGCGAGCGTGCGGCACAGCAATTGCGGTTGAGGGCCACCAGCGCTGTGGTGGCGCAGGAATTTCGTTCCGGGCTGTGGGTGAAGGACGCGGGAAATTTCGTCAATATCGAGGAAGTATTGCCGGATGCCACCATGCAGGGCGTAAAAATCTACGAATTCGACCCCGATTTTCGCCTGCGTGCCATCAGCTACGCCAAGCGTGGCGTGCATGTGGCCGAAAACCGCTGGCGCCTGACCGATGTGGCGCAGACCCATTTCGAACAAGGCCGGACGGTGGTCACCAAGCTGCCGAACGCCTACTGGTATTCGGTGTTGACGCCCGACATCCTCAACGTGCTGCTGGTCGTGCCGGAGCAGATGTCGGCGTGGAATCTTTATTTTTACGTGGAGCACCTGCGCGAAAACAAGCAGAAAACCACTCGCTACGAAATCGCCCTCTGGTCGAAGCTGGCTTATCCGTTCGCGGCATTGGTCATGATTATGCTGGCCTTGCCATTTGCCTATTTCCAGGGGCGTTCTGGCGGGGTAAGCGCGAAGATATTTGCCGGCATCATGCTGGGCCTGGTTTTCCACCTGTTGAACAGATTGTTTTCGCACCTCGGGCTGCTGAACGACTGGCCGCCCTTGTTCAGTGCGGTATTCCCCACGCTGGCATTCCTCGGCGCGGCGATGGCGATGATGTGGTGGGTGGAGAGGAGATAGCGTTGAGTGCCGGGTAAAACCAGCGATTCGACGCTCAGGACTCAGGACTCAGGACTCAGGACTCAGGACTCAGGACTATTTTCGTTCCCGCCATGCGGTCGTGCCAGAACTGGCGGTCGCGGTCGAACAGCGCCCACAGGATGCCGAATCCGAGCAGGATGCCGGTCAGGGCGCAAATAAAGCGCAGGCAGGCCTGGCCGAAACGCAACGGTTTCCCGTCGGCGCTTGCCACGCGCAAGCGCCAGGTTTTCATCGGCAGGGTTTGTCCGCCGTGCAGCCAGTACCAGACGAAGTAAGCCGCCGTCACCAGCAACAGGTAAGCCTGGAACGCAACCCGCAGAACGGGCGACAGCGGGGAGTGGAACGCCGCGGTGAAGACGAAGCCGGCCGCAAACAATACGGCCGCCAACAGCAGCGCTTCGTACAGCATGCTGGCCAGGCGGCGAAAAATGCCCGGCATATCGGGAGGCAATGGCATCGGGTGGCGGGCTTAAGGTGCGGCGAGCCTTAGTTTGCGGCGGGCGTTTGGGGTGGCGTGGCAACAGGCGCGGCCCCGCCTTTCGGCGCTTCCTGCGGGGTCTTTGGCAACCCGGTATTGGCAAGCGGCACGGGGTTTTCCTTGGCCTTGCTGCGCCGGAGTTGTTCCTTCTTTTCTTCCGGCAGCTGCTGGTATTCCTGCCATTTCTTTTGCACTTCCTGGCGCTTTTCCGGTGGCAGTTTCTTCAGTTTTTCGTATTTTTCCCGCGCCAGGGCGCGCTGTTCCGGCGTGAGTTCGCTCCAGCCTTTGAGCCGCCGCTGGATGCGCTGCTGTTCCTGCGGCTTCATTTTGGGATAGCGTTTAGCCACGCCCAGCAATCTTTTGCGCTGGATCGCAGGCATGTTGTCCCATTCGCCGGAAACGGGTGCGAGGATTTGCTTTTGCTCGGCTGAAAGCTCGATCCATGCCGGTTGCCGGACTTCCTGTGGCGCAGCGGCGGCCGGAGCCGCGATGGCGCCACCCTGTACCAGAAGGCAGAGGGCGAGCGTTATTCCGGCGTAGAACCTTCGAGCCATGTATCGAATCCGGTGTCTATGAGAGCGTGGATCGGCAGATCCTGGGCCAGCAGATGGGCGTCGATTTCCGACTCGTCATTCATCTGCGGGGTGGTTTGCCAATAGGTGACAAGCAGCAATCCCAATACCAGCGCCACCAGCGGGATCCAGGCCCGGAATGGCGAATGGCCGCCGCCGTGCCCGCCGCCGTGGCCGCCGCCCCAAGCCAGGCTAAAGCTGTGATGCGGTTTGGCATAGACTTCCAAGACATGCTGCCGCGCCGTCTGGAGGCGATATTGCACGCGGGCGTCCAGGTTGGATGCGCCGTAATCGAGATGCTGCGTAATTTTTTTTGCCAGATCGTCTTCGTTCATGGCTCGATTCCCTTCGACTTCAAAAAGGCCGCCACTGCGTGGGTGGCCCGCGAGCAATGCGTCTTGACGCTGCCTTCGGAGCAACCCATGGCGGCAGCGGTCTCTGATACATCCAGTTCTTCCCAGTAACGCAGCAGGAACGCTTCCCGTTGACGTGCCGGCAAATTTTCTAATGCCTGTTCGATCAATTTGACGACTTGCGAGCGTTCCAGGGTTTCCGCCGGTCCTTTGAAACTGTTCGACTCGTCCGCCACTTCCAAAGTTTCCAGGGGATCGTGTTCGTCCTCCTGCTGCGGCGTGAGCGCGGATAGCAGGGTCGTCCACAGCGAACGCACCTTCTGGCGGCGATAATAGTCGCGGATGGTGTTTTGCAGGATGCGCTGGAACAGCATCGGAAATTCCTCGGCGGGTTTGTCCGGGTATTTTTCCGCGAGTTTCATCATGGCGTCCTGCACGACGTCGAGTGCGCCGTGCTCGTCGCGAACGGCGAACAGCGCCTGTTTGTAGGCGCGGCGCTCGACTTCGGCGAGGAAGCCGGAGAGTTCCTGGTAAGTGGCCAGTTGGGAGCTTCCTAAGTTACATAATTATGCCATCTTATCAAATAAATAAAAAAAAGCGGAGCGTTCCGCAACTTTGGTAAAATGCCGTTCGGTGGAACGCGCACTTGACCAAGTTGGCGCCAACCATTAGTGTTTCACGTTTCCCGCAAAAAATAATTAAGGCTGTGATATGGAATTGACGGGCGCAGAGATCGTTGTGCGCTGTTTGGCGGAAGAAGGGGTCGAATTCGTGTTCGGCTACCCCGGCGGCGCGGTGCTCAACATTTACGACGAGATTTTCAAGCAGGACAAGTTCAAGCATGTCCTGGTGCGGCACGAGCAGGCGGCGGCGCATGCGGCCGACGGCTATGCCCGCGCGACCGGGCGCACCGGCGTGGCGCTGGTGACTTCCGGGCCGGGGGCGACCAATGCCGTCACCGGCATCGCCACCGCGTACATGGATTCGATTCCGCTGGTGGTGATTTCAGGCCAGGTGCCGACTCCGGCGATCGGCATGGATGCCTTCCAGGAAGTGGATATGGTCGGCATCACGCGGCCCTGCGTGAAACACAATTTCCTGGTGAAGGATGTCAAGGATATCGCCGAAACCATCAGGAAGGCGTTCTACATCGCTTCCACCGGCCGGCCTGGGCCGGTGGTGGTGGACATCCCCAAGGACGTGACGCAGCACAAGGCGGAATTTTCCTATCCCAAGAGCGTGAAGATGCGTTCCTACAACCCGGTGACCAAGGGACATCCGGGGCAGGTCAAACGCGCGGTGCAGATGCTGCTGGAAGCCAAGCGGCCGATGCTTTACACCGGCGGCGGCGTGGTGCTCTCCAATGCAGCGGAGGAATTGACCCAGTTCGCCCGTCTGCTCGGCTTTCCCGTTACCAGCACGCTGATGGGGCTGGGCGGCTACCCCGCCGGCGATCCGCAGTTTACCGGCATGCTCGGCATGCACGGCACCTACGAAGCCAATATGGCGATGCAGCATTGCGACGTGCTGGTGGCCATCGGCGCACGGTTCGACGACCGCGTCATCGGCAATCCGGAGCATTTCTTCCAGGATGGCCGGCGCATCATCCATATCGACATCGACCCCGCCTCCATCGCCAAGCGGGTCAAGGTGGACGTGCCCATCGTCGGCAGCGTCAAGGAAGTGCTGGCGGAGATGGTCAAGCTGGTCCGGGCCGGCAAGGAGCGGCCGGACCCGGCCGCGCTCAAGACCTGGTGGACGCAGATCGAACTGTGGCGCTCGCGCGATTGCATGAAGTACGACCGCGACAGCAGCCTGATCAAGCCGCAGTACGTGATCGAAAAAATGCACGAAATCACCCGCGGCGAGGCTTACGTGACGTCCGACGTCGGCCAGCACCAGATGTGGGCCGCGCAGTACTACAAGTTCGACCAGCCGCGCCACTGGATCAATTCCGGCGGCCTCGGCACCATGGGCTTCGGCCTGCCGGCGGCGATGGGCGTGCAGTTCGCCCATCCCGAGGCAACGGTGGCCTGCATCACCGGCGAGGGCAGCATCCAGATGAACATTCAGGAGCTGGCCACGTGCAAGCAGTTCAACCTGCCGCTCAAGGTCATCCTGCTCAACAACCGCTATCTCGGCATGGTGCGGCAGTGGCAGGAATTTTTCTACGGCAACCGCTATTCCGAGTCCTACATGGATGCGCTGCCGGACTTCGTCAAGCTGGCCGAGAGCTATGGCCACGTCGGCATGAGGATCGAACAGCCGGGAGACGTCGAGGGCGCGCTGAAGGAAGCCTTCGCCTTGAAGGAACGTCTGGTGTTCATGAATTTCATCACCGACCAGACCGAAAACGTCTACCCGATGATCCCGGCAGGCAAGGGGCTCAACGAAATGATCCTGGTGTAAGCATGAGACACATTATTTCTTTGCTGATGGAAAACGAAGCGGGCGCGTTGTCCCGCGTGGCGGGGCTGTTCTCGGCGCGCGGCTACAACATCGAATCGCTCACCGTGGCGCCGACCGAGGACGAAACCCTGTCGCGCATGACCATCGTCACGCGCGGCTCGGACGACGTGATCGAGCAGATCACCAAGCAGCTCAACAAGCTGATCGACGTGGTCAAGGTGGTGGACCTGTCCGAAGCCGGCCATATCGAGCGCGAGCTGATGCTGGTGAAAGTGCGCGCCGAGGACGGGCTGCGCGAGGAGATGAAACGCATGTCCGACATCTTCCGCGGCCGCATCATCGACGTCACCGACAAGACCTACACCATCGAACTGACCGGCGCGGGCCACAAGCTGGATGCGTTCCTCGAAGCGCTGGACAAGGGTGCCATCCTGGAAACGGTACGCACCGGCGCTTCCGGCATCGGGCGGGGCGACAGAATACTAAAATCGTGAGGAGTGAAGAGTGAGGAGCGAGGCGAAAATGCCCTGCTCCTTACACCTGACTCCTCACATCTCACCATTATGACGAAAGGGAAACAATGAAAGTTTATTACGACAAGGACGCAGACCTCTCCATCATCAAGGGCAAGAAAGTCGCCATCGTCGGCTACGGCTCGCAGGGTCACGCCCATGCCAACAATCTGAAGGATTCCGGCGTCAAGGTCACCATCGGCCTGCGCAAGGGGGGCGCGTCCTGGGACAAGGCCGAGAAGGCCGGCATGAAGGTGGAAGAAGTCGGCAAGGCGGTCAAGGGCGCCGATGTCGTGATGATCCTGGTGCCGGACGAGCAGCAGCCCGACGTCTACGCCAGCGAAGTCGAGCCCAACATCAAGAAGGGCGCCACCCTGGCGTTCGCCCACGGCTTCAACATTCATTACGGCCAGATCAAGCCGCGCGCCGACCTGGACGTGGTCATGGTCGCGCCGAAGGGCCCCGGCCATACCGTGCGTTCCGAATACCTCAAGGGCGGCGGCGTGCCGTCCCTGATCGCCGTTTACCAGGACGTCTCCGGCAAGGCCAAGGACGTGGCGCTGTCCTATGCGGCGGCCAACGGCGGCACCAAGGGCGGCGTGATCGAAACCAATTTCCGCGAAGAAACCGAAACCGACCTGTTCGGCGAGCAGGCCGTGCTGTGCGGCGGCTGCGTCGAGCTGGTCAAAGCCGGCTTCGAAACCCTGACCAACGCCGGCTACGCGCCGGAAATGGCCTACTTCGAGTGCCTGCACGAGCTCAAGCTGATCGTCGACCTGATGTACGAAGGCGGCATCGCCAACATGAACTACTCGATTTCCAATAACGCCGAGTATGGCGAATACGTCACCGGCCCGAAAGTGATCAACGACGAATCGCGCTGGGCGATGAAGGAAGCGCTGGACAACATCCAGAACGGCAACTACGCCAAGCAGTTTATTCTGGAAGGCCGCACCAACTACCCCGAAATGACCGCCCGTCGCCGCCTCAACGCCGAGCACCAGATCGAAGTGGTCGGCGCCAAGCTGCGCTCCATGATGCCCTGGATCGCGAAGAACAAGCTGGTCGATCAGTCCAAGAACTAATTAGCGGGTAGCGGGTAGCTGGTAGCTCGTAGCTTGAGAGTGTGCGCGTAGCGCACCTTGCATTTGCTACCAGCTACCGGCTACTAGCTACCAGCTCCCACCCCATGTGCATCGGTGTCGCTCCCCCCAAATTGAAAAACTATCCGCATCCCCTTGTCGCACGTGAAGGCTGGCCGTTCCTGGCCGGCATCGTGGCGCTTTCGCTGCTGACGACGTTCCTGGCCGGCTGGCTGTGGGCGCTGCCGCTATGGATCGTCAGCGTGTTCGTGCTGCAATTCTTCCGCGATCCCGGACGCAATGTGCCAACGGCGCGCAACCTGGTGATCGCTCCGGCGGACGGCCGCATCGTCGCGGTCGAGCGCGTGGTCGATCCCTACCTGCAGCGCGAGGCGCAAAAAGTCAGCGTGTTCATGAACGTGTTCAATGTCCATTCCAACCGCAGCCCGGTAGACGGCGCGGTCGAGCAGGTCTGGTACAACCCTGGCAAGTTCGTCAACGCCGACCTGAACAAGGCGTCGACCGAAAACGAGCGCAACGCGCTGTGGCTGCGCTCGGATTGCGGTTGGGACATCACCTGCGTCCAGGTGGCGGGGCTGATCGCCCGGCGCATCCTGTGCTATTCCAGGGCCGGCGACTGGCTGGCGCGCGGCCAGCGCTATGGTTTCATCCGCTTCGGCTCGCGCGTGGACGTGTATTTGCCGCTGCCGGCCCAGGTTCGCGTCAGCATCGGCGACAAGGTGCGCGCCGGCGAAACCGTACTGGCCGAATTGCCGATGAATACCGGGTGAACGGGTTTATTGGATGTTAGGAAGCCCTCTCCCCAGCCCTCTCCTTTATGCCCTTCAGGGTACGCGCGAGCGGGTAGGCCCTCACCCCAACCCTCTCCCGCAAGCGGGCGAGGGGGCAAACGAGAAAGGCGCTTGTTCCGATTGGGGGAAAACGTGAAAGGCGCTTTGTTATGATCGAAGGCTATAGCCCCGGCAAACGCAAGCCCCTGCTGGACGGGCGCCTGCGCCGGCGCGGCATTTACCTGCTGCCCAACATGTTCACTACGGCGGCGCTGTTCGCCGGGTTCTATGCCATCGTCCAGGCCATGAACGGCAGCTTCGAGCAGTCCGCCGTGGCGATCTTCATCGCCATGGTGATGGACGGCCTGGACGGCCGGGTGGCCCGCCTGACCCGGACCCAGAGCGCGTTCGGGGCGGAGTACGATTCCCTGTCCGACATGGTGTCGTTCGGCGTCGCCCCCGCCCTGGTGGTGTACGTGTGGGCGCTGAAAGGCATGGGCAAGCTGGGCTGGATCGCCGCTTTCGTCTATTGCGCCGGCGCGGCGCTCAGGCTGGCGCGCTTCAACACCCAGCTGGAGGTCGCCGACAAGCGCTTTTTCCAGGGGCTGCCCAGCCCCGCAGCCGCCGCGCTGCTGGCCGGCCTGGTGTGGGTGATGAACGACTACCACGTCGCCGGCGCCGACATCCGCTGGTGGGTGTGGGGCGCGACCCTGTTCGCCGGGCTGACCATGGTGAGCAATCTGCGCTATTACAGCGGCAAGGACATCAACCTCAGGAAGAGCGTCCCCTTTGTCGGCATCCTGCTGATCGTGCTCGCTTTCATCCTCATTTCCACCGACCCGCCGCGGGTGCTGTTCGGCGTGTTCGTGCTGTATGCGCTGTCGGCCTATGCGGACTGGCTGTGGGGCGCGGCGCGGCGCAAGCGCAGTGGCGGCGTCAGCGGACCTTGAGCTTGCGCGTTCCGAAAAAAGCATTTATATTTGAGCCCATGGATACCGCTTCCCACGCTTCCTTCGTTTCCTATCCGGCCCACGTTCTGCTGGCCGGCCTGCTGCTGCGCCTCGCGCGCTAAAAACTTCCCCCCACATCCTTGTTTTGAATTGCGGAAATCGGCCTCGCACCGGTTTCCTGTTATGATTTACGACTTCCGAGGGAGCCCGTCATGAAAAATAAATTGATCATATTCGATACCACCTTGCGCGATGGCGAGCAAAGCCCCGGCGCGTCCATGACCAAGGAGGAGAAGGTGCGCATCGCCCGGCAACTGGAGCGGATGCGGGTGGACGTCATCGAAGCCGGCTTCCCCGCCGCCAGCAACGGCGATTTCGAGGCGGTCAGGGCAGTCGCGAGCAGCGTCAAGGATGCCACGGTGTGCGGCTTGGCGCGGGCGCTGGAGCGCGACATCGAGCGCGCCGGCGAGGCGATCAAACCGGCCGTGTCCGGCCGCATCCATACCTTCATCGCCACCAGCCCGATCCACATGGAAAAGAAGCTGCGCATGAGCCCGGAGCAGGTGATCGAGCAGGCGGTGAAAGCCGTGAAATGGGCGCGCAAGTGGACCGATAACGTCGAATTCTCGCCCGAGGATGCCGGCCGCTCCGAGACCGATTTCCTGTGCCGGGTGCTGGAAGCGGTGATCGAGGCCGGCGCCACCACCCTGAATATCCCCGACACCGTCGGCTACAACCTGCCGCAGCAGTTCGGCAACCTGATTGCCACCTTGCGCGAGCGCATTCCCAATTCCGACAAGGCGATCTTCTCGGTGCACTGCCACAACGACCTCGGCCTGGCGGTGGCCAATTCGCTGTCCGCGGTGCTGAACGGCGCGCGCCAGGTCGAATGCACCATCAACGGCCTGGGCGAACGGGCCGGCAATGCCTCGCTGGAAGAAGTGGTGATGGCGGTGCGCACGCGCCAGGATATTTTCCCCTGCGACAGCGGCATCGACGCCACCCAGATCGTGCCGGCCAGCCGCCTGGTGGCGGGCGTCACCGGCTTCGCGGTGCAGCCCAACAAGGCCATCGTCGGCGCCAACGCGTTCGCCCATGAATCCGGCATCCACCAGGACGGAGTGCTGAAGCATCGCGAAACCTACGAGATCATGCGTGCCGAGGACGTCGGCTGGAGCGCGAACAAGATGGTGCTGGGCAAGCATTCCGGCCGCAACGCTTTCCGCAGCCGCCTGGTCGAGCTGGGCATCGTGCTGGAGTCGGAAGAAGCACTCAACGCCGCCTTCGCCCGCTTCAAGGATCTGGCCGACAAGAAGCACGAAATCTTCGACGAGGATATCCATGCCCTGGTGAGCGACGAGGAGCAGGCGATGGTGCAGGAGCAGTTCAAGCTGGTCTCGCTCAAGGTCTGCTCCGAAACCGGCGAAACGCCCCATGCCTACGTTACCGTCAGCGAAGGCGGCCACGAAAAAATCGCGGAAGCCGACGGCGGCGGACCGGTTGACGCCTCGTTCAAGGCGATCGAGCACATCGTCAATTCCGGCACGGAGCTGCTGCTGTATTCGGTGAACAACATCACCAGCGGCACCGATGCCCAGGGCGAGGTCACGGTGCGGTTGTCCAAGGCGGGGCGCATCGTCAATGGCCAGGGAGCGGACACCGATATCGTCATCGCCTCGGCCAAGGCCTACCTCAATGCGCTGAACAAGCTGGCGGCGAAGCTGGAGCGGATGAATCCGCAGGTGTGATGGAGAGCGTTGCACCGGTCCGGCAGCGGTTGCAGGTTTTCGCCGCGCTGGCGGCGCTGTATTTCATCTGGGGTTCGACCTACCTGGCCATGCGCTTCGCCATCGAGGGCTTTCCGCCCCTGATGATGGCGGGCATCCGCTTCGTCGTCGCCGGCGGGTTGTTCGTCGCTTTTCTGCGGCTGCGCGGCATGCGGCTGCCGAACTTCGAACAGTGGCGTTCCGCCGCGTCCACCGGCGGTCTGCTGCTGCTCGGCGGCAACGGCGCGGTGGCGGTGGCCGAGCAATGGATCGGTTCCGGCGTGGCGGCGCTGTCGATCGCCACCGTGCCGCTGTGGACGGTGCTGTTTGCCCGGTTATGGGGGCAGCGTTCCAGCCGCCGCGAATGGCTCGGCATCCTGCTGGGTTTTTCCGGCGTCGGTCTGCTCGCCTTCGGCGGCAACATGCGGGCCAGCCCGCTGGGTGCCATGCTGCTGTTGTTCGCGGCGGCGAGCTGGTCGTTCGGCTCGGTCTGGAGCAAACGGCTGCCGATGCCGCCGGGCCTGATGTCGAGCGCGGCGCAGATGCTGGCTGGCGGCGTGCTGCTGATGGGCGCCAGCCTGCTGTTCGGTGAACACATGGTGGCCGTGCCATCGGCCAAGGCGGCAACGGCGCTGGTTTACCTGATCGTGTTCGGCTCGTTCGTCGCCTTCACTTCGTACCAGTTTCTTCTCCACAACGTGCGCCCGGCCCTTGCCACCAGCTATGCCTACGTCAATCCGGTCGTCGCGCTGCTGTTTGGCTGGACATTCGCCGGCGAGCATGTCGGCGGCGTCGAATGGCTGGCGATGGCGGTGATTACCGGAGCGGTCGTGATGGTGGTGATCGGGAAGGCGAACTGAGCCGCTAAAAGTGTTAGAATGGCCGCGTTTTTTTCTCGATCAACAACCGAAGAGTGCCTATTCCATGCAAATCGTTTGTCTTGACCTCGAAGGCGTGCTCGTTCCCGAGATCTGGATCGCTTTCGCCGAGCGCACCGGAATTCCGGAGTTGCGCCGCACCACCCGCGACGAACCGGATTACGACAAGCTGATGAAATACCGCCTGGGCATCCTGGCCGAGAAGAAGCTGGGCCTGCCCGATATCCAGGACGTGATCGGCGGCCTTTCGCCGCTGCCCGGCGCCGCGGAATTCGTCGACTGGCTGCGCCGCGATTTTCAGGTGGTGATCCTGTCCGACACGTTCTACGAATTCGCCGCGCCGCTGATGAAACAGCTGGGTTCGCCCACCCTGTTCTGCCATCGTCTGGAAGCCGACGGCAGCGGCATGCTGGTCGATTACCACCTGCGCATGCCGGACCAGAAGCGGGAAGCGGTGAAGGCGTTCAAGGCGCTGAATTTCAGGACCATCGCCGCCGGCGATTCCTACAACGACACCGCGATGCTGGGCGAGGCCAACGCCGGCATCCTGTTCTGCCCGCCGGACAACGTGGTGCGCGAATTCCCGCAGTTCCCCGTAGCGCGGGATTATGCCGTGCTCAAAGACGAGATACTCGCGGCCAGCGGCCGCATCGGGGAATAGTAGTTAGTCAATTAAAACAACGGTATTCCCCCTTTGAAAACGAGGGGGCAGGAGGAATTTAGCAGCGCCACAACTAGCCGTCACCGTTAAATCCCCCTCAATCCCCCTTTTTCAAAGGGGGAGGCGGTCAGCCTCGCCGCATCCCTGTAATTCAACGTGACTGACTTACTAGGAGCCGGTCGGACTTAAAGGAAATCGGCTGCAAATCCGCCTGGCCGGTCCATATTTCGCCGCTTTCTTGGTCAATAGAACGACTATTGACCTGCAAAACCGGCAAAATCTGTCCTCGCCCAGCCAAATTTTCGCTTCGATTCTTTAAGTCCGACAGGCTCCTAGGCAGCTTTGCCGGCGCGGCTCAGCCGGGCGTAGAAAATAGTGCTGAAGAAAAATACGGCCGTCAGCGCGATTTCCGCTCCGGCCAGCGCCGCCGACGGGCCTTTGTCGCTCATGGCGCGCACCACCCCCTCGGTGAGGTAGAGCAGGATCAGCATGGAAGCCCACTGGTAGGTATAGCGCTTGCCGCGCAGGATGCCGGGCAGCGGCAACAGCAGCGGCAGCACCTTGAACACCAGGGCGGAGCCGCCGGGGCGTAGCGGCGCCAGCCATAGTTCCCAGCCGAGACAGAGAAAAATCAGGGCGATCAGGCTGGCGATGGCGGCGTAGTGAAGTGCCGCGGTCCGATTCAAGCGCCGCTCTCCAGCATTTTCAACAATTCAGCCTCAGCCTGTGCCGCATTGATGACGTTGTCCGGAAAATCGAAGCGCAACAACTGTCCATCCGCCATGAGGTCGAAGCCGTCGCTATCGACCCCCACCATCGCCGCTACGCTGGCGCTCAGGCCATAATAGCGGCGACAAAGGAATTGCAGGTCGCCGGCGCGGTCCCGGTTGTAGCGGCGGAGCAGATCGGTTTCCTGTTCCGCCAGCGAGCTCCGCGGCGGCCGGATGTCGCCGGGAGCGATCCATCGCGCCATGGCGGGGCCGCCGATGTAGCGCAAGGTAACGGGTTCGATACGGTAAAAACCGAAATCCAGGTCGAAATACGGTTCCGCTCCGGGGAAGTAGCGCAGGTAGCGCGCCTGGAGCGCTTCGGTGGTCGCCATGCGCGACGCCTGTCCCACCACCGTGAGGCGCTCTCCGGCCTGGACATTGTTCGACTGCTCGTAGACCAGGAAGCTGACGCGCGCGTCCTGTTCGATGTTGCGGGTGTGCTCGGCCAGCTGGCTGATGAGGAACAACGGACGGGCCTCGTGATCGGTGAGGTAAGATACCACGGTGCCGA
Organism: Sulfuricella sp.; assembly: GCA_023266195.1. GTDB lineage: Bacteria > Pseudomonadota > Gammaproteobacteria > Burkholderiales > Sulfuricellaceae > Sulfuricella. The sequence continues at coordinate 531,142 of JAHFRP010000001.1, forward strand.
ACGGATAGCCACCCAAATGGCCGGAAAGCGTCGAAAGCAGCCCGGCATGTTCCGCGCGGAGCAGCCTGCGCGCCTGCTTCCAGGCGGCTTCGGCGCCGCTCATGCGACGATTTCCCGTGTCGTTTTGCAACGATGCGCCGTTTGATGCATGCTGGTTTCTCCTTTTTTATATAATCTCAAGAGCCGGCGTTCCATCCTGCGCCGTTTCCCGGATAATAACCCAATTCATGCCAAACAATCTTCCACAGGCCGTCTCGTTTTTGCGCTTCCTGCGGCTGCGATTCAAAGAGGATCGCTGCGTCCAGTTCGCCACGAGCCTGACCTACACCACCCTGCTGGCGCTGGTGCCGGTGATCACGATCGCACTGATCGTGTTGTCGGCGTTCCCGGTGTTCGCCAGCCTGATGACCCAGTTCAAGCTGTTCATCCTGAGCAATTTCGTGCCGGCATCGGCGGGCAAGATCATCACCGGGTACATGCAGCAATTCTCCGAGCAGGCGGCGCACCTGACCGCGATCGGCGTGGCGTTCCTCGGCGTGACGGCGATCATGCTGATGCTGACCATCGACCACGCCTTCAACGAGATCTGGCGCGTGCGCCGCCAGCGTTCCCTGCTGCACCGTTTCCTGATCTACTGGGCGGCGCTGACGCTGGGGCCGCTGATGATCGGCGCCAGCCTGTCCCTGACTTCGTACCTGGTCAGTCTTTCCCTGGGGCTGGTGCAGGGGGTTCCGCTGGTCAGCGTGATCACCCTGAAGATGATGCCGATGGCGCTGACCATTGTCGCCTTCGCACTGCTCTACCTGATCGTTCCCAACCGTTCCATTTCCCCCCTCCACGCGCTGGTCGGCGGGGTGGTGGCGGGGCTCGCCTTCGAGCTGATGAAAAAGCTGTTCACGCTCTATATCACGCATTTTTCCACGTACACCCTGGTGTATGGCGCGTTCGCCAGCATCCCGATTTTCCTGATCTGGATTTACCTGTCCTGGCTGGTGGTGCTGTCCGGGGCGGTGATCGCCGCCGCCTTACCCTACTGGGACCGGCACGATAGCCCTGGGGCGGAAGCCGCCGGGAAGGATTTTTTCGCCGCGCTGGCCATGCTCCAGGCGCTTTGCCGAGCCCAGCAGACCGGGGAAGCGCTCAGTGTCCCGCGCTTGCAGCTCGAATCGAAGCTGGGCTGGAACGCTGCCGACGATATTCTCGACCGGCTGAGCGGGTTGAAATGGGTCGGTAGCGTGGCGCGCGAAGGTTGGGTATTGACGCGGGGCGCGGATGCTATCCGGCTCGCCGATATTTATCGCGAATTCGTGTTCGATCCGGAGCGCGCCCAGGCACCGCTGGATCCCGACGAGCGGGCGGCGCTCCTGCTGGCGCGGCTCACCGTCAGCCTGGACGACGTGTTGGGGCTTAGCTTGCAGGAATTCAGCCGCGGCTGAATTCGAAGCGCTCGATGCTCGATGTTTGTTCGGTCAGCCTGACGGCGCGGACGATCCAGGTCGTATCGTTGCCCAGTTCGAGCTGAAGTTCGCGCTGCGGGCCGAACGTCCCGCGCGGCGCGACCAGGGTCTCCGGCTGCTTCAACAGGAGGATTTCCGGCAGCAGCAGGGCGGCCTGAAACGTTTCCGCCGCGCCGGCGATGGTCGGCCTGATGTTGACCGGCACCGCCTTGGGCGCCATCAGCTGCGCTCCGATTTCCAGTTCGCCGGGTTTGTCGCTTTGCACCCAGCGCACGACGCCGATATTCCAGCCGCCGCCTTCCGCTTTCAGGCCGATCACCTCGCCAGGGCGGATCTGGGGCAGGGAGTCGAAAACATTGCGCAACGCCAATCCGCCTGCGCTTTCGTTGACGATTAGCCATCTGCTCGAGACAAACCGGGCTTCCCGCCCTGGCTGGGGGGGGGCGAGGTTCATTTCGTCGCCCGCCGGCTTTTCCCCGCCCAGAAAGTGATGGATGGCGGGTAAGCCGATGCAGGCTTCGGTGGCGGAAATATTCTGGGATCGATGGTAAACGCGTTTGGGTGCTGCCGACCAGAGTTTGAGCAGGCGCTGCAGCAAGTCGCGGTGGCCGGATTCCTTGGCTGCATCGGGCGCGCGCTGCATGTTCGCCGGTTGCTCCGCCTCCAGTCTATCGGCATGCTGGCTTAGAGCCAGGAACACCGCCTGAGTGTTGAGCAGGATGTCGTTGCGGTTGTCTACCTCCCCGATATTCTGGGGAACGTTTTTGGGCGGGTTGTCGCCGCCGGTCTGCACCAGGAACAGTCCGGCGGAATTGCCGGCCTGGAGGAAGGGCTGGAACTGGGCCAGACTGCCGAAGCGGGGCAGATAGCCGAGAACGCGCTCGACTTCGCCCGGATTCAGGTGGTATGGGTTCGACAGCGCAAGCAGCAGGATCTGCTTGTAAACCAGGCCAACGCTGCTTTCGCCGTTTTCATCGGAGACCGTTTCGTTGGCGATGCCCTGTTCGATGGCAAAGCGGAAAATCTGATGGATCTCGAACCAGATGCCGGCAGGGGCGGGAGCATATATCTGGTAGCAGACGGCCAGTACCCGCCCCAGGACCGACATGGCGCGCTGGGCCGCGAGCTGGACGATTTTCCCCTTGCCGAGAGTGATACGCGTGCCTTGATAATCGACTAGGACGATTTTGTAGCCGATAGCCAGTTCGGTCAGCAGCTGGCGCGTCAGATCGGCCATTTCCCGGTTTCTGTCGGGCAGCGGCAGGCGCGTTGCGACGGATTGTTCTTCCAGGGCGGGCAGCAACGTCAGGATGACGCCGCGATATTGTTCGAGCAGCTTCAGCCGCGTTTCCATCGCGACTTTTTGCCGGTTGAGTGCGCCGATTTCATAGCTCAGGGAGCCTGATGCTACCGGAAGATTGGTCAGGGGCAGGGCGTTCAGCCATTTCTGCAAATGTCTCGGGCGCTTTTCCACGGTCAGGTCTTCGACCGGGTCGATGGCGGGTACGGTCAGCGTCAGCGGCATTGGGGGTTCCCTGTGATTTGTGGTTTTTGTTGCGGCACGCGTTAATTTTAGGAACAATCGGACTTTTTGTAAAATCAGGCAATTATAACGCCATCATACGGCAAGGCAGGATGCAAGCGAAGGGGGGGTGGAACGATGAAATTTCTGGAATTGCTGTTTGAGGGCGCTCTGTGGCGTAGCCGCTACGCCGTGTTGTTTGCCGTGATCTCCAGTATGGCGGCGGGTTTCGCCATTTTTTTCATGGCGACCGTGGACGTTTTTTACCTGATCGCGCATATTACGCATTATGCCGACCCGACGATGGCCGAAGAGGCGCGCAAGACTTTGCACGACAATACCATCACCCATATCGTCGAGGTGGTTGACGGCTATCTGCTGGCGACGGTGATGCTGATTTTTTCTCTTGGGCTGTATGAACTGTTCATCAGCGACATCGACGAAGCGCATGGCAGCCGCTCATCCAGCAAGATCCTGGTGATCGAGAATCTGGACGACCTGAAAGCCCGGCTGGCCAAAGTGATCTTGATGATCCTGATCGTTACGCTGTTCGAGCATGCCCTGAAAATGGACATGAAAACACCGCTGGATTTGCTGTATCTGGGCGCCAGCATCGCCCTGGTCGGACTGGCACTCTATTTCACGCATGCTTCGGAAGCGCAGGCCGGAGCGAAGAGCCAAGGACTTGGTCATGAATAAAGCGATGAAACGAATTATTGCCGCATTGCTACTGTTGGCGAGCCTGCCGGCATTGGCGGAAACTCGCGACGTGGAGGGATTCTTCGACCAGAATCTCGGCGATTTCAAGGCGGAGCTGGCGACTGCGCAGAAGGACGGCAAGCAGGGCATCCTGCTGATGTACGAACTGGAGGACTGCCCGTTTTGCCATCGCATGCGGGAAACCATCCTCAACCAGCCCGAGGTGCAGGACTATTACCGCAAGCATTTTCTCGTGTTCAGCATCGATATCAATGGCGACACCGCGCTGGTGGATTTTTCCGGCAAGGAGACCACCGAGAAAAAATTTGCCGCCGAGCAACGGGTGCGCGCCACGCCGGTGTTCGCCTTCTACGCGCTCGACGGCAAGCCGATAGCGCGCTATACCGGCGCGGCCAAGGACGCGGGCGAGTTCATGCTGCTCGGGCGCTACGTCGTGGAGGGCGCCTGGCAATCCATGCCGTTCGCCAAGTACAAACAGCAAGCCGTGAAATGAGTTTTGCCCGCTTCGGCCTGGCGCTGGCGTTGCTGCTTTGCTTGCCGCATGTGGGGCTGGCTGCGCCTACGGGCAAGCGGTTGACCCTGGACGAGGCGCTGGCGGCGGCGCAAGCGGGGCATCCCGACCTGCGCCTGGCCGAGGCGGAGCGCGCGGCGGCCCTGGCCGGTCAGGAATCGGCTGCATCCCGCGGCGACCTCGCCGTCAATCTCGATGCCGCCTGGCGCCGGGCGCGTCCTTCCATCGGCGAGGAATCGAACCTGTCCGACAACTACGTCAGGCTCAATGCGCGCAAGAATTTGTACGATTTCGGCCGCACCGCCCTGTCCGAGCAGGCGGCCAAAGCCGGAGTGGAGGCGCGCGAAATGGATTTGCTCGATGCGCGCGAGCGGCTCTCCATCGAAGTAATGGCGCGGTTTTTCGACGTGCTGGAAGCGGACATGCAGTACACCGCGGACAACGAAACCATGGCGGTGGGCTACGTTGCGCTCGACACCGCCCGCGACCGGTTCAAGGTTGGCCAGCTTTCCCCGGCCGAGCTCGCCGAAACGGAGCATCGCTACCAGGAGCTCCTGGTGCGGCGCAACGCCAGCCAGGCGCATACCCGCATCGCGCGGGCGCGGCTGGCCAACGCCATGAACCAGCCGGGCCGGCTGGCGGCCGACCTGGAAGACCCGAAGCTGTCGGCCAACAACCGTGCCCTGCCGGAATACGAGGACCTGCTGCCGATCCTGCAAGAACACAATCCCCGCCTGCGCGCCCAGTTCGCCCTGCTCGAAGCCTCGCGCCAGCACATGGAAGCCTTGCGCGCCGAGAATTCCCCGATCCTGGATGCCGAACTTGAAGCCGCCGGCTGGAGCCGGGAAGTGGCCACGCGCGACAACCTGCGCGCCGGCGTGGTGCTGACCTGGCCGCTCTATCAGGGCCGGCGCGTTTCGGCGCAGCTCGCGCTGGAGCAGGCGCAGTTCCACAAGCTCCAGGCGGAAGCGGATCGGCTCGCGATGGCGCTTTCCGAGGCGCTGCTGGAAACATGGGCCGAGATCGACCAGGTGCGGCGCAGCGTGCGCGCGGCGGCGGCGAAGCAGGTGGAATACCGCGACCTGGCGCTGGAGAAGGCGCGCGGCGAGTATGAAGCGGAATTGAAAGCCAACCTGGGCGATGCCATGGCGGCAACCATGGCGGCGAAACTGCGCGAGCGCAGCGCCGAATATCGGCTGGCGCTGGGATTCGCACGGCTGGAAGCGCTGCTGGGGCAACCGCTGGAACAAAAATGACGGGCGAAATGAATCTAGTGTAGCGCTTGCGAATTGATGGAACCATATCGTCGCTTTAGGCAACAGTCACAGGGTCTGTGGGTACGGCTTTAGCCGTACATGTCAGGCTGAAGCCTGACCCACATGACGCTGACTAGCAAAAGCATTTGGCCGCAGAGAACACAGTGCTCACAGAGGAAAAACAAGGGGTTACCGGTATAACTGTTCTCACCCATCAGGTGAATGTGAAAATGGCCAAAAACCCACTTCATCTCTGTGTTCTCTGTGATCTCTGTGGCTTGAATTGAGGTTTTAAGAATGAATAAACTGGCATGGATGGGTGTCTTGTGGTGTGCGGCAAGCGTCGCCGCGGCGGCGGATATTGCCGCCACGCTGCAATGGTCGCAGCGCGTGGAACTGTCGCCGCGGGTTTCCGGCATCGTGCGCGAGGTCGGCGTGAATGCCGGCGATCGGGTGAAGAAGGGGCAGGCGCTGGTGGCGCTCGATGCCGCCGTGTATGAGGCGAAAGTGGCGGAAAGCCGGGCCGCGGTGGCGAAATTCACCGAAGAAGCTGCGGAAACCCGGCGCGACCTCGGCCGCACTCAGGAACTCTACGACCGCACCGTGATTGCAACCAGCGAGCTGGATCAGGCCAGGCTGCGCGATGCCCGCGCCAGGGCGCAGCTGGACGGCGCACGCGCGCGCCTCGCACGCGACCAGAAAGACCTGTCCGACAGCCAGCTGCGGGCGCCGTTCGACGCCGTGGTGGTGGCGCGGCTGGCGGAGCCGGGGCAAAGCGTGGCGGTCGGCCTCCAGCCCCAGCCGCTGCTGGTGCTCGCCAAGGCCGGGGAAATGTCGGCACGCTTCAGGCTCCCGGCCGACCGCATCGCCAGCCTCAAACCCGGCCAGGCCGTGACGGTGAAGGTCGGTCGCCGGGAATACCCGGCCACTCTCAAGGCACCCGGCCTTGAGCCGGTGGCGGGCAAGGACGGCCCAGTCTACGAAGTGGACGCACTGTTCGCGGTGAAGGAGTTGCTGCGCGCAGGCACGGCTGCGGTGGTTAAATTGCCGGAGTAGCATTGTTCCTGCATTTTGCCTCCCGCTCACGGTATTTTGCTTGGTGACTCTTGATCGGCCTAGGCGGCCGCTTGGATTCACGCTTTATAACGTCCGCAAAAGGCGAATCAACAGTCGACGGGTTTACTGCTGCAGTACTGCTCTTCCCAAGCGAGAGCGTCACTATAAAACTGAGGGCTGTTTAATCGATCCCCATTGTTCTATTTTTCCGTCCCAGCCTACCGAGCTGAAGTTAGTGAGCCAAACATCGCTCGTACACTTGCCTCATCGGCGCGGCTTTCGTGGTTGCGTTCTTTCCATTCGTCTTGCATATGGTCGGCGTATGCAGCCTCGTTTTCCTCGAATTCCTCTTTTGCAGCTTGCGTCGTTTCAAGTTCGCGAGTTGTATCAATATTAAGGATCGCGTGAAATTCCTTCAGATCATCAAGTAGGCCATCAAACTGGGACGTAGATTGGCACTCTCGCAGCTCTTCCCTGAAATATTCGCGTCGATACGCTTCAACCCCATTTTTTAATGCCGCTAACACTAGGTCTTCGTAAGCGTCCGGCCATGACCGTCTTGACTCGACTGGGTTAGTTCCATGGAACAGCGGATTACCTGTTGACCTCATCAGTATATTCCCCACTCTCCTCCGCCTTGGCGATAGCCTGATCCAA
>JAHFRP010000016.1 GCA_023266195.1 Sulfuricella sp.
AGGCGCGCATCTTGAAAGGCATCGATGAAATGAACGCCGCCCCAGTCGTATTTCGCTGGAAGAAGTTCGACCTGGATGTTGCATGATACGTAATCATATTGTTGGAACGGTCTACTAGTGTGGGGCTTTTTTTTATGCTAGATTCCGCAGGATGCATGCCACGCCTGAAAACGCTCCCGAGAAAAATACGGTAGACACGCTGATCGACGCGCGCTGGGTTATTCCGGTCGAGCCGGCCCGCGTAACCCTCGAGCGGCATTCCGTCGCCGTCGCCGGCGGGATGATCAGGGACATCCTGCCGACCGCCGAGGCGCACGCCAAATACAGTGCGAGACAACGCGTCCGGCTTGACGACCATGCCCTGATCCCCGGCCTGATCAACCTCCACACCCACGCGGCCATGTCGCTGCTGCGCGGCCTGGCGGACGACCTGCCGCTGATGGACTGGCTCAACGGCCATATCTGGCCGGCGGAAGCGAAATTCGTATCGCCGGATTTCGTGCACGACGGCACCCTGCTCGCCTGCGCGGAAATGATCAGGGCCGGCGTCACCTGCTTCAACGACATGTACTTTTTTCCGGCCGCGGCGGCAAAGGCCGCGCTTGCTGCGGGGATGCGCGCCGCCATCGGCCTGATCGTGGTCGATTTTCCCACCGCCTACGCCGCCGACGCGGACGATTACCTGAGCAAGGGCATGGCCTTGCGCGACGAACTGCGCGGGGAGCCCCTGCTCTCCTTCACGCTGGCGCCCCATGCACCCTACACCGTCAGCGACAAGACCTTTACCAAGGTGCTGACCTATGCCGAGCAGCTCGATCTGCCGATTCACATCCATCTGCATGAAACTCTCGACGAAGTGGCCGAAAGCATCCGGCAATATCAGGTGCGGCCGCTCGAACGACTGCACCGCCTCGGCCTGCTCGGTCCCAACCTGATCGCGGCGCACATGGTGCAGCTCGACAGCCAGGAAATTCGCCAACTCGCCGAGCACGGCTGCCATGTCGCCCACTGCCCCAGTTCCAACCTGAAGCTCGCCAGCGGCATCGGGCCGGTGGTGGAAAAGCTCGAACACGAAGTCAACGTCGGCCTCGGCACCGACGGTGCGGCCAGCAACAACCGCCTCGACATCTTCACCGAAATGCGTCTGGCCGCCCTGCTCGCCAAGGGCCAGAGCCGCCACGCCGCCGCCCTGCCCGCCCATCAGGCGCTGGCCATGGCGACGATCAATGCCGCCCGCGCCTTGGGAATCGACCAGCTCACCGGCTCGCTTGCGGTCGGCAAGGCCGCCGACATCACGGCGGTGGACCTGTCCGCCCCGGAAACCCAGCCGTGTTATGATGTTGCGTCGCATCTGGTGTACGCCGCCGGACGGGAAAACGTCAGCCATGTCTGGATCAACGGACGGCTGGTGCTGGACGAACGCCGACTCACCACCATCGACATCCAAGAACTCAACGCCAGGACCGCGTTCTGGCAGGAAAAAATCAGCGCTAAAAAATGAATGAACCGAACTTGAACGCCGACCAGCACGAGCTGGATAAATTCAGCCAGCTCGCCCACCGCTGGTGGGACCCCAACAGCGAATTCAAACCGCTGCACGACATCAACCCGCTGCGCCTCGACTACGTCGACCAGGCCGCCGGGCTGGCCGGCAAAACGGTGCTCGACGTCGGCTGCGGCGGCGGCATCCTGGCCGAAAGCATGGCGGCGCGCGGCGCCGACGTCACCGGCATTGACCTCGGCGAAAAAGCCCTCAGGGTCGCCAAGCTGCACCTGCTGGAGACCGGCCAGAAAGTGGACTACCGCCTGATCGCGGTGGAACAGCTGGCGAAAGAGCAGCCGCACCGCTACGACATCGTCACCTGCATGGAAATGCTTGAGCACGTGCCCGATCCGGCCAGCGTGGTGCGCGCCTGCGCCGAGCTGGTCAAGCCGGGCGGCCACGTGTTCTTCTCCACTCTCAACCGCAATCCGAAATCCTACCTGTTCGCCGTGATCGGCGCGGAATACGTGCTCAACCTGCTGCCGCGCGGCACCCACGACTACTCCAAGTTCCTCAAGCCGTCCGAGCTGGGCGGCTACTGCCGCGCCGTCGGCCTCGGCGTCGCCGGCATCACCGGCATGAGCTACGACCCGTTCGGCAAGACCTACTCGCTCGGCACGGACACCAGCGTCAACTACCTGATCCACTGCAAGGCGGCATGATCCAGGGCGTATTGTTCGACCTCGACGGCACCCTGGCCGACACCGCGCCCGATCTCGGCTACGCCCTCAACCTCCAGCGCGAACGGCACGGCCTGGCGCCGCTGGCGCAGGAGATCATCCGCCCCTACGCCTCCCACGGCACGCGCGGGCTGTTCGAGATCGGCTTCGGCATGGCGCCGGGAGACGCGCGCTTCGACGTCATGCGCGAGGAATACCTGGAGCTCTACACCGCCAACCTGTGCCGCCACACCCGTCTGTTTCCCGGCATGGGCGAACTGCTCGATGCGCTGGAAGAGCGAAAAATCCACTGGGGCGTGGTCACCAACAAGCCGGCGCGCTTCACCCTCCCCCTCATGGAGCAGCTCGAACTGCTCGACCGCGCCGCCAGCATCGTCAGCGGCGACACTTGTCCCCACCCCAAGCCCCACCCCGAACCGCTGCTCACCGCAGCCCGCGAACTCGCCGTCCCGGCGCAGCATTGCCTGTATGTGGGCGACGCCGAACGCGACATCGAGGCGGCGCGCGCCGCCGGCATGCCCGCGCTGATCGCCGACTACGGCTACCTCGGCGCCACCGACCGCCCTGAAACCTGGGGCGCACAGGGCCGCATCGGCGCGCCGCAGGACATCCTCGCCTTTCTGGCCCTCTCCGGCGCATAGGTCGGTTCAAGCGCAGCGGAACCGACGCTCCGCTTCTTGCCGGGTGTGTCGGTTCCGCTGCGCTTGAACCGACCTACCTGCCTGAATTGTCTATACTGATTTCTGCATTGAACCCATGACGTGGCCCTGCCCCCATGGGACAGCGGAGGAAGAAAATGGACAGCGTGGATATGGAAGTGCTGCAGAAATGCCTGCACTGGCAAAACGACGGCCACCGCGTGGCGCTTGCCACGGTGGTCAAGACCTGGGGCTCGTCCCCGCGCCAGATTGGCTCCCTGCTCGCCATACGCGACGACGGCCTGCTCGCGGGATCGGTTTCCGGCGGCTGCGTCGAGACGGATTTGATCGAACGCATGCGCACGGTGCCGACCACCCACCCGGAGGTGCTGAGCTACGCCAATTCAACCGATGAATGCAGCCGTTTTCGCCTGCCTTGCGGCGGCACGCTGCAACTGGTCCTCGAACCGGCGCCGCAAAAGCTCATGCTGCAAGCCATCCTGGATGCCATCACCCACCACCGACTGATCGGCCGCCGCCTCGACTTGGCCAGCGGCCACGCCACGCTTTACACGCCGCAAACGGATGAAACCACGCGGTTCGTCGGGTTGACGCTGACTTCCGTGCACGGGCCGCGCTGGCGGCTGCTGATGATCGGCGCCGTCCAGACTGCACGCTGCCTGGCGCAAATCGCACAAGCCCTGGATTACCAGGTATCGGTGTGCGATCCGCGCGAGGAATACCGCAAGGCCTGGAGCATCGAATGCGCCGAACTGGTGCCCGGCATGCCGGACGAGGCTGTAAGAGCCTTCGTGCCCGATGTCCACAGCGCGGTGGTGACACTCAGCCACGATCCGAAGATCGACGACCTGGCCTTGCCGGAAGCGCTCAAATCGCCCGCGTTCTATGTCGGGACACTGGGCTGCCGCGGCAGCAACGCCAAGCGGCGCGAGCGGTTGCGGCAGCTCGACCTCACCGAAGGCGACATCGGCCGCCTGCATGGCCCGGTGGGCCTGCCCATCGGCAGCCATACCCCGCCGGAAATCGCCGTGTCCGTCATGGCCGAACTGACCGCGGCGCGCCACGGCATCGAACTTGGCATCGCGCCCGCGGCAAGGGAAAACATGATTTCGCTCTCGCACCTGGCCGTGTCCTGACCGAATGAGGCTAGCGAGGCGGCATCCGCGAGGAGTGGCCGCAAGCTGCACTCCGACTTTCTATCTACTAAAGTCGATGAAAGATCGTATGTCCCCGCCGCGAGCGGCAGCCAACCCTCTCTCCAACTCTCTGATGGAACTACTAGCCATTCGACTAGGCTGGCAAACTACGCCAGCCAAGTCGCTGGTTATCCCAAAGGGAGAGAGGGCAATCGTCCCCTCTCCCGCTTGCGGGAGAGGGTTAGGGAGAGGGCTGCTGCTCGCACGGGCGAGAAAAAAATACAAACAACCGGGGAGCTGACGAACGACGAGGAGAACAATCCATGTACTACATGATATTTACGTCGCACCCCGCAGGCGACAGAACCATGCCTTCGGAAACACGCGGTGTTTCTCCGTGGCTGGGATTTTCTTCGCGTCTTCGCGCCTTTGCGGTTCGACTTTTCGCGGGGTAATCATCGGCGTTGCGGGCTGACGGCCAGGCCCCATCCTAGGATCCTGTCAAGGTATTCCCCCCTTTGAAAAAGGGGGGTTAGGGGGGATTTAGCAACGTCGCTACTGGCTGCCACCGTTAAATCCCCCTCAATCCCCCTTTTTCAAAGGGGGAGGCGGCCAGTCTTGCCGTATCCCGGTAATTCAACGTGACAGGCTCCTAGCGCCCGGTGCGGTGCCCGGCCAGGCGGCCGAAGAATTCGCGTCGCGACACTTCCTTTTGCCAGCCGCATTCGCGCTGTTGCTCTTCCATCACCCGGTCGCGGGTCTTGATCACCTCGTCCCAGGCAGCGAATACGGCGTCGGCGCTGGCGTAGCCTTCCATCGACTGCACCAGCGGCTGCAACAGGAAATGGCCGAGTTCCGGCAGGTAGTTGAGATGGGCCTTCTGCGTGCCGCCCAGGATGGTGAAATCGAGCGGCGGGCCGATCACCAGGAAGGGCGCGGCGCCGCGCTCAGCGGCGCTCCAGCCGGACGGAACGCGCAGGCCGGGGTCGCGTTCGGGCAGGAACACCCGCCCCATCATCCACGGCGTCAGCAGCAGGAACACGCACCAGCCGTCGCTGCGCCGAAAGGCGCGGACCTCCACCGGCAAACGGTGGTTGACCAGCCATTCGTTGCTGAAATATTTACGGTAAATGCCGTCGAAACAAGCGGTCGCCGCGGCCGCCACCGCCTGATCGTCGCCGGCAGGCAACGGCCCCAGCCGCCAGGCCGAATCACGCATCGAACAGCCCCTGTAACTGCTCGCCGAGCTGCCGGTAAAGCCGCAGGCGGCTTTCCATCGCCAGCGTGGCGCCGAACCGGGGCGTCCACGGGGCGAGATGGTCCCGCCATAATTCCCGCAGCAGCTCGCCGCTGTGGCCGCAAGACTGCTCCAGCAGCCAGGCGGCGCATTCGAGCTGGGTGCCGAGATAATCCGGCGGCAATCCTTCGGCTTCCAAACCGGCGCGGCGATAGAGGTCGGCGAGCGAATCGCACGCGACGCCGAACATCGCCCCGCCCAAAAACGCCGATTCGTAAGGCGGACACGCGGTTTTCGGATGGCCGGAGATGAACAGCCGTGCATGCTCCGCCTGCCAATCCTCCAGCGGCGTGTCTTCGAGTTCGGCGAGGGATTCGCCGAGCCAGGCGTTTTCCCCGGCGAGTTCGCGCAGCACTTCCAGCGAATCGCTGCCGGGGCTGGCCAGGAGCCCGCCGAGCAGCCGCAGGGCATGCGGCTCGACGGCGACGGCGTCCGCGCTACCAGGGGTAGGCATAGACGCCGGCATACATGAAGTAGTGCCGCAGCATGTAGCCGCCCATCAGCACCAGGAGCGCCGCCGCCACCGTCGGCATGCGCCCGCTCCAGCCCTTGATCACGCCCTTGAGCTCAAGGAAGAACGGCACGATCAGGCCGAAGCCGATAAACCCGACCAGCCAGCCCATGTCGTTCCACAGCAGCTTGGCCGACCTGTAGCCGGATTCCGAGCCGGACAGGGTGTAGTTGAAGAACGAGAACAGGATCACCAGTTCGGTGGCGATCAGGATCACGTCCATGCGCTCGTAGCGGTGGCGGATGTCCTGGTCGTTCTCGTCCGGGATGAACACGTTCAGGAGCAGCAGCAGATAGGCGAACGCGGTCGAGAACGCCGACACGGTGAACAGCAGCGGCACGCCCGGATTGTGCCACAGCGCCACCGCCGGGAACGACTGGATCAACAGGCCGGTATACACCGCGGTGCCGATGCCGTTGACGGTGGCGAGCCAGCCGACGATGCGGCGCCGCTTCAAACAGCAGCCGGACAGCCAGGCGACGAACTTGGTCTGCAGCAGCGCCCCCACCAGCGGCATGCGCATGAACCAGGGCGTCTCGCGCATGTAGGGCAGCGCGTAGAGCATGCCCCACACCATCATCCACAAAATGAACTGGGTGCCCCAGGCGATCCAGGCGTGCGGCTGGTAGAACAGCACCAGCGGGTTGAGCACGTAGATCACCGCGACATGGTGCAACAGGTGGCCGAACAACACCGCCGAGCTGATGGCGAGCATCGCCACGCCGGACAGCGCGCCCCACAGCACCAGCTTGCGGTGCGGCCGGCAATACATGTCGGTGAGAAAACTGATGGAAAGGGTCGCCGCGCCCAGGCCGCCGAAGAACAGATACATGGCGATCCACCAGGTCCAGATGCTTTGCGTCGTGTAGGTCATGGTGTCCATGGCTTAACCTTTCCGCTTCATGTCGTCGATGTAGTACACGTTCGGCCGCGTCCCCAGGTGCGGCATCAGCGGCTGCGCCACCCCGCTCGCCACCAGCTGCGTGACCGGGTCGGACGGGTTGTCCAGGTCGCCGAACTGGCGCGCCGAGCCGACGCAGGTTTCCACGCACGCCGGCTTCATGCCCTTGTCGAGGCGATGGGCGCAGAACGAGCATTTGTCCATGCTCGGGCTGGTGCGCTGAAGCTCGCCATAGAATTCCTTGCCGATCTTGATGTCGCCGTAGGTCACCTCGTAGCGCGCGTCGTAGGGGCAGGCCATGGCGCAGGCGCGGCAGCCCATGCAGCGGTCCGGATCGATCAGGACGATGCCGTCGGCGCGCTTGTAGGTTGCGCCCGTCGGGCATACCGTCAGGCACGGCGGGTTGTCGCAGTGGTTGCACAAGCGCGGGAAGAAACGCCGCCGCACCTGCTCGGCCACGCCGATTTCCTTTTCGTGGACATAAGTACGCCAGCTGCCTTTCCATACCGGGGTCTGGTTTTCCATCGCGCAGGCCGCCATGCAGGCATTGCAGCCGACGCAGGTATTCAAATCGATCACCATTGCATAGTGGGTCATGCCGTGGCTCCTTTATCGGAAATCTTCTTGATTCGCACGGTGAACTCCTGGGTTCGGAAACCTCCCGTCACGGGTTCCGGATCGTAAGGGACGAGCTTGTTGGTGGCGGTGCCCACTCCAAAAGCGCGGGTAAGCGCCGGGTTCTCCGAACCGAAACCGGAGTAGAAGAACACGGCCTCGCGGTGTATCAGCCGGGTGACGTGAACGTGACCTTGCGCGGACTGGCCGCTTTTCGAATTGGTGATGAGGATGGCGTCGCCATCCGCAATGCCGAGAAACGCCGCGCGCGCCGGATGCATCCAGAGGTTGGTGTAGATGTCCTTCTTGAACTTGTTGATCGACGCCAGCACCGGGTTGTTGTTGTTGGTGGAGGCATAGGACACCGTCGGCGCCTTGCCGTAGGTAAAGTAAAACTCATCGTCCGCCAGGCTGCCGGAGCCACCTTTGCGGCATTCCGTCGGGATGTGCGTGGCCAGCACGTTGAACTGCGGCGCCGTGCCGCCCATCCCGCGCAGGCCGTCGAACAGGCTGGAGTAAAACTCCACCCGGCCGCTTCCGCTGGGCATCGGCAGTTTCCAGGGCATGGCGTATTTCTCCAGCAGCTTGTCCTTGGTTTCCTGGATCAGCACGCCCTTGTCCCGCAATACCGTGTCGAGCTGCTTCACCGTGATGCCCGCCTCCTCGGCGGCCAGTTCGAAAGCGACATCGCGGTATGCGGCGGAAAAAGGACTCTTTACCCCATCCTTGATCTTCTGCGCCAACTTCTTCTTGACCGATGTGGCGTTCAGCCCGGTCAGTTTCTCAACGGCGCCCATGAAACCTTCGGTATTGCCGCTGATGATTTCCGTCATCTTCAACAGGATGTCGGGCGTCTCGCGGGTGTCGTACAGGGGGTCGATCGCCGCATAACGCGTGACGAGTCCCAGATCGTGGTTCACGCCGTTGGCGTAAATATTCGGTTCGCTGCGCTCCAGGTAGGTGGAATTGGGCAGGATCACGTCCGCATACATGGTCGTGTCGCACGGCAATACGTCGATGGCGATGACCAGCTCCATGTTTTTGTGGGAAAGAATCTCCTTCCAGCGCGAATCGGGGTAGTAATGGCGCACCGGATTGGCGGCATTGAGCAGCACCGCGCGGGTGTTGTAGGGTTCGCCCTTGTAGTTGAGGCTGCCCTCGACCGATTCCTTGAAACCCACGTCCGCAAGCACCGGCAGCATCACGTAAGGCCGCCCCGCCGCGCGCTCCTGTTCGGTGAAGGCCCACGACCAGCCGGGCTTGCCGTGGCTGAAATTCTTGCCGTTCGAGAAAACGTCGATAACCAGCTTGGCAAAGGGCAGGCCGACCATGCTGGTCAGCGGCGGCCCAATGTCCTTGCCTTCCTGCTTCGACTTGATGACATTTGCCTGTTTCTTGTGCACCTCGCCGCTCATGATCCAGCCGCCGGGCTTGTCGATGCCGCCGGTCAGCGCCTGGATCATGGCCTGCACCCGGCGCAGCATGATGATGTTGCCGTAACGGCCGCCATGCCAGCCGGGATCGACGATGGCGGGGCGCGACCCGCCGAACTCGCGCGCGATGCGCCGAATGGTGGCGGCGGAAATGCCGGTGGTATTCTCCGCCCATTCCGGCGTGCAGGCCCGAACCTCTTCCAGCTGCGCCTGGAGCACGGTCATCACCGGATGCCCGTCCAGCATCAGACCGGCCGGAGCGTGCAGTGCCGGATAACAGGGGCGGCCGTCCACATCCAGCCCATTTTCGTTGGCATAGGCGGGCACGGTGCGGATTTCCGAACTGCGTTCCAGCACCACGCGAGGCTGCCCCTTGGCGTCGAGCGCCAGATGCAGCAGACCCTTGGCGTCCTTGTAGGCCAGGAACGGCATGTTGGAATGCTTGCGCAAGAAATCCGCGTCGTAGAGCCCCTCTTCGAGCATGGTCTTGAGCATGGCCAGCAGGAAATCCAGGTCCGTGCCCGGCCTGATGGAGATCCATTCATCCGCCTTGGAGGCGGTCTCGGACTGGCGCGGATCGATCGCCACCACCTTGGCGCCGTTCTTGCGCCCCTGCGCGAACCGCACCATGCGGCAGGTCGATACCGCGCCGATCGAGGCGTTGTTGGCGACGAACAGGATGTACTTGGCGTTGTCGAAATCCGGCAATATCTCGTCATGGACGTTGAAGGTGCCGGTCACGGTATCAGTTCCGATATGGCCGTTGGTCACGCACGCCTGCATCGGCGAAGCGATGATGTTCGGGATATTGTTGGCAAGCGCGAAAGGCACCGCCCAGTTCATGTAAAACACGCACGAAGTCCACCCCCCCACCATGGTCCATTCCCAGGGCTGGATGTTGGCGGCCTTCTGTTTCTTGGCGATATAGGCGTAGGCCTCTTCCCAGGTCGCCGGGCGGAACTTCATCTCGCCGCGCTTGGAGCCTTCCACCCGGATCATCGGCGTTTTCAGCCGGTCGGTGTCGTAAGTCTGGCGCAACCCCGCCTGGCCGCGCGCGCAAATCTTGCCGCGATTGAGGGTGGAATTGGGATTGCCGTCGAGCTTGACGATGCGCTTGACGCCGTTTTTAGTCTGCGTGGTGACGCGCAGATTGCACAACGACGAGCAGAAATTACAGATGCTGTAAGTGGTTTCCTCGCTATCCGCCGGGCCGCTCTGTGCCGATTTACCCAGCAAACCGGCCGGCTTCAACAGCGTCAACCCGGCAGTACCCAACCCTGTCGCCTTCAAAAAAGTGCGACGGGTCAGGCTCGGAAATTTCCAAGCCATGTGCGACCTCCTCCATTTTTATAATCGATCCGCAATGACAATTCGCAGGCGCAAATTGCACAAGGTTGATCCTAGTCAATGGTACGGAGGGATGTCATTGATAATTCGCAATCGACGTCGTTTTATTGGGAGCCCGCTTCGGCCGACCGATTTCTGTTAAACTTGAACCACGGATTGAACTTTTTGCATCATGGTTCGTCCATAGCTTCAGCATGGGGGCGACCCGGTATCGACGTGGGTTGCAAAGCAGAGTAGGGCATACCGAGGACCAGTGACCTCGTAAATCCATCTGGAAAACTTTAGTCGCAAACGACGAAAACTACGCTCTAGCCGCTTAATTGCCGGCTAGACTCTGCACCGGTTGGTCTCTGGGCCGGCTTGAAACCGCAAGGTGGAAAGAGCAGAGTCATTTACAGGGACTCGTATCGGTCCGGGTTGCTTGAACCGATCCTAAACTCAAGGCAACTCGCTTGAACCCAGCCTGTTCGATTGGCGTGGTTCGGGTTAAATCAAATAATCGGACTAAGTATGTAGAACTGCCTGTAGAGGGCTTGCGGACGGGGGTTCGATTCCCCCCGCCTCCACCATTTATCGAAATCCCAACCCTTATCGGTTGGGATTTTTTTTGCCAGAAACGCCAGTGTTGGCGTGGTTTCGGGCCTTGGCCTCGTGAGCGCCAACCCTCCACATGGCCCTGTTCCCGTGCGTTTTTGGCCTCTCTGTCTCTGTTTTTCTCTGCCCGCCTCGTGAGCGCTCACAGCCCCACATCCAGCAACGACGAGGGTTGGCGCGTGATCGGTTGTATTTGGCAACTGCTGTCGCGCTCAAGAACCGAGATCGGAGAAACCGCAAGAACTTGGCTGCGAATGGTCATCGGAGCAGGATGAGGCCAAACAGCTGCAGATTCGGCCAATCACGCAGCCATCGAATGCGAGGCGACCTTGCGTAGATCGCGCTGGAAATTATGGAAACTTCGATAATCGCTAGGCGACTTGGCTACCGTCAGCGTCTGCTGTCCATCAGGGTGAGTAAGCCGTCCATGTTTGCTTCCCCGCCGAAAGCTCCAGCCCTGACGAATCAGTTGACGGATCACTTGGTCGATGTCCTTGTTTGAACAGTACTTCATGCGCGGACACCCTGTTTGGCTTGGGCATAGCGCGCGCGGAATCGTTCAGGATCAAAGGCCATTCTGCTGGAAATCCATCAAAGCCTGGGTGGCGGTCCATATCCGACAAACAAAAAAACAAGTTTTCAACAGGTCAGGACAGTCTTGATGCTCACAAGACCATGGGTGAAGAAGTTCTTTCTACCATCGTCAACGCTCTGGACATGGATCCACGAGCACAAATGGACGCCATCGGTAATCTGATGGAATTTTCCAACGCCTACAAATCTTTCGAGTTGAAAACTTGGACTTTCGCCGCCGATCAGCGCCAGATCCTTTGGGCGCTGCTGGGCCATTTTTTCATACCCAGCTTGGCCCGTCGTGTGGCTTTTTGGAGCCTTGGACAAGTACTGGACAAGGGCATGCCGGGCGGGCGTTTTTGGTATTTGCCTGAGCATTGCGATATCAATGGCAAATCCAGCCTGTATTTGCCTGTGGCCCAGGTAGTCGACTGGCTACTTGATTTACTGGGAATGCCTGTGGAGCAACTGGCTGACCGGCGCAGTGAAGCCACTGACGGTGACCATGAGTGGCTGCGACGTTCGTTGTACAACTGGCGCAATGACACCCCGATCCGGCCCGACACCATTCAGAAATACTTTCCGGACAATGCTGAATTGGTATTCAAAGGAGGCGGTGCAAATGAAAAGTGGTCATGATCCGGAAAAACCACAAACACATCTATTTGCACCCAATTAAACGGGCTGCCGATTGGCCTCGTCCTGGATGGCGCGGCACTGCTCAATGATGTCGGCAAAGCTCGGTTGATTCAGCGCCAGCAGGCCATCTTCCAACATCGCGGCATAATCGTTTTCGAGTGCTTTCAGCGATTCACCGGTCGGGATGAGTTGCAGCTGGCCGCTGGTGGCGGCGAAGTAATCGATCTTGGCTCCGGCAGCATCTTTTTCGATGAAGAACATCGATTTGTGTTCTGCGACGGCTCGTGCCAACGCGTGATCGGCGCAGGCCGCAGCAAAGTGCGACGTTTTGGCAATGGCGGCCAGATCGTACCAGTGCCGCGAGTAGCGCTCGCCGCGCAGCCGTCCCTGCAGGCAATACACGTGCGCTGCGGTGGCCTTTTCCCAAAAGGTGCGCTCTGCTGCCATTACCAATGGCTGGGCAACAGGGAAAGTGACGCCTTCGATTTCTGGCGCGATATCGCAATCTACGGGCTGGACATGATGCGGCTCGCCCGTGGCGCGGGCACCAAACTCCAATTGGATCGTGGGTGCTGAATAACCTGTTCCCGTTTTGACCGCCGGATAGGCCAGAATCAATTTGTCCCGGTCTTTGCCTGCCAACGTCAGGCTCGCTTCAAGCCCCGCATTCGCCAGTGCCAATTCGATGACCGGTCTGACCGTCGCCTCAATCCAGTCAGGCAGGCGATGACGCACCGCGCTGCTGATCTTTTTTTCCCGGCTGGGGGAATCGGGAATGGGGTTGCCTTCCTTCAAGAGATCGGCGACCAGTTCGCGGATGTCATAGGTGAGATCCACGTCCTCCGAAAACCGATCAATGATGCGGTACACCTTGGACAGCGAAGTGCCGCCTTTGAAGGTGAGCTTGCTGGCCAAGTCAGATTCATAGATGGCGGACAGCACCCAGACTACCCAAATGTCTTTCTCGAGCAAATGCGCGGGGCGGCCGGTACGGGCCGCCGCAAACTCCAGTGCTTCAGCCTGATCGTTCCGGCTGAGTGAAAACCAGGACTCAGCCATACGCGATGGCCTCGCTGACTACTTTAGCCATCCAGCTCGGCAGCATGGCCCGTGCGCCGCGCACAGCCTCCCATTCAGATTCAGGCAGTCTGGAGCGCAGTTGCTTTAACGCCTCCGGTGCGGCTTCTGGCCCCAGCCATGACAACGCGCGGATCACCTTGCCCGCCGGGCGTTTGCCCAGCAGCAACTGCCAGCGGTTGCCGTGCTTGAGCTCCACGCAACGGCTACCCAGTTGCAAGGTGCGGGATGCGCCCGAGGTGAAAAACACCTCGCGGGTCGGCACCTGCGTGGTCAAGCCCAGCGCATTGGCTTCGGCGGCACCATTGGCCACGACTGTTTCACCGCAGCTGGCCTCAATGGCCTGCATCACAGATTCGGTGGACGGTGGACGAGAGCCAAAGCGGCCTTGATGGGGCGCGACGTAAGCGCCGCGACTCACGCGCAGCAGCTTTCCTTCCTGAGCCAGACGGGACAAGGTTTTGTCGATGGCTGCCCGCGAACCCAGATGCAAGAACGCCTTGGGCGACAGCAAGCCACCCTCGGGCATGGCACGGGCGGCAGACAAAATATTCTCGGCAAGATGGCTCATGGTTATGGCTCCTTTGTCAGAAGTATAAAGCAGTATCTGACATTTCGCAATTTGTAAAGCCCGGCAGGCCCAAGGCGCAGCGACAGCAGATGATCCGCTGACCACGATCAGCAGCCAGAGCGCACTTATGAGAGGTAGTGGAAATGTTGTCGACACTGTCGACACAATCGAAGATGTTTGACATCACACCGGCAGCACGGCGGTGACCACGCCATCTGGTTCGTCGCCGAAAACCTGCACAGGTTCGTGGCATTTCGGCCAAATCATCGAATTTATGCCCTTTGCGGGCAAGGCTTGCTCTCTTGTTGGGAGGGCGGACGCCGGTTCAATTCCCGATTCCGCCACCAATATCAAAACCCCAACTGTTCTCAGTTGGGGTTTTTTCTTATCTGATCGCACTGGCTCCCGCGTATTCGTGCGGGTTCCTGCGAACGCCTGCGGACTTCGGCAGCCGCCGGAATTGGCAGTTCCGGGCCACATTCCACTCTCTCCTGGCCATTCCTCGCTCCGACCTCGCTCTCCGCGAAACGCCCACAGTCCGCAAAGGCCACGCGTCGCCACCATACAGATCAATTAGTTACGCACGGACCAATCAAGCGGTTGGATTGCGGCATTGGCTACCAAAGTGGGTAAAGCGTCCCTGGCGCAATGCCAAAAGACTTACCGTGCATTCTGTTCGATCTGCTCAAACAGTTTCTGTGCAGCAAGCCTGGCAGTGGCGTCTTGCTCCGGAGCGAGCGGATCAAGATCTACCCCGTCACGACCTGTGACATAGGCTGGACCGCCGACGTCATCGTCGTAGTCCGAACCGTCTTCGTTGATCGCGTAATGCGCGTCCTGGGTCAGATCCGTTCCGACCAACCGGGAGAGGTACACCCACGTCCAGCAGCGCTGCAGGTCACCGTGGTCGTATTCCTCAATGAGCTGGAGCATGGCATCCGTGTCTCCACTCTCGGCAGCACGGGTCAGCCAATGCCTGGCATCAGCAGGACGGCCCATGCATTCTGCAATAGCGGCAACTGCTGCTGGATCAGCATCAACATGCTGATGTGGTTGATCGAAGAAGGACGGATCGTCAAATCGCTCCGCCAGGTCGAGAAGTGCATCTTGATGACCCAGCCGACCAGCCTCCTTCAAATGGTGAGCGTACTTTTCAGCATGGGCCAGACGAGACGCATGCGCTTCAGCCCACTCCTTTTCCACCCCCGTCAGGACACGTCCCTGCTGCCCCTGGGCGTACCAATAGGAACTCCCAGCGTCCGGGTCATCTTCATCGTCGCGAGCGTATATCAGTGCCAGTGCGTAATGAGCCTGGGCATTGCCCTTGCTGGCTGCAGCATCCAATCCGTCAACGAGGATCGGTCCGAACTCCTCGTCGGTAGGCTCGAATAGTTCATCCTCATCGTATTCGAGCTCGTCGTCCTGGTTGGGCGATTCGCCTCGCAGGCGACTGATCAATGACGAGATGCTGGCGATGCCAATTTGCCGCTCTGTCAGGAAGGATTCCAGCGCCGACGTCGCTAGAGTCGCGGTGTCAGGCCGATATCCAAGCTCAATGCAACGTCGGTTGATGAACGCACCTTGCGGAAGTGCCCGCCTATCGTTCTGGCGCAGCTCCGTCAGTACGGTATTCACACCAAACGCGGCGTGGGAGTTGAAGCCAAAGGAAGCAGCCAGCAGCTCGTAGATGTGGGCTCTCTTGAAAGAGGCTCCGGTGCTGGCCTGTACGTGTTGCTGCGCGGAGTACGCGAGTTCTTTGATTGTCATGACAAACTTTTCCTCAATGCCACGCCGGTTTCGGGTCAGGCGCACACGTTTAAGTCCCCGACGACGAGGCTCAAAGAGAAGTTTTCAGTGACTGTGAAGCAACGCCTTTTTTTACTCGTGTGCAAGTATGGTGGGCACCGGTGCTGATTTTATACCGGTGCAACCGCCCGGTCTATACAAGCCTGGCCCGCTGCTCATCCCACAGCGCAGGTGGGTCCACCGCCAGGTCAAACAGCGTGACGTGGTTGGGCAGCGTGTCGTCCAGGATGGCCGCCACGATATCGGATGCCAGCGTGGTCAGGTTGACCATGCGGCTTACATAGCTGTTGTCGATTCCTTCCTGCGTGGCGATTTCCTTCAAGGACTTCGCCTCTCCTGACTCCAGCATCGCCAACCAGCGGTGGCCCCTGGCCAGCGCCAGTTGGATGGTGGTCGGAGCCACGTCCCACGGTCTGACCGGCGCGGTCTCGCCGTTTGGCAATGAAACCAGCTTGCGACCGTTGCGGCGTTTGATCTGGATCGGCAAGGATAAGGTCAGCCTGCCGTCGCTGGTCTGGAGAATGTCCGGCTCGCCGGTTTTCTGGATGCGGATATCGCTCATGCCAGTGCCTCCGCTGGTTGGTTGGTGGCCTCGGGACGCAGTTCCAGCACCAGCCGTTCGATGCCGTTGGCTCGCAACCGAACCTCGAGATCGTTGGGTGACACGATGACCTTCTCGACCAGCAGCTTCACGATCCGGGCCTGTTCTGCCGGGAACAGCTGATCCCAAATCGCGTCGAGCCGGGTCATGGCCACGGCGATCTTGGCTTTGTCCAGTGTCGGGTCGAGCTTGATCGCCTGCGGCAGCATGTCGCCGAGCAAATTCGGGGCGCGCAGGATGGCACGCAGCTGGTCAAGCACTGCTGACTCCAGTTCTGCGGCTGGCAAACGCGGCAGGCCCGAGGCACCCGCGTGCGCCTTGGTGTCGCGTTGGGCCCGTAGGATGCGGTGAGCTTGCGAACCACATCCTGTGATACTGCTCCAGAGGCATCCCACAACATTGAACAATATACCGTTAGCGGTATATACTTGCATCAATGAAACCATTCGTCCCCCAGGAAAAACCGCTCCTTTGGATCGGGTCAGCCAAGAAGGATTTGCTGGCCTTTCCCGGCGAGGCAGTGGACGATTTCGGTTATGCGCTGGGCGTGGTGCAGATGGGCGGAATGCCGCCATCGGCCAAGCCCTGGAAAGGCGAAGGGCCGGGCGTGTTCGAGATTGTCGAGGATCATCGCGGCGATACCTACCGGGTGGCCTTACACGGTGCGGTTTGCGAAAGCGGTTTATGTGCTGCACTGCTTCCAGAAGAAATCGCCGTCCGGCATACGCACGGCCAGGAACGATGTGGATTTGATACATGAGCGCCTGAAAACGGCGCAAGCAGATTATGAGGCGCGCTATGGAAAAGACGACTGATACGGTAGATGTTGGCAGCGGCGATGTTTTCCGCGATCTGGGTTATGCCGATGCGGGGGAGCGCAAACTGCGCGTGCAGCTTGCCATGCGGGTGAATGAAATCATCAAGGACAAGCGCCTCACCCAAGCCGCTGCCGCGTCGCTGTTCGGCATCCCCCAGCCCCATGTCTCAGAACTCAAGCATTTCAAGCTTAACCGCTTCTCCTCCGAACGGCTGCTGCATTTCATGACGCAACTCGACCGCGATGTCGAAATCGTCATCCGCCCACGGGATGCCGCCCATGCCACGGGCCAGCTATCGGTGCTGTTCGCCGTTTGAGTCCAGCGGCATCCCGCTAAAGCCGATTGCTCTGGGGGTATTTATCGAAATCGCACCATGAAACAGCAGGTGGATTTCAAGCAATGACAGAGCTAAGCTTTTAGTGCCGACGTATCCGGTTGGTGCGGTAGCCCACCGTCACCACCTCGTTCTGGGGGTCGAGGACGGCGTACATATCCGCCCAGCGGTCGATCTGGCGCGGCGGCAGCGACTTGGCCAAGGCGGCCTTGCCCACGCTGTTCAAGTACACCACCCGGCTGCCGTGGGGCGCATGTTCGACGCTGCCGTAGGCGAACAGCGTTTCCAGCGCCTGGGGCGGGATGCCGCGGCGCTTCATGCTCATTCTGGCGTGGCTGCTGACGATGCCCAGTTTCATGTTTTTCTCCCTGCTCAAAACAGGCTGGCGCTGGCGATTCGTTCGGATGCCTTGATACTTTTGCGCATCTGGCTGATCTGCCGGTCCATCTGGCGCAGCGTCGCCGGCCGCACCGTGGTTTTCCCCTCCGCCGCCGCGCGGTTGCAAATGCGGCGAATCGCCAATACCAGCTTCAATCCGTTCTGCTTTCCCATCGCAATCTCCTTTCAGGTTGGGTATGCGATGCATTATGGGATATAGTGTGGCTCACAGAATGAGCCATACATAAACATTTCAGGAAAATATTCATGGATCGCACGGAACGCTTCTATCGCATCGACCAGCTGCTGCATGAGCGCAAGGTCGTCCACATCGAAACTTTTCTCGAAGAACTGGAAATCTCCCGCGCCACCTTCAAGCGGGACATCGAACATCTGCGCGACCGGCTGAACGCGCCCATCGTGTGGGACAGGAAAGCCGGCGGATACTGTTTCGGCCAACCGGTGGCGGGGAGCAAATACGAGCTGCCGGGCCTGTGGTTCAACGCTTCGGAAATCCACGCCCTGCTCACCATGCAGCACCTGCTGCAGAACCTGGGGCCGGGGCTGCTTTCGCCCCATGTCGATCCCCTGCTCACCCGGCTGAAAGTGCTGCTCGAATCGGCCGAGATTCCGATGGATTCGGTCGAGAAGCGCATCCGCATCCTGCGCGTGAACGCCCGCTCCTACGAGCCGGAGCATTTCGCGCCGATCGCCACCGCCGTGCTCCAGCGCAAGAAGCTGGAGATCAGCTATTACATCCGCAGCCGGGACGAAACGCAGGACCGCGTCCTGTCGCCGCAGCGCCTGACGCACTACCGCGACAACTGGTATCTGGACGCCTGGTGCCACCTGCGCAACGGCATCCGCAGCTTCTCGCTGGACGCCATCCGCCGGGTGCGGCCGATCAACGAATCGGCGCAGGATGTCGGCGAACGCGAGCTCGACGAAACCCTCGGCGCCGGCTACGGGATTTTTTCCGGCAAGGAAGTGAAATGGGCGCAGCTGCGTTTCACGCCGCAGCGCGCCCGCTGGGTAAGCCGCGAAGCCTGGCACCCGGAGCAGAAATCGCACTACGACGCCGCCGGGCGCTACATCCTGAACGTGCCCTACAGCGACGACCGGGAACTGGTGATGGACATCCTGAAATTCGGCCCGGAGGTGGAAGTGCTGGAGCCGGCCGCCCTGCGCCAAAGGATCGTCGAACTGGTCGGCCGGACGTCGGAGCTATACGGAAAAATCCCCCTGGCGGCTGACGAAAACTGAACTATGGTTAATCTTGCAGCAGATTTTTTGGCCGACGCAACGCACCGGCATCCGCAACGAAACCAGAAAGGAGCGACCATCATGGCAAATCCGTTCGTACACGTGGAGCTCAGCACCGACAACGTCGGCAAGGCGAAGGAGTTTTACGGACAGCTATTCAACTGGACCCTGGAAGACATGCCGATGCCCGGCGGCACGTACACCATGATCAGGGTCGGCGAGGGCACCGGCGGCGGGATGATGAAAAACCCCGAGGCCGGGACTCCGTCCGCCTGGTTGCCATATGTGCAGGTGGACGACATCGACGCCTCGACGAAAAAAGCGAAATCACTGGGTGCGGAAGTATGCGTGGACGTGATGGAAGTCGAGGGCGCCGGCTGGCTGAGCGTCATCACCGACCCGACCGGCGCCAAGCTGGGGATGTGGAAACCGAAGCCGATGTGAGCGGTGATAGGCACAATCGGGGGCTCGCAGGTCGGGCACCCCGTGCCCGACAAATCCCCTCCGACAGTCCATCAAACCGTCGGGCACGGCGTGCCCGACCTACCTGTTCCTGCACAACCGGACCGCCTCGTCGCCGCTTTGCCCGCAAGGCGTGAGCGCGCCGGGAACGGGATGCGGCGTGCCTTCCGCGTCCATCTCGGCGGCCAGCGTATCCCAGCCGATCAGCCCCCGGCGGTCCACGGTCAGGCGCAGCAGCCAGCCGTGCCGGGTTTCGGCCGTTTCGAAACCGTCGAAGACGAAATTCCCCAGGCTGTAGACGATCAGCCGCCCCTTGTAGTATTCGGCGCCCTGCGTGACGTGGGGATGGCCGCCAATCACCATGGCGGCCCCGGCGTCGATCATGGTGCGCGCCAGCTGTCGTTGGCGCTCGCTGGGTTCCGGCTCGCGCTCCCAGCCCCAGTGCATGAAGGGAATCACCAGGTCGGCGCCCGCCGCACGCGCGGCGCGGATATCCGCGATCACTTGGCTGTCCTCGCTCCAGGCCACGCCCGCCCAGTCGGGGCCGGCCTCGAACGCGCGCGGCTTGAATTCGTCGTAGCCCAGCACGGCGATGCGCAGCCCCTTGCGCTCGATCCACAGCGGCGCATGGGCATGCGCCAGGTCGCGCCCGCCGCCGAACGCGGCAATGCCGTTTTGGTCGAGCAGGGACAAGGTTTGCAGGAACGCCGCCTGGCCGTAATCGCCCGAGTGGTTGTTGGCGACGCCCAGCGCGTCGAAGCGCCCGCGCAGGACGTTCATCACCCGCGGATGGGCGCGGAAGGTGTAGATTTTGTGGTCGATCGCCCGGCCGACCGTGGCCACGGAACATTCCAGGTTGCCGATACGGTAATCGGCGGCGGCAAGCGCGGCGGCGAACGGCGCCAGCGGATCGCGCCCGGACGCGATCGCCCTGCCCGGCCCATCGTCCAGCATCACGTCGCCGGCGAAGATCAGCCGCACCGGCTCGGCCTGGGCGCAGCCCGCCGCCAGCAGCAGCGCCGCGAGCCAACATTTCAGGATCGCGGACGCGCTCATTCCGCCGCCTCGCCGTCCGGCTCGATCCGGCACCAGTATTCGAGTTCGCCGCCGAGCTCCGGTTCGTAGACGAATTGCCGGCCGGTAAAGCCGTAAGGCGCGCCGTGATCGGCTGCCGGCGGATAGGGATAGATCGCCTGGTGGATCGGCTCCGGGCCGCCGTCGCGGTCGGCGTAGGCGTAAACCTTGATCGAGGCGAGGTCGGCCGGCCGGGTCTGGAACACCACCCGGAATTTGAAAAAAGAGCCGACCCGGATCGCCGGCACCGCGTAGGGCGAAGCTACCGGACGAGCCGTCAGCACGCGGCTTTCGCCGCCATAGGTGTAATGGCAGGCCACCTGTTCGGCCATGGCGGCGGCGCTCGTCGCTCCCGCCAGCATGCCCGCCAGCAGCCGGTTCGCAAATTTCGGCAAAGGCACCGGAAAACCCGCCCGTTGGATTGGAAAAAGCCAGTATAGGGGCGCCTTTGGCGGGGGGCAACCGGCCGCGTCGAAATTGCGATGCGGCCGATGTAGGTCGGGCACCCCGTGCCCGACGGTTCGATGAAAGATTCGCGGAACGCCGGATTGTCGGGCACGGGGTGCCCGACCTACTTGCGATTGGCCGCCGGCGCCTGCTATCGTTATGGGCTTGACGAACCGCCCGCCAGCCTTTGATCCCCGATTGAGAGATACCGTGTCCGACCTTCATGCTGTCGCCCTGCGCCCCGGCGCCGTGGCCGCTACCCATTCCGGCTCTTTCCACGCCGACGATGTCTTCGCCGCCGCCGCGCTGCGCCTTGCCAACCCTTCCCTGGCCATCCGCCGCACGCGCGAATCCGGGCTGCTGGAGCGCGCGGACATCGTGTTCGACGTGGGGCGCGTGTTCGACCCCGCCGCCTGCCGCTTCGACCACCATCAGCTCGAATACCGGGAGGCACGCGACAACGGCATCCCGTTCAGCTCGTTCGGCCTGATCTGGCGCGAGCTCGGCGCGCAGCTGTGCGGCTCGGCCGCCGCTGCCGGCCGGGTCGATCACTGGCTGGTGCAGGGCGTGGATGCCATCGATTGCGGCGTTACGCTGAGCAAGGAAGCGTCGCCCGTCAACGTCATGTCCATTTCAACCGTCATCGGCGGCTTCAATCCCGGCTGGCAGGATGACACCACCGCGCCGGCCCAGGACCAGGCTTTCGAGCGTGCGCTCGGCATGGCGCTGGCGGTGCTGCACAACGCCATCCGCGGCGCGCAGAACCTCGAAGCGGCGCGCGCCGCCGTTGCCCAGGGCACCTTGCTGGAAGGCGGGCGGCTGTTGCTGCTGGAGCGCGATCTGCCCTGGCAGGATACCGTGCTGGGGTGTTCCAGGTATGCCGAGCTGCTGTATGTGGTCTACCCCGACTCGCCGACAAAATGGCATGTGCACACCGTGCCGGACCATGCCGGCAGCTTCGACAACCGCAAATCGCTGCCCGAGCCCTGGGCCGGGCTGGACGGGGACAAGCTGGATGCCGCGACCGGCGTCGAGGGCGGCGTGTTTTGCCATCGCGGGCGTTTCGTCGCCGGCCACCGGACCAGGGAAGGCGCGCTGCAAATGGCGCGTTTGGCGCTGCTGGCGTAAAGCCGGTCACGGTAAATCATGGCGATGAGAACCGGGCAAACCGCCTCCCCCTTTGAAAAAGGGGGATTGAGGGGGATTTAACGGCGGCGGCTATTGATCACATCTTTAAATCCCCCCTAGCCCCCCTTTTTCAAAGGGGGGTATCCTTGTTTCATTGACTGGCTCCAAATATCACATACGAATGTCCGTAACCGTCCCCCACCCCGCCGCCTCCCCCTGGGCGCCGCTTCGGCACCGCGTCTACCGCATGCTGTGGATCGCCTCGATCGTGTCCAACATCGGCTCGTGGATGCACGAGGTGGGCGCCGGCTGGCTGATGACCTCGCTCGCGCCCAGCCCGCTGATGGTGGCCCTGGTGCAGGCGGCCACCACCGCGCCGACCTTCCTGCTGGCGCTGCCGGCGGGGGCGCTGGCCGACATCGTCGATCGGCGGCGCTACCTGATCGCGAGCCAAGTATGGATGATGGTCGTCGCCGGGCTCCTGGGCGCGCTCACCCTGGCCGGGCTGACCAGCGCGCCGCTGCTGCTGCTGTTCACCTTCGCGCTGGGCGCCGGCACCGCCATGATGATGCCGGCCTGGGGCGCGATCACGCCGGAGCTGGTCGCGCGCAGCGAGCTGCCGGCGGCCATCGGCCTCAACACCATCGGCATGAACGTCTCCCGCGCCGTCGGCCCGGCGCTGGCCGGCCTGATCGTCGCCGCCTCCGGGCCGGGCATGGTGTTCGTCCTGAACGCGCTGTCGTTCCTGGCCGTCATCGTCGCCCTGAAGAACTGGCAGCGCCCGCGGCAAACCAGCGAATTGCCGGCGGAGCGGCTGGCCGGAGCCGTGCGCGCCGGCCTGCGCTACGCGCGCCATGCGCCGGAGCTGCGCGCGGTGCTGGCGCGGGGCAGCGCTTTTTTCGTGTTCGCCAGCGCGTCCTGGGCGCTGCTGCCCCTGATCGTGCGCCAGGAACTGCGCAGCGGGCCCGGCACTTACGGGCTGTTCCTGGCATGCATGGGGATCGGCGCCATCGGCGGCGCGCTGCTCCTGCCGCGCCTAAACATAAGACTCGCGCAGCGAGACTCCGTCCCCCTCGCCCACTGGTGGGAGAGGGGTAGGGGAGAGGGCCGCGACCGAATCGTGGCCGCCGCCACCGTGCTCTACGCGCTCGCCATGCTGGCCTTGGCCCACAGCGGCAGCGTGCTGGCCGCCGGGGCCGCCATGGTGGTGACCGGCTTAGCCTGGATCAGCGTGGTGTCGTCGCTGATGACGGCAACGCAGACCGCCCTGCCAGGCTGGGTGCGGGCGCGCGGCCTGGCCTTCTTCTGGGTGGTTTTCACCGGCGGCATGGCGGCGGGCAGCGCGCTGTGGGGGCAGGTCGCCACCTGGGTCGGCATCCCCGCCGCGCTCACCCTGGCATCCGCCGGCGCGGTGGTCGGCATCGGCGCGACCTGGCGCTATCGCATCGGGCGCCACGACGTCGCCGACCTCAGCCCGTCGGTGCGCTGGCCGACAACGATGCCGGCCGACGAGCTCGGCATGGATCGCGGCCCGGTGATGGTGACGGTGGAATACCGCATCGAACCGGCCCGAATCCGCGAATTCACGCAGGTCATGAAGAAGCTGCGCACCATCCGCCGGCGCGACGGCGCGTTCATGTGGGAGCTGTTCGACGACATCGAAGACTCCGGCCGCATGGTGGAATGCTTCATGGTCGAATCCTGGCTGGAGCACCTGCGCCAGCACGAGCGCGTCACCGTGGCCGACCGCGACGTCAGCGACAAGGCAAGGTCGTTCCACATCGGCGAAGAGCCGCCCAAGGTGACGCACCTGCTGGCGGGGAACTTGTGATGCAGGGCGACGATCTTATTTTTATTTTGTCCGCCGCTGAAAGCTCTGGAACGTTGAACCGAAAAACGGCAATTAACCGCCAATGGACGCTGCCAGTTGCCAGATTCGGCTGACGTAGCGCTTCCCCCCTTTGAAAAAGGGGGGTTAGGGGGGATTTAAAACGGCACCGCGAAATGCCGGCATCTCTAAATCCCCCTCAATCCCCCTTTTTCAAAGGGGGAAGGCGCTGTGCTAATCTGATGCGAATTTAACTGACAGTCGAATTAAAGTACCAATCTGAGACCTTTGCGAGCGACCGAGTGAACTTCTATCCGGCCATGAAATATCTGCGTTTATCCGCGTTAATCGGCGGCCAACCGAATCTTTGAAGATAAATCCAACCGACCAGCCGCTGGTTTTCGTCGATCTGGAGACGACCGGGGCCAACGCGGCGTTCGACCGCATCACCGAGATCGGCATCGTCGAGGTCGACCAAAACGGCGTGCGGGAATGGAGCACGCTGGTCAACCCCGGCGAGCCGATCCCCGAATTCATCCAGCGCCTCACCGGCATCACCAACGCGATGGTGGCCGACGCCCCGCCGTTCGCGGACGTGGCGGAGGAAACCCTGGCGCGGCTGCACGGCCGGATGTTCGTGGCGCACAACGCCCGCTTCGACTACGGCTTCCTGCGCAGCGAGTTCAAGCGGCTCGGCATCGCTTTCAGCGCCACCGTGCTGTGCACCGTCAAGCTGTCGCGCCGGATGTTTCCCCAGTACCACAAGCACAATCTGGACGCGCTGATCGAGCGCCACAACCTGCCGGTGGAAAACCGCCACCGCGCGCTGGCCGACGCCCGGGCGCTGTGGTTCTTCATGCAGCACCTGGCTCAAGCGCACCCGGAACAGGCCATCGCCGAGGCGGTCGCGGCCATCACGCAGCGCCCCGCCCTGCCCGCCCACCTCGATCCCGCGATCATCGACGATCTGCCGGAATCGCACGGCGTGTACCTGTTCTACGGCGAAAACGACCTGCCGCTCTATATCGGCAAGAGCAACAACATCCGCAAAAGAGTGCTTTCCCACTTCGGCGCCGACCTGCGCCATGCCCGCGAAATGGCGCTGTCGAGGCAGCTGCGGCGGATCGAGTGGATCGAGACGGCGGGCGAACTGGGCGCCCTGCTGAACGAGTCGCGCCTGATCAAACAGCTCCAGCCGCTGCACAACCGCCGCCTGCGCCAGAACAGCGAGCTGTGCGCCTGGCTCCTGGTCGCGGGCGAAGACGGCGCGCTGCGGCCGCAACTGGGTTTCGCGGCCGAAATGGCGGATTTCGGCCGCGAGCAGAATCTGTACGGCCTGTTCACCTCGCGCAAGAACGCCCTCGCCACCCTGCGCAACCTGGCCGACGCCCACCGGCTGTGCCACGCCCTGCTCGGGCTGGAAACGCCGGCGCCGGGCAAACCCTGCTTCGCCTACCAGCTGGAGAAATGCCGCGGCGCCTGCATCGACCGGGAATCCGTCGCCAGCCACAACCTCCGGCTGATGGAGGCGATGGCCAAATCGCGGGTGCGGGCGTGGCCGTTCAAAGGCATGATCGGCATCCGGGAAACCGCGCCGCTCAATGCGCGCACCGACCTGCACCTGGTGGAAAACTGGGGCTACCTGGGCACCGTCGGCGGCGAAGAAGAACTGCGGGAACGAACCGAACGGCACGGCCAGGCCGCTTTCGACCTGGACATCTACAAGATTCTCGGCAAGCATCTGCGCGGTGGGAAGCTGGAGATCGTACCACTGGACTGAACCTTCATTGGCGTGAAACTCGCCGTCACCGATTTCGCGTGGCATCTTCGCCGCCATCGACTATAACTACTAGACAGTCAACATGAAACAGGGGGTATTCCCCCCTTTGAAAAAGGGGGGTTAGGGGGGGATCTAGTCACCACCGTTAAATCCCCCTCAACCCCCCTTTTTTAAAGGGGGAGGCGGTCAACCTTGCCGCATCCTGTACCTGCAATTCACCGTGGCTGTCTACTAATCAAGCCGTAGGTCGGGCACCCCGTGCCCGGCAAATCTCCGCCCACCATCAAGCCGTCGGGCACGGGGTGCCCGACCTACACGCTGTCGCTTGGCCAGAGGAGGCGAACATGAAATGCAATGTCGGCGGAATCGACCGGACCGGTCGCATCGTGATCGGAATCGTGTTGCTGGTTGTCGGCGTGGCGGTGCCGCTCGACATGGTTTGGCGCATCGTGGTGCTGGCGGTGGCGGCCATCGCACTGGTCACCGGGATCGTGCGGTTTTGCCCGGCCAACGCGCTGTTCGGGCTCAACACCTGCGAACGCGAGGACAAGGGCGGAAGCCCGACGCCATGACCCACAGATCTTTTCCGACCGTCGGGCACGGGGTGTCCGACCTTGCTACTCGCTCAACTCCTTGCCCCGCGCCGGCGCTTCTTCCTCCGGCGCGGGGACGTCTTTCCCGCCCTCGTCCGGCTCTTCTTCCCGCTCGGGCTGCTCGATCTCGGCCGGCTCTTTTTGCGCCGGCGCGGCCGCTTTGTAAACCTGCTCGGGCACAGGCTGTGCGGTGTCGGTGAGCGGCTTCAGGTCGGGCAGCAGATGCTTCAGGATTTGCGCCGGCAAGGCCGAGGTGAATTCGTAGTCGGCGGCGTCGGCGCCGGGGACGAAGGCGGTCAGCGTGCCGAAGAAGCGGTCGCCGATGAAGAACACGAAGGTGGCGGAGCGGTTCACCGCGCGCGACTCCTTGATCACGCCCGCGCCGGAGAAGGTGACGTAGCGCTGGTCGCCGGTGCCGGTCTTGCCGCCGATCTGGATCTGCGTGCCGTCTTCGCGCACGATGGCGCGGGACAGCCGCGAGGCGGTGCCGTGCTCCACCACGTCGATCAGCACGCCGCGAATCGCCGCCGACAGCTCCGGCGCGAACAGGCGCTCGCCCGGAACCGGCGCGCGCTCGACGGTGGTGTCGAACGGCGTGCCGGCGCCGAAGCGCATGCGCTCGATGGTGACGGTGGGCAGCCGGACCCCGTTGTTGAGGATGATGCCCATCAGCTCGGCGAGCGCGGCGGGCCGGTCGGCGGAACTGCCGATGGCGGTGGCGAGCGACGGCACCAGGGTGTCGAACGGGTAGCCGAGGCGCTTCCACTTGCGCTGGATTTCAAGGAAGGCCTCGACTTCGAGCAGGCTGCGGATACGCTTGTCCTGCGCGTTCTTGTGCACGGTCTTGAGCAGCCAGTCATAGACCTCGATGCGCTCCCTGCCGCTGGCGGCGATCACGTCGCGGTACTGCGCGGCGGGATGGCCGGCCAGGTAGCCGACCAGCCACAGCTCCAGCGGGTGGACATGGGCCAGGTAGCCCTGGTCCGCCAGCGAGAATTTGCCCGGCCCGTAGCGGTCGTACATCGCCCGCAGATCGTGCTGGTCCGAGGCGTTGAAGCCGGGCAGGCGCGCTTCCATGAATTCGCCGAACTGGGCGAGCGTCGCCTGCGGATAAAGATAGCGGTAGGCCGCGGCGATCCGGTGCGGCGACGGGCGCACGCCTGCGAAGAACAGGTCGATTCGCTCGCCGGCCGCCTTGCCCTTGTATTTCGTGTAAAAACGGCCGATGAATTCCCGGCTCTCCCGGTCCGCGAAGCGCCGGAGATATTCCGCCCGGTGCGGGTCGTCCGCGTCCTTCAGGATCAGCGCGGACGAACCCGGAATCTGGAACATGTAATAGCGCACGACGTCGCGCATCAGGCGGATGAAGACGAGGTTGACGGAATTGCGGACGGCCTCGCGCACGCTCATGACCCGGCCGTCGTCCTCGTGCTTGAAGTTGTGGAACACGTGCACGCCGCCGCCGGTAAAGAACATCTCCGCCGGGCTGGCGGAATACCGGCGCTCCAGGGCGGCGTCGAGCATGGCGGCGAGGCTCTTGTCGTCGCTTTGCGCCAGGTAGTCGATGGCCCACCGGCTGAGCTTGTCGTTCGGCTCCACTTCGACCTGGCGCAGCGCGTCGGGCGACAGGTCCGCATACTGGCCGTGCAGCTTATCGACGATTTCCAGGTAGGTCACCAGCGTCCGCAGCTTGGCGGTGGAGCCGAGATCGAGCTTGGTGCCCTGGTTGATGTCGAACGGCTGGTCGAAATTGTCGGCCTGGATGCGCAGCTTGGCGCCCTGCGGGGTGAGCTCGTGCAGCGTGAAGCTGTAGATGATCTTGTCCAGATCGTCGTCCGCGTTCAGCAGGTGATAGCCGTAGAGGCCGGCGGCGCGCGCGTATTCGGGCTTTTTCAGATCGTGCAGCGCGGCGGTGGCCTTCTCCTGCATCGCGCCGTTGAGCGCGCTTTGCACCGAAAGATCGAGCCGGTCCACGTCGTACAGGCGGGACAACCCAAGCAGGGATGCGAGCTGCACGCGCACGGCGTTGGCCGCCTTGTGGGCGGCGTAGCCGCCGTTCTCTTCCGGCACCGCGGCGGTGAGGAAGCGCAGCCGCGCCTTCAGCGCCGCGTCCCTCAGGGCGGGCGAAATCACGCCGGCCTGCGCCAGCACCCGCAGATGGCTGTCGGTCAGCTCCTCCAGCGCGCGGTGGTCTTTCCCCAGGTAAGCAGAGGGCCGACGCTGGGCGATCATCAGGCTCAACACGTGCTTGTAGGCGCTGGCGAATTCGGCGAGATCGGCTCCGCCCGGCGGCTGCGCACGCAAGATGCGGTTGATGTAATTAAAATCCCAGCCGTACCAGGCCCACAGACCGTCGCCGATGCCATTCACCTCGCCGAACCCCGGCACGGCGGCGAGCGGCACCGTGTTGAGGTAGGCGAGCGCGATCTGCTTGCGTGCCGGCAGCGTGTTCTCCCCGCCCAGATAAGCGCGCACCGAGGCGGATTCCATCTGTTGCAGCTTGTCGCCGGCGGTGAGGGTCATGCCGTTGGGAGAATGCCGGTATTTCTCGATCTGCGTGGCCAGCGTGCTGCCGCCCGGCACCTCGTGCTCCGGGTGGACCAGCTGGATCAGCTTGTCGAGCACCGCCTGCCCCAGGCGGGCCCAGTTCACGGCGGGGTTCTTCTCCGGATGGGCCGAATCGAGCAGGTTGCGGTTCTCGATATACAGCAGGCTGTCCACCACCAGCGGCGGAATCGCCTCGAAATTCTCATAGACCCGCCCCGGCGAAATCGCCCGGAACAGCGGCTGACCGCTGAAATCGGTGATCGCCAGCCCGGCCTGGTTTTTCTCCCGGTAGGGGATGAACAGCCCCCTATCGGCCAACTGCTGCATGCGCAGCGAGATCCTCGCTTGGGCGCTCACCTGGAAGCCTTCGCCGGCAAGGCGCGGCAGCATCGACGGCAACAGGCTGTAACCCATGCGCTGGTCATACGGCCCGGCCTGCGGAACGCGCAGCTGGCGGTTCTGCCCGTTCTCCATCCGCCAACCGAGATTCCTGGCGAGCCCCGACAGGTAGCGCGCCTGGAGCGCCGACGTCTCAACCTCGCGAAAAACCAGGAAGCCCAGGACGGCGAGAAAAAGAAACCCCAGAACGGAAACCGCGATCAGGAAGCGCCTGAGCATGTTCTTGCTAATTTTTATCAAATCGGTATACCCGCTATTTCCGCACAGGCTGAATTATAGAGGCGGCCACCCAGAATAGTGTGGCAACTAGCCGCCACATCGCCTCAATCCCTCTTTTTCAAAGGAGGAGCGGCCCAGATCGGTTCGAGCGGTAGCGGAACCGACGATTCCTCCCGCAGCTTACGGGACACGCCATCCCACACAAGGTTAAATATAGCCGAAATCGACCTCCAGTGTTACCGCATCCCCGCAGAAAAAGTGCATCTTTCATCCATCATTACGTGCCGCCGCGGAAATGATAGAATTCCGCAAAAACGATAGGATTTTCAAAAAAGTTGCAACCGATCGGCAAGCAGGGGAGAAAAACAATGGCCGAAAGCCGCATGCGGTACCTGGCTACGGTCGAGCCCGGCGCGGTCCGCGCGCTGCTGGCGGATTGGCGCGCCGCCTGTCCGGAAATGGGCATCCTGGCGCTGGTACCCGAAGCGGAAAAAAATCGCGTTCCCGATCTCCAGGCAATTTGTCGCGAGCGGGACGTTCCCCTGCTGGGCGGCATCTTTCCCGCGCTGGCGACGCGCGACGGCTTCCGGCAGCAAGGATTGTGGCTGCTGCGCTTCGACGTCATGCCGCCGGCGGCATTGATTCCGGCCCTCAACGCCGAGCCGGTTCCGCCGGAAGAAAAAATCGCCGCGGCGCTGGACGAGCGCATCGGCGATACCGGCGACGTCAGCCTGTTCCTGATGTTCGACGCGATGATCCCGAACATCGCCTCCATTCTCGGGAACCTTTACGTCCGCCTTGCCGACCGCGTCCATTACATGGGCGTCAACGCCGGCAGCGAAACGTTCCGGCCGATGCCCTGTTTGTTCGACGCAACGAACATCGTCGGGGACGGCGTGCTGGCCATCCTGCTGCCCGGCCGCGCCCGCGCCATCCTGGAGCACGGCTACCTGGCGCCGGAGCCGATGATCGCCGCCACCGCCACCGAAGGCAACCGCATCATCACCATCGACTGGCGGCCGGCGTTCGAGGTCTACCAGGAAGTCATCCGCGCCCAGTACGGCGTCGAGGTCAACCGCGACAACTTTTACCGATACGCCACCCATTTCCCCTTCGGCATCGTGCGGGCGAACAACGAAATCGTGGTGCGCATCCCGGTGGCGCTGGAGGAAGGCGGCTCGCTGTTCTGCGCCGGCGAGGTGCCGGCCAACGCCATGCTGGCGCTGCTCAAGGCGCCGGAGGTCGATTCCACCGGCACAGTGGAAACCATCGTCAACGGCCTGACCGCCCTGAACGGCCCGATGCCGGGACGCGACCTGCTCGCCTTCTACTGCGCGGGGCGGCGCATGCACCTGGGCGAGCGCGCGGCGAACGAACTCGCCGACCTGGCGCGCCGCAGCGGCGCAGCCAACCTCGGCGGCGCGCTGTCGCTGGGCGAAATCGGCAACTCCACCGAATGGGGCTACCCGCTGTTCCACAACGCGACGCTGGTGTGCAGCGCGTGGGGAGCGCGTTAGGATGAACCCGGAAACGACGGCCGGCGCGGTTGTAGGTGCGAATTCATTCGCACGGCGACCATCGATTGTGCGAATGAATTCGCACCTACAGGCCATGAATATTTCACGTCAACGGCGGTTTCGGGAATGAACCGCGAACGGGTCATCATGGCCGTGCTGTACGACATGGCGATGGTCATCGGCGGTGAGGTCAACCTTGAGCCCCTGCTCACCCGCACGCTGCAACGCCTGCTCTACCATACCTCGTTTCCGGCCGGCGCAGTTTTCCTCAACCTGCCGCCCGCCGGCGGCGATGCCGCCAAAACCGTCTCCGCCCGGCTGGAGCTCGCGCTCGGCGATTTCGAGCTGGCCCGCCACCGGGGCGAAGCGCTGCCGCTGCCGGCGGCGCTGGTCGAGGGACCGGCCAGCCTGGTCGAAGACCCGGCGCTGATCGGCTCCCTGCCCTGCCGGCCGCAGCGCTACGGCGTCTGCCTGCGCCTGCCGGTCGGCGCGCGTGGCGCGATCCTGCTGCTCGCGCCCGAGCTGCCCGACGGCGACCTGCCGATCGAGCAAATTTTCCAGCCGGTGATGGCCAACCTGTCGCGCGCCATCCTGCTCTGCCACCACAACGAAGCCTACGCCAACTCGCTGATCGCCGATCGCGACCGCGCCCGCTCCGGCCAGGCTCGCTTCCGCGCCGCGCTGGATACCTCGGACGACATCGTCTTCCTGATCGACCCGCAGGCGATGACGTTCCTCGATTTCAATCGCAGCGCCGAATCCCAGACCGGCTACGCCCAAGCCGACCTGCTCGGCATGGGCCCGCTGGACTTGTCGCCGACAACCGACCGCGCCGAGCTGACGGCGCTGTTCGGCGAACTAGCCGCCCACAGCCGCGACGGCGTCGAGCTGGATGCGCCCATCCGCCGCAAGGACGGCAGCGATTTCCCCGCCAGCATCCGGCTCAATCTCTATACCGGCGCCGCCGGGGAAAAATCGGTGATCGCCGTGGCGCGGGACATCACCCAGCATCGCCAGGCGGAAGCCATTTCCTACCTGTTCCATGAAGTGGACCGCCGCCTGCTGGAAGGGCTCGCCCCCGAAAAAATCCCGGCCTACGTTTGCGAACGCCTGGCCGAACTGTTCGGCTACCCGCTGGTCTGGCTCGGCGCCAAGGAAGCGGACGGCACGGTCGGCGTCCGCGCCGCCGCCGGCGCGGCGCTGCCTTACCTGGCCGGGCTGCGCGTGCGCTGGGACGACACCCCGGAAGGGCGCGGCCCCACCGGCAACGCCATCCGCTCGGGCAGCGCCTGGGCGAAGCGCCCCGGCGGGGCGGATTACCCGCCCTGGCACGAGCGCGCAAAAGCATACGGCATCCACGCGTCCATCGCGCTGCCCGTCACGGTGGCGGGTGCAACGTTCGGCGCGCTCAATCTTTACGCCGGTCTTGCCGATGCGTTCGAGCCGCAAACCGTCCTCCGCCTCGAAGACGTCGCGGCGCGCGTCGGCATCGTCCTGCGCATCGCGCACGACCAGCAGCGGCTGCGGCTCCAGGGCGCCGCGATGGAAGCGGCGGCCAACGCCATTTTCATCACCGACCGGCGCGGCCTGATCGAATGGGTCAATCCCGCCTTCTGCCGGCTGTCCGGCCACGCGCTCGCCGAGGTGGTGGGAAAACAGCCCAGCCTCCTCCGCTCCGGCCGGCACGATGCCGCCTATTTCGAAGCCATGTGGCGCACCATCCTCGCCGGGCAGGTGTGGAGCGGCGAGATCGTCAACCGGCGCGCCGACGGCGGCCTTTACGTGTCCAACCAGACCATCACCCCGACGCTGGACGAAAAGGGCGAAATCTCGCACTTCATCTCCATCCAGGAGGACGTCACCGCCAGGAAGGAAACCGAGTCCCGCCTGCGCTACATGCAGGAATTCGACGTGCTGACCGGCCTGCCCAATCGCACCATACTGCTGGAGCGGCTGGGCCAGGCCGTCGCCCAGGCCGCCCGCACGGAAGGGCTGGTGGCCGTGCTGCAACTCGACCTCGACCGCTTCAAGAACATCAACGATACGTTGGGGCAAGCCCTGGGCAACCGGCTGCTGCAGGAGGTGGCCGGCCTGCTCGAAGCGTGCATGAGCGCGGGGGACATCGTTTCGCGCCAGGGCGGCGACGAATTCGCGGCCATGCTCACCGGCCTCGGCAGCAGCCTGGACGCCGCTCTGGCGGCGCAGCGCATCCTCGACGCGTTCGCCCGTCCCATCGCGCTGGAAGGGCACGAGCTGTTCGTCACGCCCAGCATCGGCATCGCCTTGTATCCGCTCGACGGCACCGAGCCGAACGAACTGCTCAAGGATGCCGAGGCCGCCATGTTCCGCGCCAAGGAGCAAGGCGGCAACGCCTACCAGTTCTTCACCGCCGACATGACCGCCCGCACCGCCGACCTGCTCGAACTCGAAAGCAGCATGCGCAAGGCGCTGGAACAAAAGGAATTCCAGCTCCACTATCAGCCCCAGGTCGATCTCGCCAGCGGCGAAATCATCGGCGTGGAAGCCCTCGCGCGCTGGCGGCACCCCGAGCGGGGAATGGTCCCCCCGGCGCATTTCATCCCGGTGGCCGAAGGGACCGGGCTGATCCTTCCCCTCGGCGCCTGGGTGATGCACACCGCCTGCGCCCAGGCAAAAGCCTGGCAGGATGCGGGCCATACCCCGATCAGGATGGCGGTCAACCTGTCGGCGCGCCAGTTCCGCAAGGAGAATCTGATCACGCTGGTGGACGAGGTATTGCAGGCGACCGGCCTGGCGCCGCAATGGCTGGAGCTGGAAATCACCGAAAGCGCCGTGATGGAAGACCCCGCCGCTGCCGCGCAAACCCTGCGCGAACTGAAGAAGCGCGGCATCCAGATCGCCATCGACGACTTCGGCACCGGCTATTCCAGCCTGAGCCAGCTCAAGCACTTCCCGCTCGACAAGCTCAAGCTGGATCAATCCTTCGTGCGCGAGATTCCCGCCAGCGCCAACGACGGGCAGATCGCCCTGGCGATCATCTCGATGGCGCAGAGCCTGAAGCTCAAAGTCATCGCCGAAGGCGTGGAAACCGAGGAACAGCTGGCGTTTCTGAGCCAGCACGGCTGCAACGAAATCCAGGGCTATTACTTCAGCCGCCCGGTGCCGCCGGAAGAGGTGGCAAGGATGCAGGGCGAGCGGCGCGTGCTGGCAGTAGACGCCTGATGTAGGTCGGGCACCCCGTGCCCGACAAATCTCCGCCCGCCGCAAACCGTCGGGCACAGCGTGCCCGACCTACACGATCACTCCGCCCGCACCAGGCTCACCCGCACCGTGGTGCCCTTGCCCGGCGCGCTGCTGATTTCGGCCTTGCCGCCGACCAGGGCGGCGCGTTCCTGCATCCCGATCAGGCCGAATGATTTGGCCTTGCGAGTGGCCGGGTCGAAACCCTTGCCGTTGTCTTTCACCGTCAGCATCAGCGTTCCGTTCCATTCGCTCAGCGTAACGTTGACCTTGCTCGCTTCGGCGTGCTTCACCACATTGGTCAGCGATTCCTGGACGATGCGGTAGATCGTGGCCGCCTGGTTGGCATCGATGGCCGGTTCCACGTCGGGCAGCCGGGCGTCGCACTCGATGCCGGTGTTACGCTGGAATTCCTGCACATATTTTTCGATGGCGATATTAAGCCCCACTTCGTCCAGCAGGGACGGCCGCAACGCGGCGACGGTATGGCGCATGGCCTTGATGCCGTCGGCCACCAGTTTTTCCAGCTTGTTCACTTCCGCCAGCAGCTGCGGCATTTCCGCCGGGATGTCCACCGCCAGCAGCGAAACGTTGATGTTGAGCGCGGCCAGCACCCCCCCCATTTCGTCGTGCAATTCGCGCGCGATGCGCTTTTGTTCTTCTTCCCGCACCACTTCCAGGTGGGTGGCCAGCTGTTGCAGCTCCTGGTTCGATTCGTTGAGTTTCTCCTCCGCCAGATGGCGTTCGGTGATGTCCATCGCGACGCCGAGTATGTGCATCGTGCCGTCGGGCTGCGCCATCGGCACTTTGGCGACTGTCAGCCAGCGCTCCTTCCCGCCGAGGAAATTGTGGGCGACGAATGCGAAAGGGCGGCCGGTGGCGATCACTTCGCGGTCCGCCCGCAAATGCGGTTCGAACTCCTCTTTGCTCTGGAACAGCGCGCCACTGTCCAATCCAATCATGTCCTGCGGCGTAGAGCCATGCAGCGCCGCCATCGCCCGGTTGACCAGCAGGAACCGGCCATCGGAGTCCTTGACGAAGATATAATTCGGGTCGGTGTCGATCACCTGGCGCAGAAATGCCCTTTGCCGCTCCAGTTCGATTTCCACCCGTTTTCGTTCGGTGACATCGACCAGGTTGAACACCAGCCGCTCGACCTTGCCGCCGGTTCCCTTGATCGGGTGAAGCGTCCAGTCCCAGTAAGTGACGCCCCATTCCGGGTGGTCGGGGAATACGAATGGCTTGGCGAAGACCACATAGGGTCTGCCGGTTTCCACCACCTCCCGGAAAATCGCCTGATTTTCGGCGTGGGGATACAGGGCGAAATGGTTCTTGCCGATGAAAAATTCCGGCGGATGGGCGCAAGCGCGGGCGTAGGCCTGGTTCACCCGGATGAAATTGAAGTCGGCGTCGAGATAGACCACCATGGTGTGGATATTGGAGAACATCGCTTCCAGCTGGTCATGGGCTTCGCGCAACGCCTCCGCTGCATCGCGTTGCGCCTTGAGGTGCTCGATGCGCGCCTGGCTCCCGGTGAACCAGAGAAAGAACACCGCGCCGCCGAAAGCGGCAAAAGCAAAAACCAGCCCCGCCACCCAGCGTTCCAGCGTGTTGATTCCGGCAAGAAGTTCGGCCTTGTCGATTTTCGCCACCATCAGCCAGGGAGTGCCGGCAATCTCGCGCACCACGGCGACCACGGGAACGCCACGGTAATCGGCGCCCTCGGCGGTGTTAAACTCGCCGCGCAGCCACAGGGCGGGCGGCAGTTTCGATGTCGCCACCGGAATACGCAAGGACAGCGCGGCGCCCTTCCTGTGCCGCAGTTCGTTGAGGAACAGGATGTTGCCGCCCTCGCGCCGCACCAGCACCGTTTCCGCGCTCGGGCTGGCGGTAGGCCAGGTCTGGATCAACGGGAAGAGGAAGGAATCGGGATCGGTGGAGAACAGCAACGCGCCGACGACTCGCTCTCCAGCCTTGTCGGCGACCACCAGCGGCGCGGCAAAGCCGAGTTCGATGGCGCCGTCCTTGCCGTGCCGGTGGAAATCGATAAACAGCACCTTGCGGCTTTGCATCGCCGCCATGGCCATTTCGCGGTCTTCCTCAACCGCCAGGCTCCTGCCGTTGGTCGAAATTCTGAAGTTTCCCTGCGCATCGAGCAGGGAAACGTCCTTGCAGCCTTGCGCTTCCTGCAGGTGAATGCCGGCCATGACCTTCAGGATCCGCTGCTTCCGATCGTCGTCCGGCATGCCTTCGCGCAGCCACAGATCGACTTCGACGGCAAGCAGGGAGCCGTGCATGTAGTACTCCGCCCGCCTCCGCTGGGCTTCCTGCCAGGCCGCGATTTGTGCGGTTTTCAAATCGGCGATGGCGCCGAGTTCCTGGATTTTTTCCTGCGTGAAGGATTCCTTGTTTTGCTCGAACGTGCCAAAGCCTGCCAGACCGATCAGGCAGGCAAACAGCGCGAACAAC
Organism: Sulfuricella sp.; assembly: GCA_023266195.1. Classification (GTDB taxonomy): domain Bacteria; phylum Pseudomonadota; class Gammaproteobacteria; order Burkholderiales; family Sulfuricellaceae; genus Sulfuricella. The sequence goes on from JAHFRP010000016.1 coordinate 36,459, forward strand.
AACAAGTGAAGCCCGATGGGCATGGTGTAAAGCGGGGGAGGACCGTCTCTCGAATCTGATGCAAACACCATTGGGCCTCCGGCAAAGAACAACGTGGCAATAATGCCATACTTTTTTTCAGGCAAACCACCGCTCACGGGAGGGATTCCGCACAGTGGCCTATAGTGAATTTCAAGGTACTGCGGCCATTATAGGAAAGTTCACTAAATATTGACGCTCGGCCATTCCCGTGCAGGCAGAAATCCGGGCTCGGTAAAACCCCCTGGATTCCGGCTCAATCCCGGAATGACGACATTTAATGGCAGAATCATTAAGCCGGTTACCGAACGTGAATTTGTTGGGCACGAAGCGCCCAACCTAACCGATAGGTAAAAGCATGACGACAATTTCCGGATTCATCGTCGCGTTACCCCTGGCGGTATTTGCCATCGCGGCTGCGGCGGACGACAGTTCCTGGTTGGACCGGACGGAAAACCGCTTGACCGACATCTATCGCACCGGGAATACCGAGTTCTACCTGCCCCTGCACACCCACCACCTGCGCGCGGCCTACAGCCGCGAGAAGATCGACAGTTTCCAGGAAAACCCGATCGGGATCGGCATCGGGCGCGGCCTTTACGATGGCGACGGCGACTGGTACGGCATTTACGCCATGGGTTTCCAGGATTCCCACTTCACCCCGCTGTGGATGACAGGCTACGGCTACCAGACTTTCTGGCATCCCGGCGAAAAATGGAAGCTGGGGCTGGGCTACACGGCATTCCTCATGGCGCGCTCGGAAACCGGCCACTACACGCCGTTTCCCGGCATCCTGCCGGTGGCCTCGGTGGGCTACCGCAAACTCAGCGTCGAGACTTCGCTCATCCCCGGCGGCAAAGGGTACGGCAACATTTTTTTCTTCTGGGGCAAATACGAGTTCGGGGAATGATCGGAGGATCAACCGATGGCGCCACGCAGGCTGTCCGGGGTGACGACATCCCCCTGGCGGATTAAGGCTCGCGCGGCATCGACTTTGTCCCATACGTTGCACATCATCACGCCCCGCACGCGCCCGCCGGCCAGGTAGTAGATCACGCCGGTATGGTTTTCCTTCTGCCAGTCGGCGAAGGTTTCGAGACGGGCATCCACTTCGCCGGTGGCTTCGTAGCCGAACTCGAACAGGTCGGAAAAGAAATACGGCTGGTAGGTGAACGGCCGGCGCGCGCCGGCCATGTTCCGCCCCGCCCACAACCCCTGGTTCAGGGCATTGTCCCAATGCTCGATGCGCGTGCTCCGGCCCAGCGCGGGGTAGGGAAAAAAGGCGTTGTCGCCGGCCGCGTAGACGTCCGGGTTAGAGGTCGTCAGGTATTCGTCAACGGCGATGCCGTTGCCCACTTCCAGGCCTGCGCCGCGGGCAAGCTCGATGTCCGGCGCGATGCCGGCCCCGACGATCGCGATGTCGGATTCGAGAGTGCGTCCGCCTTCGGTGCGGATGACGAATTTGGCCCCGTCGCGGCTGAAAGATACCGGCTTGTCGCGGGCGACGATATGGACGCCGCGATCCTGGTAATGCCGCAGCAAAGCCTGCCCCAGATAATCGGGAAACACCCGGCTGCACAGGTAATCATCGGGAAAGATCATGGTGACGTCGAGCTTGGCGATGCTGAGCGCAGCGGCGAGTTCCGAACCGATGAATCCGCCGCCGACGACCACGGCGGATTTGCCCGGTGCGGCCTGGCTCCGCGTGTGCAGATAATCGTCGAGGTTGCGGTAATAGCAGATTCCGTCCAGGTCGCCGCCGGGGATCGGCAAGCGCCGCGGCGTGCCGCCGGTCGCCAGCAGCAGCTTGCCGAAGCGGTACAGCTTGCCGTTGGCGTCTGCGACGGTTTTTTCACGCGGGTCGAGCCCCGCTGCCCTGATCCCCAGCACCAGTTCAACCCTATTGCGGCGGTAAAAATCCAGCTCGTGCAGGAAGATTTCCTCCACCCTGGTTTGGCCGAACCAGAGCTTCTTGGAAAGCGGCGGACGGTCGTAAGGCAGGTGCACTTCCTCGCCGATCAGCAGAATGGTTCCCTCGGCATCAAGCTCACGAATACCCTGAATCGCCGACGCGCCCGCCAGCCCCCCACCCACAATCACATAGTCGTATTCGGTCATGGCAGTCTCCCGAAAAAGCGCTGATTTATAGAAAAACGGCGTTTAACCCTAGTAGTCAGTCACGTTGAATTAACTGGATGCGGCAAGGCTGACCGCCTCCCCCTTTGAAAAAGGGGGATTGAGGGGGATTTAACGGTGGTGGCTATTGGTGACGCTGTCAAATCCCCCCTAACCCCCCTTTTTCAAAGGGGGGAATGCCTTTGTTTCATATTGACTGACTACTAGATGACGCCAGGGGCGCCGAAAATCAAGCCACGGAGGTTCGGGACGCCGCGCCCGACCGGTCGCCTATCCCGGCGCTTTCGGGGCGATCGTGCAGACCGCCTTGGGCGCGTCGATGCGCAGCACGATGGATTCCCGCACGGCGAAATTGAAGTGGGCGGAATCGGGGAAGGTGAAATCCACCGTGAGATCCTCGCCGATCAGGAGCGTGCCGGCCTCCGGCGCGACCAGCACGGCGCCCTGGATGGCGGTCTTGTGGATGCCGCCGGTGCACAGCTCCTTGAGGTGATCGATTTGCAGCAGGTCGGACCCCTCCGGATAGCGCCGGAACAGATTATTGTAGAGCCGGGGCTCCAGCGCCAGCGCGTAGGGGCCGTGAAAGCGCGCCGCATCGAGCAGGGTGACGGCGGCGAGCACGTCGCGCAGCACCTGTTCCACGTCGGTCCAGTCGCCGCCTTCCAGGTGGTTGCGGCCCTCGACGGTGCACAACCCGGCCAGGCCGAATTCGGCATCGCCCAAATAGATCAGCTCTTCCTCGCGCGCGGCCACTTCCAGCGCGGACTGGCCCAGCGGGCTGAGATCAAGCGGCTGCCCGGTCTCGGTATAGGCGGCGACGCGCCGCCGGCCGAGGGCGAAATGGCGAAAAATCAGGGGAACCGGGATAGTGCGCGAAATGATGGTGGTGGCGCCGTGGCTGGCGTGCTGGCGCTGGTCGTCGTTGCCCACCGGCGCGGCCAGGTAGCCCAGCCCGAACGGCCCGTCCACCGGCAAAAAGCGGCGCGCGGTCAGCGCCTTGCGCGCCTCGGCCACGGCCATTTGCTCCATGCGCGCGAGCAGCGCGGCGTCGAAGGGCATATTGATATTGTTCACGATCACGCTCCTTTCATGGCACCGATGGTCAGGCGCGGTCTCATGCGAGCCTCGCGAAGCGAGCCCCCGTCCCCCTCTCCCGTAGGCGGGAGAGGGCTAGGGGAGAGGGAGACGGCCATGGCACCTCGCTGTTTCATAAAGCCGGACAGCGATTCGCCGAAGCTATTCGGGGCCGCCGCCTCGCCGCCCTCCTTGCCGGTCGCCTTCTTCTCCGCCAGGGTGATGTCGCCCTGGCTGAACAGGTAGACGCGCAGGATCTCGTCCAGCCGCGGCGTGCGGCGCCGCAGCCATTCCAGCACCATCGCCGCGTGCTCCATCTCCTCGTGCATGTTGTGCAGCAGCACCGCGCGCAACCCGTCGTCGATGCAGGCGTCGGCGCGCTGTTGATACCAGTCCACCGCCTCCAGCTCCTCCATCAGGGACAGCAGGGCTCGGTGGGAATCCACCGTCGCCGGGGCCAGTTTTTCTTCGTTTTCGTGCAGGCCTTCGTGTGCCATGGTGGGCTTCCTTTCAGGCTATTGCTCATACTCTCAATATAGTGCATGGCCCGAAGGCTGTTGCGCTTGACCGCCCGGTTCGCGCGTCGGGAACCGCCGTGGCGGGCGGCGCGGTTGAAAAAATCGAGTGCCGCGGCAACCGGATTGGCGTTGCGGGAAGCGTCGGCTTGAGATTAATCGTGCGAACAGATCCGCTCCCACAGGCCGGACGCCGGGAATCGTTCCGTACCGACCGCCGAGTTGCGGTAAAATGTGCGATTCCCTTCTCGCCAGTTTGTTCATAGAAAATCATATGTTGCGTCTGACCGAAGTCAAGCTTCCCCTCGATCATGCCGAAAGCGCGCTCAAGTCCGCCATCCTCAAGCGGCTGGGCATCCCGGAACAGGAGCTGGTCGGCTATAGCGTCGCCCGCCGCGGCCACGACGCCCGCAAGCGCGATGCCATCGTGTTCATCTATACGCTGGACGTCGAGGTGAAGAATCAGGCGGCGACTCTCAAGCGCCTAAGAAACGACAAGCACGTCTCGCTCGCGCCGGACACGCGCTACCATTTCGTCGCGCAGGCGCCGGAGGGTCTGGCAACGCGCCCGGTGGTGATCGGCACCGGTCCGGCCGGGCTGTTCGCCGGGTTGATCCTGGCGCAGTCCGGCTTTCGCCCGATCGTCCTGGAGCGCGGCAAATCGGTGCGCGAGCGCACCAGGGACACCTTCGGTCTGTGGCGGCAGGGCAAGCTCGATCCCGAATCCAACGTGCAGTTCGGCGAAGGCGGCGCCGGCACTTTCTCCGACGGCAAGCTGCACAGCCAGATCAAGGACCCCGGCCACCGCGGCCGCAAAGTGCTGGAGGAATTCGTCGCGGCCGGCGCGCCGCCTGAAATCCTCTATGTGAGCAAGCCGCACATCGGCACCTTCCGGCTGGTGAGCATGGTGGAAAAAATGCGCGCCACGATCCAGGCGCTGGGCGGCGAGATCCGCTTCCAGAGCCGGGTGGACGACATCGACATCGAGCACGGCCAGGTGCGCGGCGTGGTGCTGGCCGACGGCGAACGCATCAATACCGACCATGTCGTGCTGGCGGTCGGCCACAGCGCGCGCGACACCTTCCAGATGCTCTACGACCGGGGCGTGCAGACCGAGGCCAAGCCTTTTTCCATCGGCTTCCGCATCGAGCACCCGCAATCCCTGATCGACCGCTGCCGCTTCGGCGACCAGGCCGGCAACCCGCTGCTCGGCGCGGCGGACTACAAGCTGGTGCATCACTGCGCCAACGGCCGCTCGGTCTACAGCTTCTGCATGTGTCCGGGCGGCACGGTGGTCGCCGCCGCGTCGGAGCCGGGCCGGGTCGTCACCAACGGCATGAGCCAGTATTCGCGCAGCGAGCGCAACGCCAACAGCGGCATCGTCGTCGGCGTCACGCCCGAGGATTTCCCCGGCGGGCCGCTCGCCGGCATCGAGTTTCAGCGCCAATGGGAAAGCCGCGCCTATGAGTTGGGCGGACACAACTACCAGGCGCCGGGGCAACTGGTGGGCGACTTCCTCGCCGGCAAGCCCTCCACCGCGTTCGGCTCCGTGCAGCCTTCCTACACGCCAGGCGTGCATCTCACCGATCTCGCCAGCGCCCTGCCGGATTACGCCATCGCCGCGATCCGCGAAGCGCTGCCCGCGTTCGACAAGCAGATCAAAGGGTTCGCCATGCACGACGCGGTGCTGACCGGGGTCGAGACCCGAACCTCGTCACCGGTGCGCATCACACGCGGCGACGACGGCCAGAGCGTGAACACGCGCGGCCTCTACCCCGCCGGCGAAGGCGCGGGCTACGCGGGAGGAATACTTTCCGCCGCGGTGGACGGCATCAGGATGGCTGAGGCGGTAGCACTCTGCATGATGCAAAACGAGGCTCCATCACCCCATTCAATGTAGGTCGGTTCAAGCGCAGCGGAACCGACAAACCGCCGCCGGCAATGGCCGCAATCGTCGGTTCCGCTGCGCTTGAACCGACCTACCCCACTGCTCGTCGAGGAAGAAATCATCCCGGTGAATATCGGCGATCATGATGCGGTTTATTGACCTGGCCCGCAGATCGGACACGCTGTGCCCGACAGTTTGAACGGTGGCGGGGATTTGTCGGGCACGGGGTGCCCGACCTACGCCACCGTCACATCCTTCGCCAGATAAACATCCTGAATCGCGTTGAGCAGCGCCACCCCTTCCTGCATCGGCCGCTGAAATGCCTTGCGGCCGGAGATCAGGCCCATTCCCCCGGCGCGCTTGTTGATCACCGCGGTGCGCACCGCCTGGGCGAGGTCGTTTTCGCCGCCGGACGCGCCGCCCGAGTTGATCATGCCGGCCCGTCCCATGTAGCAGTTCGCCACCTGGTAGCGCACCCAGTCGATGGGGTGGTCGGTCGCCAGTTCGCTGTACACCTTGGGGTGGGTCTTGCCGAACTTGATCGCGGTGTAGCCGCCATTGTTCTCGGCCTGCTTCTGCTTGACGATGTCGGCCTCGATGGTGGCGGCGAGGTGATTGGCCTGGCCGGTCAGGTCGGCGCTGGTGTGGTAGTCCACCCCGTCCTTCTTGAAGCCGGGATTGCGCAGGTAGGCCCACAGCACCGTCGCCATGCCGAGCTCGTGGGCGCGGGCGAAGGCCTTGCTGATTTCAGTGATCTGGCGGCGCGATTCAGGCGAGCCATAGTACACCGTCGCGCCCACCGCCACCGCGCCCATGTCGAACGCCTGTTCGACGCCGGCGAACAAGGTCTGGTCGTAGATTTCGGGGTAGGTGAGGATTTCGTTGTGGTTGATTTTGACGATGAACGGAATCTTGTGCGCATACTTGCGCGCTACCGAGCCGAGCATGCCGAGCGTCGAAGCCACCGCGTTGCAGCCCCCCTCGACGGCCAGCCGGACGATGTTCCCGGGGTCGAAATAAAGCGGGTTGGGCGCGAACGAGGCGCCGGCGGAATGCTCGATGCCCTGGTCCACCGGCAGGATCGAGAGGTAGCCGCTGCCGCCCATCCGGCCATGATCGAACAGGGTTTGCAGCGAACGCAGCACGCCGGGCTTGACGTCCTTCTGCTCCACCACGCGGTCCACATAATCCGGGCCGGGCAGATGCAGCATGTCCTTCGTGATTCCCCTGCACTGGAAAGCCAGCAGGCGTTCGGCTTCGGCTCCCAACAATTGGGCGATGTCGGTCATTGTTGTTCTCCTTGTCATCGATTGAAAATGCGGGCACACCTTTAAATATAGCAGCCACGCTCGAATTACACCGGGGAGACGAGTTGCCTCAAGATAAAAGTTACTCAAGGTGGTCTGAAAAAGGGATCGTTGCCTCAAGTTAAAGGTTACCGAAGCCACCAAGGTGACCAGACATGGGAAAGCGGGAACGACGCGCCTAT
>JAHFRP010000008.1 GCA_023266195.1 Sulfuricella sp.
TTCAAGCTCAAGATCTTCCAGCTCAACACCAAGGACACGCCGTCGTTCCTTTATCACACCATGCCAACGGCATCGCCACCAACTCGCCTGACTACCGTAGGAAAACCGTGAAGAGCCAAAGAAAGCGAGAGCCTGGCGGATGTGGGGAATGGCCGCCAGCGCCCGAAAGGCGGCCAAGTCGTCGCCGGCCAAGCTCAGGAAGCGCCGTGCCTCGTCAAGCGAGGTTGTCATGCAGCACCTGGCCTTCTTTGATCGCCCAGTACGGCAGGGTGCCGGGCACTTGGCCGCGCTGCAGGGCTTCTTCTTCCGAGTAGACCAATACGTCCACGCCGGCGCCGATGCCGCCGATGGCGCGCCGCAGGCGCAGATATTCCGCCGCTTTGTCCGGCAGTTCCTTTTCGATGACCATCAGGTCCAGGTCGGAATCTTCGGTCGCCGTGCCACGCGCGTAGGAGCCGAACAGGATCACGCGGGCGGGCGAACTGGCGGCGGCGACCAGTCGGGCGGTGGCGGCGCGTATGGTTTCCATGTCGATCATAAGAATCCCCGATGGGTGGCGTAGCCTTCAGTTTACCTGCTAATCGGCTTATACCGTATCCGTTTCGGCTTCGCGCCTTCCTCGCCCAGCCGCTTCTTCTTGTCCGCCTCGTATTCCTGGTAGTTGCCGTTGAAGAAGGTCCATTGGGATTCGCCCTCCGCGGCGAGGATGTGGGTGGCGATGCGGTCGAGGAACCAGCGGTCGTGGGAGATCACCAGCACGCAGCCGGCGAATTCCAGGAGGGCGTCTTCGAGGGCGCGCAGGGTTTCCACGTCGAGGTCGTTGGAGGGCTCGTCGAGCAGCAGCACGTTGCCGCCGGCGATCAGGGTCTTGGCCAGGTGCAGGCGCCCGCGCTCGCCGCCGGAGAGGTTGCCGACGATCTTCTGCTGGTCGCCGCCCTTGAAGTTGAAGCGGCCGATGTAGGCGCGCGACGGGGTCTGGTACTTGCCCACGGTGAGGATGTCAGCGCCGCCGGAGATTTCCTCGAATACCGTTTTCTTGCTGTCGAGCGCTTCGCGGCTCTGGTCGACGTAGGCGAGCTTGACGGTCGGGCCGATCTTCACTTCGCCGGAATCCGGCAGCTCCTTGCCGGTGAGCATGCGGAACAGGGTGGATTTGCCGGCGCCGTTGGGGCCGATGATGCCGACGATGGCGCCGGGCGGCACCGAAAAGCTCAGGTTGTCGATCAGCAGGCGGTCGCCGTAGCCCTTGCTTACGCCGTCGAATTCGATCACGTTGTCGCCCAGGCGGTCGGCCACCGGGATGAAGATTTCCTGGGTTTCGTTGCGCTCCTGGTGTTCCTGGCTGGCGAGCTCGTTGAAGCGGGCGATGCGCGCCTTGGATTTGGCCTGGCGCGCCTTGGGGTTCTGCCGCACCCATTCCAGCTCCTGCTTCATCGCCTTCATGTGGGCGTCGATCTGCTTCTGTTCCTGCTCCAGACGCGCTTCCTTCTGTTCCAGCCAGCTCGAATAGTTGCCTTTCCACGGGATGCCGTGGCCGCGGTCCAGCTCCAGGATCCATTCGGCGGCGTTGTCGAGGAAGTAGCGGTCGTGGGTCACCGCCACCACCGTGCCGGGGAAGCGGGTGAGGAACTGTTCCAGCCATTCCACCGACTCGGCGTCGAGGTGGTTGGTCGGCTCGTCCAGCAGCAGCATGTCGGGTTTGGACAGGAGCAGCTTGCACAGCGCCACGCGGCGCTTTTCGCCGCCGGAGAGGTTCCTGATGGCGGCATCCCACGGCGGCAGCCTCAAGGCATCCGCCGCGATTTCGAGCTGATGATCGACATCGCTGCCGGCGGTGGCGAGGATGGCTTCATACCTGGCCTGGTCGGCGGCGAGCTGGTCGAAATCGGCGTCCGGCTCGGCGTAGGCGGCGTAGACTTCCTCCAGCTTCTGCCGGGCCTGCATCACCTCGCCCAGCGCGGATTCGACTTCTTCGCGCACGCTCTTGTCCGGGTCGAGCTGCGGCTCCTGCGGCAGATAGCCGATGGAGATGTTGGGCATGGGCGTGGCTTCGCCCAGGATGTCCGTGTCCAGCCCCGCCATGATCCGGAGCACGGTGGATTTGCCCGAGCCGTTCAGGCCCAACAGGCCGATCTTGGCGCCGGGGAAGAAGCTTAAGGAAATGTCTTTCAAAATCTGGCGCTTGGGCGGGACGATCTTGCCCACGCGGTTCATGGTGAAAACGTATTGAGCCATGGCTATATTCGGCGAATGAAAACAATCAGCTTAACCCAAGGCGGCTGGTTTGGGGAGATGGGTTTATGCCGACGGACAAGATACAATTTCAACGCCACGCACATACGGCGTGGGTTCGATGCAGCGGCAACCAACGATCACTTACCGCAGGAGAGTTGCAATGAAAATCACCAAGAAGAAATTGCTGGCGGAACTCAACAAGGACCTGGAATGGGAATACGCGGCGGCCGTCCAGTACGTGCAGCACGCCGCGGCCATCAGCGGCGCGCAGTTCGATTCCATCCAGAAGGAGCTGCTGATCCATGCCCAGGAGGAAATGCAGCATGCCGTCATGCTGTCCGAACAGATCGATTTTCTCGGCGGCGTGCCTACCGTGGACGTGGAAAAGCGCGAAATTTCGGCGGACAGCCTGGAGATGCTCAAGCAGGATCTGTGGGGCGAGCAGAACGCCATCGACCGCTACAAGGAGCGCATCGGCCAGGCCGAAGCGCTCAAGGAATACGGCCTGCGGCGGGTGCTGGAAGACATCCTGATCCAGGAAGAAGAGCACAAGCGCGATATCGCCAACGCGCTGACGAAGTAGGGGCTCCTCCCTCCGGATGGGGCCGGGGTGAAAAAGTACCCCTCACCCTAACCATCAAGTGGGAGGGGGGGCAGGGGAGGCATGGAAAATTTACCAGGTGTAGGGCGGGCAAAGCCCGCCCTACGTCGTGAAAAATACCGGATTCCCGCTTGCGCGGGAATGACGTTTAATCGGCGCTTCCCTAGGAGCCTGTCGGACTTAAGGAAATCGGCTGCAAATCCGCCTGGCCGGTCCGTATTTCGCCGCTTTCTTGGTCAATAGAATGACTATTGACCGGCAAAACCGGCAAAATCTGTCCTCGCCCAGCCGAATTTTGCGAGCATCCGCTTCGCGGCTTGCCTGCTTGACCCTCTGCGCTTCGATTCTTCAAGTCCGACAGGCTCCTAGCGGCCTTCCAGCATCTTCTCCACCGCATCCGGGTCGCGTTCGACGCGTAGCGCCCGGTGCAGGGTCTCCGCTTCCGGGTAGGCGCTGCCCAGCATGCCCAGCCATTGCTTGAGCCGCCCCGGCGCGTGGCGCAGATCCATCCGGGCGCGCAGCAGCGCATAGAAATCCACCACCCAGGGCAGCAGCTCGGGCCAGGTCATCGCCGTTGCCCCGGTTTTGATGCGCCGCGCCAGGTCCGGCCGGGTGATGGCGCCGCGTCCGGTCATCACGTCGGCGCAGCCGCTGACTCGGCGGATTCGTTCCCAGTCCTGCGGCGTCCATACGTCGCCGTTCGCCACCAGCGGCAGTTTCACTTCCTCGCGGATGCGGGCGAGCCACTCCCAGCGCGCGGGCGGACGGTAGCGGTCCGCACCGGTGCGGGCGTGGACGGTGAGTTCGCTGGCGCCGCCCGCTTCGACGGCGCGGGCGCAATCCAGCGTAAGTTCGGTATTCTCCAGGCCCAGGCGCATCTTGGCGGTGACGGGGACGCTTTGGGGTACGGCGCGGCGCACGGCGGCGACGATGGCGTGGATGCGCTCCGGCTCGACCAGCAAGGCCGCGCCGCCGCCGTGGCGGTTGACCATTGGTGCAGGGCAGCCGAAGTTGAGGTCGATGCCCGGCGCGCCGAGGCCGGCGATATGGGCGGCGTTCTCGGCCAAGCAGACCGGGTCGCTGCCGAGCAACTGCACCCGCACCGGCACCCCGGCCCGGGTGCGTCCGCCGTTGGCCAGTTCCGGCACGGTACGCAGGACGAATTTTTCGGTGAGCAAATGATGGGTGACGCGCAGGAATTCGGCGACGCACAGGTCGAAGCCGCCCAGCCGCGTCAGCAGGTCGCGCATGGATTCGTCGGCAAGGCCTTCCATCGGGGCGAGGATCAGGCGCATGGCCGATCCCGATGCCGGGGAAGAAACTGGGGGAGATGCCTCTGGAAATCCGCCGTTGCACGGTTCATGATGGAGGCTTGGCGCCAAGGCGTTGCGTTGGTGAATGAAGATGGGCGCCAGTTTAACCCGACGGCACGCCTTGTTGGAATGGCCGGATGCGGGAGCCGTTCGTGGGTGCGGCTCCGGCTGACCCGTTGACGCTGGCCGTCCTCAATCCCGCATCGGGTACGGCGCTTCCTCATAGGGCGAAAGCCCGAGCGCCATGGCCCATGTTGCCACTACCCATTCGGCCTGGCTGGCGCTGATGCCGGCTATGCGGCGCTGAAAGTAGTCACGCAGGCGCTGGACGACGATGAATAGTTGCGATTTGGCGCTCAACCTGAGCAGTTCGGGCGGCACTTCGAGCCGGACCGATTCACCGAGAAGATCAAGCAGAACCGGGTGGTCTATTTCGTGGGCGAGCAGGGCGGCTTTAAACCGCTCGGGGCAATAATAAACCGTGCTTCCGTGCTTGTGGACGATTTTTATCAGGGTTTTTCTGAGCAAGATGCTGTTGGGCATGGCGCGCCGGTCGGGCTGTGAACTTTGGCTTAAGAGTCGGCTTCGGCGAGTTGCCAGAACTCGCAGTGCTCGTGCTGAGACGGCGGCGTGAGCGTTTGCAGGATATTTACCCCGCGGTCGGCCCGCTGGCGGCAAATTCCCTCGTTGTCCTCGACTATGTTGAACACGCCTGATCGCAGTTCCCTTGCGCCCCCCCAAAAGGAACAGGTTCCGCAGGCGCGAATATCCGGCCCCATCGTGATGAGGAACATTTCGGGTAGGTATTCCGGGGCCGATGCCGTAGACGTCGGCTGCCCCGGATTGCCGGCGATCTGCTTGAGCAGTTTCAGGTATCTGGAAAACAGGCGGTTGCCGAGCGAGGTGATCTTCAGTTCCAGCATGCGCCCGTCGCTCGGGTTGCTGTCTTTCCGTATGACGCCGAGAGTGATCAACCGATTGAGCCGCCGCTGGACGGTGGCGGAGGAAGAAAGGCCAAGCAGAAGCAAACGCTTTAGGGTCAGCGGCGCGCCGGCTTCCTGATGGAAGCCGATGGTAATCGCGATGTTGTAATCCACCAGGGTCTGGAGCATCGGCAGGTGCTTCGTTTGCAAGGAACAGACCCGGTGCAGGATAGAGTACATGTTATTTTTCATACATGATCGACTTTACCCGAAGACGGCCACCGCTTAACAGCAATCTATAATCAAATTGATTAAGATATGCGCATGCGAACAATGGATCGTTGATGAGCATTTTTCGGCGAGAAGGGTAATTATCCTAGGAGTCTGTCGGACTTGAAGGAAATCGGCTGCAAATCCGCCTGGCCGGTCCATATTTCGCCGCTTTTTTGGTCAATAGAACAACTATTGACCGGCAAAACCGGCAAAATCTGTCCTCGCCCAGCCGAATTTTGCGAGCATCCGCTTCGCGGCTTGCCTGCTTGACCCTCTGCGCTTCGATTCTTCAAGTCCGACAGGCTCCTAGCCCTGCATACGATCTTTCACGAGCTTCAGCTCGTAGAAAGTCGGAGTCCTTTAGGGTACCCGCGAAACCGCACACTCCAGCCCGTCCAACTGAGGTTTCTTAGGATTATTGATTCGGCCATTAATTGAATATCGTCATTCCAGACCCGACCCGGAATCCAGCGGCCTTGTCGATACTGGATTCACGCTTGCGTGGGACTGGCGGAGCTTCAATATTTAGTGGCCGTTCCCATGTTCAGGAAGGATGCCGATTTTGCGGTTTCGTTCGTCGCGACGTACCGGAGGGCGGGTAGCTTTCCGATCAAATCCTGCTTTTTGCCTGATTGAAGCTTATTCGGCGTGTGCCTGAATATGGCCGCTTTTAGTCAGCGCCTTCTTTCGCCTCATACGCTTTCAGCATGTCCAGAAATGCCTCTCCGTACCGCGCCAGCTTGGCCTGGCCGACGCCGCTGATGCGGCCCAGCTCGGCCAGGGTTCCCGGCTTGGCGTTCAGGATTTCCAGCAAGGTGCTGTCGTGGAAGATCACGTAGGGCGGCACGCCCTGTTCGCGGGCGAGTTCCATGCGCTTGGCCTTGAGCGCGGTCCACAGCGGGTCGTCGTTGGCGCCGGCGAAGGCTTCGCGCGCGCGGGCGCCGCGCTCGGCACGGCTCACTTTGCGCCTGGCCGGCTCGGCATCGCGCCGCAGCCATACTTCCTGCTCGCCGCGCAGTACCGGGCGGGCGGCTTCGGTCAGGCGCAGGCCGCCGTAGGCTTCCATGTCCACTTCGAGCAGGCCGGCGGCGACGAGCTGGCGGTAGACGCTGCTCCACTGCGCCTGGTTGAGAGTCTGGCCGATGCCGAAGGTGGTGAGCTGCTGGTGGCGGAATTTTTCGACCTGCGGCGTGGCCTTGCCGAGCAGCACGTCGATCAGGTGGCCGACGCCGAAGCGCTGGCCGGTACGGTAGACGCAGGACAGCGCCATCTGCGCGGCCTGGGTGGCGTCCCAGGTATCGACCGGTTCGAGGCAGTTGTCGCACTGGGCGCAGCCGCCGGGGTGCTCTTCGCCGAAATAGCGCAAAATGGCCTGATGCCGGCAGGCGGTGGATTCGCAGAAGCCGAGCAGGGCGTCGAGCTTGCGCAATTCCAGCCGCTTGCGCTCCTCCGGGGCGTCGCCGGTGCTGAGCATCTGGCGCATCGACACCACGTCGGCCAGGCCGTAGGTCATCCAGGCGTCGGCGGGCAGCCCGTCGCGCCCGGCGCGGCCGGTTTCCTGATAGTAGCCTTCCATGCTCTTGGGCAGGTCGAGGTGGGCGACGAAGCGCACGTTGGGCTTGTCGATGCCCATGCCGAAGGCGACCGTGGCGACCATGATGACGCCTTCCTCGCGCAGGAAGCGCTTCTGGTTGCCCGCCCGCACGGCGGCATCCAGCCCGGCGTGGTAGGGCAGCGCATCCCAGCCCTGTTCCTTGAGCCAGGCGGCGGTTTCCTCGACTTTTTTGCGCGACAGGCAATAGACGATGCCGGCGTCGTTGGCGTGCTCGGCTTCGAGGAAGGCCGCCAGCTGCTTGCGCGCGTTGGCTTTCTGCGTGACGCGGTAGCGGATGTTGGGGCGGTCGAAGCTGGAGACGAACTGGCGCGCGTCTTCGAGCTTGAGTCGTTCGACGATCTCGCGCCGGGTCGGCGCGTCCGCCGTGGCGGTGAGCGCGATGCGCGGCACCGCCGGAAAGCGCTCGTGCAGCACCGTCAGCTCGCGATATTCCGGGCGGAAATCGTGGCCCCACTGCGACACGCAATGCGCCTCGTCGATGGCGAACAGCGCCAGGCCCGGCCCGGCTTCGACCTGTTCCAGCGCGGACAGGAAATTCGGCATCAGCAGCCGCTCCGGCGCCACGTACAGCATGTCCAGCTCGCCGCGCACCAGACAGCCGAACACCTCGCGCGCGTCGTCGGCGGACAGGCTGGAATTGAGAAAGGCGGCCTTGACGCCGAGCTGGCGCAGGGCGTCCACCTGGTCCTGCATCAGCGCGATCAGCGGCGAGACCACGATGCCGGCGCCGGCGCGCAGCAGGGCGGGAATCTGGTAGCACAGCGATTTGCCGCCGCCGGTCGGCATCAGCACCAGCGCATCGCCTCCCGCCGCGACGTGCTCGACGACGGACTGCTGCTCGCCGCGGAAGGACGGATAGCCGAAGACATCGAGAAGAATGCGCTGGGCGGAAGAGGGCATCGGAAAGGCTGATGGATAAAGCGCCTAGTTTACCAGTACAATCTTCCCTCTCGAAAACCATCTTGGGCACTTTGATGCTGGAAGGGAAAAGCCTCGCCTGCGTGCGGGGCGAGCGCACGCTGTTCAGTCGCCTGGATTTTGCCCTGGGCGAGGGCGAACTGCTGCTGGTCCAGGGCGCCAACGGCAGCGGCAAGACCAGCCTGCTGCGCATGGTGTGCGGGCTGCTGGCGCCGGAGTTCGGTGAAATCTCGTGGCACGGCGAGGCCATCGCTTCCTGCCGCGAGCGTTATCACGCCGACATGGTCTATTTCGGCCATGCCCCGGCCGTCAAGGAAGACCTCAGCGCTTTCGAAAACCTCGATCTGGCCTGCCGGCTCGCCGGGTTTCCGGCCGGGCGGGATGACGTGAAGGGCGCACTGGGCTACCTCGGCCTGGGCCATTGCCTGGATCTGCCGGCCCGATCCCTCTCGCAGGGGCAGCGGCGCCGCGTCGCGCTGGCCCGTTTGCTGCTCACTCGGGCGCGGCTGTGGATACTCGACGAGCCGCTCACGGCGCTCGACCAGGCCGCCCTGCATCTGGTGCAATCCCTGCTCGGCGAACATTTGGCGAAGGGCGGCATGGTCATGCTGACTACGCATCAGCCGGTCGCCGTCGCGGGCGTCGTGCCCAAGACGCTGCAATTGTCATGAACATGCAGGTAAAACAATGCGATAGCCGCATCCATGACAAAAGCTTATATTTTTCGGGGCTAGGCGATTGAATGCCATTTCTGCCCTGCTGCGGCGCGAATTGACGCTGGCCATGCGGCGGCGCGGCGACGCGCTCACCGCGCTGTTCTTTTTCGTCATCGTCGCCAGCCTGTTTCCGCTCGGCGTCGGCCCCGACCCCAAGCTGCTGCACCTGATGGGCGGGGGCGTGGTGTGGGTGGCGGCCCTCCTGGCGGCGATGCTTTCCCTCGGCCGGCTGTTCGCCGCCGATCACGCCGACGGCACGCTGGAACAGCTGATCCTGACGCCGACGTCGCCGGTGGTGTGGATCGCCGGCAAGATTCTGGCGCACTGGCTGGTGAGCGGGGTGCCGCTGATTTTGATGGCGCCGGTGTTGGGCATCCAGTTCGGCCTGTCCGGCGCGGAGCTGGCGGTGCTGATGTGGTCGCTCCTGCTCGGCACGCCGGCGTTGTCCCTGATCGGCGCGATCGGCGCGGCGCTGACGCTGGGGCTGCGCGGCGGCGGAGTGCTGGTGTCGCTGCTGGTGCTGCCGCTCTACGTCCCGGTGCTGATTTTCGGCGCCGGCGCGGTGGACGGCGCGATTTCCGGCTTGGGTAGCGAGGCGCACCTGTCCCTGCTGGGCGGTATCCTGATCCTGGCTTTCATGCTGACGCCGTGGGCGGTGGCGGCGGCGTTGCGGATTTCAATCGAATGAGAGGAAATTGTAGGAGCGGCCTCCCGGCCGCGATACGCCGTTTCGCGGCCGGGAGGCCGCTCCTACGCCTGTGCGAATAATGAGCGGATTCAACCTATATAAATATTCTTCCCCGGCCACCTTCTACGTCCTGGCCGGCCGGCTGATCCCCTGGTTCTACGCCGCCGCCGCGCTGCTCGGCGCGGCGGGGCTGTATGTCTCGTTTTTCCTGGCACCCACCGATTTTCAGCAGGGCGAGGCTTACCGCATCATTTTCATCCACGTGCCGGCAGCCTGGATGTCGATGTTCATCTACCTCGCGATGGCGGGCTGGGCGGCGTTGGGACTGGCCTTCAATACCCGATTGTCGTTCATGATGGCGAGCGCGCTGGCGCCGACCGGCGCCATGCTGACTTTCGTTTCGCTGTGGACCGGCGCGCTGTGGGGTAAGCCGACCTGGGGCGCGTGGTGGGTGTGGGATGCGCGCCTGACTTCCGAGCTGATCCTGTTTTTCCTGTATCTCGGCTTCATGGCGCTGCAGGCGGCGATCGACGATCCGCGCCGCGCCGATCGCGCCGGGGCGCTGATCGCGCTGGTGGGCGTGGTCAACGTGCCGATCATCTATTTCTCGGTCAAATGGTGGAACACCCTGCACCAGGGCGCCTCGGTGAGCCTGAACACGGCGCCGAGCATGGCCGCCGTCATGCTGGCGGGGATGCTGGTGATGGCGCTGGCGGTGTGGATGTACGCCATCGCGGCGGCGCTCTCGCGGGTGCGCTGCATCATCCTGGAGCGCGAACGCAACAGCCAGTGGGTGGCTCAAATGCTGGGGGCGGAACCCCATCCCCATCCTAACCTTCCCCTTGAAGGGGAAGGGACAAACGTGGAAGGCATTTGATATGGTTGGCATGAACTGGCACAGTTTGTCGGAATTTATTCACATGGGCGGCTACGCCCTGTACGTGTGGGGCTCGTTCGGCGTGACCGCGCTCCTGATCGCCGGCGAAATCCTGCTGCTGGGCGCGCGTCGCAAAAAGGCGCTGACCTTGGTGCGGCGGACGATCAAATTTGGCAAGGCAGAGAACGATGAAGACGCGGCATAAAAAATTGCTGCTGGTGGCGGTGGCGGTGCTCGGACTCTCTGCGGTGGCGGCGCTGGTGCTCAACGCCTTCCGCAGCAACCTGGTGTTTTTCTTCACCCCGACCCAGGTGGCGAAGGGCGAGGCGCCGCGCGAGCGCGCCTTCCGCGTCGGCGGGCTGGTCGAAAAAGGCAGCCTGTCGCGCGAGGCCGACGGCGTCACCGCCCATTTTCGCGTCACCGATACGGCCAATACCATCGCCGTGACCTACAAGGGCATCCTGCCGGACCTGTTCAAGGAAGGCAAAGGCGTGGTGGCGGAAGGCCGCCTCGACGGCGGCGTGTTCGCGGCGGAGCAGGTGCTGGCCAAGCACGACGAGAACTACATGCCGCCGGAAGCCGCCAGTGCGCTGGACCAGGCGCAGAAGGCGCAGAAAACGCTGGTTGCTCCTCAAGGAAAACGATGATTCCCGAACTCGGCCATTTCGCCCTTATCCTGGCGCTGTTGATGGCGCTGACCCAGAGCATTTTTCCGCTGGTCGGCGCCGCGCGCGGCATCCCGGCCTGGATCGCGCTCGCGCGGCCGGCGGCGCGTGCCCAGTTCCTGTTCCTCGCTGTCGCTTTCGGCTGCCTGGCGTGGTCGTTCCTGGCCAGCGACTTTTCGGTCCTCAACGTCGCCCAGCATTCCTCCTCGCGCCTGCCCGCCGTTTACCGCTTCACCGCGACCTGGGGCTCGCACGAGGGTTCGCTGTTGCTGTGGGCGACCATCCTCGGCTTGTGGACCGTGGCGGTGAGCCTGTTCAGCCGCCATCTGCCCGACGCCATGGTGGCGCGGGTGATCGGCGTGATGGGGCTGGTCAGCTGCGGCTTCCTGCTGTTCATGCTGACCACCTCCAATCCCTTCATTCGCCTCCTGCCCGCCGCGACGGAGGGCTCCGACCTCAACCCGCTGCTGCAGGATCCGGGCATGGTGGCGCATCCGCCCATGCTGTACATGGGCTATGTCGGTTTTTCCGTAGCCTTCGCCTTCGCCATCGCCGCGCTGCTGTCGGGCAAGCTCGACGCCGCCTGGGCGCGCTGGTCGCGGCCCTGGACCACGGCGGCGTGGGTGTTCCTGACGCTGGGCATCATGATGGGCAGCTGGTGGGCCTATTACGAGCTGGGCTGGGGCGGCTGGTGGTTCTGGGACCCGACCGAGAACGCCTCGCTGATGCCGTGGCTGGTGGGCACCGGGCTGATCCACTCGCTGGCGGTGACCGAGAAGCGCGGCAGCTTCAAGGCGTGGACCGTGTTTCTCGCCATCGCCGCGTTTTCGCTGTCGTTGCTCGGCACGTTCCTGGTGCGCTCCGGCGTGCTCTCGTCGGTGCACGCCTTCGCCACCGACCCGGCGCGCGGGCTGTTCATCCTCGCCTTCCTCGCCGTGGTGATCGGCGGCTCGCTCCTGCTGTTCGCCGTGCGCGCCGCGCAGGTCGGCCTGGGTGGGCGCTTCGCGCTGGTGTCGCGCGAATCCTTCCTGATGGCCAACAACATCCTGCTGTTGACGGCGACCGGATCGGTGCTGCTCGGGACGCTTTATCCGCTGTTCGTCGATGCGCTCGGCCTGGGCAAAATTTCGGTCGGGCCGCCCTATTTCAACAGCGTGTTCGTGCCGCTGGTGCTGCCCCTGCTGTTCCTGACCGGCGTCGGCCCGTTGGCGCGGTGGAAACAGGCGGATATGCCGGAATTGGCTTCCCGCCTGAAATGGGGCTTCGGCGCCAGCGTCGTCGTGGCTTTGCTCCTGCCGTTGACGCTGGGCGCATGGAAGCCGATGGTTGCGCTCGGCATCCTGCTTGCGCTGTGGATCGCGGCGGCCGTCGCCGTCAACCTGCGCGGCAGGCTGCGCGCCGCTTCCGGCTGGTCGGCCAACTTTTACGGCATGAACCTCGCCCATCTGGGCGTGGCGGTCACGGTGATCGGCATCACCATGGTGTCGTCCTACGAAACCGAGCGCAACCTGCGCATGGGCGAGGGCGACACCGCCACCTTGCAGGGCTATACCTTCCGCTTCGGCGGTGTGAAAGAGCTGGACGGGCCGAATTACAGGGCGTCGCGCGGCAAGCTGGAGGTCAGCCGCGACGGCCGGACGGTCGCGACCCTGTACCCGGAAAAACGTGCGTACATTTCATCCGGCATGCCGATGACCGAATCGGCGATCGATTACGGCTTCACCCGCGACCTCTACGCCGCGCTGGGCGAGCCGCTGGACGGCGGCGCCTGGAGCGTGCGGCTGTTCCACAAGCCGTTCGTGGTGTGGATCTGGATCGGCGCGGTGCTGATGGCGCTCGGGGGATTGCTGGCGATCACCGACCGGCGCTACCGTACATCTCGCAAGAAAGCAGAAAAATCATGAAACGCTTCCTCATTCCCCTCGCCGTTTTCATCATCCTGGTGGGCTTCCTCGCGGTCGGCCTCAAGCTCGATCCGCACGAGGTGCCGTCGCCGCTGATCGGCAAGCCGGCACCCGCTTTCAGCCTTCCCGTGCTGGCCGATCCGGCCGGCCGGTTCGGCCCGACCCAGATGCGCGGCAAGGTGTGGCTGCTCAACGTGTGGGCGTCGTGGTGCGCATCCTGCCGGGAGGAGCATGAAACGCTGCTGGACCTGGCGCAGCGGGCCATCGTGCCGGTTTACGGCATGGACTACAAGGATCGGCCGGCGGACGCGGAAGCCTGGCTGAACCGGCTGGGCAATCCCTACGCGGCGACCGTGGTCGATCGCGACGGGCGGGTGGGGATCGATTTCGGCGTGTACGGCGTGCCTGAAACCTATGTGATCGACAAAGCCGGCGTGATCCGCTACAAACTGACCGGCCCGCTCACCCGTGAAAACCTGGAGGACAAGATCCTGCCGCTGGTGAGGGAGCTGAAAAAATGAGGCGGTGCCTTTTGACCCTTGTGCTATGGCTCCCGCTCGCCGCCATGGCGGGCGAGGCGAAGCCGCTGGCCCAGGATCCGGTGCTGGAGCAGCGCATGATCCGGCTGTCCGAGGATCTGCGCTGCCTGGTCTGCCAGAACGAATCGCTGGCGGGCTCCCATGCCGATCTGGCGGAGGACCTGCGCCAGGAAATCCGCGAGCAGCTGCGCGCCGGCAAGAGCGACGAGCAGGTGATCGCCTATCTCACCCAGCGTTACGGCGATTTCGTGCTGTACAAGCCGCCGCTCAAGCCGCTCACCTGGCTGTTGTGGTTTGGCCCGTTCGCGCTGCTGGCCGGCGCGGCGGGCGGCTTCTACGTCTACTTCAAGCGGCGCGGCGAGCGCCTGGCCGGCGAGTCCCTGTCCGACGAAGAGAAGCGGCGCGTGGCGGCGCTTCTCGATGACGGGGGAAGCGTGTCATGACCGATTCCTGGACCATTTCGCTGTTCGCGGCAAGCTTTCTGGCGCTGATCGGCGCGGCGCTGGCCTTCGTCCTGCCGCCGCTGCTGCGGCGCAGTCCGCAGCTTGGCCGGGTTGACGGCAAGGAGGCCAACATCGCCATCTATCGCGACCAGCTGGCCGAGCTGCTGGCCGACCTCGACAGCGGCGAACTGGCCGCGCCGCAATACGAGGAAGCCCGGCGCGAAATCGAGAAACGCCTGAGCGACGACGTGCCGCGGGAATCCGCCGCCGAGCCGGGCGGCCCGGCCGGGCGCTGGGCGGGATATGCGCTGGCGCTGGCGATACCGGTGCTGGCCGTGGCGATGTATATGGCGCTGGGCAACCCCGGCGCGCTGCTGATGCCTCCGCCCGGCGCCGAGTCGGACGCGCCGCACGATGTGGCGCCGCTGCTGGCCTCCCTCGAAGCCAAGCTGAAAAAGCATTCGGACAATGCCGAGGGCTGGGCCATGCTGGGGCGCTCCTACGCCGCGCTCGGCCGTTTCGGCGAGGCGGCGCCGGCGCTGGCCAAAGCCGCCGCGCTGGCGCCGGACGATCCCCGTATCCTGGCGGATTACGCCGAAGCGCTCGCCATGGGGCAAGGCGGAAGCATGCAAGGCAAGCCGCTGGAGCTGATCGGCAAGGCGCTGAAGCTGGACGAAAAAGACGAGAAGGCGCTGAGCCTGGCCGGCGCCGCCGCTTACCAGGCCGGGAATTTTGCCCAGGCGGCGGCGTATTGGCGCCGCCTGCTGAAAATCATGCCCAAGGATTCCGACGACTACAGGCAAATTGCCGAGGCGGCCGAAAAAGCCGAAAAATCGGCAAGCCGTTCCGGTCTGGATAACTTGTCCGGGCAGAGGGGCAAAAGCGGTGCTTCCGGAAAATGAGCTTCCATCCGCGAGAGGTAATCTGTGGTGCCGGGAGCCGGAATCGAACCGGCACGCTATTGCTAGCGCGGGATTTTGAGTCCCGTGCGTCTACCAGTTCCGCCATCCCGGCTGGTCTGGAAGACGCGAATTATCATCTAAAAAAAAATTATCGGCAAGTTTATTCACATGAAAACCAGCGATTTTGATTTCGACCTCCCTCCCGACCTGATCGCGCAAATCCCCGCCCAGGAACGCCGCCAGAGCCGCCTGCTCCGCCTGGACGGTGCCGGCGGCGTGCTGGAAGACCGGCAATTCGCCGAGCTGCCGCAATTTCTCTATGCCAATGATGTGCTGGTGTTCAACGATACTCGCGTGATCAAGGCGCGGCTGTTCGGGGTGAAGGACAGCGGCGGCAGGCTGGAGGTTCTGGTGGAGCGGGTGCTGGACGCGCATTGCGCGCTCGCTCACATCCGCGCCAGCCACGCGCCCAAGCCGGGCTCGGGCCTGCTCCTGGCTGGCCATGTGGCGGCGACGGTGGAGGAGCGGCAGGGCGAGCTTTATCGCCTGCGCTTTGCCGGGGAAACGCCGCTGCTGGAGCTGCTGGAGCAGTACGGCAGCCTGCCGCTGCCGCCCTACATCGCGCATGCCCCGGAAGCCCTGGACGAGACCCGCTACCAGACGGTTTACGCGCGCGAGCCCGGCGCTGTCGCCGCGCCGACGGCGGGGCTGCATTTCGATCCGGCGATGCTGGCGGCGCTCGATGCGCAGGGCGTCCGCACCGCCTATGTCACGTTGCATGTCGGTGCCGGCACGTTCCAGCCGGTGCGGGTGGAGGAGATCGCCGACCACCACATGCACAGCGAGTGCTATACCGTGCCGCAGCGCACGGTGGACCTGATCCGCCAGGCCAGAGCGGCGGGCGGACGGGTGGTGGCGGTAGGCACGACCTCCCTGCGCGCGCTCGAATCCGCGGCGGCCGGCGGCGAGCTGGCGGCGGGCAGCGGCGACACCAATATCTTCATTTTTCCCGGCTACCGCTTCCGGGTGGTCGAGCGCCTGCTCACCAACTTTCACCTGCCCAAGTCCACGCTGCTGATGCTGGTTTCGGCCTTCGGCGGCATGGACAACATCCGCCGCGCCTATCGCCACGCGGTGGAGGGGCGCTACCGGTTTTTCAGTTACGGCGACGCGATGCTGATCGAACGGCGGTAGCGCCGGTAAAATCGTAGTCGAAGCGTTATCTGTTAAGATTGGCCAACAAAAAAGGGAGATAAAAATGGCGCCCTACGTTTACTGGTTTCTGCTTGCCCTGGGTTTGCTGGCGCTGGAGATGGCGACCGGGACATTTTACCTGCTGATGCTGTCGATCGCCCTGGCGCTGGGCGGTGTCGCGGCGGTGCTGGGTTTCGGCGTGCCGGCGCAGCTGATTTTGAGCGCGGTGGCCGGCGTGGTCGGCATCGCGATCCTGCGCCGTTCGAAGAGCGTCAGCCTTGCCCAACCAGATAGCCAAAGCCTGGACATCGGCCAGCCGGTGCAGGTCGTGGCCTGGCGGGAAAACGGATCGGCGCGGGTGAATTACCGCGGCGCGGAATGGGATGCCGAGCTGGAATCCGCCGATACGCCGCGCGAAGGACCGCTCTACATCAAGGCCATGCGCAGTTCCATGCTGATTCTGACCCATCTAAGCAAGTAATCAGTGGTCAGTTATCAGTCGAACCCAAAGCGCGACGAACTGGCTGTGACTGACCACTGACCACTCATAACTCAAAAGGAGAAACCATGGAAATCGGACTGTTTATCCTGCTGGCGGCGGTAGTCTTCATCGTCCAGGCACTCAAGGTCGTGCCGCAGCAGCATGCCTGGGTGGTGGAGCGCCTGGGGCGCTTCCATGGCGTGCTGCAGCCCGGCCTCAACGTCGTCGTGCCGTTCATCGATCGGGTCGCCTACAAGCACATCCTCAAAGAAGTGCCGCTCGATGTGCCGAGCCAGATATGCATTACCCGGGACAATACGCAGTTGCAAGTGGACGGCATTCTCTATTTTCAGGTGACCGATCCGCAGCGGGCATCCTACGGCACCAGCGACTATGTCCTCGCCATCACCCAGCTGGCCCAGACCACCCTGCGCTCGGTGATCGGCAAGATGGAACTGGACAAGACCTTCGAGGAGCGCGACGACATCAATCGCGCCGTGGTTGCCGCGCTGGACGATGCGGCTTCGAGCTGGGGCGTGAAAGTGCTGCGTTACGAGATCAAGGACTTGACCCCGCCCAAGGAAATTCTCCACGCCATGCAGGCCCAGATCACCGCCGAGCGCGAAAAGCGGGCGGTCATCGCGACTTCAGAAGGCAAGCAGCAGGAACAAATCAATCTGGCTACCGGCGCCCGGCAGGCCGCCATCGCCAAATCCGAGGGCGAGAAGCAGGCGGCCATCAACCGTGCCCAGGGCGAGGCCGAGGCGATCAAGGCAGTGGCCGACGCCAATGCCCAGGCGATCCGCAAGGTGGCCGAGGCGATCGAAGCGCCCGGCGGCATGAACGCGGTCAACCTCAAGGTTGCCGAGAAATACGTGGAAGCTTTCGCTGGCGTGGCCAAAGAAGGCAATACGCTGATATTGCCGGGCAACTTGGCCGAGATGGGGTCGCTGGTCGCCGCGGCGATGAGTATCATGAAAACGCAGAAATAGATTTACTAAACGACATTCCACCGCGGAGGCCGCGGAGGAAAATCAGATACACAAAGGATGCCAAAAAGCATAGCGTGTCACCGCCGGGTGAATACGTTGTATGGCTTTTGAATTCCTCTGCGCCCTCCGCGGTTCAATAGCTTTTTGGAAGGATAGAAGGTTTCTTAATGGATTTCAGCTTGATCGCCACCGACGGCCCCGCTCGTCGCGGCACGCTCTCCCTGGCCCACGGCCGGGTCGAGACTCCCGCCTTCATGCCGGTCGGCACTTACGGTTCGGTCAAGGCGATGTCGCCGGTCGAATTGAAGGACATCGATGCTCATATCGTCCTCGGCAACACGTTCCACCTGTGGCTGCGGCCGGGGCTGGAGGTGATCGAGGCGCACGGCGGCCTGCACCGCTTCATGGGCTGGAACCGACCGATCCTGACCGACAGCGGCGGGTTCCAGGTATTCAGCCTGGGCGAGCTGCGCAAGATCACGGAAGAAGGGGTGAAGTTCCAGTCGCCGGTCAACGGCGACCGCTGCTTTCTCACGCCGGAAGAGTCGATGCGCATCCAGAAGGTGCTGAATTCCGACATCGTGATGATCTTCGACGAATGCACTCCCCACCCGGCAGACCTGCAGCAGGCGGGCGATTCGATGCGGCTTTCGCTGCGCTGGGCGGAACGTTCGAAAAAAGCCCACGAGGGTAATCCCAACGCGCTGTTCGGCATCGTCCAGGGCGGCATGCACGAGAGCCTGCGCGACGAATCGCTGCGCGAGCTGGCGCAGATCGGCTTCGACGGTTACGCCATCGGCGGCCTCTCGGTGGGCGAGCCGAAGGAAGACATGCTGCGCATTCTCGATCACGTCGCTCCGCAGATGCCGGCGGATCGGCCGCGTTACCTGATGGGCGTGGGCACGCCGGAGGACATCGTCGATGCGGTGTCGCGCGGCGTGGATATGTTCGACTGCGTGATGCCGACGCGCAATGCCCGCAACGGCTGGCTGTTCACCCGCTTCGGCACGGTCAAGATCAAGAACGCGCAATACCGGCTCGACCTGCGCCCGCTGGACGAGGAGTGCAGCTGCTATACCTGCCGCAACTTTACCCGTGCCTATCTGCACCATTTGCATCGCATCGGCGAGATCCTCGGCGCGCGCCTCAACACCATCCATAACCTGCACTACTATCAGGAGCTGATGCGGGGTCTGCGCCTGGCCATCGAACAGGGGCGCTTTGCCGAATTCGTGCAGGAGTTTAAGCGAGCGCGCACCGCATCCGCATGTTAGAATGCGCCGTTATTTTTCGTGATGGAGAACCGATATGCTGATTAGCCTCGCACACGCCGCCGACGGCGCGCCGGCCGACCCGATGAGCGGCCTGATGCAGTTCCTGCCCCTGATCGTGATTTTCGTGCTGTTCTACTTCATGATGATCCGGCCGCAAATGAAGCGCGCCAAGGAACAGAAGAACATGATCGACTCGCTGCAGAAAGGCGACGAAGTCGTTACCGCCGGCGGCGAACTGGGCAAGGTGGTAAAAGTGAGCGAAGCCTATATCGGCCTGGAAGTCGCCGACGGCGTGGTGATCAACGTGCAGAAATCGGCCGTTACCACCCTGTTGCCGAAGGGCACGATCAAAGGAATCTAGTGAGTGGTGAGGAGTGGGGAGTGAAGAGTGAAGAGCCGCCCTCTCCACTCCCGACTCCTAACTCCTGGCTCCTCGCTCCTCACGGAGTTTGTCGAATGAACCGTTACCCCCTTTGGAAATATCTCGTCATCGCCGCGGCGATCCTGTTCGGCCTGATCTACACGCTGCCTAACTTCTTCGGCGAATCGCCCGCGGTCCAGGTTTCGCCGCTGCGCGGCATGACCAAGGTGGATCAGTCGCTGCTGAACCAGGTCGTGGAGACGCTGAAGAAGAACAGCCTTGCCTACCAGGGCATTTCTTTCGACAGTACCGGAGTGAAGGCGCGCTTTGCCGACACCGACACCCAGATCAAGGCCAAAGACCTGCTCCAGACCCAGCTGGGCGAAAATTTCGTGGTGGCGCTCAACCTGCTTCCCAGTTCGCCCAAGTGGCTGTCCAGCCTGGGCGCGTTGCCGATGTACCTGGGCCTGGACTTGCGCGGCGGCGTGCATTTTCTGCTGCAGGTGGACATGAAGGCCGCGATCACCAAGTCGCTCGAAAGCTACACCGGCGACATCCGCACCACGCTGCGCGAGAAGAAAATCGCTTATGCCGGGGTCTCGCGCCAGGACCAGGCGGTGGAGATCAAATTCCGCGACGCCGATTCGCGCGCCAAGGCCGGGGAGGAATTGCAGAAGACCGCGCCGGATCTCCTGCTGAAAGAGCAGAGCGACGGGGCCGAGTTCAAGCTGCTGGGCACGCTCAAGCTCCAGGCGCAAAAGCGCATCCAGGAATTCGCCCTGCAGCAGAACATCACTACCTTGCGCAACCGCATCAACGAACTCGGCGTGGCCGAGCCGATCATCCAGCAGCAGGGCATCGACCGCGTCGTGGTGCAATTGCCCGGCGTGCAGGACACCGCCAAGGCGAAAGACATTCTCGGCCGCACCGCCACGCTGGAAATCCGCATGGTGGACGAGGAGCACGACGTGGTTGCCGCGGTGCAGACCGGCCAGATTCCGTTCGGCGACGAGCTTTACACCGAGCGCAAGGGCGCGCCCCTGCTGGTGAAGAAAGGCGTGGTGCTGACCGGCGACTACATCAGCGACGCCCAGCCCGGCTTCGAAGGCCAGAGCGGCGAGCCGGCCGTGCACATCACCCTGAACGGCAGCGGCGCGCGCATCTTCAAGCAGGTGACGCGCGAGAACGTGGGCAAGCGCATGGCGATCCTGCTGATCGAAAAAGGCAAGGGCGAAGTCATCACCGCGCCGGTGATCCGCGAGGAAATCGGCGGCGGCCGGGTGCAGATTTCCGGCCGCATGACCACCACCGAAGCCAGCGATACCGCGCTCCTCCTGCGCGCCGGCGCTCTCGCCGCGCCGATGGACATCATCGAGGAACGCACCGTCGGCCCGAGCATGGGCGCGGAGAACATTGCCAAGGGCTTCAATTCGAACATCTATGGCTTCATCGCCATTTCGGTGTTCATGATGTTCTATTACCGCTTCTTCGGCTTGATCTCGACCACCTCGCTGGCGGTCAACGTCCTGCTGCTGGTCGGCCTGCTGTCGCTGCTGCAGGCCACGCTGACCCTGCCCGGCATGGCGGGCATCGCGCTCACGGTAGGCATGGCGATCGACGCCAATGTGCTGATCAACGAACGCATCCGCGAGGAAATCCGCAACGGCGCCTCGCCCCAGGCGGCGATCCACGCCGGCTACGAGCGCGCGTTCGCCACCATTCTCGACTCCAACGTCACCACCTTCATCGCCGGCGTGGCACTGTTCTGGCTCGGCTCCGGCCCGGTGCGCGGGTTTGCCGTGGTGTTGTGCCTTGGCATCCTGACCTCGATGTTCAGCGCCGTCCTGGTGTCGCGCGGCATCGTTAATTTGACGTACGGACGCAAGGCCAGGCTGGAAAAGGTTTCGATATAAACAAGCGCCCTTCACCTTTGCTCCCTCGCCCGCTCGCGGGAGAGGGTTGGGGAGAGGGTAAACAAGCGCCCTTCACCTTTGCTCCCTCGCCCGCTCGCGGGAGAGGGTTGGGGAGAGGGTAAACAAGCGCCCTTCACCTTCGCTCCCTCGCCCGCTCGCGGGATAACCAGCGACTTGGCGGCTGTGCCGCCTAGTCGAATGGCTAGTAGTTTCATCAGAGGGTTGGGGAGAGGGTAAACAAGCGGCCCTTCACGTTTGCTCCCTCGCACGCTTCGGGAGAGGGCAGCCTTCAAGGAAAAGATCAATGATTGAATTTTTTCACATCAAGCGCGACATCCCGTTCATGAGTTATGCGCGGGTGACGACCATCATTTCGCTGCTGACCTTCATCGCGGCGGTGGCGGCGCTGAGCCTGAAAGGGCTCAATCTGGGTGTCGACTTCACCGGCGGCACGGTGATGGAAGTGAGCTACAGCCAGCAGGCCGACGTACACAAGATCCGCGACACGCTGGCCGGAGCGGGCATGCACGATGCCGCGGTGCAGAACTTCGGCACCGCGCGCGACGTCATGATCCGCCTGCCGCTCAAGGCCGAGGTGAGTACCGCCAAGCTGTCCGAACAGGTGTTCCAGGCGCTGAAAAGCGCGGACAGCACCGTCACCCTGAAACGCGTCGAGTTCGTCGGCCCGCAGGTCGGCAAGGAACTCTATGAAAACGGCTCGCTCGCCCTCCTGGTGGTGTGCCTCGGCATCATGGCCTATCTCGCCATGCGCTTCGAATGGCGCTTCTCGGTGGCGGCGATCATCGCCAACATGCACGACGTGGTGATCATCCTCGGCTTCTTCGCCTTCTTCCAGTGGGAATTCTCGCTCACCGTGCTGGCCGGCGTGCTGGCGGTGCTGGGCTATTCCGTCAACGAATCGGTGGTGGTGTTCGACCGGGTGCGCGAGAACTTCCGCAAGATGCGCAAGGCATCGGTGCCGGAGGTGATCGACAACGCCATCACCCGCACCATGTCGCGCACCATCATCACCCATACCATGACCGAACTGATGGTGCTGTCGATGCTGTTCTTCGGCGGCGAGGCGCTGTTCTACTTCGCCCTGGCGCTGACCATCGGCATTGTGTTCGGCATCTACTCCTCGGTGCTGGTGGCGAGCCCGATCGTGATGTGGCTGGGCGTGTCGCGCGAGGATTTTCTCAAGCCGGAGAAGAAGGAAGGCGAAGAGGCCGAAGCCTTGCCCTGATGGAACTGCTGACCGCTTTCATCGACCTGGTCCTGCACCTCGACAAGCACCTGCTGCTGCTTACCCAGGAGTATGGCGCCTGGATCTACCTGATCCTGTTCCTGATCATTTACTGCGAGACCGGCCTGGTGGTGGCGCCGTTTCTGCCGGGCGATTCGCTGCTGTTCGTGGCCGGCGCGCTGACCGCCACCGGCGCCCTGGAACTCCAGGCATTGGCCGGCCTGCTGGTGGCCGCCTCGTTCCTCGGCGACAACACCAATTACTGGATCGGGCGTTATGTCGGGCCGAAAGTGTTCAGCCGGACGGGCTCGCGCCTGCTCAATCCCAAACACCTCGAAGAGACCCATCGCTTCTACGAAAAGCACGGCGGCAAGGCGGTGATCCTGGCGCGCTTCTTCCCCATCATCCGTACTTTCGCGCCCTTCGTCGCCGGCATCGGGCGCATGGACTACCGCCGTTTCCTGCCCTTCAGCGCCGCCGGCGGCGCGGCCTGGGTCGGCTCGCTGGTGCTGGCCGGGTATTTCTTCGGCAATATCCCGCTGATCAAGCAGAACCTGACTTTGGTGATTTTCGGTATTGTCATCGTTTCGCTGTTGCCGGGAATGATTGGCTATCTGCGCCATCGTGGCAAGTAGCCGGTAGCTGTAGCTGGCTACTCCAGGCGGATTCAGTGTGTTATAAATAGCAGCCATGGAACCCATCCTCGACGACACCACGGTCGCAAGCTTCCTGCCGCCGACCCGCACCATCTTCAAGCACATCGCCGCGATCGCGGCGGTTTCGGTCGTCGGCGGGCCGCTGCTCGGGCTGTACGTGTTCAACGCCCCGCGCGGCGAAATGCTCAAGCTGTCGCTCGGCACCGGATTGGCCTGGGGATTGTCCTTCGCCTTCGCCGCCGCCTTTATCTATACCGGGTGGCTTGTCTCCCGCGCCTGGAAGGGCTACCACAAACATATGACGGCGCTGAAGATGGAAGAATATTACCGCGCCATCGAGGGCGAGCCTAAGGATTGACGGCTTGGCGTGGAATAAAACGTTTCAAGATGCCGAGGCTGGCCCCTAGGGGCTGCAAACTGCCGTTTCCGGGTTAGATTCTGTTCGCCAACTCCACCGCCTTGCCGATGAAGTTGTGCGGGGTCGTCGCCCACTTGGTGGGCTACGCCACGAGCGGGTGCATGACCAAAAATCCGATTGGCCAGTCCCTGTTTCCGTGGTGTTGTGGAGAAACACCCGCCACGCGGCCCGATCCACCGCCCGGATCGAGGCAGTCAATACTGCGCCCATGAGTACCGGAAACTGCTTGATCAGTTTGGCATGGTGGGTTCGATGTCGCGCCGTGGAAATTGCTACGACAACGCTTCTATGGAAAGCTTCTGGGGACTGCTCAATAATGAACTGGCGCATCACCAACGCTTCAAAACTCGCGCCGAGGCCATCCAGGCCAGTACCAAATATATCGAGATATTTTTCAGGCGGCAGCGCGAGCAGGCCCGGCTGTGTTATCTGTCTCCCTCTGCGTTTGAACACCAGTTCCACAATAAAGAGATTGGCTGCATGAATCCGTTGGTGTGCATTATTTACAACCTCGTACCCACAGGTGACAGGCGACGCTCTCAGTGCTGAGGCCGCTGCAAGCCGGCCTCGACCTCTTCCCGTTTGGCCTTGCCGGCCAGCACCTCGATCAGCGCGAGGGCGAAATCCATTGCCGTGCCCGGTCCGCGCGAGGTGATCACCTTGCCGTCGATGACGACGGGGTCGTTCTTGTAAGTCACGCCGGGCAGGTTCATCTTGTCGACAAAGCCGGGGTAGCTGGTGGCGGATTTGCCGGCGAGCAGTCCGGCTTCGCCGAGCACGAAGGGGGCGGCGCAGATGGCGCAGGTGTATTTTCCCTGGGCCGCCATTTCCCCGAGCAGATTCTTGATGCGCGGGTCGTTGTTGAGGTTGACCGCGCCGGGCATGCCGCCGGGCAGCACGATCATGTCGAATTCCCGGTTCAGCGCTTCGTCCAGGGTGGTGTCGGGAATCAGCCGGACGCCGCGGCTGGCGGTAACGGGCTGGTCGTCCAGTCCGGCGGCAACCACCTCGATCCTGGCGCGGCGCAGCAGGTCGATGATGGTGACGGCTTCGATTTCTTCGCAGCCTGGAGCGAGGGGAACGAGGACTCTGGGCACCCTAATCCCGGAAATTCTGGAATTGTAGCGGAAAGTCGGTGATGGATTTCTTCACCAGCGCGATGGTTTCCTGCAACAAATCCCGCTTGGCGCCGCTTACGCGCACCGCTTCGCCCTGGATGCTGGCCTGCACCTTGAGCTTGGAATCCTTGATCAGCTTGACGATCTTCTTGGCGAGTTCGGTTTCCACGCCGGTTTTGACCGTGACGGTCTGCTTGACCTTGTTGCCGCTGATTTTCTCGACCTTGCCCTTGTCCAGGCAGCTCACGTCGATGCCGCGCTTGCCGAAGGTCTGGTTGGCGATGTCGTGAATCTGATCGAGCTTGAAGTTGTCGTCGGCGAACACCGTCAGGACATAATCCGCCTGTTCGATGCGCGCATCCGAGCCCTTGAAATCGAAGCGTCCGCCGATGACCTTGTTGGCTTGATCGACGGCGTTTTTCAGCTCCTGCTTGTCCACTTCGGAAACGATGTCGAAGGACGGCATGGTGGTTCCTTTTGTTTGAGCTTGTAGGCTGTAGCTGGTTGCTTGTAGCGATTTGCTGCGCGCTTCGCGCGCATCTTCAAGCTACCGGCTACAAGCTGCGCCCCACCCGCTTACCCCGCGCAGCAGGTGGATTCGGTGATGAAATGGCAAACGTAGTCGAGCATTTCGACCGTCTCGATCTCGAAGCTGGTATTGCCCGGCACGCTGAAGCTCTCGCCCGCCTTGTAGGTTTTCCAGTCCTTGCTGCCGGCCAGTTTGACCTTGCACACACCGGCGTTGATTTCCATCAGTTCGGGCAGGCCGGTGTTGAAAGTCAAGGTGCTGGGGAAGATCACACCGACGGTTTTCTTGGTGCCGTCGGCAAACAGCACGGTGTGGGAGACGCACTTGCCGTCGAAGTAGACGTTGGCCTTGGTGACGACGCTGACGTTGTCGAATTGGGTCATGATTTTACCTTTCAAAAAAGCTTCACCGCGGAGGGCGCAGGGGACGCGGAGGTTTTTTAGTCATTCCTCGGCGACCTCCGCGTCCTCAGCGGTTCACGAAATTTAACGATTCTGCAGTTTTGCCGCAATCCGCATCCTGAGCGCGTTGAGCTTGATGAACCCGCCCGCATCCGCCTGATTATAAGCGCCGGCATCGTCCTCGAAAGTGGCGATGGTGGGGTCGAACAGCGAGTCGGTCTTGGAGTCGCGGCCGACCACGATGACGTTGCCCTTGTACAGCTTGACCCGCACCCAGCCGTTGACGTGCTTCTGGGTGTCGTCGATCAGCACCTGCAGGGTCTTGCGCTCAGGTGCCCACCAGTAGCCGTTGTAGATCAGGCTGGCGTAGCGCGGCATGAGGTCGTCCTTGAGGTGCGCTACTTCGCGGTCGAGGGTGATGGATTCGATGGCGCGGTGCGCCTTGAGCATGATGGTGCCGCCGGGGGTTTCGTAGCAGCCGCGCGACTTCATGCCGACGTAGCGGTTCTCCACCAAGTCGAGCCGGCCGATGCCGTGCTTGCCGCCGAGGCGGTTCAACTCGGCCAGCATGGCGGCGGGCGAGAGTTTGGCGCCATTGAGCGCGACCGGGTCGCCGTTGACGTACTCGATGTCGAGGTATTCGGCCTGGTCGGGCGCCTTTTCCGGCGACACCGTCCAGCGCCACATGTCTTCCTCGGCTTCGGCGGCGGGGTTTTCCAGGTGGCGGCCTTCGTAGCTGATGTGCAGCAGGTTGGCGTCCATGCTGTAGGGGCTGCCGCCCTGCTTGTGCTTCATCTCGACCGGGATGCCGTGTTTTTCGGCATAGCCCAACAGCTTTTCGCGCGACAGGAGATCCCATTCGCGCCACGGCGCGATGATCTTGATGTCGGGGTTCAGGGCGTAGGCGCCCAGTTCGAAGCGCACCTGGTCGTTGCCCTTGCCGGTGGCGCCGTGGGAGATGGCGTGGGCGCCGGTTTCGTGCGCGATCTCGATCAGCCGCTTGGCGATCAGCGGGCGGGCGATCGAGGTGCCGAGCAGGTATTCGCCTTCGTAGACGGTGTTGGCGCGGAACATCGGGAAGACGAAATCGCGCACGAATTCCTCGCGCAGGTCGTCGATGTAGATCTGCTCCGGCTTGATGCCGAATTGCAGCGCTTTCTTGCGCGCCGGTTCGAGTTCCTCGCCCTGGCCGATGTCGGCGGTGAAGGTGACGACCTCGCATTGGTAGGTGTCCTGCAGCCACTTCAGGATGACCGAGGTGTCGAGCCCGCCGGAATAGGCGAGGACGACTTTGTTGATTCCACTCATGTTGGTATTCTCAATAGAAAGATTAACTCGTTAACCGCGGAGGACGCGGAGGACTCGCGAGGAAGAACAATGCTTGTTGCCTTTCCGCTGCGTCCTCCGCGTCCTCTGCGGTGAAAATCTATGCGTCAAACCCGCCCGAGGAGCAGGTATTCCATCAGCGCCTTCTGGGTGTGCAGACGGTTTTCTGCTTCGTCCCATACCACGCTGCGCGGGCCGTCCATCACTTCCGCCGCGACTTCCTCGCCACGGTGGGCGGGCAGGCAGTGCATGAACAGGGCGTCGGGCTTGGCCAGGCGCATCATGTCGGCGTCCACCTGCCAATCTTCGAAATCGCGCTTGCGCTCTTCGTTTTCGGCTTCGAAGCCCATGCTGGTCCACACGTCGGTGGTGACGAGGTCGGCGCCCTTGGCGGCTTCCATCGGGTCGGTGAATTCTTCGTAGTGGTCGGTGCCGTACAGCCCGGCGCGCTCCGGCTCGACTTCGTAGCCGGGCGGGGTCGAGACGTGGACGTTGAAGTCCAGCACTTCCGCCGCCTGCAGCCAGGTGTTGCACATGTTGTTGGAGTCGCCGATCCACGCCACCGTCTTGCCCTTGATGCTGCCGCGCTGCTCGATATAGGTGTAGATGTCGGCCATGATCTGGCACGGGTGGTATTCGTTGGTCAGGCCGTTGATCACCGGCACGCGCGAGTGGGCGGCGAAGCGCTCGACGATGTCCTGCTCGAAGGTGCGGATCATCACCAGGTCGCTCATGCGCGAGATGACCTGCGCCGCGTCCTCCACCGGCTCGCCGCGGCCGAGCTGCGAGTCGCGCGTGTTGAGGTAGATGGCGCTGCCGCCGAGCTGCTGGATGCCGGCCTCGAACGAGAGCCGCGTGCGCGTGCTGGCCTTCTCGAAGATCATCACCAGCGTGCGGTCGTGCAGCGGATGGTAGGTCTGGTAGGCCTTGAACTGTTCCTTGATCCGGCGCGTGCGCTCGAACAGGTATTCGAATTCGTCGCGGGTCAGGTCCTTGAATTGCAGAAAATGTTTGAGCTGCATAAAGCCACCGAAGTTTGCGCTATTTTTGCGCCAGGAAATCCTTGATCAGCGGCGCGAGCAATTCCACCACCTGCCGCGCTTCGTCGCGCGTCATGATCAGCGGCGGCAGCAGGCGCACCACCGAGTCGGCCGTGACGTTGACGATCAGGCCCTTCTCCAGCGCCAGCTTGACCAGTTCGCCGCAGGGGCGGTCCAACTCGACGCCGATCATCAGTCCGATGCCGCGCACCTGGACGAAGCCGGGCGTGCCGGCGAGCGCCGCGTTCATGGCGTCGCGGATGAAGGCGCCGGTATCGGCGGCGCGCTCACTGAGCTTGTCCTGCTCGACCGCTTCCAGCGTCGCCAGCGCGGCGGCGCAGGCGAGCGGATTGCCGCCGAAGGTGGAGCCGTGATTGCCCGGCTTGAATACTTCGGCCGCATCGCCCTTCGCCAGGCAGGCGCCGACCGGCACGCCCCCGCCGAGGCCTTTGGCCAGGGTCATCACATCGGGGCTGATGCCGGTTTGCTGGAAGGCGAACAAAGTGCCGGTGCGGCCGATGCCGGTCTGCACTTCGTCCAGCATCAGCAGCCAGCCGCGGCTGTCGCAGATGCGGCGCAGTTCCTGCAAATAGGCGGGGAGCGGCACCTGGATGCCGCCTTCGCCCTGCACCGGCTCGACCAGGATGGCGACGATGTTCTGGTTGTGTTCGGCGATCTGGTTGATCGAGGCGATATCGTTGTAAGGCACGCGGACGAACCCGGAAACCAGCGGCTCGAAGCCGGCCTGGACTTTTCTGTTGCCGGTGGCGGTCAGGGTCGCCATGGTGCGGCCGTGAAAGCTTTTTTCCATCACGATGATGGTCGGATTCTCGATGCCCTTGTTGTGGCCGTGCAAGCGGGCGAGCTTGATCGCGGCCTCGTTGGCTTCGGCGCCGGAATTGCAGAAGAATGCCTTGTCCATGCCGGACAGCTGTGCGAGCTTGGCGGCCAGCTGTTCCTGGCGGGGGATCTGATAAAGGTTGGAGGTATGGATCAGCTGCCCGGCCTGGTCGCAGATCGCCTGAACCAGCTTGGGATGGGCGTGTCCGAGGCTGTTGACCGCGACCCCGGCGACGGCGTCGAGGTAGCGCTTGCCCTGTTCGTCCCAGAGCCAGACGCCTTCGCCGCGCGCGAACGCAACCGGCAGTCTGGCATAGGTGTTCATTGAATATGGCATATGTCGATGACTCTAAAGGTTAAGGCATGGCTTCACGAAAATAAAAACACGCACGGCGGCATCAGCCGCCGTGGTTCGGTAGAAGCTCGAAACCGTTATATTTAGCCGAAATGCGCGCTTCTGGCAAGCGAAATCTGCCGTTTCGCCGGGGGAAAAATGCGGAAAGCCAGGGCGGGTGCCGCTAAATAAAATGCCCGGCAAACAGAGCCTGCCGGGCACGCGAAACAGGCGGTAGCGGCAACAAGCGTTGCCGCCGGCTTTTTAAGCCATCGCCTTGATGGCGGCGTTCAGGCGGCTCTTGTGGCGGGATGCCTTGTTCTTGTGCACGATGTTCTTGTCGGCGATGCGATCGATCACGCTGACCGAGGTCTGGTAGGCCGACTTGGCGGCTTCCTTGTCGCCCGCGGCAACGGCTTTGATCACTTTCTTGACCGCGGTGCGGAACTCGGAGCGCTGGCTGGCATTGTGCTCGCGCTGGTTGTCGGACTGTCTTGCACGCTTTCTGGCTTGTGCGCTGTTTGCCATGAAAAACTCCTTGAATATTCTGCCGGGCAGATGAAACGCGCAATAATACTTTCCTTTGGCGCGATTGGCAAGAGGCGGTCAACTCTTCGGGCGGATGGCCGATTTGGGGCGGAACGCCTTGACGACTTCTTCCCGCGTTTCCAGGTAGGGGCCGCCGATCAGGTCGATGCAATAAGGCACGGCGGCGAACACGCCGTCGAGGGTTTCCTTGATCGCCTTGGGCTGGCCGGGAAGGTTGACGATCAGGCATTTGCCGCGCACCGCGCCGACCTGGCGCGACAGGATGGCGGTGGGCACATACTTCAGGCTGACGGCGCGCATTTGCTCGCCGAAGCCGGGCAGCACCTTGTCCGCCACGGCCAGCGTCGCTTCCGGCGTGACATCGCGCGGTGCGGGCCCGGTGCCGCCGGTGGTGAGCACCAGGCAGCAGCCCTCCTCGTCGGCGAGCTGGCGCAACGCTTGTTCGATCAGCGCCTGCTCGTCCGGGACCAGGCGGACAACGGCCTGCCAGGGCGTGCTCAAGGCGCCTTCCAGCCAGGCTTTGAGCGCCGGGATGCCCTGGTCTTCGTAAATGCCCAGCGAGGCGCGGTCGCTGATGGTGACCAGGCCGATGCGTGTTTCGATGTCGGTATTCATGGGCGGGAATTATAGGCCAATGGGGCTCCCGCGCGCCAGGATGCGCTGGGCAGTATTACTGCGAAGCGCGGAATCGGTCTATAATCGTTTGTTGCCAAAAGAAAAAATCGGGAGTGGCTATTTTGGGGAGTGGGCCGGCGCCAACTGCGCCGCAATTCTTGAATCGGTTGAAACCGGGCAGCCTGGTCAACAGAATGACCTGGGTTTACCTGTTCTGGGCCGTGCTGGCCTATCTCGCGATGACCGCCGGATTCTGGTGGTCGGCGCATTATCTGGTCGAAGAGGGGCTGAAGAAACAGGCGGTGAGCTGGGCCGGCGAGTTCGACGAACTGGGCACGCCGCTATATTTTTCCGATATGCCCATCATCCTGGAGCAGGTGCGTAGCCGTGCCCGGCACAGCCCGGATATTTTGTACGCCCGCTACTACGAGGCGGAGAGCCTGAAATTGTTGGGCCAATACGTCAAGAAAGTTTCGTCCGGCTCGCCGTTGGGATGGCTATCCGCCGACCAAGTCAAGGGATTGCAGCTCGACCGGGCAACCGCCCCGCTGATCCTGTCCCGGCGCTCGTTTTTCACGGTGGACTCGATCCGGGTTCTGGCGCCGATCCAGACCCGTTCCCTGCCGGTGGACAGCCTGTTCGACCTGGGTTCCGCCAATCCAGGCCGGGAAGCCCGCAAGACCATCGGTTACCTCGAAATCGGCGTGGATCTGGCGCCCTCGCGCGAACTGATCCTGCATGGCATGCTGGCGGTCAGCCTGCTGCTCGGTGCGGTACTGCTGGGCGCGGTGGTGGTGGGGCGGTTGCTGATCCGCTCCGCCATGATGCCGCTGCTCAACCTGCAACGGCCGCTCAGCCGCCTGGCCAACGGCGAACTGGATGTGGCGGTGGCGGACGACTCCCCCTACAAGGAAATCGCCACGATCAAAGAGGCGATGCGGGTTTCCATCGCCGGTTTGAGGCGGCGCGACCGGGAGATGGAAATCGCCATGCGCGGGAAGCTCCACGCGGAGCTGGCGAGCGAAGCCAAGAGCCAGTTCCTGGCGCATCTCAGCCACGAAGTGCGCACCCCGCTCAACGGCATGCTCGGGTTCCTCGGCCTGCTCGCCAAAACCCCGCTGAACGAATCCCAGCGCGCTTATCTGCGCGACATCGAGATTTCCAGCCACAGATTGCTGGCGATGATCAACGACATCCTCGATTTTTCCAAGATCGAGGCCGGCAAGCTGGCGCTGGAAAGCGCGCCCCTCAACTTGCGCCAGGTGATCGAGGACTGCATGACGCTTTACAGCGCCAACGCCTATGCCAAGGGGCTGGAATTGACCCTGCGCTTCGCGCGCGAGGTGCCGGCCGAACTGGTCGGCGACGCCGGCCGGATCGCCCAGGTGTTGGGCAACCTGTTGGCCAATGCGGTCAAATTCACCGAGCGCGGCGGGATCGAGGTGGCGGCGAGCCTGATTGCCGCCACGGACGGCGAAGCGAGGGTGCAAATCAGCGTTTCCGACAGCGGTATCGGCATTTCGCCGGACGCGCTCGGCACGCTGTTCCAGCCCTTCAGTCAGGCCGACAATTCGATTACCCGGCGCTATGGCGGCAGCGGCCTGGGCCTGGCGATTTCGCGCAAGCTGGTGGAAATGATGGGCGGCAAGCTGGGGGTGGGCAGCCAGCCCGGCCAGGGTTCCGTCTTTCATTTCAGCGTCTGGCTGCAGAAACGGGCCGAGGCGGAGGCCGCCAAAATCTGTGCTTCGTTGCTGGAAGGCCGCGGCGTTCTGATCGTTTCCCCCAGTGCCGCCATGGTGGCATCGCTGCGCGAGGATTTGCTGGCCTGGCGGATGGAAGAAGACGCGGCGGCCGGCGCGGAGGAGGGGCTCGCCATGCTGGCGGCGGCTGCCGCGAACGGCAATGCCTTCGATTATGCGATTTTCGATGGCGCGGCGAGGGATTCGAGCCCCGCCGATTTCATTGCCCGCCTCCAAAGCGACCCGCGCCTCGCTGCCCTGCAAGCCATCCTGCTACTGAAAACCGGCGAGAGCGACCCGGCCGTCGCCCGGTTTGCCGCCGTGCTGAACAAGCCGGTAAAAAATGCGGAACTCTGCGCCGCGCTGACCCGCGCCATGGCGTCGTCGCCGGACGGCCTGGCCGTCCAATGCGACGTGTCGCAACGCGTCAGGCTGGGCCGCCCGCCCCGCGTGCTGGTTGTCGACGACGACGATATCAGCCGCAAGCTGGTTTCCATCCTGCTCGCGGAGGGCGGTGTCCAGGTCGATCAGGCGGCGGACGGAATGGCGGCGGTCGAGGCTTGCCGGGCCGGCGACTACGACCTGGTGCTGATGGACGTCCAGATGCCGGACATGGACGGACTGACGGCGACGCGGGAGATCCGCAAGCTGGACCGGGGCAGCCGAAACGTGCCGATCGTGGCGCTGACGGCGAACGCCCTGCGCGGCGACCGCGACCGCTATATCGAGGCGGGCATGAACGGCTATCTCGCCAAGCCGGTCAACGAAGCCATCCTGTTCGAGACGCTCGCCGAATGGTGTCCCGGGGGCGAAGGGCCGCGCAGGACGGGTGCTCCCGCCAGGCCGCCCGTTGCGGCGGGCGACCTGCCGACGTTCGATACCGCGGACGGCATCGAGCGGGTCGGCGGCGATGCCGCGAGATGGCTCATGCTGCTCGACATGCTGGCGAAAGACCTGCCCGCCGCGCTGGAGAAGCTGGAGGCGGCCTGCGCCGAATCCCGTCCGGATGAAATCGGCCGGCTGGCGCACCGGCTGCGCGGCGGCGCCCACTTCTGCAGCACGCCCGCCTTGCGGCACGCGGCGGAGATGCTGGAAAGCGCGTGCGAGGAAGGTGCGTCGGAAGGGGAAATCCGTAGCCGGCTGAATCAGCTGAATAGCGAAGCGGTAACGCTGCTCGACCTGCTCGCGGCGGGTAGGGTCGGCCTGTAGGGCCGAATTCGTTCGGCCGGACGGTCCGGCGGATTCCCCGCCCGGTATCG
This sequence comes from Sulfuricella sp., assembly GCA_023266195.1. GTDB lineage: Bacteria > Pseudomonadota > Gammaproteobacteria > Burkholderiales > Sulfuricellaceae > Sulfuricella. Next base: position 32,898 of record JAHFRP010000008.1, read on the forward strand.
CCCTACAGGTTAATCCGCATCGGGCGCGTCGCCCGCGATCTCTTCTTCCTGCCCGGTCTGGTCCAGAATGACCGCGCGCAGCAACTTGAACAGCGCCCGGCTGCTTTTCGGCGGCTTGCCGATGGCGGCTTCTTTTTGGGCGTTGCGGACCAGGGTGCGGATTTGCTGGGTGTCGGCGTGGGCGAATTCCGCGGCCAGATCGCTCAGGGCGTGCGGCTCCGCCAGCAGGCGGTCGCGCCAGTCTTCCACCTGGTGGAACTTGGCCGCCTGGGTGCGCACGACATTGTTCCATTCGTCCAGCTTGGCGCGGATCGGCGCGTCGTCGACGCTGCGCATCAGCTTGCCGATGTACTGCATCTGGCGGCGCAGCGCTTCGTGGCGGTGCAGGCGCTTCGCCTCGATGACCGCACCCAGCAGGCTCTCCGGCAGGCTGAGCTGGGCCAGTCTCTCCTTGTTCAGGCCCACCAGTTGTTCGCCGATGTCCTGCAGCGCGTGCGATTCCTTTTTGCGCCTGGTTTTGCTCGGCGCTTCCGGCATGTCGTCGGGTGCGTGGTTTTCTCTGTCCGTCATGGTTTCGCAAAAGGAATCAAAGTTGCTATGATAACCTTTTTAATGCGTTATTCAGCCCTCGCCATGCGGCCGCTGAAACTTTCGAGGTGCTTGTGGCAGATTCCCGTTTTTCCTATTCCATTGAAACCCTGAGCCAGATCACGCGCGATATTCTGGACCAGTCGAAGTCGGCCGGCGCCACCGCGTGCGAGGCGGAAGTGTCGCAGGGCTTCGGCCAGAACGTCACGGTGCGCCGCGGCGAGGTGGAAACCATCGAATACAACCGCGACAAGGGCCTCGGCGTCACCGTCTATTTCGGCCACAAGCGCGGCCATGCCAGCACTTCCGACCTGTCGCCCCAGGCGATCAAGGACACCGTCGCGGCGGCGGTGAGCATCGCCCGTTATACCGCCAGCGACGAATTCGCCGGGCTCGCCGACGAGAATCTGCTGGCGAAGGAAATTCCCGATCTGGCCATGTACCACCCGTGGGAGTTGTCGGTCGAACAGGCGATCGAGCTGGCGAAGGAATGCGAAACCGCGGCCTTCGCGGTGGACCAGCGCATCGACAATTCCGAGGGCGCGTCGGTGTCCACCCAGGAATCGCTGTTCATGTACGGCAACAGCCTGGGTTTTCTCGGCGGCTATCCGGCAACGCGGCATAGCATCAGCTGCGCGGTGATTGCCGAAGACCAGGGCATGCAGCGCGATTACTGGTACAGCTCGCGGCGCGACGCGGCCGACCTGGAAAGCGCCGAGGCGGTCGGGCGCCTTGCCGGCGAGCGCACCGTGCGCCGCCTCAACGCGCGCAAGATCAAGACCACCGATTGCCCGGTGCTGTTCGAGGCGCCGGTGGCGTCCGGGCTGATCGGCCACCTGGTCGGCGCGGTCAGCGGCGGCAGCCTGTACCGCAAGTCTTCGTTCCTGCTCGACAGCCTGGGCCGCGAAATCTTCGCGCCGTTCATCCAGATTCGCGAACTGCCGCACATCCTCAAGGGCCTGGCGAGCAGCCCGTTCGACAACGAGGGCGTGGCGACGCGCGACCGCGACGTGGTCAGGGACGGCGTGTTGCAGGGCTATTTCCTCGGCAGCTACTCGGCGCGCAAGCTGGGCATGGCCACCACCGGCAACGCCGGCGGCAACCACAACCTGGTCCTGGAAAGCACCGGCCAGGATTTCGCCGGCCTGCTGAAAACGATGGGTACCGGCCTGGTGGTGACGGAACTGCTCGGCCACGGCGTCAACCCGGTGACCGGCGACTATTCGCGCGGCGCAGCGGGCTATTGGGTGGAAAACGGCGAAATCCAGTATCCGGTGGAAGAGATCACCATCGCCGGCAACCTCAAGGAAATGTTCAGGCAGATCGCCGCGGTCGGCACCGATGTCCAGGTTCAGGGCTCGAAGCAGTGCGGTTCGATCCTGGTTGAGAAGATGACGGTGGCGGGCGAATAAATTAGGCTGTTAACCGCCGATGAATGTGGACTGGTAACTACTCAGCGGGCCGCCCCCTTCTCCCGCAGGCGGGAGACGGGCAGATTTCGGCATTTTCGCATCAGGCTGAGTAGTTCGCCTTTCCCTGGATAAAAACCAATGATTACTCCGCTGTATCGCTGGATCGGCATGGGGGGCGTGCCGTCCCACGACAACCCGCAAGCCTATCTGTGGGAGCGCCGCCTGCATTGGCTGATGATCGGCGTGGCGCTGCTCTCCATCCCGGCTTTCCTGTTCGAATCCACCCACGCCTTCGTCGCGCTCAGGCAGCTCGGCCTGACGCTGGACGCCTTCATTCTCGCCGCCTTCGTGCTCGAACTGTTGTGGATGCTGCGGGTGACGCGCCAGCGTTCTCTTTATCTGCTGCGCAACTGGCTCGACCTGTTGATCATCGTTGCCGCCGCCGCCAGCCTGACCGGCTGGGAGGGTGAATGGATCCCGCTGGCGCGCCTGTTGCGGGTGACCATGGTGCTGCTGTTCCTGGTGCGTACCCTGGGTTCGTTGCGCAACCTGTTTTCTCCTACCGCCATGCCTTATGTGCTCGGCCTCGGCGCGGTGACGATGGCGATTGCGGGCGCCGGCTTCTATTGGCTCGAACCCACCGTCGAATCCTACGGCGAAGGTCTTTGGCTCGCCTTCACCAGCGGCGCCACCGTGGGCTACGGCGATTTCGTGCCGACCACGACCGCTTCGCGCCTGTTTGCTGCACTGATGGTGCTGGTCGGCTACGCCATTTTGTCGATGGTGACGGCGAGCATCGCGGCCTTCTTCGTGGGCGAAGACGAGAAGCACCTGCGCCGCGAGATTCATCACGACATCAAGGCGTTGCGCGAGGAAGTGGCGCAGCTGCGGGGCCTGCTGGAAGCCGAGCGGCGGTCCGGCGGGGGCGATCCGGACAGGAGTTGACGAATCGCTGTCCCGAACCCTAAAAAATCAGTCACCGCCGATTAACGCAGATAAACGCCGATTAACCGATATTGAGGCTGTAGGTGCGAATTCATTCGCACAATCCGTGCGAATGAATTCGCACCTACAGATGGTGGTAACACCTCGAAATACCGGCGTTTATCGGCGTTTATCGGCGGCAAATGAGCTTTTGATAATCAATCAAGCCTCGATCCGCCTTACGCCGTGCAGCGTGGAAAAAGCCATTTCCGCGAGCAATGCCGTGAACTCGTCGTGCGTTTTTCCCTCCGCCGCCCGCACCGCGGCGTAGAGTTGTCCCCATAACCCCTTCTGGCCGATGGGGCGCGCTTCGACGTAGCCGCGCTCCAGATAGGTCTGTACCGCCCACCGCGGCAGGGCCGCGATGCCGCGGCGCGAGGCCACCAGCTGCAGGATGGCGGCGGTCAGTTCCGCCGTGCGCCGCGGCGGATTCACGCCGGCCGGTTTCAGCACCCTTCGCACCAGGTCCAGCATCCGGTCGGGCACGGGGTAGGTGATTAACGTCTCTCTCCCGAAATCCCCGGCCGCGAGGTACGGCCTTGCGGCCAGCGCATGCCCGCGCGCGGTGAGCGCCACCATCTCGTAGGCAAACAGCGGGTGGTAGGCGATCCCCGCTTGGCGCTTCGCTTCCGAAACGATCGCCACATCCGCCTGAAGTTCCGTCAGCAGCGTCAGCGGCTCGGCATGAAATCCCGGCACCAGGTCCTGTTCCACTTCGGGATGGCGCTCGCGATAGGCGTCCATGGCGGGCATCAGCCAGTCGTAGCAGGTGTGGCATTCCACCGCGATGCGCAGCTCGCGCGCCGGCGGCGCGGCTTTCAGGCGGGCGATGCTCTGCCGCGCCGCCTCCACTTCGGGCAGCATCCTCCTGGCAAGCTCCAGCAGCTTCTCGCCGGCCGCGGTCAATTTCAGCGGCCGCTGCTGGCGCTCGAACAGCGGCGTCCCGAGATGGTCTTCCAGCAGCGCGAGCTGGTGGGACAGCGCTGATTGCGTCAGGTGCAGCCGGCCGGCGGCGCGGGTCACGCTGCCCGTTTCCGCCAGCGCGGCGATGGTCTTCAGGTGGCGCAGCTCGATCATGAATAATATTCATTATAAAGTGATTAACATGCGTTTGAATCATACACGAAAAACCCGGATCATGGCTGAACTTGGCTGAATCTGAATATTGGAGAAAAATCATGACCATCGTTCACACACTGGGTTTTCCGCGCATGGGCGCGCATCGGGAGCTGAAGTTCGCGCTGGAGCGGTATTGGCGCGGAGAGAGCGGCGCCGACGAACTGGAGGCGGCGGGCCGCGAGTTGCGGGCGCGGCATTGGGCGCTGCAACGGCGGGCGGGGCTCGACTTCGCGACGGTGGGCGATTTCGCCTTCTACGATCACGTGGCGAATCACATCCAGCTGCTCGGCTGCGAGCCGGCGCGCTTCGGTTTTTCCGGGCAGGAGCCGGAGCTCGATCGTTATTTCACCATGGCGCGCGGAACGGCGGGCGAGGCCCCGCCCTGCGGTTGCGGCCAGGGCCACGGCGCGGTGGGGAAGCCGGCGCTGGAGATGACCAAATGGTTCGACACCAACTACCATTACCTGGTCCCCGAGTTCACGCCCGAGACCGTCTTCCGGCTGGCTTCCGGCCGCCTGTTCGGGGAGGTGGCCGAGGCGCAAGCGCTGGGCCACCCGGTCAAGGCCGTGCTGCTGGGGCCGCTTACTTTCCTCTGGCTGGGCAAGGAAAAAACGGCCTTCGACCGCCTGTCGCTGCTGGAAAAGCTGCTGCCGGTCTACGTCGAAATCCTCGTCAGACTCAAGGATGCGGGCGTCGATTGGGTGCAGGTGGACGAGCCCATCCTCGGCCTCGATTTGCCCGTCGCCTGGAAAAAGGCCTTCGAGGCGGGCTATTGGCGCCTTGCCCAGAGCGGCGCGAAACTGCTGCTCGCCACGTACTTCTCGGCGCTGGAGGAAAACCTGCGCATGGCCTGCCAGCTTCCGGTGGCGGGGTTGCATGTGGACGCCGTGCGCGCGCCGCAGGAACTGGTCGGCGCCGCCGACTGGCTGCCCGCCCACAAGATGCTCTCGGTCGGCATCGTGGACGGGCGCAACGTCTGGCGCACCGACCCGGATGCCGCGCTGGCGATGCTGCGGCCGATCCGCGAAAAAAGGGCCGGCAATCTCTGGCTGGCGCCTTCGTGTTCGCTGCTGCATGTCCCGGTGAGCCTGGGAACCGAGGCCGGACTGGATGTGGAGCTGAAATCCTGGCTCGCCTTCGCCGTGGAAAAACTCGGCGAACTGGATCTGCTCAAGCGCACGCTGGATGGCGGCGAGGCCGATGCGGCGGCGGAGTTGGCCGCGGCGCGGGAAGCGCTCGCCGCGCGGCGAGCAAGCGCCCGCGTGCGCAGTCCCCGCGTCGCCGAACGCATCGCCAGGCTGCCCGCCGATGCCGACCGGCGCAGTTCGCCATTCCCGGTGCGCCGGACGAAACAGCGGGAGAGATTCGGCCTTCCCCGCTTCCCCACCACCACCATCGGTTCGTTCCCGCAAACGCAGGGCATCCGCGCCGCGCGAGCCGCCTTCAAGCGCGGTGAAATGGGCGAGGGCGAATACCGCCGCCACATGCGCGCCGAAGTCGCCTTCGCGGTGAAAAAGCAGGAGGAGCTTGGCCTCAATGTGCTGGTGCACGGCGAGCCGGAGCGCAACGACATGGTGGAGTACTTCGGCGAGCGGCTTGCCGGTTTCGCCTTCACCCAAAACGGCTGGGTGCAGTCCTACGGCTCCCGTTGCGTCAAGCCGCCGATCATCTACGGCGACGTGTCGCGCCCCGCCCCGATGACCGTCGAGTGGGCGGTTTACGCCCAGAGCCTCACGGCCAGGCCGATGAAAGGGATGCTGACGGGCCCCGTCACCATTCTGCAATGGTCCTTCGTGCGCGACGACCAGCCGCGCTCCGATACCGCCCTGCAAATCGCGCTGGCCATCCGCGACGAAGCGGTGGGCCTGGAAAAAGCCGGTATCGGCATCATCCAGATCGACGAGCCGGCCATCCGCGAGGGCTTGCCGTTGCGGCGCGCGCAGTGGCGGGCCTATTTGGACTGGGCTGCCCGCGCCTTTCGCGTGTCCGCGTCGGGCGTCGCGGATGCCACGCAAATCCATACCCACATGTGCTACGCGGAATTCAACGACATCCTGCCGGAAATCGCCGCCATGGACGCCGACGTCATCACCATCGAGACCAGCCGCTCTGATATGGAGCTGCTGCGCGGCTTCGGCGAATTCGACTATCCCAACGAGATCGGGCCGGGGGTGTACGACATCCATTCTCCGCGCGTGCCCACGGTGGAGGACATGGCGGGGCTGCTGAAAAAGGCCGCCGCGGTCATTCCGGCCGAAAGTCTCTGGGTCAATCCGGATTGCGGACTCAAGACCCGCGGCTGGCCCGAAACGGAAACGGCGCTGGCGAACATGGTCGAGGCGGCGCGACGGGCGCGGTCGTCGTTGGGGCTATAACGATGGAAACGCCGCCCCGAATGATGAAACGACGATTCGCCATGACCGTTTCCCTCTCCCGCAAGCGGGCGAGGGGGGCGAGGTCTCGCTTCGCGAGTTTCACGTTAATACGCAGCAAAAGGAGCCGGTGTCGTGTTAAAATTATCATTTTGCTTATTTGAAAGAGGCCGTTATGTTCAGCGCTGACCAGACCATTGCCAAGTTCGACCCCGAATTGTGGGGGGCGATGCAGGCCGAGACCCGACGCCAGGAAGACCACATCGAACTGATCGCCTCGGAAAACTACACCAGCCCGGCGGTGATGGAAGCGCAAGGCTCGGTGCTCACCAACAAGTACGCCGAAGGCTATCCCGGCAAGCGCTATTATGGCGGCTGCGAATATGTGGATATCGCCGAGCAGCTGGCGATCGACCGGGTCAAGGCGCTGTTCGGCGCGGAATACGCCAACGTCCAGCCCCATTCCGGCTCCCAGGCAAACCAGGCGGTTTATATGTCGGTGCTGCAACCGGGCGACACCATCCTCGGCATGTCGCTCGCGCATGGCGGCCACCTCACCCACGGCGCCTCGGTCAACCTGTCCGGCAAGCTGTTCAAGGCGGTGACCTACGGGCTCAACCCGGAAACCGAAGCGATCGACTACGAGGAAGTCGAGCGCCTGGCCCACGAGCACAAGCCGAAGATGATCGTGGCCGGCGCTTCCGCCTATTCGCTCAGGATCGACTGGAAGCATTTCCGCAAGATCGCCGATTCCGTCGGTGCCTACCTGTTCGTCGATATGGCCCATTACGCCGGCCTGATCGCCGCCGGGGTCTACCCCAGCCCGGTCGGCATCGCCGATTTCGTCACCAGCACCACCCACAAGACCCTGCGCGGCCCGCGCGGCGGCATCATCCTGTCTTCCGCGCAGCATGAAAAGGCGCTCAATTCGGCGATTTTCCCCAGCATCCAGGGCGGCCCGCTGATGCACGTGATCGCCGCCAAGGCGGTGGCGTTCAAGGAAGCGGCGTCGAAGGAATTCAAGCTGTACCAGGAGCAGGTGATCGAAAACGCCATCGTGATGGCCAAGGTTCTGCAGGAGCGCGGCTTGCGCATCGTCTCCGGCCGCACCGAGTCGCACGTGTTCCTGGTCGACCTGCGCCCCAAGAACCTCACCGGCAAGGAAGCCGAAGCGGCGCTGGGCCTGGCCCACATCACCTGCAACAAGAACTCGATCCCGAACGACCCGCAGAAGCCCTTCGTCACCAGCGGCATCCGCCTCGGCACGCCGGCGATGACCACCCGCGGCTTCAAGGAAATCGAGGCCGAGCACCTCGCCAACCTGATCGCCGATGTGCTCGACAACCCCACTGACGAGGCCGTCATCAGCCGCGTGGCGAAAGATGCCAAGGCGATGTGTGCCAAGTTTCCGGTTTATGGAAAATAGGAGCTGGTAGCGGGTAGCTAGTAGCCGGTAGCTGAAAAGGAGCGCTTCGCACTCCAGCTACAAGCTACTAGCACAAGCTACAAGCCATTGCTTATGAAATGCCCCTTCTGCGGCTCGACCGACACCCAGGTCATCGATTCCCGTGTCAACGAGGAAGGGGACAGCATACGCCGCCGCCGCCGCTGCGCTGCCTGCGACAAGCGTTTTACCACCTACGAGATCGCCGAGCTGCGCATGCCGCAGGTGGTCAAGCAGAACGGCAACCGCGACGAATTCGATCGCGCCAAGGTGCGCACCAGCTTCATGCGCGCCCTGCACAAGCGCCCGGTGCCGACCGAGTATGTGGACGCCGCGATCGAGCGCATCGCGCAGAAGGTGCTCTCGCTGGGCGAGCGCGAAGTGCCGTCGCGCCAGATCGGGGAAATGGTGATGCACGAGCTGTACAAGCTCGACAAGGTGGCTTACATCCGTTTCGCCTCGGTCTACCGCAGTTTCCAGGATGTGGACGATTTCCGGGACGTGATCAGGGATATCGATAAATAAGGATTTTTGGATTCATATTCATTGAATTTGAATTCAAAATTCAAAACTTAAAATTCAAGACTTTAAATTGAAAGCAGCCGACTACGAATATATGGCGCAGGCCTTGCGCCTCGCCGAAAAAGGCTTGTACACCACCAGTCCGAACCCGCGCGTCGGCTGCGTGATCGTGCGCGACGGCCTAGTGGTGGGCGCCGGCTGGCATGCCCGTGCCGGCGAGCCGCATGCCGAAATCCATGCGCTCAGGCAGGCGGGCGAGCTGGCGCGCGGCGCAACGGCCTATGTCACGCTTGAGCCGTGCAGCCACCATGGCCGCACGCCGCCGTGCGTCGAGGCATTGGTCGCGGCGCAAGTGGCGCGGGTGGTGGTGGCGATGGTGGACCCCAACCCGCTGGTGGCGGGCGAAGGCCTAGCCCGGCTGCAGCAGGCCGGCATCCAGACCGACCTTGGCCTGCTCGAACGCGAAGCGCGCGAACTCAATCTCGGCTTCGTCTACCGCATGACTTGCGGGCGCCCGTGGCTACGGCTGAAAGTCGCCGCCAGTCTGGACGGCAAGACCGCCCTCAACAACGGCGTCAGCCAGTGGATCACCGGCGCCGACGCCCGGCGCGACGCCCATCGCCTGCGCGCCCGCTCCTGCGCGGTGCTGACCGGCATCGGCACGGTGCTGGCGGACGACCCGATGCTCAATGTGCGCGACGTGGAAACCACGCGCCAGCCGCTGCGGGTGGTGGTGGACAGCACATTGCGGTTTCCGCTCGCGGCGAAGATGCTGACCGCCGGGGAAACCCTGGTGGTCACCGCCAGCGATGATCGGGCCGGAATCGAAAACCTGCGCCAAGCCGGTGCCCAAGTGCTGGCGCTGCCGGCGGCGGACGGCCGGGTCGATCTGGTGCGGATGCTCGACGAACTGGGCAAGCGCGGGATCAACGAGATCACGGTGGAAGCCGGTCGCGGCCTCAACGGCGCACTGGCGCGGCAGGGGCTGGTGGACGAGTTCGTCTTTTATCTCGCGCCATTGCTGCTGGGCGACGCGGCGCGCGGCATGTTCGACCTGCCGGAATTGAGCGCGATGGAAGGGCGGCGCGAATTGCGCATCGCCGACGTGACGATGGTGGGGCGCGACTTGCGGGTGCGCGCCTTGCCGGTGGAATGAATTTGTAGGTCGGGCACCCCGTGCCCGACAGCGGCATGGGTTTGTCGGGCACAGGGTGCCCGACCTACGCGTTTAAAAGGATAAAAATGTTTACCGGAATCATCGAAGCCGTAGGCCGTATCCGGCAGGTCGAGCAGCGCGACGGCGGCGTGCGGCTGACCGTCGAGTCGGACAAGCTGGATTTCAGCGACGTCGCCATCGGCGACAGCATCGCCGCCAACGGCGTCTGCCTCACCGTGGTCGAATTGGCCGGCAACGCCTATGTCGTGGACGTGTCGCAGGAAACGCTGAACTGCACCGTGGGGCTGGACGCGCCGGGCGAAGCCAACCTGGAGAAGGCGATGCGCCTGTCCGACCGGCTGGGCGGCCACCTGGTGAGCGGCCATGTGGACGGCGTCGGCGAGGTGGCGAAATTCGAGCCGGTGGGCGAGAGCCATTTGCTGACGATCCGCGCGCCGCAGGGGCTTTCCCGTTACATCGCGCCGAAAGGCTCGATCACCGTCAACGGCGTCAGCCTGACGGTGAACGAAGTGCGCGACGGCACGTTCGGCATCAACCTCATCCCCCATACCGTGGAAGTGACCACGCTCAAGCACCTTGAGGCGGGTTCGAAGGTGAACCTGGAAGTGGACTTGCTCGCGCGCTATGTGGACCGGTTGTTGCACCCGGAATGAAAAAAGCGCCTTCCCCTTCAGGGGGAAGGAGGGGATGGGGGGCAGCTCCGCCATTTGCCCCATCCCCAACCCGCCCTTCCCTTGAAGGGTGGGGGTATTTACCGGCGGTTAATAATATGGAGGATATCAATAATGACAATAAGCTCAACCCAAGAAATTATCGCCGACTTCAAGGCCGGCAAAATGGTCGTCCTGGTCGATGAGGAAGATCGCGAGAACGAGGGCGACCTGGTGCTGGCGGCGGAATTCGTCACGCCGGAGGCGATCAACTTCATGGCCAAGTTCGGCCGCGGCCTGGTTTGCCTGACGCTGACCGAGGAACGCTGCCGCCTGCTCGACCTGCCGCTGATGGTGTCGGCCAACAAGCTGGCCCTGGGCACCAATTTCACCGTCTCGATCGAGGCGGCGGAAGGCGTCACCACCGGCATTTCCGCCGCGGACCGCGCCAAGACCATCCTGGCGGCGGTGAAAAAGGACGCCAAGGCCAGCGACATCGTCCAGCCCGGCCATATTTTCCCGCTCAAGGCGCAGAAGGGCGGCGTCCTGGTGCGCGCCGGCCATACCGAGGCGGGCTGCGACCTGGCGGCGTTGGCCGGGCTGGAGCCGGCGGCGGTGATCTGCGAAATCCTCAAGGAAGACGGCGAGATGGCGCGCCTGCCCGACCTGCTCGAGTACGCCAAGCATCACAATCTCAAGATCGGCACCATCGCCGACCTGATCCATTATCGCAGCCAGACCGAAAGCCTGGTGGAGCGGGTGTCCGAGCGCAAGGTGCAGACTTGCCACGGCGAGTTCAGCCTGGTTGCCTACCTCGACAAAACCGCCAACGAAGTTCATCTCGCCCTGGTGAAAGGCGACATCAAGCCGGGCGAGGAAACCCTGGTGCGGGTGCACGAGCCGTTGTCGGCGCTGGATTTCCTCGATACCGCCAGCCTGGAGCATTCCTTCAGCGTGCACGAGGCAATGAAGGCCATTGCCGAGGCCGAGCGCGGCGTGATCATCCTGCTGCGCCGCCCGGAAACCACCGCGGAACTGCTCGAGCGGGTGCAGCGCACCCAGCCCAAGCCACCGGCCAAGGTGGATTTGCGCAACTACGGCATCGGCGCCCAGATCCTGCGCGACCTGAACGTCACCAAGATGCGCCTGCTGGCCACGCCGCGCAAGATGCCGAGCATGACCGGCTTCGACCTGGAAGTGACGGGCTACATCGCGCCGCAGAAATAACCTTTCAAACAGGCGATTAGCCGCCGATGGGCGCCGATGAACGCGGATAATTCAGATCGTCGCTTCGCTGGGCGATTCGATATCCCGATGCGGCGTTAATCGGCGGTTAAACATGGTCAAGGATAACCCCGAGGAATGAACATGGAAAAGTGCAGCAACTACGTGGAAATCGAGAAAAACCTGTCGGGCGCGGGCCTGCGCATCGGCATCGTGATGAGCCGCTTCAACATCGACGTGTGCGAGGGGCTGCTGTCCGCCTGCACCTGCACCCTGCAGAAGCACGGCGTGGCCGACGGCGATGTCGTGCTGGCGACGGTGCCGGGCGCGCTGGAGATTCCCACCGTCTTGCAGAAGATGGCGAAAAGCGGCAGGTTCGACGCGCTGATCGCGCTCGGCGCGGTGATCCGCGGCGAAACCTACCACTTCGAACTGGTTTCCAACGAGTCCGGCAACGGCGTGACCCGCGTCGCGCTCGACTCCGGCCTGCCGATCGCCAACGCGATCCTGACCACCGAGGACGACGACCAGGCCTTGGTGCGGATGTCGGAGAAGGGCTCGGAAGCGGCACTGGTCGCCATCGAAATGGCCAACCTGCTGAAGCGGCTATGAGCGCAAAAACCGACAGGGCGCCGAAAAAGAGCCGGCGCAAGGCGCGCGAATTCGCGGTGCAGGGCCTGTATCAGTGGACCCTGACCGGCGACGATGCGGGCACCCTCCTGCGCCAGCTGCACGAGGAAAAGGAATTCCCCAAGATCGACGAGGAACACCTCGCGGCGCTGCTGCGCGGCGTGATCTCCGAGGCGCAGGCGCTGGACGAACTGGTCGCTCCTTACCTGGATCGCGCTGTCGATGAGCTGAGCCCGGTGGAGCACGCTATCCTGCTGCTGGCGGCCTACGAAATGAGCCGTCACCTGGAAATCCCCTATCGCGTGGTGATCAACGAGGCGGTCGAACTGGCCAAGACCTTCGGCGGCACCGACGGCCACCGCTTCGTCAACGGCGTGCTCGACAAGCTGGCGGCCCAGGTGCGGGTGGTGGAAATTGGAGGAGTGAGGAGTTAGGAGTGAGGAGGTTCAGGGTTGGCGCGGCTTTTACTCCTCACTCATGACTCCTCACTAAAAGATATGCCCTCCGAATTCGACCTGATCCGCCGTTTCTTTACTCGACCCGTCCGCCACGCGGTGCTCGGCGTCGGCGACGATGCCGCACTGATCAGGCCGACGCCGGGAACGGAGCTCGCGGTGTCCACCGACATGCTGGTGGCGGGCCGTCATTTCTTCCACGATGCCGACCCTTGCCTGCTCGGCCACAAGGCATTGGCGGTGAACCTTTCCGACATGGCGGCGATGGGTGCCGCGCCGCGCTGGGCGACGCTTTCCCTGGCGCTGCCCGAAGTCGATGAAGACTGGCTGCGGGCGTTTTCTTTGGGTTTTTTCGACATCGCCCGCAGATACGGCGTGGACCTGATCGGCGGCGATACCACCCGCGGCCCGCTCAACATCTGCGTGCAGATCATGGGCGAGGTCTCCGCCGGTCAAGCACTGCGCCGCAGCGGCGCCAGGCCGGGCGACGAAATCTGGGTGTCCGGCCATCTCGGCGATGCGGCCCTGGCGTTGGCCCACTTGCAGCGGCGGATCGCGTTGAGCCCGCCGGAAGCCGCGTCCTGCCTGCCCGCGCTGCACGCGCCGCATCCGCGCGTAACCCTGGGAGAGGCGCTGGTCGGCTTGGCCCACAGCGCGATCGATATTTCCGACGGCCTGCTCGCCGACCTTTCGCATATTCTCGACGCTTCCGGCGTGGCGGCGGATCTCGCCTACCCCGCTTTGCCCATGTCGGCGGCCTTGCGCGCCCGCCTCGACGACGAGGCCGCGCGCAGCTGCCTGCTGGCGGGGGGGGACGATTACGAGCTGTGCTTTACCGCGCCGGCTTCCCGCCATGAACAGGTGCGGGACATCTCGCGCCGGCTGGACTTGCCGCTGACGCCGATCGGCATTGTCCGGGAAGGAGCCGGACTGCGCCTGCTGGACGGGAACGGGCGGGAAATGCCGATCGGAGCGCGCGGTTTTGACCACTTCAGTGAAAATGGTCGCGAAGCGACACCGCGTCCCCCTCGCCCGCTTGCGGGAGAGGGTTAGGGGAGAGGGAGTCGATTGGTGAAAATTAGTTGGCGCTTTCTCATGCGCCACCCGGCGTATTTTCTCGCCTTCGGCTTCGGCAGCGGGCTTTCTCCCGTCGCGCCCGGCACGGTCGGGACGCTGGTCGGGTTCCCCCTGTATTTCCTGCTGCGCGGCCTCGATCCGGTAATCTATTTTGTCGTCGTCGCCGCGCTGTACGCGGCGGGCGTGTGGCTGTGCGACGTCGCCGGCAAGGCGGTGGGCGTGGCCGACCATGGCGGCATCGTCTGGGACGAGATCGTCGCGCTGCTGCTGGTTCTGCCCTTCGCGCCGCCGACGCCGATGGGCTTTGCCGCGGCGTTCCTGCTGTTTCGCCTGTTCGATATCTGGAAGCCGTTCCCGATCCGCGTCATCGACCGGCGCACCACCGGCGGTTTCGGCGTGATGCTCGACGATTTGCTCGCGGCGGTTTATGCCATTGTTTGTCTGCTGATATGGGTTCACTGGGGATGGATGTGATGGACGACGCGCTTTACCAGCTGGCCGAGACCGTTGGCCAGGCGCTCCGGCAGCGCGGCATGATGCTGGCCACAGCGGAGTCCTGCACCGGCGGCTGGGTCGGCGAGGCGATGACCGCGGTGCCGGGCAGCTCCGGCTGGTTCGACCGCGGCTTCATCACCTACACCAACCAATCGAAGCAGGACATGCTCGGGGTCGCCGCGGCGACGCTGGCCGCGCACGGCGCGGTAAGTGAGCCGACGGTGCGGGAGATGGCGGCCGGCGCGCTGAAAAACAGCCGCGCCCAGGCGGCGCTGGCGATCAGCGGCATCGCCGGCCCCGGCGGCGGCACGGCGCAAAAGCCGGTGGGCACGGTGTGGTTCGCCTGGGCCTTCGCCGACGGTACGGTGGCGAGCGAATCGCGGGTATTTGCCGGCGACCGCGGCGCCGTGCGGCGGCAGGCGGTGGATTATGCGCTGCGGGGGCTGCTGGCGCGGCTGGACGGCCTGTAGCGGCCGGCACTGGTCGGACGGATTAGTGAAATGGCATTTTTCCCGGCTTACCGGCGCGGCGCACTTGTGACATAATCGAACAATTGATTTTTTTGAGGGAAACACCATGGACGAAAACAGAAGCAAGGCGCTCGCCGCGGCCTTGAGCCAGATCGAAAAGCAGTTCGGCAAGGGCTCCATCATGCGCCTGGGCGACGGCGAAGTGGTCCAGGATATCCAGGTGGTTTCCACCGGCTCGCTCGGTCTCGATATCGCGCTCGGCGTGGGCGGCCTGCCGCGCGGCCGGGTGGTGGAAATCTACGGCCCGGAATCTTCCGGCAAGACCACGCTGACCCTGCAGGTGATCGCGGAGATGCAGAAGCTGGGCGGCACCGCCGCATTCATCGACGCGGAGCACGCGCTCGACCCGCAATACGCGCAGAAGCTCGGCGTCAACGTCGCCGACCTGCTGATTTCCCAGCCCGACACCGGCGAGCAGGCGCTGGAAATCGCCGACATGCTGGTGCGCTCCGGCTCGGTGGATATCGTGGTGATCGACTCGGTGGCGGCCCTCACCCCCAAGGCCGAAATCGAAGGCGAGATGGGCGATTCCCACATGGGTTTGCAAGCGCGGCTGATGTCGCAGGCGCTGCGCAAACTCACCGGCAACATCAAGCGCACCAATACCCTGGTGATCTTCATCAACCAGATCCGCATGAAAATCGGCGTCATGTTCGGCAACCCGGAAACCACCACCGGCGGCAATGCGCTCAAGTTCTACGCCTCGGTGCGCCTGGACATCCGCCGCACCGGCGCGATCAAGAAGGGCGAGGAAGTCATCGGCTCGGAAACCCGCGTCAAGGTGGTCAAGAACAAGGTCTCGCCGCCGTTCAAGCAGGCCGAATTCGACATCCTCTACGGCGAAGGCATCTCGCGCGAGGGCGAAATCATCGAGCTCGGTGTGGCGCACAAATTCATCGAGAAATCCGGCGCCTGGTACAGCTACAAGGGTGAGAAAATCGGCCAGGGCAAGGACAACTCGCGCGAATACCTGAAGGAGCACAAGGACATCGCCGCCGAGATCGAGGGCAAGGTCCGCGCCGCGGTGAGCGTGCGCGGCCTGCCCACCGTCGTCGATCCCGACACCGTGGATGCCTGAACCCAGCCGATTGATTCAAAGTCGCGAAGCGACACTTCATCACCCTCGCCCGTCTCGCCGTGGTCGCTGCGCAGCAGCGGGAACCCGGCGGGGACACTCCTTGCGGGTGCAGGGAGAGGGCAGGGGTGAGGGAGACGGTCATGGCGGATAACGCCATGACCGTCAGGCAGCGCGCCCTGGCGTATCTGGCGCGGCGCGAGTACACGCGCGACGAACTGGCGCGCAAGCTTGCGCCGCATTGCGAAGACGAAGACGAAATCGCCGCGCTGCTGGAGGACTTCCAGCAGCGCGGCTGGCTTTCCGAGCAGCGTTTTATCGAGCAGACGGTGCATGCCCGGCAAGCCAGGTTCGGTTCCCGGCGCATCGCGCACGAGCTGAAGGAAAAAGGCGTCAGCGCCGAGGCGATCGAGGCCGCGCTGCCGCAGCTAAAGGAAAGCGAGCTGGAGACCGCCCGCGCCGTATGGCAGAAAAAATTCGGCCGGCCGCCGGAAGGCGCCAGTGAACGCGCAAAGCAGATGCGCTTTTTGATGAGCCGGGGCTTCGGCATGGAAACGATACGCAGGGTGATGCAAGGGAACGCGGAGGAAGAATGATCGTCTTGTCGCCTTTGAAGAAAGCACTGGCTTCCCTCAATGCCGCGCTACAACAGCCGAAGGACGAGTTCGTCCGCGACGCCGCCATTCAGCGTTTCGAATACACCTACGAGCTTGCCTGGAAGATGCTCAAGCGCCATCTCGATGAAAGCGAGGGGTCGGCCGCGATCGACCCGCTTTCGCGGAAAGACTTGTTCCGGCTCGGCGGCGAGCGCGGCATCATCGAAAACGTCGAGGCCTGGTTCGCCTACCACCGGGCGCGCAACGAAACGTCGCACACCTACGATGCCGACAAGGCGGAACAGGTTTATGCCACGGCACGGCAGTTTGCCGGGGACGCCGAAAAACTGCTGCTGGAGCTGGAGCGGCGCAATGCTTGAATTGTCTCCCGAACAGCTGCGCATCGCCCGCGAAATCCTGCACCGGCGCGTGCCGGGTTTGCCGGTTTGGGCGTTCGGCTCGCGGGTGACGGGCAAGGCGAGGAAATATTCCGACCTGGATCTGGCGGTCGGCGGCGACCAGCCCTTGTCCTTGGCCGTGCTGGCTGAAATGGAGCATGACTTTTCCGAATCCGATCTGGCCTTCCGGGTGGATATCGTGGATTGGGCGAGCGCCAGCGAGGAATTCAAGGCGGCGGTGGCGAATCAGCTTCACCGGCTGTAGGAGCGGCCTCCCGGCCGCGATAGCCTGCGCAAAATAATTAAGATTAATGATAGTTGGAGCGTTAAAAAGCAATGAAAAGCAGCGAAATCCGTAAACAATTCCTCGACTTCTTCGCCTCCAAGGGCCACGCCATCGTGCCTTCCAGCTCGCTGGTGCCGCACGACGACCCCACCCTGCTGTTCACCAACGCCGGCATGAACCAGTTCAAGGACGTGTTCCTCGGCTTCGACAAGCGTCCCTACACCCGCGCCGCCTCGTCGCAGAAATGTGTGCGCGCCGGCGGCAAGCACAACGACCTGGAAAACGTCGGCTACACCGCCCGCCACCATACTTTCTTCGAGATGCTGGGCAATTTCAGCTTCGGCGACTACTTCAAGCACGACGCCATCCGCTACGCCTGGGAGCTCCTGACCGAGGTGTTCAAGCTGCCCAAGGACAAGCTCTATGTGACCGTCTACGCCGAGGACGACGAAGCCTACGACATCTGGACCAAGGAGATCGGCCTGGATGCCGACCGGGTGATCCGCATCGGCGACAACAAGGGCGCGCGCTATGCCTCCGACAACTTCTGGATGATGGGCGACACCGGCCCGTGCGGCCCCTGCACCGAGATTTTCTACGACCACGGCGCGCACATTCCGGGCGGCCTGCCGGGCACGCCGGAGGAAGACGGCGACCGCTACATCGAAATCTGGAACAACGTGTTCATGCAGTTCAACCGCGACGAGGCCGGCGTCATGCACCCGCTGCCCAAGCCTTCCGTCGATACCGGCATGGGCCTGGAGCGCATTTCCGCGGTGCTGCAAGGGGTGCACGCCAACTACGAGATCGACCTGTTCCATGCGCTGATCAAGGCCGCCGCGCGCGAGACGAATTGCAGCGATATGGATTCGCCGTCGCTCAAAGTGCTGGCCGACCACATCCGCGCCTGCTCCTTCCTGATCGCCGACGGCATCATTCCCGGCAACGAAGGGCGCGGGTATGTGCTGAGAAGAATCATCCGCCGCGCCATCCGCCACGGCTACAAGCTGGGCGCCCGCACCGCCTTCTTCCACAAGCTGGTGGCCGATCTGGCGGCGGAAATGGGCGACGCCTACCCCGAGCTGAAAGAGAACCAGAGCCGTGTCACCGAAGTGCTGAAACAGGAAGAAGAGCGCTTCTTCGCCACCATCGAGCACGGCATGGCGATCCTCGAAGCGGAGCTGGCCGAAATGGCCGGCCAGGGCAACAAGACCTTCAACGGCGAAACCGCCTTCAAGCTGCACGACACCTTCGGCTTCCCGCTCGACCTGACCCAGGACGTGTGCCGCGAGCACGGCGTCGCCGTCGATTCGGCCGCCTTCGACGCCGCCATGGCGCGGCAGAAGGAGCAGGCGCGCGCCGCCGGCAAATTCAAGATGGCGGCCAACCTGGAGTACGACGGCCCGGCCACCGCTTTCCACGGCTACGAACAGCTCGAAACCAAAGGCAACGTGCTGGCCCTGTACCGCGATGGCACGCCGGTCAACGAACTGCTCGAAGGCGAGACCGGCGTGGTGGTGCTGGACGACACCCCGTTCTACGCCGAATCCGGCGGCCAGGCGGGCGACCGCGGCGTATTGCAGAGCGCCCACGGCATCTTCGCGGTGGAAGACACCCAGAAAATCCAGGCCAGCGTGTTTGGCCACCACGGTGTCGTGCGCACCGGCAAGCTCAGCGTCGGCAACAGCGTCGCCGCCAAAGTGGACGCCCAGGCGCGCGCCCGCACCATGCGTAACCACTCCGCCACCCACTTGATGCACAAGGCATTGCGCGAAGTGCTGGGCGCCCACGTGCAGCAGAAAGGCTCGCAGGTCGACGCCGACAAGACGCGCTTCGACTTCGCCCACAACGCGCCGATCTCCGATGCGGACATTCGTCGCGTCGAGCAGATCGTCAACGCCGAAATCCTTGCCAACGCCGCCACGCTGACCCGCGTGGTGCCGATCGAGGAAGCCCAGAAACTGGGTGCCATGGCCCTGTTCGGCGAGAAATACGGCGACGAAGTGCGGGTGCTCGACATCGGCAGCTCGCGCGAACTGTGCGGCGGCACCCACGTCGCCCGCACCGGCGATATCGGCCTGTTCAAGATCGTGATGGAAAGCGGCGTCGCCGCCGGCGTGCGCCGCATCGAGGCGGTCACCGGCGACAACGCGCTCAGGCTGGTGCAGGAACAGCTTGCGCTGCTGCAGGATGCCGCCGCCATCTTCAAGGCGCCAGTGCAGGAGCTATCCGCCAAGATCGCTCAGGCGCTGGACAAGGCCAAGGCGGCGGAACGCGAACTGTCCCAGCTCAAGTCCAAACTCGCCGGCAGCCAGAGCGAGGATCTCGTCACCCAGGCGCTGGACGTGAACGGCGCCAAGGTACTCGCCGCCGCGCTCGACGGCGCGGACGCCAAAACCCTGCGCGAAACCCTGGACAAACTCAAGGACAAACTCAAGAGCGCCGCCATCGTCCTCGGCGCAGTCGCCGATGGCAAGGTCACCCTGATCGCCGGCGTCACACCGGACCTGACCGCCAGGGTCAAGGCGGGCGAGCTGGTCAACTTCGTCGCAAGCCAAGTCGGCGGCAAGGGCGGCGGCCGGCCGGACATGGCGCAGGCGGGCGGAACGGAGCCGGAGAAGTTGGCGGGGGCGCTGGCGGGCGTGGGGGATTGGGTTAAGGCGAAGCTGGGTTAACGCAATGGGTAGGGCGGTTCCTCACTTGCAGCATTAAAAATATGGATGAAATATGCAAAATAGTGAAATTAGAGAGTCAACAAAAATAGGGCTACTCAAAAAAGTTCGAGATCATGACTACGGTCGATATTTACTAAAAGCCAGCATAATCAAAATCAGAGGTTTTTCGGAGGAGGATATAACATTTGATTTCCCAGTCACAGCCCTCATTGGACCCAATGGAAGCGGAAAGTCATCTGTATTGGGTGTGGCAGGATGCGCTTACAAAAACATTAAGCCAGGAATGTTTTTCCCGAAAAGCACAGTCGGTGATGAATCAATGTCAGGCTGGCGAATTGAATATGAATTAATTGATAAAAAACTCAACCCAAAACAGTTAACAAAGCGGTCATCAAATTTCCGACAAGCCAAGTGGGTAAGAGGGGAGGTCGCGGATAGGGATATATTACTCTTCGGAATTGAACGAACAGTTCCGGCTGGAGAAAAGGCAAGATACAAACAACTCATGCGATCAACTTACGTTCATCGCCCCCCTTTGGAGCCAATCGACCCAGAGGTGGCAAAGCAAGTGGAGCATATTCTCGGAAAATCGGTCTCAGACTACCAAGTCACCAAATATGGGTCGGATGACACATTTCTTGTTGGGCGCACCGACGGGAACAAATTCTCAGAATTCCATTTTGGCGCAGGTGAATCATCCATAATCCGAATGGTGACAAAAATTGAGCAAGCCTCTCAGAATAGCTTGATCCTCATAGAAGAAATTGAAAATGGCCTGCACCCAGTTGCTACTCGTCGCATAGTTGAATACCTTATCGATGTAGCGGCACGGAAATCAGTTCAGGCAATATTCACAACCCATAGCGATTACGCTCTTTCCCCTCTGCCAAATGAAGCCATATGGGCAAGCATCAGCGGCAAACTACGTCAAGGAAAACTCTCCGTAGAGGCTTTGCGTGCAGTATCAGGTCGCGTTGACAAGAAACTGGCGATTTTCGTGGAAGATGAGTTCGCAAAAACCTGGGTTGATGCAATTTTACGCGAGAAGCTTGGGGCCGTTTATGACCAAGTGGAGGTTCATGCCGTCCATGGAGACGGAAATGCCGTCAAAACGCATTTGGGCCATCAAGCAAATCCTGCAATTAATTTCAAATCGCTATGCGTGATTGATGGGGATTCAAAGCAGAATAAAGACCCGGAAATTGGAGTTTATCGTCTTCCCGGCTCACAGCCCGAATTGTCGGTATTTGATTCAGTAAAGGAAAAGCTGGATGAAAATATTGCCATACTTACAGTTTCTTGCCAGCGAGCACCAGAGGCCCAAACATCAGTAAAGAGTTCGATCGAAGAGGTAGCCAGAACCAACAGAGATCCGCATGTAATTTTTAATCAAATCGGCATAAAAATTGGCTTTGTAGCTGAGGCAATTGTTCGAGGTGCATTTTTGGCTCTTTGGATGCGTTCAAACCAAGAATTCTGCGATGAACTTGCTGCTGCGGTTCAGTCTCGCATCGGAACCTAACGAATAACAAACCTCGGGGTCTTGCGTCAACGTATCTTCCACGTCATTCCATTGCCCTACCCGGGTTGGATGAGCCTTCGGACGGGTCAAGAATTTCCATATTTTTCGCATTTTTGAAAATTACTTGGAAATCCGTTTGTGGTCGATTGCTTACACGACAAAGCGTAGCCTGGAGCAACGAGCCGTGTTTGGAGTGCTGGCTTTTTGAGTCGGAACGCCATACAATGAACTAGGTTGCGAACTGGTTCATATGGGGGTTGCCATGTTTCAGGAAGTCGGCGCTTTCGACGCCAAAGCTAAATTGTCCGAGCTCCTGCGTGCAGTCGGACACGGGCAACGGTACACGATCACTGTTAGGGGCAAACCTGTTGCCGATCTCGTTCCGAGCGAAACTGCCGTGCATTCCGACGTGCATGCGGCAGTCGCCTCCATGCGCGCGTTCAAGAAAATTCAGGGCGTCACTGCCCAGGACATTGGCGAAATGATTGCAGAAGGCCGTCGATGACCTTAATAATCGATGCGTCCATGGCGCTGGCGTGGATATACTCACGCGAGAAGCCAGACGAAGCCGCCTGTGCTGACAAAGCGTTGCAAGCAACAACTGAAATGGCAATTGTGGTTCCTTCGCTTTGGCATACTGAAATTGCGAACGCGCTGTTGGTTGGCGAGCGGCGGAAGGTCGTCACGGAAGCACAGTCAATTGACTTTCTGGCGCGGTTATCTCGCCTTCCAATTGCGGTTGACGATGTGCCTACGGCATTGCGCCAAGATCAGGTAATGGCTCTCGCGAGGGAACATGGCCTAACCGCGTATGACGCCACATACCTGGATTTGGCGCTGCGCATGGGCGCTGCTCTGGCGACGTTTGACGGAAAGCTTGCGGGCGCAATGCAACGCGCTGGCGGCGAGTTGTTCGCATAGCTTGGCAGAGGAAAGCTCATTCCATTGTCCTGCGCTGGCTGGCATGGGCGTGCCGAGGTGATTTTTAGGTCTGTTGGGCGCGGAGTGCCCAGCCAGAATTAACCCTTACAAACCCTCAGCCGTTTCCTTGAGCGCGTTCGCCCAGCGCATGGCTTCCAGCTGGGCCTGGGTCAGGTCGCTTTGCTTGAGCTGCATTTTCACCCGAAGCTCGGCGGCCGCGTCGAAGTCGTTCTGCTCCAGTTTTTCCGCCAACAGCAGGAGTTCGCCCAGTTTGCCGTCGCGATTGAGCAAGGCATTTTCCACTTCGCCGGCCAGGTTGACCTGGCGCACCACTTCTTCCATCGGCATGCCGAGCAGAGTATCGAGCAGGGACATGATGCCGGTCATGAAGGCGCGGTCGTGGAAATCCTTGTCCTTCCGCGCCTGCGCGACGGCGAGCAGTTCCATCAGCTTGCCGCGCGTGGCGGCGAGTTCCAGTAGCGGGCTGTGCAGGTCGCCGCCCTCATTGACGAACAGCAGGAGCTGAAGCCAGCGCTGGAGTTGCTGCCGGCCCAGCACGACCAGGGCCTGCTTGAGCGAGCCGATCTTGTATCGCATCCCCATCGCCACCGAGTTCACCAGGCGCAGCAGGTTGTAGCTCAGCGAGGGGTCGTGCTTGAAGACTTGTTCGATGGCGCCGGTGTCGGCATCGTCGAGCACCAGGCCGAGCAATTGCATCAGGGGCAGCTTCGAGGTGTCGGCGCGCTTGCCGCTGAGGACCATCGGACGGGCATAGTAATAGCCCTGGAACAGGTCGAAACCGAGATCTTTGCAGCGGGTGGCCTGCTCGATATGCTCGACCTTTTCCGCCAGCAGCTTGAGCGGCCAGTGCTTGAGGAACCCGACGCTACGCTCCAATGCGTCCGGCCCGATCAGCGGCAGGTCCACCTTGACCACCTCCACGATCTCGAACAACGGCTCGAATTGCGCGTCGCCGGCGAAGTCGTCGAGCGCCAGGCTGAAGCCCATTTGCTTGAGTTCGCGGCTGCGCTCGATGACCTGGTCGGTGACCTCGATGGTTTCGAGCAGCTCGATCACCACCTTGTCGCGCGGCAGCAATTCGATCAGGTCGGACAGCAAGAGGTCGGCGCTGACGTTGATGAAGCCTTTCTTGTCGCCGAGCACGCTGGCGATGCCCAGCTCGCTGAAAGCCTGGACGATGACGCGGGCGCTGGCCTGGAGGTCGTCCGCGACATGCGCCTCGGGGCC
Source organism: Sulfuricella sp. (assembly GCA_023266195.1). Classification (GTDB taxonomy): domain Bacteria; phylum Pseudomonadota; class Gammaproteobacteria; order Burkholderiales; family Sulfuricellaceae; genus Sulfuricella. Next base: position 56,298 of record JAHFRP010000008.1, read on the forward strand.
GGTGTCGGAACGGAACAGCAACTCGTAGGCGACGATGTGCTGCTCGCGGTTGAGGATGGGCTGGCGGCCGAGAAAAATGTCTTGCAGGCTGTTGGGCATGTAAATCTCCTGCCCGCCATAGTGACGTCTAAAACGCCGCGGATCAAGCCCTGCGAGGTGGTCGGTCGGGGCGTAGTGCGGTAGGTCGGTTCAAGCGTAGCGGAACCGAAGATTCCGGCGCGGTAACGTCGGTTCCGCTACGCTTGAACCGACCTACGAGTCTGATCACTTCCGCTTCGGCATCAAATCCGTGATGGTGCCTTCGACCATTTCCGCCGCGAAGCCCAGGGTTTCCGACAGGGTCGGGTGGGGGTGGACGGTGAGGGAAATATCCTGCGCGTCCGCACCCATTTCCAGCGCCAGCACGGCTTCCGCGATCAGCTCGCCGGCATTGGTGCCGACGATGCCGGCGCCGAGGATGCGCTGGCTGTCCTTTTCCACGATCAGCTTGGTGATGCCTTCGTCGCGCCCGATGGACAGCGCCCGGCCGCTGGCCGCCCAGGGGAAAGAGGCTTTTTCGTAAGCGATGCCCTGCGCCTTGGCTTCGGTTTCGGTCAGCCCCATCCAGGCGATTTCCGGGTCGGTGTAGGCGACCGAGGGGATGGTGCGGGCGTCGAACGCGGCCTTGTGGCCGGCGATCACTTCCGCCGCCACCTTGCCTTCGTGCACCGCCTTGTGCGCCAGCATCGGCTGGCCGACGATGTCGCCGATGGCGAAGATGTGCGGGACGTTGGTGCGCTGCTGTTTGTCCACCGGGATGAAGCCTTGCGCATCGACCTGGATGCCGGCGGCCTCGGCGTCGATCAGCTTGCCGTTGGGGCGGCGCCCCACCGCCACCAGCACGCGGTCGAACAGCTGCGGAGCCGGCGCCTTGTCGCCCTCGAAGGTGGCGAGAATGCCGTCGCTCCGCGCTTCCAGGCCGGCCACGCTGGTGTTGAGCAGGATGGATTCGTACTGTTTCTCGATGCGCTTGGCGAGCGGCCTGACGATATCCGGGTCGGCGCCGGGGATCAGCTGAGCGCCGCGCTCCACCACGGTGATCTTCGATCCCAGCGCGTGGTAGACGGTGGCCATCTCCAGGCCGATGATGCCGCCGCCGATGACCAGCAACCGCTTGGGCACGTCGGCCAGAGCCAGCGCGCCGGTCGAGTCCATCACCCGCGGGTCGTCCGGGAACGAGGGGATTTTCACCGCCTGCGAGCCGGCGGCGACGATGACGTTGTCGAACTCCACCGTGACTTCGCCCTCGTTGGCCGTCTCGACGCGGATGTGATGCGGCGCGACGAACTGGCCGTTGCCCAGGATCACCTTGATGTTGCGCTGCCGGGCGAGCTGCGTGAGCCCGCCGGTCAGCTTGGCGACCACTCCCTGTTTCCAGGCGCGGATCTGGTCAATGTCGATTTGCGGCTGGCCGAAGCGCACGCCGTGATGGCTGACTTCCTCCGCTTCGGAAATGATCTTGGCGACATGCAGCAGGGCCTTGGAAGGAATGCAGCCGACGTTGAGGCAGACGCCGCCCAGGCTGGGGTGGCGCTCGATCAATATCACCTTCTTGCCCAGGTCGGCGGCGCGGAAGGCCGCGGTATAGCCGCCGGGGCCGGCGCCCAGCACCACTACGTCGGCATGGAGTTCGGAGCTGCTCGCAGGGGTCGAAATCCCCCCCAGCCCCCCTTTTTCAAAGGGGGGGGCGGATTCAGCCGAGGTTTCGAAGGACGTTGAAGATGCCTCCGTTCCTCCCATTGAAAAAGGGGGGCTAGGGGGGATTTGAGTTTCAGCGGGGATTTGAGTTTCAGCCGGCGTCTCCACTCCCTCCAGCGTCAGGATCATCGATCCCTGCGACACCTTGTCGCCGACCTTGAGGTGGATGGTTTTTACCGTGCCGGCGTGGGATGAGGGGATCTCCATCGTCGCCTTTTCGCTTTCCAGCGCCACCAGCGAATCGTCCTTCTGGACCTGGTCGCCCGGCTTCACCAGGATTTCGATGACATCGACGCTGTTGAAGTCGCCGATGTCCGGCACGGTGATTTCCACGATTTTGGCCATGAGTATTCCTTAAAAGTCTTTCACCGCAGAGGACGCGGGGGACGCGGAGGAGTTCAAGGGCTTCCTCAGCGCCCTCTGCGTCCTCCGCGGTTAATCTTCTATTTGTTCGTTAAAGCAGCAGCCTGCGCACGTCCGCCAGCAACTGGCCCAGATAGGTGATGAAGCGCGCGCCCTGGGCGCCGTCGATCACGCGGTGGTCGTAGGACAGCGACAGCGGCAGCATCAGGCGCGGCACGAATTCCTTGCCGTTCCACACCGGCTTCATCACCGCGCGGGAGATGCCGAGCACTGCCACTTCAGGCAGGTTGATGATGGGGGTGAAGAACGAGCCGCCGATACCGCCCAGGCTGGACAGGCTGATGCAGCCGCCCTGCATTTCGCCGGGGGTGAGCTTCTTGTCGCGCGCCTTCTGGCTCAGCGTCATCAGCTCGCGCGCCAGCTCCAGCACGCCTTTCCCGTCGGCGTCGCGGATCACCGGGACGACCAGGCCGTCGGGCGTGTCCACCGCCATGCCGATGTGGAAGTAATGCTTGAACACCAGGCTCTCGCCATCCGCCGAGAGCGAAGCGTTGAAGTCCGGGTGGGCCTTGAGCGCGGCCACCATGGCCTTGATCAGGAAGGCGGGCAGGGTGAGGCGCACGCCCTGCTTTTCGGCCTCCGCGCTCATTGACTTGCGGAAGGCTTCGAGCTCGGTGATGTCGACTTCCTCGTGCTGGGTGACGTGGGGCGCGGTGACCCAGTTGCGGTGCAGGTTGGCGCCGGAGACCTTCTTGATCTTGGTGAGCGGCCTGACCTCTACCGCGCCGAACTTGGCGAAGTCCACTTGCGGCATTTCCAGCACCGACAGGCCCATGCCACCGCCCGCCGCGCGCGGATGAGCCAGCTCATGTTTGACGAACGCCTGCACGTCTTCTTTCAGGATGCGGCGCTTCGGCCCGGAACCGTTGACCAGCACGAGGTTGACGCCGAGCTCGCGGGCGAAGGCGCGCACCGAGGGGCTGGCGTGGACTTTGGCGGCGCTTTCTATGTGGTCGGCATGGGGCGCCGGGGTTGGCGTCGGTGCGGGCACGGCAGCCTGGATCGGGGCGGCGACCTGCGTTGCGGCGGGGGCTGGCGGTGGCGCGGGCTGCGGCTCTCCCCCCTTTGCAAAAGGGGGGCTGGGGGGGATTTCAGCCTCTGCTACTTCCATCAGCAGGATCAGGCTGCCTTCGTTGACCTTGTCGCCCACCTTGGCGCGTACCGCCGTGATCTTCCCGCTCCAGGGCGAGGGGATGTCCATGGTGGCTTTTTCGCTTTCCAGCGTGATCAGGGTTTCTTCCGCCTTGACGACGTCGCCTTCCCTGACCGGAATTTCAATGACGTCCACCGCATCGAAATTGCCGATGTCGGGAACGCGGACTTCTTTTATTGTTGGCACTTGCAATCCTCCTTGCAGGGTGCGCCGTGCGCACCAGACAATTGGTGCGCATGGCGCACCCCACGTGTTTTTACACCGTCAGCGGATTCGGCTTGTCCGGGTCGATGCCGTATTTGACGATGGCCTCGGCGGCCTTGGCGGCCGGAATCGCGCCTTCGTCGGCCAGCGCCTTGAGCGCGGCCAGCACCACATGGTAGCGGTCCACCTCGAAGAAGCGGCGCAGGTTCTCGCGGCTGTCGCTGCGGCCGAAGCCGTCGGTGCCGAGGGTGACGTAGTGGCGCGGCACGAAGGCGCGGATCTGGTCGGCGTAGGCTTTCATGTAGTCGGTCGAGGCGATCACCGGGCCGGAGCCGTCTTTCAGGCATTTTTCCACGTGCGGCACGCGCCGCGTGTGCTCGGGATGGAGCCTATTCCAGCGCTGCACGTCGAGCCCTTCGCGGCGCAGTTCGTTGAAGCTGGTGACGCTCCAGATGTCGGCGGAAACGCCGAAATCGGCTTCCAGCAGGTCGGCCGCCGCGATTACTTCGCGCAGGATGACGCCGCTGCCCATCAGTTGCACCTTCATCTTCTTGCGTGGCGCGCCGCGCTTGAGCAGGTACATGCCCTTGAGGATGCCTTCCTCGGCGCCCTTGGGCATCGGCGGGTGGGCGTAGTTCTCGTTCATGATGGTGATGTAGTAGTAGGCGCTTTCCTGCTCCTTGTACATGCGGCGCAGGCCGTCCTGGACGATCACCGCCAGTTCGTAGGCATAGGTCGGGTCGTAGGTCACGCAGTTGGGGATGGTCGAAGCCAGCAGGTGGCTGTGGCCGTCCTCGTGCTGCAGACCTTCGCCGTTCAGGGTGGTGCGCCCGGCCGTGCCGCCCAGCAGGAAGCCGCGGGCGCGCGCGTCGCCCGCCGCCCAGGCGAGGTCGCCGATGCGCTGGAAGCCGAACATCGAGTAGAAGGTGTAGAACGGGATCATGGCCTGGCCATGGTTGCTGTAGCTGGTGCCTGCCGCCAGCCAGGAGGCGAAGGCGCCGGCCTCGTTGATGCCTTCTTCGAGGATCTGGCCGCGCTTGTCTTCCTTGTAGTACATCACCTGGTCGGCGTCCTGCGGCTCGTAGAGCTGGCCCACCGAGGAATAGATGCCGAGCTGGCGGAACATGCCTTCCATGCCGAAGGTGCGCGCCTCGTCGGGGATGATCGGCACCACCAGCTTGCCGATCGCCTTGTCCTTGAGCAGGGTGGACAGGATGCGCACGAAGGCCATGGTGGTGGAGATTTCGCGGTCGGCGGTGCCGGCGAGCTGGCTTTCGAAGGCGGACAGGTCGGGCACCTGCAGCGGCTCGGCGGCCTTGCGCCGCGCCGGCAGGTAGCCGCCGAGCGCGCGGCGGCGCTCGCGCAGGTATTGCATTTCCGGGCTGTTTTCCGCCGGCTTGTAGAACGGCACTTCGGCCACCTTGTCGTCGGGAATCGGGATGTTGAAGCGGTCGCGGAACGCCTTGAGCGAGGCGTCCGACATCTTCTTGGCCTGGTGGGTGACGTTCTGGCCCTCGCCCGATTCGCCCATGCCGTAGCCTTTCACCGTCTTCGCCAGGATCACGGTGGGCTGGCCCTTGTGCTGCATCGCCGCGGAATAGGCGGCGTAGACCTTGAGCGGGTCGTGGCCGCCGCGGTTGAGGCGCCAGATGTCCTCGTCCGACATGTTGGCGACCATTTCCAGCAGCTCCGGATATTTGCCGAAGAAGTGCTGGCGCACGTAGGCGCCGTCCTTGGATTTGTAGTTCTGGTAGTCGCCGTCGACGCATTCTTCCATGCGCTTCCTGAGCAGGCCGTGCTTGTCCATCGCCAGCAGCGCGTCCCAGTGGCGGCCCCACACCACCTTGATCACGTTCCAGCCGGCGCCGCGGAAATCCGCTTCCAGCTCCTGGATGATCTTGCCGTTGCCGCGCACCGGGCCGTCGAGCCGTTGCAGGTTGCAGTTGATGACGAACACCAGGTTGTCGAGCTTCTCGCGCGAGGCGAGCGAAATCGCGCCCATCGATTCGGGCTCGTCGGTTTCGCCGTCGCCGAGGAAGGCCCAGACCTTGCGGTTTTCGGTGTGGGCGATGCCGCGGTCTTCGAGATACTTCATGAAGCGCGCCTGGTAGATGGCGGTGAGCGGCCCGAGGCCCATCGACACCGTGGGGAACTGCCAGAAATCGGGCATCAGCCAGGGGTGCGGATAGGAGGGGATGCCCTTGCCGTCCACTTCCTGGCGGAAGTGGAGCAGTTGCTCTTCCGAGATGCGGCCTTCCAGAAAGGCGCGGGCGTAGATGCCCGGCGCCGAATGGCCCTGGATGTAGAGCAGGTCGCCGCCGTGCTCCTCGCTCGGGGCGCGGAAGAAATGGTTGAAGCCGACGTCGTACAGCGTGGCGGCGGACTGGAAGCTGGCGATATGGCCGCCCACGCCGGGGCTTTTCTTGTTCGCCTGCATTACCGTGGCGATGGCGTTCCAGCGGATGAAGGCGCGGATGCGGCGCTCCATGGCGAGGTCGCCGGGAATGCGGTCTTCCTGGTTGACCGGGATGGTGTTCAGGTAAGCGGTATTCGCGGAAAAAGGCAGGTGCACGCCGGAACGGCGGGCCTTGTCGGTCATTTTTTCCAGCAGGTAGTGGGCGCGCTCGGCGCCTTCTCGCTCCAGCACCGCTTCGATGGCGTCGAGCCATTCCTGCGTTTCCTGCGGATCGATGTCCGGAATTTCTGACATTTTATTCTCCTGAATTTAAAGCGAAAAATATTTTCGCTTGGTGAGTCTTATAGCTTTTTTCGAGATAATTCGCTTTGTGAGTTTGGGCTATTATCTTTTACCCGGGCGGGAATGTGAATTAATTTTTTTATCGGCCGGCCAGCTCGGCGATAATCGCACAAACTTAAGATCAAGCCACAGAGACCACGGAGAACGCAGCGGTGACGCGGGTTTTCGGGGGGCCTGCTTACCTTATTAAATAAGGATGGTCATCCGGCAACCGCACATCTTTTCTCTGTGTGCTCTGTGTTTTCTGTGGCCAAATGCTTTTTCCAGGATAATGGATGTCGGGCCGAATTGATTCGGCCTCCAAGTTCGGAGCGAATAATGATAAAGATAGTGCAAACCCCATCCGCGGCCACCCAAGCCGCATTGGACAAGTCCACCCACGTGCTGTTCGTCATGCCCAAGGGCAAGGAGCTGGCGGCCGACCTGCCCGGCAGCGAAGCGTTGCGCGCGCGCTTGGCGCGCCGCCGCATGAAGCCGGATGAGCTCGCCAAGGCGCCACTGACCGGCGACCTGGAGCAAGGCGCGCTGGCGGCCTGGGTGATGCTGGACCGGAAGCAGACGCCGTTCGAGCGCCACACCTTGATGCGCAAGGCCATGCAGCCGCTGCTGGACGAAAATCCCAAGGAAGTGACGATAGCGGTGTTCGGCAGCGACGACGAGCGCCGCCTGGCGGCGGAAGCCGCGGTTTACGCCGCGCTGGTCAACAGCGCGATGCTGCCGCGGCGCAAGAAGAAGGACGACAGCCGCCCGCTGCAAAAGATCGCCTTGTACGGCTACGAGGACGCCAACGATTTCGCCGCCCTGCGCGGTCAGGCCGAGGGCAACGCGCTGGCGCGGGAGCTGACCATGCTGCCCGCCAACGAGCTGACGCCGGGCCTGTACCGCGAGCGCATTGCCGCCCTGGCCGAGGAAAACGGCTGGAAGCACGCCGAATACGACATGAAAAAACTGCGCAAGATCGGCGCGGGCGCCTTCGTCGCCGTGGCGCAGGGCAGCAGCGTGGACGACGCCGCCATCGTCCATCTGCGCTATCGCCATCCCAAGGCGAAAAAGAACGTCGCGCTGGTCGGCAAGGGCATCTGCTTCGACACCGGCGGCCACAACCTCAAGCCCGCCCGCTACATGCACGGCATGCACGAGGACATGAACGGCTCCGCGGTCAGCCTGGGCCTGCTGCTCGCCGCCACCCGCGCCAATCTGCCGCTCGATATCGACTGCTGGCTCGCGCTGGCGCAGAACCATATCAGCCCCAAGGCCTACAAGCAGGGCGACGTGGTCACCGCGCTCAACGGCACCACCATCGAAATCGTCCACACCGACGCCGAAGGCCGCATGGTGCTGGCCGACACCCTGACCCTGGCGGCGCGCGACAAGCCCGACCTGATCGTCGATTTCGCCACCCTCACCGGCAGCATGGCGACCGCGCTGGGCGCGCGCTACAGCGGCATTTTCGCCAACCGCGACGAACTCGTCGAGCAGGCCGTGGCAGCGGGCAAAAGCTCGGGCGAAAGGGTAAGCGCGTTCCCCCTCGACGCCGATTACGAAGAGGGGCTGGAGAGCCAGATCGCCGACATCAAGCAGTGCACCCTGGAAGGCGAGGCCGACCACATCCTGGCGGCGCGATTCCTGATGCGCTTCATCGGGGAAGCGCCATGGGTTCATGTCGATCTATCCGCCAGCAACTGCAAGGGCGGCCTGGGCGCGGTGGCGTCGGACGTGAACGGGTTCGGTGTGGCGTGGGGAATGGCGCTGCTGCGCGGGATGTAGGTCGGGCACCCGGTGCCCGACGATTTGGTGAGGTGGAATTTTGTCGGGCACGGGGTGCCCGACCTACAGAGCGGCCGAAGCCGATCACATATGCTGGGCGTCGTGCTTTTCGTGGTGGATATGGCGGCTCTGTCTGTTGAGCTCCCGGTTCAAGCGCCGCCGCTCCTGCGGGGTAGCCGTGCCGTCGGCCTTGGCTTTCGCCACGTCGCCTTCGATCTTGGCTTCCCGTTTCTCCAGCCGGTTGGCTTCCCTGCCGGTCAGCGCGCCGGACTGCTCTCCCCGCTCGATGCGTTTTTCCTGATTCTGCACGCGCTTGTCGATTCCCGGCGTAGCGGCGGGGTCGGCGGCCAATGCCGGGGCGGCGAAAGCCACCATCAATGCGGGGACGACACATAATTTCAGCATGTTCATTGCAAGTTCTCCATTTCGTTTCTTGGTGGAAGATCGTCGAGTGCAGCGCCGCACTTCCAATAACGCCATGAAAATACCGGCGTTGACGTCGAGTTGAAAATCGCTAGTCGATTTTCAATACCACCTTGCCGGAAACGTGGCCCGCTTCGATCAGCCGGTGCGCTTCCGCGGCTTGCTCCAGCGGGAAGACGCTGCTGACCCGGACTTTCAGCTTGCCGGCCTCGATCAGCCGGGCGCCGGCTTCCAGGATGCGGGTCTGGGCGACGCGCGCCTGGTGCAGGCCGAGGTAGGCCGGCGTGAGCATCAGCTCGTAATGAATGCTCTGGTTCCGCAGCCGCGCCAGCTTGATTTGCTCCGGCGCGCAGTCGGATTGCAGCAGGGTCACGATCCTGCCGTAGACCTTGGCGGCGGCGAAAGAGCGGCAGAAGGTATCGCCGCCGACCGTGTCGAACACCGCGTCCACGCCGTGGTCGCCGGTCCAGTCGAGGGCGGCCTGGGCGAAATCTTCGCGGCCGTAGCGGATGACCCGTTCCGCGCCGAGTGTTCTCACCCATTGCGCCTTCTCCTCGCTACTGACTGTGGCGGCAATGTGGGCGCCGGCTTCCCGCGCGAGCTGCACCGCGACATGGCCGACGCCGCCGGCGGCGGCGTGGATCAGCACGGTCTGGCTGGCTTCGAGCCGGGCGCGGTCGTGCAGCGCCTCCCAGGCGGTGATCAGCACCAGCGGCACGGCGGCCGCCTCGATCATGGAAAGATTTTTTGGCTTGGCAGCGGCGTAGTCTTCGCGGATCACGGTGTATTGGGCGTAGTTCCCCTGTTCGCCGCCGATGCCGCCGTTGAAGAAATACACCTCGTCGCCCGGCCTGAAGCGGGTGACGCCGGCGCCCGCGCTCTCCACCACGCCGGCGCCGTCGCAGCCGAGCACGGTAGGCAGCTTGTCGGGAAAGTAGGTGCCGTTCTTGCGCAGTTTGGTGTCCAGCGGGTTTACCCCGGCGGCGTGGAGGCGCACTCTCAGATACGATGGGCCGGGCAGTTCGGGAATGAGCCGCTTGGCGGCTTGCAGCACTTCCGGCGCACCGGGTGCGGTCATCAGGATGGCTTTCATTGGTTTAACCCTGTTTTTTGTCCCAGACAAAACGGTTGAAGCGCTGCCAGCGGTTTTGCTTGTCGGCCAGTTTGTTGGCCGGTTTCTGTGCCTGTTTGCGGCTTAGCGCTTCCTGTTTTCGCGCAAGCAGGTCGTTCAATAAATCGTTGGGTTTCATAAGTGACATCTTACTGCCCATTTCCTGATTTCTTCCAGTACCAGCATGGCGAAAGCGAAGGGAACGACGTAAAGCCAGACGTCCAGCCCGACCGGCGCGGTGCCGTACAGCCAGTTGCCCCACGGTGTGTAGCAGATCGCCAGGATCAGCGCGATTTCGGAGGCGATGCCGGCCCATACCAGGCGGTTGCCGAAGAATCCCAGCCGGAAAATGGACTCCCGGCTGTCGCGGCAGAGGAACACGTTCATCACCTGCATCACGATGATGGCGGTAAGCGTGGCGGTGGTGGCGCGGAGGTATAGCGGGTCGCCGGCCGCCAGGTCCTGTCCGTAGCGCCAGCCCGCCTGGCGCAGCACGAAGAAGAATGCGGCCATCGCCGCCGTCGCTTCCATCGCGCCGAGGAACAGGTAGGCGCGCAGGAAGAGCGGCCGGTTCAGCAGGCGTTCGCGGCGCGGGCGGGGCGGCTGCCGCATCATGCCGGGGTGGGGTTTTTCCGCGCCGAGCGAGAGCGCCGGCAGAAGGTCGGTGCCAAGGTCCACCGCCAGGATCTGGATGACGGTCAGCGGCAGGGGGATGCGGAACAGGACGAAGGCCAGGAAGGGCACCGCCTCGGTCAGGTTGGAGGTGAGGATGTAGGTGAGGAATTTGCGGATGTTTTCGTAAACCGCCCGCCCTTCCTCGATGGCGGCGACGATGCTGGCGAAGTTGTCGTCGAGCAGGATCATGTCGGCGGACTCCCGCGCCACTTCCGTGCCGCACAGCCCCATGGCGATGCCGATGTCGGCTTTTTTCAGCGCCGGCGCGTCGTTGACCCCGTCGCCGGTGACGGCGACGATTTCGCCCTTGCTTTTCAGTGCGGCGACGATGCGCAGTTTCTGGTCGGCGGCGACGCGGGCAAAAACGATTTCCGGCGCATCCAGGGTTAGCTGTAGCTGGATGTCGGACAGCCGCCGCAAATCTTCGCCGCTGACGACGACCGGGCCGGCACCCCGGATCAGCCCGATTTCGCGGGCGATGGCCAGAGCGGTGCGGGGATGGTCGCCGGTGACCATGATGACGCGGATGCCGGCCTCGAAGCATTTGCCGATCGCCGCCGGCACTTCCGGGCGCGGCGGGTCTTCCAGGGCGACCAGGCCGAGCAGGGTCATGTCGTGCTCAGCCTGTTCAATGCGCTCCTCGCCGACCGCCCGACTGGCGAAGGCCAGCACCCTGAGCCCCTGCGCCGCCATGGCTTCCTGGGCGGCGACAAACCGCTGCCGGATTTCCGGCGCGATCGGCCGCACCGATGCGCCCAGCAGCACTGTGCCGCACAGCGGCAGCACGGTTTCGGGTGCGCCCTTGGTGAGCAGGATCGCGCCTTCCGGCGCGCGGTGCAGGACGGAAAGCCGCTTGCGGTCGGTGTCGAACGGAATTTCGTCCAGTCTGGGCCAATCCGGCGCCTGTTCACCGGCCATTCCCAGCAGGGCGATTTCCATCGGGTCGCCCAGCCATTCCCCGCATCCCGCTTTCTCGGAGCGCTTCAGGCTGTGGCACAACCCGGCGACGGCGAGAAAATCGCGGTGATCGTCGCCGATTTCGGCGGCCGCCATCTGCCGTCCGTCGAGGAACACCTGCTTTACCGCCATGCGGTTGAGCGTGAGCGTGCCGGTCTTGTCGGTGCAGATCACCGTGGCCGAGCCCAGCGCCTCCACCGCCGGCAGGTGGCGCACCAGGGCGTTGCGCCGCGCCATGCGCTGGGTGGCCAGCGCCAGCGACAGGGTCACGGTGGGCAGCAGGCCTTCTGGCACGAAGGCGACGATGATGCCGATGGCGAAGGTGAAATTGGCCCAGAAGGGCAACCCCAGAACATGGCCGACGGCGAAAAAAACCGCGCCGACCAGCGCCGCCACCGTGCCGATGAGGCGGCTGGTGCGGGCGATCTCCTTTTGCAGCGGGGAGGGCGATTCGCCCGCCGTTTGGGTGAGGTGGGCGATCTTGCCGAACTCGGTGCGCATCCCGGTGGCGAACACCACCGCGCGCGCCTCGCCGGATACCACGGCGGTGCCGGCGAGGAGGACGTTCCTCGCATGGAGCAGATCGTCGCTCCCGGAGGGGCCGGCGTCCAGCGCCCTGGGCAGGGATTCGCCGGTCACCGTGGCGAGGTTGACGCGGACGCCGAAAGCCTCGATCAGGCGGCAGTCGGCGGGGACGTTGTCGCCTTCCTGAAGCAGCACGATATCGCCCGGCACCAGCTGCTCGACCGGGATCGGCACGACGGCGCCGCCGCGCAGCGCCTTCGCCTGGCGCGGGAGCAGCTTTTCCAGGGCGGCGATGGCCTTTTCGGCGCGGTATTCCTGCCAGAAGGAAAACAGGCCGTTGACCAGGATCACCGCGAGTATGGCGCCGCCCAGCGCCGCCATGCCGTCGCCGGGGCTGAGCGCCGCCGCGGTGAAGGCCAGCGCGGCGGCGAACCACAGGATCAGCGCGAAAAAGTGGGTGAATTCCCGGAGGAAGCGCAGTACGAGCGGCTCCTTGCCGATCCGCTCCACCCGGTTCGGGCCGAATTCCTTGTGCCGGCGCCGCGATTCCTCCGGGCTCAGGCCGTCCGGCGTGCTGTTGAGGCTTCTGACCGCGTCCTCGGGGGTGAGATGGTGGATTTTCATGGCCGGAAGCCTGGGAGCCCGTTCAATATGGCTTATGTTAAACTTAGCAGACCGTTTTGAGAGAAGAAATGATATGTCCGGCAACACCCTCGGCAAACTTTTTTGCGTGACTTCGTTCGGCGAAAGCCACGGGCCGGCGATCGGCTGCGTGGTGGACGGCTGCCCGCCCGGCATGGAACTCACTGCTGCGGACATCCAGCTGGAGCTCGACCGGCGCAAGCCCGGCACTTCGCGCCACGTCACCCAGCGGCGCGAGTCCGACACGGTGGAAATCCTCTCCGGCGTGTTCGAGGGCAAGACCACCGGCACACCCATCGCGTTGCTGATCCGCAACGAGGACCAGCGCAGCAAGGACTATGGCAACATCGCCGAAACCTTCCGCCCCGGCCATGCCGACTATACCTATTGGCACAAGTATGGCATCCGCGACCATCGCGGCGGCGGACGTTCCAGCGCGCGCGAGACGGCGGTGCGGGTGGCGGCGGGCGCGGTGGCGAAGAAATGGCTGAGCGAAAAATATGGTGTGACGATCCGCGGCTACCTTTCCCAGCTTGGTCCGATCGAGGTGCCGTTCAAGTCCTGGGAAGACGTGGGCGGGAACGCCTTTTTCGTCGCCGATGCGAGCTTCGTGCCGCAGCTGGAAGAATACATGGATGCCCTGCGCAAGGAAGGCGACTCGGTCGGCGCGAAAATCACCGTGGTGGCCGAAGGCGCGCCGGTAGGCTGGGGCGAGCCGGTGTACGACCGGCTCGACGCCGAGATCGGCTACGCCATGATGAGCATCAACGCGGTCAAGGGCGTGGAGATCGGCGCCGGCTTCGCCTCGATCACGCAGAAAGGCAGCGAGCACGGCGACGAGCTGACGCCGGCAGGCTTTCTTTCCAACCACGCCGGCGGCATCCTCGGCGGCATTTCCACCGGCCAGGACATCGTCGCCCACCTCGCCATCAAGCCCACCTCCAGCATCCGCATCCCGCGCCGCTCCATCGACAAGGCCGGCAACCCGGCGATGGTGTCGACCGAAGGCCGCCACGACCCCTGCGTCGGCATCCGCGCCACCCCTATCGCCGAAGCCATGCTGGCGCTGGTGCTGATCGACCACGCCCTGCGCCATCGGGCGCAGAACGGCGATGTGGCGGTCGAAACGCCGCGCATTCCGGGAAAGATATAGCGTTGGTGTAGGTCGGTTCAAGCGAAGCGGAACCGACACTTCACTAAACGTGGTTTCAACGCCCCACCAAACCGTGGTGTCGGTCGGTTTGCGCATGGCGGGGATCGCGCCGAATCGTCGGCTCCGCGTTGCTTGAGCCGACCTACATATAATCGGCGAACGGGGTAGGTCGGTTCAAGCGTAGCGGAACCGACAATCAGTGCCGATACGTATAAGTCGTCGAAACCGACGATCCGCTCTGGAGGCATCCATGCACTACCGCCGGGCCAAGCAAGAGGGAGGCGTCTACTTTTTTACGCTGACCGCAAACGGCCGGCGGCCTGTGCTGACCCAACCGCATATCCTCGAAGCGTTGTCCCTGGCCGTGGCTCACGTCAAGATCAGACATCCTTTCGCCATGCCGGCCCATGTGATTCTGCCGGATCATCTGCATGTCCTGTGGCGCCTGCCCGAAGCAGGACAACGATTTTTCCATGCGCTGGCGATTGATCAAGCATTTCGTCACTGCGCACGTGCCCGGGCACGGAAAAATCTGGCAAAACCGTTTCTGGGAACACCTCGTGCGCGATGAGGAAGACTACCGGCGGCATCTGGATTACATCCATATCAATCCGGTCAAGCATGGGCTGGCGGCGCGGCCGGAAGATTGGCCGCATTCGTCCTTCGGCCATTACCGCGACAAGGGATGGTACGAGCCCGGTTGGGGCGCAGCGTTGCCGGATTTCGTCGGGGATTTCGGAGAATAATGCAGGGTAGGTCGGCTCAAGCGAAGCGGAGCCGACGTGATCGAGATTGTCGGCTCCGCTTCGCTTGAGCCGACCTACATAATATTTCGAAGAAGGAAACATATGAAACGATATGCTCCGGGCAGGAGGAGTTGGATCGACCGCCATCGCACCTGGGCACTGCTCGCACTATTTACCCTATTCGCTCCTCAGCCGATCCCGGTGCAAGCGGCGGATTTCGCTCCGCCGCCGGCGATGCTGGCAAACGTCTATCGCAGCGACACAACGCTCGCCGACTACCTGGTCAGCGAAAAGCTGGACGGGGTGCGCGGCTACTGGGACGGCGAAAAACTGCTCACGCGCGGCGGGGATCGCATCGAGGCGCCAGCCTGGTTCACCGCCGGGTGGCCCGGTTTTCCGCTGGACGGCGAACTGTGGGTCGGGCGCGGACAGTTTTCCGCCGCCGTATCCATCGTGCGGCAGAAAACGCCGGATGACGCCGCATGGCGCAAGCTGAATTTCATGGTGTTCGATCTGCCGGGCCATCCGGGAACCTTCGCCGAACGCAACGAGGCGCTGAAGCCTGTGCTTGCCGGACTTGCGCTGCCCTGGGTGCGCCAGGTCGAGCAATTCAAGGTGGCCAGCCGGGCCGAGCTTCGTGCCGCCTTCGACCGGGTGGTCAAGAACGGCGGCGAAGGGTTGATGCTGCATCGCGCCGCATCCCACTACCAAGCCGGGCGCAGCGACGACTTGCTCAAGCTGAAGCCGTATGACGATGCCGAAGCCAAGGTGATCGCCCACCTGCCGGGCAAGGGCAAGCACAAGGGCGTGCTCGGCGCTTTGCTGGTGGAAACGGCGGCAGGGCTGCGATTCCGCATCGGGACGGGTTTCTCCGATGCGCAGCGGCGGAACCCACCCGCGCTGGGAAGCTGGGTGACCTATCGCTATATCGGGCTGAACGAAGCCAGCGGCATTCCCCGGTTCGCCAGCTTCATGCGGGTACGGGAGGACATGCCCGGCTTGGAAAGATAGCCCCAAGTGCGCATCCAGCACATCCGACAACGCCTGCGCGACCTGGGTGCGGCGCCCTGCCATGAAGGACGCGTGCTGCGGGCCTGGGTCCAGGGAATAGCGCTGGGCACCAAAAAGCGGCAGATCGAAAATTTTCTGCCCCTGGCGGTACGCGACGCCTTGCCCGGCCTCACCGCCGAATTGCAGGGATTGGCGCGCGTGCATTCCGAGCACCCCGATGAAGATGGCTCGGCCCGCCTGCTGGTGGAACTGGCGGATGGCCAGACGGTGGAAAGCGTGCTGCTGCCGCGCGACGGCGTGTGCGTCTCCACCCAGGTGGGCTGTGCCGTGGGCTGCGTGTTCTGCGCAACCGGCCGCAACGGCCTGCTGCGCCAGTTGGGCAGCGCCGAAATCGTCGCCCAGGTAGTCCTGGCCCGCAGCTGCCGGCCAGTGAAGAAAGTGGTGTTCATGGGCATGGGCGAACCGGCCCACAACCTCGACAATGTGCTCGAAGCCATCGATCTGCTCGGCACCGAGGGCGCCATCGGCCACAAGAACCTGGTCTTTTCCACCGTCGGCGACCGCCGCGTATTCGAGCGGCTGTCCCAATCCACCGTCAAGCCCGCCCTCGCCATTTCGCTGCACGCCACCGACGCGGCCCTGCGCCGACGCCTGCTTCCCAAGGCGCCGGACATCGCACCGGCTGAACTGGTCGAGCTGGGCGAGATCTACGCCCGCAGCACCGGCTACCCGATCCAGTACCAATGGACCCTGCTCGCAGGGGTCAACGACACGGATGCGGAACTGGAAGGGATTGCACGCCTCCTGGCCGGCAAATATGCCGTGATGAACCTGATCCCTTACAACAGCGTCGGGGGTTGCGATTACCGCCGCCCGAGCTGGGAGCGGGCCACCGAGATGGCGCGCAGCCTGCACCAGCGCGGCATCCTCACCGCGTTGCGCCAGTCGGCGGGCCAGGATGTGGAGGGCGGCTGCGGGCAGTTGCGGGCGAGGATGGTGGGAGAGGCGAAGGCGAACTCACTGGCTGCCTGATTCGGGCATGTTAAAATCCCGCCGATGCACAACCTTCCCTACTGGCGCCTGTCCGGCTTTTATTTCTTCTACTTCGCCTTTGTCGGCGCGATGGCTCCGTTCTGGGGGCTATACCTGAAATCGCTGGAATTCAATGCCTTCCAGATCGGCGTGCTGATGTCGCTGCTGCAGGTGATGCGCATCTTCGCGCCCAATATCTGGGGCATGGTGGCCGACCGTAGCGGCAAACGGGTCGCCATCGTGCAGATGGCCGTGGCCCTGAGCCTGGCGAGCTTCATCCCGGTATTCTTCGGCAACAGTTTCGCCTGGCTGTTCGTGGCGATGTCGTCGATGAGCTTTTTCTGGAGCGCTTCGCTGCCGCTGGTGGAAGCCACCACCTTGAGCCATCTCGGCGAAAAAACGGCCAAGTACGGTCGCATCCGCTTATGGGGCTCGGTCGGCTTCATCGCGGCGGTGATCGGCCTGGGCTATCTGTTCGATTTCGTTCCCATCCGCTGGCTGCTGTGGGCGGTGCTGGCGGTGCTGACCGCGCTTTTGCTGTTCTCGCGCCATATCCCGGAAGCGGTGATCGTGCCGCACCACACCGACCATCTGCCGATCTGGCACATCATCCGGCGCCCGGAGGTGCTGGTGTTCATCTTCGCCGGCTTCCTGATGGCGGCGGCGCACGGCCCGTATTACACCTTCTACTCGATTTACCTGGTTGATCACGGCTACGCCAAGAGCAGCGTCGGCCTGCTGTGGTCGCTCGGCGTAGTGTGCGAGATCGGCGTGTTCCTGTGGATGCCGCGCCTGTTGCGCCGGTTTTCGCTGCGCCAGGTGCTGCTGGCGAGCTTCGCCTGCGCGGTGCTGCGCTTTTTGATGATCGGCTGGGGAGTGGGGTCGGTAACGGTGCTGGTGGTCGCGCAACTGCTGCATGCGGCCACCTTCGGCGCCTACCATTCGGCCGCGGTGCAGATCGTGCACCGCCTGTTCAAGGGCCGGCACCAGTCCCAGGGGCAGGCGCTTTACAACAGCTTCTCGTTCGGCGCCGGCGGCACGCTGGGCGGGCTTTACAGCGGTATGGCCTGGGAAGGACTGGGAGCGGCGGAGACTTTTTCGATTGCGGCGGGGTGCGCCTTGCTGGCGTTTGTGCTGGTGGCTTGGAAGGGCGGGGTGGGCGGCGAGCCTGCAAAGCAGTTATGATGTAAAAAAGGCGCAGGAGGCGGTGGGGCAGGAGATAGAGAGAAATGTCAAGCCGCGCGAATTGCTTGCCGCGTAGCTTTCCAAAAATAACCCTAAAAACCTCAGTTCAAGCCACAGAGATCACAGAGATGAAGCGATGTATGCTACAGCACTAGACCTGAACCCGAACTTTTCTTTTCGAACTTTTGGTTTTCGGTGCCGAAGTGCTCAACCGGCCAAGGCGGCTTGCCGGATGGCTTCGGTCGCCCACTGATTCAGGCTCTGACCGTGCGCTGCGGCAGCGATGGCGGCCGCCTCGTGCGTGGCAGGATCGACCCGCAGGGAGAACTTGCCGGAGAAGTGCTTGCGTGCCTCAATGCCGCGACGTTCGCAGGCTTCCAGGAAAACGCGCAGGGAGGTTTCGCCTTCACGCTTCAGCCCTTCCACATCGGCAGCGTAGAAGTCGGCGCCGCCGCTAAGGCCCACGAACTCACCCCGGAACATTTGAATGTCCGGGTCAAAGGCGATGACCGCCCGATAGCCGTTGATCGTCATAGTATTCATGGCTTCACCCCGTTCTCTTCCAACCATTTGCGAATTGCTGCGACCGCGCCCTTGTCCGTATCCGGTGATGGGTGAGGGCGATGGAACACCCGCACCAAGCCGAACAGGAACACCTCGACGCACGAACCCTCGCGTTCTTCAATCTCTGCACCAAGCTCCCGGAACAATGCTTCGACATCAACCCAGCGGACATTTGCCGAGACAGGCTGGGCGAAGATCAGTTCCAAGGTGCGCTGGTACTTTCGTTTCATGCCTAAATGGTAGCAGATAACGGTATCAAGCAACAAACCATGACTGGTTTTAGCCCACAATGGTATGCGCCTCATGAAAGCAACACTGGGCGCAGTGGCCAAGCGTATGCATTAGGCATATCAAGTAATTGAGCCTGGCCCCTTTAGTTAGGAAATTCTATGCGGATGGGGCGGTGCCCTACGCGGGCTGACCCCGTGCTTGTGCCGTGGATGTCGATTAAGGAAAGTTGTTGATGTATCTGTAACCCCCTCGTTGCTTCACGGGGAATCCTCACCAATAAAAATAGAATCAGATGTTTGATCTTGACATAAAAAACATTTAAAATAAGATCAATAACGTGATCTTATTTTAAAGGAGTCCTCTGATGCTTGAAATAGCGAAGTCAGACATCGTCGCTCGGCTAATATTCGACAATCCATGGTGGGAGACAGGGGCGGCCGAAAAAGTCCAATACGAAGACAAGCCGAGGCGTCAATATTTCGACTCTTTCTTCACAGCGATAGCTGACAAAGAAATCCACCGAGCGATAGTGCTCATGGGGCCCCGGCGCGTGGGCAAGACCGTAATGGTCTACCATGCTATCCGAGGCCTAATTGAAGCAGATATCGCACCACGTAATATTCTATACCTGTCCCTTGAAACGCCACTCTATACAGGGCTCTCTCTAGAGCGAATTCTCGGGTACTTTCAGGAACAGTTTTCGCACAAGCGAGACGCGGATCTATTTGTCTTTTTTGATGAAATTCAATACTTGAAAAATTGGGAAGTCCATCTAAAATCCTTAGTAGACTCCTATCCGAGTTGTCGTTTCGTGGCAACCGGATCCGCTGCAGCAGCGTTACGGCTCAAGAGTACGGAATCCGGAGCTGGGCGATTTACAGACTTCATTTTGCCCCCACTCACATTTGCCGAGTATTTGGCATTCATAAAGAGAAATGGAGAGCTTATCGAGGCGGTACTTCAAGCCGACTCTAACAGTTACGAATATAGGGCAATTGACATCGAGGAACTCAACGTCGAATTCATAAGGTACCTGAATTACGGAGGGTACCCTGAAGCAGTGTTTTCGGAGGCGATCCGTGAGAATACTCAACAGTACATTAAGAGCGATATCATTGATAAGGTCTTACTTCGAGATCTTCCGAGTCTCTATGGGATAAGCGACATCCAAGAATTAAACCGGCTCTTTACTACTCTTGCCTACAACACAGGAAACGAAGTCAGCCTGGAAAAGCTATCGCAAGCTTCCGGCGTAGCAAAGAACACCATCAAACGATATCTCGAATATCTTGAGGCGGCATTCTTGATCAAACGTGTTGAACGCATTGACCAGAATGCCAAGCGCTTTAAGCGCGCGATGTGCTTCAAAGTGTATCTCACAAATCCATCAATGCGCGCCGCCCTTTTCGGCCAAATCGATGCGGAATCAGAAGCAATGGGGCCATTAACTGAGACTGCTATCTTTAGCCAGTGGCAGCACAGCCAGCAAACCGAATTGTATTATGCCCGTTGGAACTCCGGCGAGGTCGATATCGTTAACCTCAATAAGTCTGATCAGCAGCCCCTATGGGTCGTCGAAGTAAAGTGGAGTGATCGCCCATACGCTGCTCGCTCGGAGTTGGACAATTGTGCGGCTTTTATGGGGCTCAACCCGACTATCACACAGCCAATGCTGATAACGAGTCGAACGATATCGGATGACAATGTTCAGTATAAGGGCGTGACATTCAAATTTCAGCCTGCAGCGCTGTACACATACCTCCTTGGTGCGAATATCCTTCGACATGCTCTTTTGCGAAAGTAACCGTATCCGTCCATGAGTTCCCCGGTAGACAGAGACTCATAGGTATTTGGTTCTTATAGACTAAGGCAATCTGCTTGACGGAAATCGATCATACCCAGCTCTCTGATTTGCCTGAACTGGAGAGCCAATTTAGGAGCTTCACCAAAAAAGTGGTTCGCTATACGTTTGAAAAACGTGCCATTTTCCGACTAAACAACCACCGGCTAAAGCCGGTGGGTTTGAATTACGTGTCGCCATGAAGCTGGAAATGGCAGGGTTTGGTGCGCTGCGCGAAGCGCACCTAAAGAGCGAGATCAGCGCTGCAAGGGAAGCGTGACGCGGAAAGTGGCGCCACGGCCGGGCGTGCTCTGTGCTTCGATGCGGCCGCGGTGCTTCTGGACCAGGGCGTAGGCGACGGATAGCCCCAGCCCGGCGCCCTTGCCCACCGGCCGGGTGGTGTAGAAGGGCTCGAAGATGCGGGGCAGGCTGTCGGCGGCGATGCCGTCGCCGGAATCGGCGATTTCCACCCAGGCCTCGTCGTTGCCGTTGCCGGTGCGGACGGTGATGGTTCCTTCCTGCTTGATCGCCTGCACGGCGTTGAGCAGGATGTTCATGAATACCTGGTTGAGCTGCTGGGGCAGGCATTCCACTTCGGGCACGCTGCCGTATTCCTTGTGCGTTTCGATCTTGCGCTCGACCCCGCTCAAGGCGACGCTGAGGGTCTTGTCCAGGCACTGGTGCAGATCGACGTGCTGCCATTCGTCGGACTGGTCGAGGCGGGAGAATTCCTTCAGGTCCTGCACGATGCTTTTCACCCGGCTGACGCCGTCGCGCGATTCGGTGATGAGGGCCTGCATGTCTTCCTTGAGGAAGTCGATGTCGGCCTTCTTTTTCCATGCGGCGATGATCGCCAGTGCTTTGTCGTTGCCCGCCAGTGCGGTTTCCGCTTCGTCGTAGATGGCCAGAGAGGAAAACACGTTCTGCAGATACTTCTCCAGCGAGCCGAGGTTGGACTGGACGAAGCCGATGGGATTGTTGATTTCGTGGGCGATGCCGGCCGCCAGTTGCCCGACGGCGGCCATTTTTTCCGCTTGCAGCAGTTGCGCCTGGGCGTCCTGGAGTTTGCCGATCAGCACCGCCTGCGCCTGCTTCTCGACGTCCAGCTCGGAATTGCGCTGGCGCAGCGCGTCCATCAGTTCTTCCCGTTCCAGCAGATGGGCGATTTCGGTGGCGAACATCTCCAGGATCAGCACGTCGTGGTCGTTGAATCCGTCCGCGCTGTCTTTCCAGGCGAGCGAAATGATCGCGCGGATGACGCCGGAACCCAGCGGCAGCGGGATTTCCAGAATTTCGTGACGGGGTTCGGCGCCGGCCAGCGGCGCGACCGCTCCAGCCGCACCGCGGGGTTGGGCCGCGCAAAAATTTTCCGCCAGACGGTGGAATTCCACCGTCAGGTGCTTATCCAGCGGCAGTTGTCCCAGCGCCAGCTCCACGTCGGCGGGGAGCGCCACCGTGACCAGGCGTTCTGCCTCGCGCGCGTCGTTCAGCGCCACGAGGATGCCGAAGCGGGCCTGCGCAAGCTCCATCGCGGTTGCCAGGGCGTGGCGGTAGAGCTGATCGCGCTCCCCTTGGTGCAGCATCTTGACGCTTTGTTCCACTACCTCGCGGATCGAGTCGTGGTACAGCGAAATGCGCACCACTGCTTCGGCCAGCGCATCCATCTGGCCGTTCTGCTCGGCTACTTTCGCCTGCGACATCTCCAGTTCCTGCCTGAGATAGCGCATGCCGTTGGACAAAACGGCGATCCTGGAATTGAGCGTGGCGATTTCGTCTTGCGGGTTCTGGTCCATGCTTGACCTCTATGAAGTAGAGTCCATGATAGTTGCGGGCACGGGCCTGTCAAGCGTGTACCCAGCTACGGTGTGCCATTTAGCCGATCGGGTTCGGCGGCCCGCGGCCGGTATCGAACGAAGCACCGGCATCCACGTCCTTTCATTCCGGTAACTATCCGATTCGCCACGAAATATGCAATAATTTCCGTTTTTCAGCGTTTTTGGCAATGAGTGCACAAACCCTTTACGACAAATTATGGCAATCCCACGTGGTGCACGAGGAGGCCGACGGCACCACGCTGCTTTACATCGACCGCCACCTGCTGCATGAAGTGACCAGCCCGCAGGCCTTCGAGGGGCTGCGCCTGGCCGGGCGCAAGCCGTGGCGCCTGTCCGCCAACCTGGCGGTGGCCGACCACAATGTGCCGACCACCGGGCGCGCCGACGGCATCGCCATAGCCGATCCAGTTTCACGCCTGCAGGTGGAAACCCTGGACCGGAACTGCGCCGATTTCGGCATCACCGAGTTCAAAATGAACGACGTGCGCCAGGGCATCGTTCACGTCATCGGCCCGGAGCAGGGCGCGACCCTGCCAGGGATGACGGTGGTGTGCGGCGACTCGCACACCAGCACGCACGGCGCTTTCGGCGCCCTGGCCCACGGCATCGGCACGTCCGAGGTCGAGCACGTGCTGGCGACGCAGTGCCTGCTGCAGAAGAAATCCAAAGCCATGCTGGTCAAAGTCGAGGGCGCCCTCGGCAAGGGCGTGACGGCGAAAGACATTGCCCTGGCGGTGATCGGCCGGATCGGCACGGCCGGCGGCACCGGCTACGCCATCGAGTTCGGTGGCGCCGCGATTCGCGCGCTGTCCGTGGAAGGGCGCATGACCCTGTGCAACATGGCGATCGAGGCGGGTGCCCGCGCCGGCATGGTGGCGGTGGACGACGTCACCATCGACTACGTCAAGGGCCGCCCGTTCGCCCCTGCCGGCGAGCAGTGGGACAAGGCCGTGGCCAACTGGCGCACGCTGCACAGCGATGCGGACGCGCGCTTCGACCAGGTGGTCGAGCTCGATGCCTCGGCGCTGCGGCCCACCGTGACCTGGGGCACCTCGCCGGAAATGGTCACCACCATCGACGGCAGCGTGCCCGATCCCAAGAAGGAAGCCGATCCGGTCAAGCGCGACGGCATGGAGCGGGCGCTGGCGTACATGGGCCTCGCGCCCAACATGCCGATCACCGACATTAAGCTGGACAAGGTGTTCATCGGCTCCTGCACCAATTCGCGCATCGAGGATCTGCGCGCGGCGGCGGTGGTCGCTCGCGGCCGCCATGTGGCACCGAACGTCAAGCAGGCGCTGGTGGTGCCGGGTTCCGGGCTGGTCAAGAACCAGGCGGAAGCCGAGGGGCTGGACCGGATTTTCATCGCCGCCGGCTTCGAGTGGCGCGATCCGGGCTGCTCCATGTGCCTGGCGATGAACGCGGACCGGCTCGAACCGGGCGAGCGCTGCGCCTCGACCAGCAACCGCAATTTCGAGGGCCGCCAGGGTCCCGGCGGCCGGACCCATCTGGTGAGCCCGGCCATGGCGGCGGCGGCGGCGATTGCCGGGCATTTCGTCGATGTTCGTGAAATTCTTTGATCTGAAAGGTGAAAGCATGAATCCCAAAAAACTGATCGCACTGGTTGCCGTTAAAATTGTCGTGATCGGCGCCATCGTCGGCGGCGTGGTCCTGAGCATGGGCGGCTGCAATACCGTCAGGGGTGTCGGCCAGGATATCGAGAAGGGCGGCGAGGCCATCCAGAAGGCAGTCAAATAGTGGATAAATTCACCCGCCTCGACGGCCTGGTGGCGCCGATGGACCGCGCCAACGTGGATACCGACGCGATCATTCCCAAGCAGTTCCTGAAGTCCATCAAGCGCAGCGGCTTCGGACCCAACCTGTTCGACGAGTGGCGCTACCTCGACCACGGCGAGCCGGGCATGGACAACAGCCGGCGTCCGCTCAACCCGAATTTCGCGCTCAACCAGCCGCGCTACCGGGGTGCGCAGATCTTGCTGGCGCGCGAGAATTTCGGTTGCGGATCGAGCCGCGAGCATGCGCCGTGGGCGCTGGAGGATTACGGCTTTCGCGCGATCGTCGCGCCGAGCTTCGCCGATATCTTTTTCAACAATTGCTTCAAGAATGGCCTGCTGCCGATCGTGCTGTCCGCCGACAAGGTGGATGCGCTGTTCCGCGAGGCCGCGGCGCAGGAAGGCTACCGGCTGACGGTGGACCTGGAAGCGCAGACGGTTTCCACGCCGTCGGGCCAGGTTTTCGGCTTCGAAGTGGACAGCTTCCGCAAGTTCTGTCTGCTCAACGGCCTGGACGACATCGGCCTGACCTTGCAGAACGCGGACAAGATCAGGGCTTACGAGGATCGGCGCAAGGTTGAAGCGCCGTGGTTGTTTGCCTGAATCCAGGTGATGTAAAAGATGAGACTTTCCGAAGCCGAGGCCGCAGTCATCCGCCAAGCCGTCGCCGAATCCTTCGGCAGCGGCGCACGCGTGCGTCTGTTCGGTTCTCGTGCTGACGACGCCGGGCGGGGCGGGGATGTGGATTTGTATGTCGAGCCCAGCGGGCGCGACGATCTTTACCGGCGGCGCATTCATTGCCTGGCGCGGCTGGCGGCGCGGCTGCCCTATCCCGTCGATCTGGTGGTGGCGGACGAGGAGGGACTGCGTCCGATCGACCGCGTCGCCATGGCCATGGGGGTGGAATTGTGACCCTGACCGGCCGCGCCGACCTGATTGCCGCGCTGCGCACTGGCGGCATTGCAGGATTTCTGCCGCCGTACCTATCCGGAATAAAATAGCTTTTAAAAAGTGAGAGATTGAAATAATGAAAATCGCAGTTTTGCCGGGTGACGGCATCGGTCCGGAAATCGTCGCCCAGGCGGTGAAGGTGCTGGAAGCGCTGGCCAGCGACGGCCTCAAGATGGAGATGGAGCAGGCGCCTATCGGCGGTGCGGGCTACGACGCGGCGGGCGACCCGCTGCCGGCGGCGACGCTGAAGCTGGCGCAGGAGGCCGACGCGGTGCTGCTCGGCGCGGTCGGCGGCTGGAACTATGACACCCTGCCGCGGCCGATGC
Source organism: Sulfuricella sp. (assembly GCA_023266195.1). Taxonomy (GTDB): domain Bacteria; phylum Pseudomonadota; class Gammaproteobacteria; order Burkholderiales; family Sulfuricellaceae; genus Sulfuricella. The sequence continues at coordinate 81,340 of JAHFRP010000008.1, forward strand.
GCCCGGAACAGGGTCTGCTGCGCATCCGCAAGGAGCTCAGCCTGTTCGCCAACCTGCGCCCGGCGCTGCTTTACCCGGAACTGGCCGACGCCTCGACCTTGAAGCCGGAAGTGGTTTCCGGCCTCGACATCATGATCGTGCGCGAACTCACCGGCGACATCTACTTCGGCCAGCCGCGCGGCATCCACGTCAACGAAAAGGGCGAGCGCGAAGGCTACAACACCATGCGCTACTCGGAGTCGGAAATCCGCCGCATCGCCCATGTCGCGTTCGGCATCGCCGCCAAGCGCAACCGCAAGGTGTGTTCGGTGGACAAGGCCAACGTACTGGAAACCACCGAGCTGTGGCGCCAGGTCATGATCGAAGTGGCCAAGGAATACCCGCAGGTCGAGCTGTCCCACATGTATGTGGACAACGCCGCCATGCAGCTGGTGCGTGCGCCCAAGCAGTTCGACGTGATCGTCACCGGCAACATCTTCGGCGATATCCTGTCGGACGAGGCATCGATGCTCACCGGCTCGATCGGCATGCTGCCTTCGGCCTCGCTCGACGCCGACAACAAGGGCATGTACGAGCCGAGCCACGGCTCCGCGCCGGACATTGCCGGCCAGGACATCGCCAACCCGCTCGCCACCATCCTGTCGGCGGCGATGATGCTGCGCTACACCTTCAATCTCGAAGAAGCGGCGCTGCGTGTCGAAGGCGCGGTGAAGAAGGTGCTGGCGCAAGGCCTGCGCACCGCCGACATTCATGTCGAGGGTACGCGGAAGGTGTCGTGCAGCGGGATGGGCGATGCGGTGGTAGCGACTTTATGATTTTTTCAAACCGCGGAGGACGCGGAGGACGCAGAGGTTATGATTGTGCTTTTCCTCCGCGTCCTCTGCGTACTCCGCGGTAAATTGCTTCTTTGAGGATAGAAACATGATGCGAGTAGGTTTGGTTGGTTGGCGCGGCATGGTGGGTTCGGTGCTGATGCAGCGCATGCGCGAGGAAGGCGATTTCAACGTCATCGACCCGGTGTTCTTCACCACTTCCAACGTGGGCGGCAAGGGGCCGGACATCGGCAAGGACGTTCCCGCGTTGAAAGACGCCAGGAATATCGACGAGCTGAAGGCGATGGACGCCATCATTTCCTGCCAGGGCGGCGATTACACCAAGGAAGTGTACGGCGACCTGCGCGCCGCCGGCTGGAACGGCTACTGGATCGATGCGGCATCCACGCTGCGCATGAAGGACGACGCCATCATCATCCTCGACCCGGTCAACAAGAACGTGATCAAGGGCGGCCTGGCCGAGGGAGTGAAGACTTACGTCGGCGGCAACTGCACGGTTTCCCTGATGCTGATGGCGATCGGCGGCCTGTTCGACCAGGGGCTGATCGAATGGATCAGCCCGATGACCTACCAGGCCGCTTCCGGCGCCGGTGCGCGCAACATGCGCGAGCTGATCCAGCAGATGGGCGCGGTCAACGGCGAAGTGAAGGCGCTGCTGGACGACCCGGCTTCGGCGATTCTCGAAATCGACAAGAAAGTGGCCGATTTCATCCGCTCCGACCGCTATCCGGTGGATGCGTGGCCGGTGCCCCTGGCCGGCTCGCTGATCCCGTGGATCGACGTGGCGCTCGAATCCGGCCAGAGCAAGGAGGAATGGAAAGCCCAGGTCGAGTGCAACAAGATTCTCGGCCGTTCGGGCAACCAGATTCCGATCGACGGCCTGTGCGTGCGCATCGGCGCGATGCGCTGCCACAGTCAGGCGCTGACCATCAAGATGACCAGGGACGTTCCGCTGGACGAGATTCACGGCATCATCGCCGCGCACAACGACTGGGTAAAAGTGGTGCCCAACGACCGCGAGATCTCCATGCGCGAACTGACGCCCGCCGCCGTGACCGGCACCCTGACCGTGCCGGTGGGACGGATGCGCAAGCTCAACATGGGGCCGCAGTATCTGTCCGCCTTCACCGTCGGCGACCAGTTGCTGTGGGGCGCCGCCGAGCCGCTGCGCCGCATGCTGCGCATCCTGATCGAAGCCTGATTCCTGCCGCGCCCGTCCCGGCTGCGCCTTGCAGCGTTGGCCCGGAGCTTGCCGGATTTGAAAATCGGAGCGAAAAACCGGCAGGCTGGTTCGGGTTTTTTCGCTTTTGCAACGATTTTCATCGAGTCCGGCAGGCTTTCGGGTTTTTTCGTTTTTTCCCGGCGAAACATTACAAATTTGTAAACGATTTGCCTACTTGCAGCAGAATGTAATGTCCAATATAAGCTTGCATCCCTAACTCCATGATGTTAATTTAGTTACGCTGAGCCGAACAATCTATTGAAGGTGGCGCATGGATCGGAAACATAGAACAAAAGCCTGGGTGACTGCCGGCGTCATGCTGTTGGCCTCGGCGTCGGCGTTCTCTGCCGGGCTGGGCCGGCTGACGGTGACATCGACGCTGGGCCAGCCGTTTCGGGGGGAAATCGAGCTCCTGGCGGTGGACAAGAAAGATCTCGGTTCCATTCGCGCCAATTTCGCGTCGCAGGAGGCTTTCAAGGAAGCGCACATCGACCGTTCCCCCGCGCTCTCGGCCATCCGCTTCAGCGTGGAGCAAAAGAAGAACGGGGAGCCTTACCTCAAGGTTACTTCCACCAAGCCGATCGACGACCCCTTCCTGGACATGCTGGTGGAAATCGACTGGCCGTCCGGGCGCCTGGTGCGCGAATATACCGTTTTGCTCGATCCGCCGGGCTACGGCGGCGCCCAGGAAGCCGTTGCGCCCGTTGCCCCGCCGCTGACCAAGTCGCTTCCGTCTGCCGGTGTCGAGCGGCCGGCTACGGCCAACGCGGCTGGTGCCCCCGCTGAGGAAGCGGCACCCGAAGCAGGGACGAGTCCACTCCCAGGCAAGAAACCGCAGGCCAAGGTCAAGAGGGCTGGCGCCGAGGAAGGGAAGTCCGCCAGCGAAACCTATGGGCCGGTCAAGAAGGGCGAGAACCTGTCCGGCATCGCCACCAGCCTGAAACCCGAAGGCGTCAGCCTGGACCAGATGCTGGTAGCGCTGTTCCAGTCCAATAAACAGGCGTTCAGCGGCGCCAACATGAACCGGCTGAAGTCCGGCCAGATTTTGCGCATGCCCGAAGCCGCGCAGGTTGAAGCGGTAGACAACAACGAAGCCATCAAGCAGGTGAAAGTGCAGTCTGCCGACTGGAATGCCTATCGGCAAAAGCTGGCGGCGGCCGCGGCCGAAGCCCGGCCGGCGCAGGAAGAAGCGGCCAAACAGTCCGCCAGCGGAAAAATCACCACCGCCGTCGAAGACAAGGGCGCTCTCGTCAAGGAGCCCTCCAGGGACGTGCTGAAACTGTCCAGGAGCGAAGGTGCGGGTGGCGCGAAGGCGGGCGCCGGCGCCGACAAGGAAATGCAGGGGATGAAGGCCCAGGTTCAGGCCTTGCAGGAGGAAGCGACGGCAAAGGACAAGGCGGTCAAGGAAGCCAACCAGCGCATCGCCGCCCTGGAGAAAAATATCAGGGATATGCAGACGCTTCTGGCGATGAAAAACCAGAGCCTTGCCGATTTGCAGAAACAGGCCGCCACCGCCAAGGCGCCGCCAGTCCAGGCCGCCAAGCAGGAGGAAAAGCCCGCAGCCAAGCCGGCGAAACCCGCGCCGGCCGCTACTCCGCCGAAACAGCCAGAGCCCTCGCTGCTGGATGAACTGACCGACAACCCGGTGTACCTGGGCGGCGGCGCGGCGGCTGTTTTGCTGCTCGGCCTGCTGGGCATGAAAACGCTGTCGGCCCGGCGGCGGCGGAATGTCTCCAGCTTTGAAGACAGCATCATGACCAGCGGCGACCTGAGGGCCAACACGGCCTTGGGCGGCACCGGCGGCGGCAGGGTTGACACCGGCGACACGTCCTTCCTCACCGATTTCAGCAAGGCCGGGCTGGGCTCGATCGACACCAACGAGGTCGATCCGATCGCCGAAGCCGAAGTGTACATGGCCTACGGCAGAGACGCTCAGGCCGAGGAGATACTCAAGGAAGCGCTGACGAAGGATCCTCATCGCCACGAGATCCGCCTCAAGTTGCTGGAAATCTATGCCGGACGCAAAAATCCGAACGCGTTCGAGGCCGTGGCCGGCGAAATGTATGCCGCGCTGGGCGGCCAGGCCGGCACGATCTGGGACAAGGCAGCCGGGATGGGGCGCGTGCTGGACCCGGATAATCCGCTATACGCGGAGAAAGTTGTTGCCGCGGCGGAGGCTTCCTACGATAAAACCATGATCGTGGCGGGCGGCACCGCCGGCCTGATCGCCGCAGCCGATCAAGACGTGATGCTGGACCTGGGCGAGTCGGGGATCGTTGAAGATGCGGCGACCGATCTGGACTTCGATCTCGATATCGGCGCGCCGGAAGCCGAAGCCAGAACGGATATCCCGCTGGAGGCTGAACCGGCTGTGGCTGACGTGGAGTTCGATTTCGACCTGGGCGCGTTCGCCGAGGCCAAACCCGCGGTGCCGGAAGCGCTCGCGGAAGAATCCGCCGCGCCAGCCGCCGAAGCCGGGCTTGATTTCAACCTGGATCTGGGTGCTGTAGAAATTGCCTCGGATGCGCCGGCCGAACCCGCCGAAGAGCAGGAAAGCGTGATGGAGTTCGATCTGGGCGCGCTGATCCAGGCTGCGCCGGAGCCCGCGCCTGCCCCGATCGTTGCGGAAGCGGCTGCCGCAGTGGAACCGGCCCCCGCCGAGGACCTGATTAGCGCCGAATCCTGGCGCGACGAGGTGATGAGCTTCGAACCCGGCAGCTTTGCCGCCAACGAAACCACGGTGCTGGAACTGCCCGATTTTCCCGCGGACGACGAAATCTTGCAGCCAGAGGGCGAGATCGAATCGATCGAACTCACCGCGCCGCCAGCCGAAGCGCCATCGCTGGATTTCGATTTCAGCCTTGGATCGGAGGAGGCGGCGCCAGCGGCCTCCGCGCCAAAAGAAGCGCCGCACGAACTCGATCTTTCCGGCATCAGCCTGGAAATGGACGGGCTGCCTTCTCCGGTCGCGCCTTTCGAGACTGCAATGGCCGACGATTTCGTCGGCCAGGAAGTTTCCACCAAGCTCGACCTGGCGAAAGCCTACAGCGACATGGGTGACAAGGAAGGCGCACGGGAAATTCTGCAGGAAGTGCTCAAGGAGGGTACGGCTGAACAGCAGGATGAAGCGCGGACGCTGATCGCCGAATTGGGTTGATGTCGGCCGGGAAGCCGCCATCGGGCGCCGCTGGGGTTCACCCCGCCAGCCTGATTTCGATCTGGCTGGGTTTCGCGTTGTGCATTCCCTGGTTGCGGGCGCAGGATCTGGCGGTTGTCGCCGGCGTCCTGATCGTTGCGCTCCTGCTCGGGCGTTCTCCCGATTTCTTCAAACTGTTGCGCCGCACCCGCTGGCTGCTGCTTTCCCTGATCCTGGTTTATGCCTTTGCCACGCCGGGCGAGTCCCTGGTCCCGGCTTTCGGCGACTACGGCCCCAGCCGCGAGGGCTTGTTTTCAGGTGGCCTGCAGGCGCTGCGGCTGGCGGCGCTGCTCGCCGGGCTGGCGGCCCTGCTGAGCGGCGCCTCCCGCGACCGGATCCTGGCCGGCCTGTATTTTCTGCTGCACCCCCTTTCCCGGCTACGGGTGGATATCGACCGGATTGCCGCGCGCGTCTGGTTGACACTGTATTACGCCGAGCAGAGGGAGCTGGGGCGTCCGCGCGAATGGCGCGAGGCATTTCGCGCGGCGCTGGACGAAGAGGGCGGCGGGGAAAATCCGGTCGTCAGCCTGGAAATCGGCCACCTTTCCGGGCTGGATTATTTTGCGCTCGCTTTGGGCGCGTTGCTGCTGGGCCTTCTGGTGGCGCGAGGGGCAGCATGAGAATTGCGCTGGGCATCGAGTATGACGGCAGCCGCTTCTGCGGCTGGCAGAGCCAGCCTTCCGCCTGCGGGGTGCAGGATGCGCTGGAGCGCGCACTGGCGCAAATTGCCGGGGAGGCTGTCCGGGTAGTGACGGCGGGGCGCACCGATACCGGCGTGCATGCGCTGCATCAGGTCGTCCATTTCGATACCGGCGCGGCACGGCCGGACACCGCCTGGGTGCGCGGCGCCAACGCTTTCCTGCCGGCAAGCGTCGCCGTGCTGTGGGCGCGGCCGGTCGGCGACGAATTTCATGCGCGCTTCAGTGCCGTGTCGCGCCGCTACATCTACCTGCTGCTCAACCACCCGGTGCGCAACGCCCTCTTTGCCGGCAAGGCCGGCTGGTTTCACGCCCCGCTCGACGTGGCGGCGATGCAGGCCGGCGCGCGGCATCTGCTCGGCGAGCACGATTTTTCCGCCTTCCGCGCCGCCGAGTGCCAGGCCAAGTCGCCGGTGAAGCAGATGCAGCGGATCGAAATCAGCCGCCGCGGCGACTGCATCCTGTTCGACCTCACCGCCAACGCCTTTCTGCACCACATGGTGCGCAACCTGGTCGGCAGCCTGGTGTACGTCGGCAAGGGAAAGCATGCGCCCGACTGGATCGGCAGCCTGCTGACGGGGCGCGACCGCACCCTGGCCGCGCCGACCTTTGCGCCCGACGGACTGTACCTGGCCAGCATCGGTTACGAGCCGAGATGGAACATTCCGATCTCGGCCAGATTGCCGGACTTGGTGTTTCGATAATCCTTAAAACCTCAGTTCAAGCCACAGAGAACACAGAGATGAAACGGGTTTTGGGACCCTTTTACATTCGCCGGATGGATGAGAACAGTCCGCCCGTCAACCCCTTGTTTTTCCTCTGTGAACTCTGTGTTCTCTGTGGCTAAATGTTTTTTATAGGATTAAACTCCTCACTTTTGCCCGAATTTCCGGTATGACCCGAGTCAAGATTTGCGGCATCACTCGCAACGAGGACGCGCTGGCCTGCGCCCACGCCGGTGCGGACGCCGTCGGGCTGGTGTTTTACCCGCCCAGTCCGCGTTACGTGGAAGTCGCCCGAGCGGCGGAAATCGCTGGCGTCCTGCCGCCCTTCGTTTCGACTGTCGGCCTGTTCGTCAACCCGACGGCGGAAGCGCTGCGTGCCGTGCTGGGCGAGATGCACCTCGACCTGCTGCAATTCCACGGCGACGAGCCGCCGGAATTCTGCGCCGGCTTCGGCGTGCCCTGGCTCAAGGCGGTGCGCGTCAAAGCCGGGCTGGATTTGGTACAATACGCGTTTCGCTATCGGCAGGCCAAGGGCCTGCTGCTCGATGCCTATGTCGAAGGCACGCCGGGCGGGACGGGCTTATCCTTCGACTGGAGCCTGATTCCGGCCGAATTGCCCCTGCCGGTGGTGCTGTCCGGGGGGCTGGAGCCGGCCAACGTGGCGCAAGCCGTCCAGCGCGTCAAACCATGGGCGGTGGACGTGTCGAGCGGCGTCGAAGCGCGAAAAGGAATCAAGGATGCGACGAAAATCGCCGCGTTCATGGAGGGAGTGCGCAGTGCAGAAGTTTGATTCAACGCGGAAGTACGACATGCCGGACGTGTCCGGCCATTTCGGGCCTTATGGCGGGATATTCATGGCGGAAACGCTGATCACGGCCGTGGACGAACTGCGCCAGCAGTATTTGCTGTATCGCGACGCCCCCGAATTCCAGGCCGAATTCGCCCACGAGCTGAAGCATTACGTCGGCCGCCCCAGCCCGATCTACCACGCCAAAAACTGGACGGAGCGCCTCGGCGGCGCCCAAATCTACCTCAAGCGCGAGGATCTCAATCACACCGGCGCGCACAAGATCAACAACGCCATCGGCCAGGCGCTGCTTGCCCGCCGCATGGGCAAGAAGCGCGTCATCGCCGAAACCGGCGCCGGCATGCACGGGGTCGCGACCGCCACCGTGGCGGCGCGCTACGGGCTGGAATGCGTGGTCTACATGGGCAGCGAGGACGTCAAGCGCCAGGCGCCCAACGTCTACCGCATGAAGCTTTTGGGCGCCACCGTGGTGCCGGTGGAATCCGGCTCGAAAACCCTGAAGGACGCCTGCAACGAAGCGATCCGCGACTGGGTCGCCAACGTCGAGAGCACGTTCTACGTTTTCGGCACCGCCGCCGGACCCCATCCCTACCCGATGATGGTGCGCGATTTCCAGTCCATCATCGGCAAGGAAGCCAAACAGCAGATGCCGGAAATCACCGGGCGCCAGCCCGATGCCGTGATCGCCTGCGTCGGCGGCGGGTCCAATGCCATCGGTTTGTTTTACCCCTACATCGAGGACGCCGGCGTCAGGTTGATCGGCGTCGAAGCCGCCGGGCTCGGCCTGGAAACCGGCCGGCACGCGGCGCCCCTGAATGCCGGCACGCCCGGCGTGCTGCACGGCAACCGCGTCTATCTGGTGCAGGACGCCAACGGCCAGATCATCGAAACCCATTCCATTTCCGCCGGCCTGGATTACCCCGGCGTCGGCCCCGAGCATTGCTGGCTGAAGGACAGCGGCCGCGCCGAATACGTGGCGGTGACCGACGCTGAAGCGCTGCAAGCATTCCACGATCTGTGCCGCTTCGAAGGCATCATCCCGGCGCTGGAGTCGAGCCACGCCTTGGCTTACGCCGCCAAGCTCGCGCCCACCCTGCCGCGCGACCGCAACCTGCTGGTCAATCTGTCCGGCCGCGGCGACAAGGACATGAACACGGTGGCGGAGTTGTCGGGGATCAAGTTTTAGGCATGGGTGGCCACGATAAGCTGCTGGTCCAGGTTTTGCGCGGCTTGTCGGACAGCAACATTGGATTTGATGAATTGTGCGGCTTGCTGTGTTACCTTGGATTCGACAAGAGGGTACGCGGTAGCCATCACGTTTTCCGCAAGGCAGGCGTGCCGGAGTTGATCAACTTGCAAAGAGATGGCGCCAAGGCTAAACCTTATCAAGTGAGACAAGTGCGCAATATCATTCTCCAGTACCGGCTGGGAGGGAGTTTGTAATGGATAGATATGAAATCATTCTCTACTGGAGCGACGAGGATCAAGCGTTCATCGCGGACGTACCGGAGCTGCCGGGCTGCATGGCGCATGGGGAAAGCCAGGAGGCCGCACTGGCCAATGTAAAGCAGGCGATGCAGTTGTGGATCGATACCGCCGGTGAGTTTGGCGACCCTGTGCCGCAACCAAAGGGACATCGTTTGATGTTTGCATAAATCTGAAATAATCACGAATAACACTATGTCACGCATCGCCACCACCTTCGCCACACTCAAGCAGCAGGGCAAAAAAGCCCTGATCCCCTTTATCACCGCGGGCGACCCCAAGCCGGAAAAGACCGTGCCGCTGATGCACCGGCTGGTCAAGGCGGGAGCCGACATCATCGAACTGGGCGTGCCGTTTTCCGACCCGATGGCGGATGGGCCGACCATCCAGCGCGCCTCGGAGCGGGCGCTGAAGCACGGCGTCAGCCTTAGGGACGTGCTCGGCATGGTGGCCGAGTTCCGCAAGAAAGATCAGACGACCCCGGTGGTGCTGATGGGCTACGCCAACCCGATCGAGGCGATCGGCCAGGCGCAGTTTGCCGCAGCGGCGGCGGAGGCGGGCGTGGACGGCATGCTGACGGTGGATTATCCGCCCGAGGAAAGCGCGGAATGGGCTGCCCACCTGCACCGCCACGGCATCGATCCGATCTTCCTGCTGTCGCCCACCACGCCGGCCGCGCGCATGGCGCAGGTCGCCGATTTGGCGCGCGGCTTCATCTATTACGTTTCGCTCAAGGGCGTGACCGGCGCGGCCACCCTCGATACTTCCGAAGTGGCGCAGAAAATTCCGCAGATCAGGGCGGTGGCCAGCCTGCCGGTGGGCATCGGCTTCGGCATCCGCGACGCCGAGACCGCCCGCTCGATGGCGCAGCTGGCCGATGCGGTGGTGATCGGCAGCCGCATCGTGCAGGAAATCGAGAACTCGACGGCGAAAGCGCTGTTGGCAAATGTTTACGCTCTGGTAAAAAGCTTTCGCGATGCCATGGATGGGAAATGAAAGTAATCAGCGTTTGGCGGCTGATCGCCGCTGAAAACCTGTAACTAACGGTCATGGCGAATCGCCGTCCCGAATCATGAAACGGCGTTCGCCATGACCGTTTCCCTCTCCCCTTGCCCTCTCCCGAAAGCGGGGAGAGGGGGACGAGGTCTCGCTTCGCGAGTTTTACGTTAACCAAGGATAAAAAATGAGCTGGTTCCAGAAATTGCTGCCCCCCAAGATCAAGCGCAAGGTCGAGGGCACGAAAAAGAGCATGCCCGAGGGCTTGTGGAGCAAGTGTCCCTCGTGCGAGGCGGTGCTGTACCGCGCCGACCTGGAAAAGAACATGGAAGTGTGCCCCAAGTGCGGCTACCACAACCGCTTGTCGGCGCGGGCGCGGCTCGACCTGCTGCTCGATCCGGAAGGGCGCTTCGAGATCGGCGCCGAACTTCAGCCGGTGGACTTTCTCAAGTTCAAGGACAGCAAGCGCTATGTCGATCGCCTGGCCGAGGCGCAGCGCGATACCAGCGAGTCGGACGCGCTGGTGGCGATGCAGGGCAGCGTCAAGACCGTGCCGCTGGTGGTGGCGGCGTTCGAGTTCAAGTTCATGGGCGGCTCGATGGGCTCGGTGGTGGGCGAGCGTTTTGCCCGCGCCGTCCAGGTTTGCGTCGAGCAGAACCTGCCGTTCGTGTGCTTTTCCGCCAGCGGCGGGGCGCGCATGCAGGAAGGACTGACTTCGCTGATGCAGATGGCCAAGACCAGCGCCGCGCTGACCCAGCTGTCCCGCGCGCGGCTGCCGTTCGTTTCGGTGCTGACCGATCCCACCATGGGCGGCGTTTCCGCCAGCTTCGCCATGCTCGGCGACACCATCATCGCCGAGCCCAACGCCCTGATCGGCTTCGCCGGCCCGCGCGTGATCGAGCAGACGGTGCGCGAAACCCTGCCGGAAGGCTTCCAGCGCTCCGAATTCCTGCTCGAACACGGCGCCATCGACATGATCGTGGACCGGCGCCAGCTGTCCGACCGGCTAGCCAGTCTGCTGGCCATGATGATGCGATTGCCGCAAGTGCAGTCCTGAGTTGAACGCCCCGAGTCCTGAGTTAAGAACCACGGGGTATTCCATGATCTCGGCACCGAACACCCTGGCTGGCTGGCTAGGGTATCTGGAACAGCTCCACCCCAAAACCATCGACCTCGGCCTGGAGCGGGTGGCCGAGGTAAAGCGCCGTCTAGGCCTCGAATTGGCCTGCCCCGTCATCACCGTCGCCGGCACCAACGGCAAAGGCTCCACCTGTGCCATGCTGGAAGCCATCCTCCTGGCGGCCGGCTATCGCGTCGGCGTTTACACTTCGCCCCATTTGCTGCGCTACAACGAGCGGGTGCGCATTGATGGCGCGGAGGCTTCCGACCAGGCGTTATGCCAGGCGTTCGCAGCGGTCGAAGAGGCGCGCGGCGATCTTTCCCTGACCTATTTCGAATTCGGCACGCTGGCGGCGGCATGGCTGTTCGCCCGCGCCGGTCTCGACGCAGCGATCCTCGAAGTCGGCCTGGGCGGGCGGCTGGATGCGGTCAATATATTCGATGCCGATTGCGCGGTGTTGACCAGCGTGGATCTGGACCACATGGATTACCTCGGCGCCGGCCGCGAGGCCATCGGCCATGAAAAAGCCGGCGTCTTTCGCGCTGGCCGGCCGGCTGTTTGCGGCGAGCCGAATTTGCCGCGAAGCGTGGCCGACCAAGCGGAGAAGATCGGCGCGAACCTGGTCCTGATCGGCCGCGATTTCGGTTTCGATGGCGTGGAACCTAACGGCCATGGCGAATCGTTGCCTCGTATCATGACACAGCGATTCGCCATGGCCGTTCCCCTCTCCCCTAGCCCTCTGGGTGAAACAACTAGCCATTCGACTAGGCTGCAAACGACCGCAGCCAAGTCGCTGGTTATCCCGCGAGCCCTAAAGGACTCCGATCCGCTACGGGCTAAAGCCCGTGCGGAGTCGTATGCGGGCGAGGGGGACGAGGTTTCGCTGCGCGAGTTTTACGTTAACCAGTGGCGCTTCTGGAGCGCAACCGGGCTGCGCATCGCGCTGCCGCACCCCGCCCTGCGCGGCGCATATCAATTGGGCAACGCGGCGGTTTGCCTGGCCGTGCTGGAGCGGCTCAAGGCAAAATTGCCTGTCGCGCCCGACGATATCCGCCGCGGCCTGCTGACCGCGGCAGTGCCGGGCCGTTTTCAGGTGCTGCCGGGGCGGCCGCAGCGCATCCTGGATGTGGCGCACAATCCGCATGCGGCCAAGGCGCTGGCCGCCACCCTCGGCGGCATGCCGCCGGGCGGGCGGAAAATCGCGGTGTTCGCCATGTTGCGCGACAAGGATATGGCGGGCGTGGTGCAGGCGATGAAGGCTCAGGTGGATCTGTGGCTGGTCGCCGGGATCGGCCAGCCGCGCGGCGCGGAAGCCGGCGAGCTGCTGCGGGTGCTGGAGGAAGCCGGACTGGGGGCGCGGGCCGAGGCTTGTCCAACCGTGGCGGAAGCCTACCGGCGAGCCTGTGATCTGGCGGCCGATGATGATAAAATTCTGGTTTTTGGATCCTTCCATACCGTCGCCGAAGCGATGGTGGCAGCCGGGAGATAAGGAAGTTATGGCGAATCAGGCAATGCGCGACGATGAAGTCCAACTCCGGCGGCGTGCGCGGCGGCGCCTGATCGGGGCGATCACGCTGGTCACGGTGATGGTGGTCGCCTTGCCGATGGTGCTGGACGGCGAGCCTAGGCAGTCGGGCCAGGATATCGAGATCACCATTCCGCCGCGGACCTCGGGCAGCGAATTTTCCTCCAGGATCGTACCCGTGCCGGAACAGGCGAAGCCGGCTTCCGCTCCGGCCGAGAATGTGGCGCCGGCAGCCGAGCCGGTTGCCCCCGCGCCGCCGCCGGCACCGCTGATTGCCAGGAAGGCTGAAACTCCGCCGGCGCGGAGCGAAGAGAAAAAAGCCGAGATTGCACCGGCCGCCAAGCCCGTCAAAGCCGAGGAAGCCGGCGACAAAACCTCTCCGGCCGCCGAGGCCAAGCCCAAGCCGAAGGAGGCGCTGCCGCACAAGGATGAAAAATCCGTTGCCGCCAGGCAGGAAGACGGGCTTTTCGTGATCCAGCTGGGCGCCTTCGCCAATATGGCCAACGCCAAGGAGCGCCAGGCCAAGCTGACGGCGCTGAAGATCAAGTTCTACACCGAAACGGTGAAAACCTCGACCGGCGACAAGCTGCGCGTGCGTGCCGGCCCCTACTCCACCCGCCAGGATGCCGAGCGGGTGCAGGCGAAGCTTAAGGCGTCGGGCATCGAGGACGGCGTGGTGGCGGAGAAGAAGGGGTGAATTTTTGGTGAGGAGTGAGGAGTGAGGAGTGAGGAGTAAACCGTCGCGACGGTGTTGTCTTGAAGGGCTCCGCTCAGTCGCCTCCAGCCATGAAACCGGCTCGTGCGCCGGTGACTTTTCTCTTCACCCTTCGCTCCTTGCCGAGCCATTAGGATGACGACATTCGATTACACCATCTTGACGGTGGTCGGCATTTCCATGCTGCTCGGCGTGATGCGCGGGCTGGTGCGCGAGGCGCTCAACCTGCTGGCGTGGGTCGCGGCGTTCTGGGTCGCCAACGCCTACACGGCGGATATCGCGCGCATGCTGCCGCAGGCGATTCCGAGCGAATCGTTGCGCTTTCTGGCGGCTTTCGTCATGCTGTTCCTCGGCGCGCTGCTGCTGATGAGCCTGGTCACGATCACGCTGGCGGAACTGGTCAAAAGTCTGGGCCTGGGATCCTACGACAAGGGGCTGGGTGCGGTGTTCGGGCTGGCGCGGGGCATGCTGATCGTCCTCACGCTGGTGTTGCTGGCGGGCATGACCGGCCTGCCGCATCAAGGTTTTTGGCGCAACGCGATGTTCAGCGCGCCGTTGGAGGCGCTTGCGGTGAGCGTCGAGCCGTGGCTGCCGGAAGAGTTGTCGAAACGAATCAGTTACGAGTGAAGATCGCCGCGAAAAAGTGCAAAATCCACATTGCGGTTTTTTGCGACTTCTGCGGCCAACCGGTTTTATTGGGGTATTTGGATTATGTGCGGAATTCTAGGGGTAGTGGCGAAAGGCCCGGTCAACCAGTTGTTGTACGACGGGCTGCAAGTCCTGCAGCATCGCGGCCAGGATGCGGCGGGGATCGTCACCGGCGAGGGCAACACCTTTCACATGCACAAGGCCAACGGCCTGGTGCGCGACGTGTTCCGCACCCGCGACATGCGCAACCTGCTCGGCAACATGGGCATCGCCCACGTGCGCTACCCGACCGCGGGGAACGCCGCTTCTTCGGCCGAGGCGCAGCCGTTCTACGTCAATTCGCCGTTCGGCGTCGTGCTGGGCCATAACGGCAACCTCACCAACACCGAGCAGCTGCAGGAAGACCTGTTCCGCCAGGATCTGCGCCACGTCAACACCCATTCCGACTCCGAGGTGCTGCTCAACGTGCTGGCGCACGAACTGCAGGAGAACGTCGCCAACCACCGCCTCGATCCCGGCGCCGTGTTCGACGCCGTGACGGGCGTGCACCGCCGCTGCCGCGGCGCCTATGCCGTGGTGGCGATGATCGCCGGCTACGGCCTGGTGGCGTTCCGCGATCCCTACGGCATCCGCCCGCTGGTGATCGGCTATTGCGATACCGAGCAGGGGCGGGAATACCTGGTGTCTTCCGAGTCGGTCGCGCTCGACGTGCTGGGCTTCAAGCTGCTGCGCGACGTGGCGCCGGGCGAAGCGATCCTGGTCGAGGCCGATGGCAGCTTCCACAGCCGCCAGTGCGCCGCCGGCGCCTCGCTCAACCCCTGCATTTTCGAGTTCGTTTACCTGGCGCGGCCGGATTCGGTGATCGACGGCATTTCGGTGTACGAGAGCCGGCTGCACATGGGCGAGAGCCTGGCCGACAAAATTCGCACCGACTTCGGCCATCTCAAGATCGACGTGGTCATCCCGATCCCCGACACCAGCCGCCCGAGCGCGCTGCAACTCGCCAACGTGCTCGGCCTGCCGTACCGCGAGGGCTTCATCAAGAACCGCTACATCGGCCGCACCTTCATCATGCCGGGTCAGGCGATGCGCAAGAAATCGGTGCGCCAGAAGCTCAACGCCATCGGCATCGAGTTCCAGGGCAAGAACGTGCTGCTGGTGGACGACTCCATCGTGCGCGGCACCACCAGCCGCGAGATCGTGCAGATGGCGCGCGACGCCGGCGCGACGCAGGTATTCTTCGCTTCCGCGGCGCCGCCGGTGCGCTTCCCCAACGTCTACGGCATCGACATGCCGACCAGCCAGGAACTGCTCGCCACCGGCCGCAACGACGAACAGATCGCCCGCGAGATCGGCGCCGACGCGCTGATCTACCAGGATCTCGCCGCGCTGGAACGCGCCGTCCGGCAGGCCAATCCGGCGGTGACCAGCTTCGACACCTCGTGCTTCGACGGCCGCTACATCACCGGCGACATCACGCCGGAATACCTAGCCAAGATCGAGGCGGCGCGCAACGATCCCCGCCCGGCGGGCGACCCCTCGTCGAGCACCAAGCAGCTCGACCTGAATCTGGGAAGCGGCGAATGAACGAGGGCGACTACGAGCTCGAAACGCTGGCGGTGCGGGCCGGCATTGCCCGCAGCCAGTTCAATGAGCACGCCGAAGCGCTTTACCTGACTTCCAGCTTCGTGTTCGGCAGCGCCGCCGAGGCCGCGGCGCGCTTTTCCGGCGAAGCGCCGGGCAACATCTACGCGCGCTTCAGCAACCCCACCGTAACGGCGTTCCAGGAGCGGCTGGCCGTGCTGGAAGGCGCGCAATGCTGCGTTGCCACCGCCTCCGGCATGTCCGCGATCCTGTCCACGGTGATGGGCCTGCTCTCCGCCGGCGACCACGTGGTCGCCTCGCGCAGCCTGTTCGGCTCATCGGTGCAGCTGTTCGGCAACATCCTCAAGCGCTTCGGCGTGGAAACCACCTTTGTTTCCCAGACCGACGTGGCGGCCTGGCGCGCGGCCGTCAAGCCGAACACCCGGCTGCTGTTCGCCGAAACGCCATCGAACCCGCTCACCGAGATTTGCGATATCGCCGCGTTGAGCCAGGTCGCCTGCCAGGCGGGCGCGTGGCTCGCGGTGGACAACTGTTTCTGCACCCCGGCCCTGCAACGGCCGCTGGATCTGGGGGCGGACATCGTGATCCATTCCGCCACCAAATATCTCGACGGCCAGGGCCGCGTGCTGGGCGGCGCGGTGCTCGGGCGCAAGGAAGTGATCGAGCCGGTGTTCGCTTTCCTGCGCACCGCCGGCCCGACCATGAGCGCCTTCAACGCCTGGGTGTTCCTGAAAGGCCTCGAAACGCTGTCGCTGCGCATGGATGCCCATTCGCGCGGCGCGCTGGAACTTGCGCTGTGGCTGGAGCGGCAGCCGCAGGTGGAGCGGGTCTACTACCCCGGCCTGCCTTCGCACCCGCAATATGCGCTCGCCAAGCGGCAGCAGAAGAGCGGCGGCGGCATCGTCGCCTTCGACGTCAAGGGCGGCAGGGACGCCGCCTGGCGCGTGGTGGACGCCACCCGCATGATTTCCATCACCGCCAACCTGGGCGACACCAAGACCACCATCACTCACCCCGCCACCACCACCCACGGCCGCATCTCCCCGGAACAGCGCGCCGCGGCGGGCATCGGCGACGGCCTGCTGCGCATCGCGGTCGGGCTGGAAGCCGTCTCCGATATTCGGGCCGATCTGGCGCGCGGGCTGGCGATATAAATAATCAGGGTTTTCCCTGAGTTCATAAAAGTTACCCCGATGCTAATATCCTTAGCATTCGTCATGGCAAAAACGCCAAAAATGCAGGGGAGAGGCCGCTGTAGATAATTTTTCAGGGCTATCTTTGTTTTTGGGCAACTATTCGCTTGGCTGTTTGAAAAAAGAATGACTAGGTTGGCTGGTAGGGCTACACTTAAAAAATTAGGGTTTTCCCTGGTAGTTGCCTAGGAGTTTTTTCGATGTCGGCCGATTTGCTTGTTGAGCGGATTGTCCAGCCCAATATCCTCGCCTGCACCACCGATTTGCCGGTTTACGAGGCTGCCCGACGCATGAGCGCGGCGAGCTGCAGTTCGATCCTGGTGATGGAGGACGGCAAGGTGTCGGGCATCTGGACCGAGCATGACGCCCTGGCGATGGATTTTTCCATGCCAGGGTCGTTCGCAATGCCGATTGCCCAGGTAATGAGCTGCCCGGTGAAGACCATCCATTACCGCTGCACGCTGGGCGAGGCGGCGATGCATTTCCGTGAGGAAGGGGTGCGCCACTTCCTGGTGGTGGACGACACGGGCGGACACATCGGGGTGATTACCCAGAGCGACGTGGTCAACAACCAGGGCATCGAGTATTTCATCCGCCTGCGCGAAGTTCATACCATCGTCAAATCGTTGCCCGCGACCATTTCCGGAGACCTGTCCCTGAACCATGTCGCCCGCCGGATGCGCGAGATGCAGAGCGACGCGCTGGTGGTGGCCGGCGATGACGGCGCGCTGGGCATATTGACCGAGCGCGATGTCCTGCGCTTCATCAGCTCGCGGCAGCTGAACGGCAGCGCCTGGGACATGGCGAGCAAGCCGCTGATCACCGTGCGCGGCGACAGCAGCCTGTACCATGCGCGCAACCAGTTCCTGGAAAAAAACATCCGCCATCTCGGCGTCACCGGCCAAAAGGGCGAACTGCTCGGCCTCATCGCCTATGCCGACATCCTGGCGAGCATCGAGCACAACTACGTGCGCGAGTTGCAGAAAACGCTGAAGGAGCGCGACGAAACCCTGAATATTTCGAACCGGCGCCTGCGCCTGGCGGAGAAGGTGTTCGAGACCACCTTCGAGGGCATCATGGTGACCGACGCCGATGGCGTGATCGAGTTCGTCAACCCCGCCTTCAGCAAGATTACCGGCTACGAGTTGCATGAAGTGGTCGGCAAGAAGCCGGGCATCCTGAGTTCGGGCCGCCATGGCACGGAATTCTACCGCCAGATGTGGGCGGACTTGATGGTGAAGGGCTCCTGGCAGGGAGAGGTCTGGAATCGCAGAAAAGATGGCGAGATTTACCCCGAATGGCTGTCGATCAGCACGATCCGGAACAATGACGGGGCGGCCGGCAATTACGTCGCGATTTTCTCCGACATCACCGAGCGCAAGGCCTCCGACGACCACGTCCGCCACCTGGCCCACCACGATGCGCTGACCAACCTGCCCAACCGCATGCTGCTGATGGAACGGCTCGGTCATGCGCTGACGCTCGCCCACCGCAACGGCCTGATGGTGGCGGTGATGTTCCTCGACCTCGATCGCTTCAAGGTGATCAACGATACCCTCGGCCATACCGTCGGCGACCAGTTGCTGAAGACTGTCAGCGAGCGGTTGTCAGAGTGCACACGCGACGACGATACGGTGGCGCGCCTGGGCGGGGACGAGTTCGTCGTCGTGCTGGAAGGCATCGCCAATATCCAGAACGTGGCCGGCGTGGCGCAAAAAATCATCGACCAGCTGGTCCGGCCGATGGCGCTGGAGCGGTACGAGGTGTTCGTCACCGCCAGCATCGGCATCAGCGTCTATCCCGAAGACGGCGACAGCGCCGAGTCGCTGATCAAGCACGCCGATGCCGCGATGTACCGCGCCAAGGAGCAGGGCCGCAACAATTACCAGTTCTATACCGCGGATATGAACGCCCGCGCTTTCGAGCGGCTGTCGATCGAGAACAGCCTGCGCCGCGCGCTGGAACGCAACGAATTCCTGCTGTTCTATCAGCCCCAGGTCGATCTCGCGACGCGCCGCATCACCGGCATGGAAGCGCTGCTACGCTGGCAGCATCCGGATTTCGGGCTGGTTTCGCCTTCCCAGTTCATCCCCATCGCCGAGGAAACCGGCATGATCATCCCGATCGGCGAATGGGCGTTGCGTGCCGCATGCGTCCAGAACAAGGCCTGGCAGGATGCCGGCATGCCCCGCCTGCGCGTGGCGGTGAACCTGTCCGCGCCCCAGTTCAGGCAGTCCAGCCTGGTCAAAATGGTCAGGCAGGCGCTGGACGACAGTGGACTGGAACCGCATTACCTCGAACTGGAAATCACCGAGAGCATCGCCATGGCGCATGCCGAGGAAACTGTCGCCAAGCTGCATGAACTGAAGGCCATGGGGGTGACGATCTCGATGGACGATTTCGGCACCGGGCATTCGTCGCTGAGCTACCTGAAGCGCTTCCCGATCGATACGCTGAAAATCGACCAGTCGTTCATCCAGGACGTGGCGCTCGATTCGCACGACTCGGCGATTGCGGCGGCGATCACCACCATGGCGCGCAGCATGAACATGAAAGTGGTGTCGGAAGGGGTGGAAACCAAGGAGCAGGTCGGTTTCCTGTGCCAGCACGACCGCGACGAAGTGCAGGGATACTACTTCAGCCAGCCGCTGCCGGCGGTTGATTTCGCCGAATTGCTGCAACGCGACAAGCCGTTCGATTGACCTACATTCCCTTTTTCCCTCGATCTTGGTAAAGTCGTACGTCGAATATACGTTCAAGAATTCCTTGCCTCCAAACGCCACCGTGCTCCTCGCTGCGCCTACCTTGCCGATCCAAGCCGAAGGCGGCATTCCCGGCAACAAGGGCATCTGGGCCGGCATCCTGAGCGAAATGACCGAGTTCGCGCTGCTGTTCGGCGTGTACTTCATCGCCCGCGCCCACTTCCCGCAAGCCTTCAAGGAAGGCCCGCTCCGGCTGAGCCTGTTTGCCGGCACCTTCAACACCGTGCTGATGATCTCCGGCAGCTATTTCGTCGCCAACGCGGTGCTCGCGATCCGGCAGAACCGCCCCAGGGCGAGCGTCCGCTGGCTGATCCTGGTGCTGATTGCCGCCTGCGGCTACCTGCTTACCAAGTATTTCGAGTTCCGCTGGAACGTCGGCCAGGGCATCACCGGGAAAACCGGCATCTTTTTCACGGTCTATTACTACCTGACTTTCACCCACATGGTGCATGTCCTGTGGGGAATCATGGGGTTGCTGTGGGTGATCGCGCGGACCCGGATGGGTGCCTATACCCCGGCCGAGCACGAAGGCATGGAGGCGTTCGCGTCCTATTGGCACGCCACCGACCTGATCTGGCTGGTCATTTTTCCGCTGCTGTACCTGTTGCGATGAAGGCGATGACGCACAAACGAACCATAGGCCTGCTCTGGCTCCTGCTGGTGGCGCTGACGCTGGGCGGCGCTTTTCTCGGCGAAACCGCCGCGCCGGGCCTCGCCGTTACCGTGATCGTTTCGCTGACCATGGCGTTCAAGGGGAGGATGGTGATCGATCACTTCATGGAGCTGAAAACGGCGAACCGCACGATTCGCAGCCTGATGCGGGCGTACTTTTATGTGGTGCCGCTGGTGACGGTGCTGGTTTATCTGTTCGGCGACCGGTTGGCCAGGTTGACGACGCTGTGAGGGACGAATCGCATCGATTGCTGGCGGTGCGGTTCGTGCCTCACCGCACCCTACACTGAGAGATTCTTAAGCCCCCAGCATCTCCGCGGCGTGTTTGCGCGTGGTTTCGGTGATATCCACCCCGCCCAGCATGCGCGCGATTTCCTCGATGCGCGCAACCTGGTCCAGCACCTGGATGCGGCTGACGACGCTGCCGCCGGCGGCGCTCTTGCTGACCTGCCAGTGATGGTTGCCCTGCGCCGCCACCTGCGGCAGGTGGGTGACGCACAGCACCTGGCGTTCGGCGCCGAGCTGCTTCAGGAGCTGGCCGACGATTTCCGCCACGCCGCCGCCGATGCCGACATCCACCTCGTCGAAGATCAGGGTGGGCACCCGCGAGACCTTGCTGGCGATGACCTGGATCGCCAGGCTGATGCGCGACAATTCGCCGCCGGAGGCGACCTTGGCCAGCGGCTTGGGTTGCAGGCCGCCGTGGGCGCCGACCAGGAATTCGATTTCCTCCAGGCCATGGGCGCTGCCAGTGGCGCCTTCTTGGGACGCGATTGCCGTCAGGGCCACTTCGAAGCGTCCGCCCGTCATGGCCAGCGTCTGCATCGTGGCGCTGACCTTTTCGCCCAGTTCCAGCGCGGCTTCCCGTCTGGCCGCGCTGAGCCGGCCGGCTGCGTCGAGATATCGTGCCTGGGCCGCCTGTTCGCGCTGGGCGTCGCCGCCGCCTGATTCGGCGCCGCGCAACTGGTCGAGCCGGGCTTGCTTTTCGGCCAGCAAATCGGGCAGTTGTTCCGGGCTGGCGCGGTACTTGCGCGCGGCGTCGTGCACGTCCGCCAGCCGCTGCTCGCACTGGGAAAGCCGTCCGGGGTCGAGGTCGAGGCGCTGCAAATAATGGCGCAAACCGTAAGCCGCTTCGCGCAGCTGCACTTCGGCCGGTTCGAGCAGCTCCAGCACTTCTTTCAGGCCCGCATCATGTTCGACCAGGTTGTTGAGGCGCGCGATCACGCCGTTGACCTGCGCCAGGCAGGCCGCATCCGCTTCCGACAGGGTTTCCAGGCCATACTGCGCGCCTTCCATCAGGCTCGCGGCATGGGTCAGGCGGCCGTGTTCGGCCTGCAATTCCTCCCACTCGGGGATGGAAAAATTCAGCGCCGCCAGTTCCTTTTCCTGCCAT
This sequence comes from Sulfuricella sp., assembly GCA_023266195.1. Lineage (GTDB taxonomy): Bacteria > Pseudomonadota > Gammaproteobacteria > Burkholderiales > Sulfuricellaceae > Sulfuricella. The sequence continues at coordinate 102,936 of JAHFRP010000008.1, forward strand.
TCCAGCCGTTCCAGCTCTTCGGCATAGGCGGCGGCGTTTTTCTCGCGTTCCAGCCGCGCCCGCCTCAGCGCCTGCCATTCTTTCCAGGCCGCCGCGGTTTCCCTGGCTTGGCGGCCCAGCCCGGCATAGGCGTCGAGCAGGTCGCGCTGGGCGGATGTTTTGAGCAAGGACTGGTGGGCGTGCTGGCCGTGGATATCGACCAGGAATTCGCCCGCTTCGCGCAGCTGCTGAAGCGTGGCGGAGCGGCCGTTGACGAAGGCGCGCGAGCGGCCGCCGGCATCCACCACGCGCCGCATCAGGCACATGCCGGGATCGCCGGAAAGCTCGTTTTCGGCCAGCCAGGCTTCGAGCTGGGGCAGCTCGCCCAAGTCGAATTCCGCCTCGATTTCAGCCCGCTCGGCGCCGGCGCGCACCACGCCGGCATCGGCGCGCTCGCCCAGCACCAGCGAGAGGGCGTCGATCAGGATCGACTTGCCCGCGCCGGTCTCGCCAGTGAGCACGGTGAAGCCGGGCTGGAATTCCAGCGCCAGCCGGTCGACGATGACGAAATCGCGGATGTTGAGGGTAAGGAGCATTTAGAGCTTCTCCCCCCAATGCAGCTTCCGCCGCAGCATGTCGTAATAGCTGTGGCCGAAGGGGTGGAGCAGGCGCACCATCTGTTTGGAGCGGCGCACGATCACCCAGTCGTTTTCCTGCAAGTCGAAATGGCGCTGGCCGTCGAAGTGCACGCGCGCGTCGTCGGCGTGGAGCAGCAGGATTTCGATGGTGCTTTCGCTGTTCACCGCGATCGGCCGGTTGCTCAGTGTGTGCGGGCAGATCGGCACCAGCACCACCGCTTCCAGCGTCGGATGCAGGATCGGTCCGCCGGAGGACAGCGCGTAGGCGGTGGAGCCGGTCGGGGTGGAGATGATCAGGCCATCGGAGCGCTGGCTATAGACGAACTGGCCGTCGACGAAGGCTTCCAGCTCGATCAGGCGCGCCGTTGCGCCCTTGCTCACTACCGCGTCGTTGAAGGCGGTGGCCTCGAACACGTTTTCCCCCTGGCGCCGGATGGTGACCGTGAGCAGGAAGCGGGATTCGCTCAGGTAGTCGCCGGCGAGCATCTCGGTCATGGTGTTCAGCATGGTGTCCACCGAGATGTCGGTGAGGAAGCCGAGCCGCCCCTGATTGATGCCGACCAGCGGCACGCCGTAGGTGTAGAGGGAACGGGCGATATTGAGCATGGTGCCGTCGCCGCCCAGCACCACCGCCAGATCGGCCCGCTCACCGATTTCTTCCAGGCTTGCCGTGGGATAGGCGGCCATGCCGGTGCACTCCGCAGTCTGGCGCTCGACCAGGACGGGGTGGTCCCGTTCCGCGAGGAACCCGGCCAGGCTCTGCAGCGAGTTGCCGATCTCCGGGCTGTTGTAGCGGCCGATCAGCGCAACGGTCTTGAAAATCTGTGTCATGGCGCAAATTAGAACATTAATGGGCGCGGATGGCAAAACGAAACCGACCCGCTTCTACGCCCCAAACTTTTGGTGGTAACATGACTCAAACCCGCATCGCGCATAAGGCGCAACCTGGATTCATGATAGACAAACGCGCGCAAATCCTGCTTAAAACCCTGGTGGAACGCTATATCAGCGAGGGCCAGCCGATCGGCTCCCGTACGCTGTCCAGGTATTCCGGTCTGGATCTCTCTCCCGCCACCATCCGCAACGTCATGTCCGACCTGGAAGAGGCCGGCCTGATTGCCAGCCCGCACACCTCCGCCGGCCGCATCCCCACGCCGCGCGGCTATCGCTTCTTCGTCGATAGCCTGCTGACGGTGCAGCCGCTCGATGCGGTCGAGATGCACCAGCTGGAAAACCAGCTGCATGCCAACGATCCGCAGAAGCTGATCGCCTCCGCCTCGAAGCTGCTCGCCGACCTGACCCAGTTCGCGGGGATCGTGATGACGCCCAAGCGGCGCAGCGTCGCCTTCCGTCATATCGAATTCGTCAATCTGTCCGACAAGCGCATCCTCCTGATCCTGGTCACCGCCGACGACAGCGTGCAGAATCGCATCATCCTGACCGAGAAGGCGTATACCGCGTCTGAGCTGACGCAGGCGGCCAATTTTCTCAACCAGCACTACGCCGGATGCACGCTGGAAGAGGTGCGCGGCAAGATGCAGGCCGAACTGAGACAACTGCACCATGACATGACCGCGCTCATGACGGTGGCGCTGGAGGCGGGCAACGACGCCATCAACGAGGGAGCCGAAAGCTACGTGCTGTCGGGCGAGCGCAAGCTGCTGCATGTGCAGGACCTGTCGTCCAACATGGCCTCCCTGCGCAAGCTGTTCGATGCGTTCGATCAGAAAACCACGCTGATCCAGCTGCTCGACGTCACCCAGCAGGCGCACGGCGTGCAGATTTTTATCGGCGGCGAATCCGGCAGCATGCCGCTGGACGAGTGCAGCATGGTCACCGCGCCCTACGAAGTTGACGGGCAGGTGGTCGGCACCGTCGGCGTGATCGGCCCGACCCGGATGGCCTACGAGCGCATCATCCCGATCGTGGATGTCACCGCCAAGCTGCTTTCCAGCGCGCTTTCCTATCATTGATGCGCAACGGCGGGCGGAGCCCGCCCTCCACTCGCGTCCTGAGTTCCAGTAAGATCGCGCTCAAGACTTTCCGCTCAGGATCAACATGTATCTTCCCGAACCGCCGCACCATCACGGCACACCCGGCCGCATCGGCGTCCTCCTGATCAACCTTGGCACACCCGAGGCGCCGACCGCGGCGGCGGTGAAGCCCTATCTCAGGGAATTCCTCAGCGATCCGCGCGTGGTGGAAGTGCCGCGCGCCCTGTGGTGGCCGATCCTGCATGGCTTCATTCTCACCACCCGCCCCGGAAAATCGGCGGAAAAATACGGCCTGATCTGGACGGCGGAAGGTTCGCCGCTGCTGCTGCACGCACAGCGCCAGGCCAAGCTGCTGCAGGGTTATCTCGGTGAAATGCTGCGGTCTTCGCCACCGTCAGCCCCGCCGGATTCCCGCAGCGATGCGGCGACCGCGGCGAGAGGGGAGAGGGAGCCATCGACCGTCCCGGATGGGACGGGCTCTGTTTTGATCGAATTCGCCATGCGCTACGGCAACCCCTCCATCGCGGCGGGGCTGGACAAGCTCAAGCGGGGGCATTGCGACCGCATCCTGATCGTCCCGCTCTATCCGCAATACGCCGCCAGCAGCACCGCTTCGGCCTTCGACGGGGTGTTCGCGGCGCTGAAAGAAATGCGCAATGTCCCCGAAATCCGCACTGTCCGCAGCTTTCACGATCATCCCGCCTACATTGGCGCGCTGGCCGCCAGCGTGCGCGAGGATTGGCAGAGGAACGGGCGGCCCGACGTGCTGCTGATGAGTTTTCACGGCGTGCCGCGCAAAAGCCTGGACCAGGGCGACCCCTACCACTGCGAATGCCAGAACACCGGCCGGCTGCTGGCCGAGGCTCTGCAACTCGAGCCGCAGCAATACCGCATCACGTTCCAGTCGCGCTTCGGCCGCGCCGAGTGGCTGAAACCTTACACCGCGGCGACGCTGCATGAGCTCGGCAGGCAGGGCGTCAAACGGGTGGACGCGATCTGTCCCGGCTTTGTCGGCGACTGCCTGGAAACGCTGGAGGAAATCGCCATGGAAGGCAAGGCCGCCTTTCTCGGCGCCGGCGGCGGCAGCTATCGCTACATCCCCTGCCTCAACGAACGTCCGGACTGGATCGAGGCGCTGCGCGCCATCGTCGCCGAACACCTGCACGGCTGGACTGGCGCCGGACCGGATGCGTCGTCCCGCGGGCGCGCGCTGGCAATGGGGGCGAAAGACTGAAAAATGTTTCCGATCAGGGGATAGGAAAAGCCGCATAGCAGCACAATCCCCGATCCCAATATTTCGCCCTCCCTCCTCTTGAAATAAAACTCCCGCACCCCACATACGGTTGCATTGTCATCAGGAGGACGTCATGCAACCCGAAGATCAAAAAAACAAGGTCGAACAGGAAGAATTCCTTGAAAAGCTGGACGAGCGTTCGGCTGAGGGCGAAGCCGGCGCCGAAGGCGAGGCCGGCGAATTCATGCCGAGCCTGGAAGAACTGCTCAAGCAGGCCGAGCTTGCCGCGCAGGAACACCACGACGCGTGGCTGCGCGCCAAGGCCGACGCGGAAAACATCCGCAAGCGCACCCAGCTGGAAATCGCCAACGCCCACAAGTTCGCCGTCGAAGGCTTTTCGTCCGAATTGCTGGCCGTCAAGGACAGCCTGGAAGCCGCTCTCAAGGTGGAAACCAGCGACCTGGCCAGCATGAAAAGCGGCGTCGAGCTGACTCTGAAGCAGCTGGTCTCTGCGTTCGAAAAATTCAATCTCAGTGAAATCTCGCCGGTCGGCGAAAAATTCGATCCCCACAAGCACCAGGCGATGAGCATGGTCGAGGCCGACGCCGCGCCCAATACCGTGGTCAACGTCCTGCAAAAAGGCTATCTGCTGCACGAGCGCGTGCTGCGCCCGGCCTTGGTGATCGTGGCCAAGGCCAAAGAGTCTTGAAAAAAGGCGGGCCAACACAATATTGGGAATAGGGATTTATCGCCACCGATGCAATGAAACAGCCGGCGGTTATCGGAAATTCGATTTTTAAAGGAAAAAACATGGGAAAAATTATCGGTATCGACTTGGGCACCACCAACTCGTGCGTGGCCGTGATGGAAAACGGTCAGCCCAAGGTGATCGAAAACTCTGAAGGCGCGCGCACCACGCCGTCCATCGTCGCCTACGCCGAAGACGGCGAGATTCTGTGCGGCGCGCCGGCCAAGCGCCAGGCGGTGACCAACCCGAAGAACACCCTGTACGCGGTGAAGCGCCTGATCGGCCGTCGCTTCGAGGAAAAGGAAGTGCAGAAGGACATCGACCTGATGCCCTACAAGATCATCAAGGCCGACAACAACGACGCCTGGGTGGAAGTGCGCAACAAGAAGATGGCGCCGCCGCAGGTTTCCGCCGAAGTGCTGCGCAAGATGAAGAAGACCGCCGAGGATTACCTGGGCGAGGAAGTGACCGAAGCGGTGATCACCGTGCCGGCCTACTTCAACGATTCCCAGCGCCAGGCCACCAAGGACGCCGGCCGCATCGCCGGGCTGGAAGTGAAGCGCATCATCAACGAGCCGACCGCGGCCGCGCTCGCTTTCGGCATGGACAAGAAGGAAGGCGACCGCAAGATCGCCGTGTTCGACCTGGGCGGCGGCACTTTCGACATCTCCATCATCGAAATCGCCGAGATCGAGGGCGAGCACCAGTTCGAGGTGCTTTCCACCAACGGCGACACCTTCCTCGGCGGCGAAGACTTCGACCAGCGCCTGATGGACTATCTGGTGGACGAGTTCAAGAAGGACAGCGGCGTCGATCTGAAGAACGACGTGCTTGCCCTGCAGCGCCTGAAGGACGCGGCGGAAAAGGCCAAGATCGAGCTCTCCAGCAGCCAGCAGACCGAAGTCAACCTGCCCTACATCACCGCCGACGCGACCGGCCCGAAACACATGGCGGTCAAGGTCACCCGCGCCAAGTTCGAGTCGCTGGTGGAAGAGCTGATCCAGCGCACCGTCGAACCCTGCCGCATGGCGATCAAGGATGCCGGCGTCAAGCTCGACGACATCTCCGACGTGATCCTGGTCGGCGGCCAGAGCCGCATGCCCAAGGTGCAGGAGAAGGTAAAGGAAATCTTCGGCAAGGAGCCGCGCAAGGACGTCAATCCCGACGAAGCCGTCGCGGTCGGCGCCTGTATCCAGGGCGGCGTGCTGCAAGGCGAGGTGAAGGACGTTCTGCTGCTCGACGTGACCCCGCTCAGCCTGGGCATCGAAACCCTGGGCGGCGTGATGACCAAGCTGATCCAGAAGAACACCACCGTCCCGACCAAGGCGTCGCAGGTGTTCTCCACCGCCGACGACAACCAGAACGCGGTGACCATCCATGTTCTCCAGGGCGAACGCGATGTCGCCTCGGGCAACAAGAGCCTGGGCCAGTTCAACCTGTCCGACATTCCGCCGGCTCCGCGCGGCATGCCGCAGATCGAAGTCACCTTCGACATCGACGCCAACGGCATCCTGCACGTTTCGGCCAAGGACAAGGCGACCGGCAAGGAAAACAAGATCAAGATCCAGGCGAGCTCCGGCCTGTCCGAGGAAGAAATCCGCCGCATGGAGCAGGACGCGGCCGCCCACGCCGAGGATGACCGCAAGACGCTGGAACTGGTCACCACCCGCAACCAGTGCGATGCGATGGTGCATTCGGTGAAGAAATCCCTGGCCGACTACGGCGACAAGATCACCGCCGACGAGAAGTCGAAGATCGAGGCCGCCCTGAAGGATGCCGAAGAAGCGCTCAAGGGCAACGACAAGGACCAGATCGAAGCCAAGGCCAAGGCGCTGTCCGATGCCTCGCACAAGCTGGCGGAAAAGATGTACGCCGAACAGGCGCAGCCGGCCGAAGCCGGCGGCGCTGAAGCCGGCAAGAAGGAAGCCGACGACAACGTGGTCGATGCCGAGTTCGAAGAAGTGAAGACCGAGAAGAAGTAAAACCTGTTAACCGCGGAGGACGCGGAGGGCGCAGAGGAAAACACCCCAATCTGGTTGCTTCCTCCGCGTCCTCCGCGTCCTCTGCGGTAAAGATTGGCCATTATGTCAAAACGCGACTACTACGAAGTCCTTGGCGTCAACAAGGATGCCAACGACGACGAGATCAAGAAAGCTTATCGCAAGCTCGCGATGAAGTTCCATCCGGACCGCAATCCGGACAACCCCAAGGCGGAAGACCATTTCAAGGAAGCCAAGGAGGCTTACGAGATCCTGTCCGACGCCAAGAAACGCTCGGCCTATGACCAGTACGGCCACGCCGGCATCGACCAGCAGGCCGGCATGGGCGGCGCGGGCGGCTTCAGCGGCGGGTTCGCCGACGCCTTCGGCGACATCTTCGGCGACATCTTCGGCGGCGCCGGCGGGCGCGGCGGACGCTCCAACGTCTACCGCGGCGCCGACCTGCGCTACAACCTGGAAATCTCGCTGGAAGAAGCCGCGCGCGGCACCGAAACCAAGATACGCATTCCCACCATGGCGGAATGCGAAACCTGCCACGGCTCCGGCGCCAAGGCCGGCACCAAGCCTGAAACCTGCCCGACCTGCGCGGGCCACGGCCAGGTGCGGATGCAGCAGGGCTTCTTCTCGATCCAGCAGGCCTGCCCCAAATGCCACGGCAGCGGCAAGGTCATCGCCAACCCCTGTCCGACCTGCTCAGGCAGCGGCCGCGTCAAGCAATACAAGACCCTGGCGGTGAAGATTCCCTCCGGCGTCGACGAGGGCGACCGCATCCGTCTGTCGGGCGAGGGTGAGGCCGGCGTCAATGGCGGCCCGCCGGGCGACCTCTACGTGGTGATCCAGATCAAGCCGCACACCGTGTTCCAGCGCGACCACAACGATCTGCACTGCGAAATGCCGATCAGCTTCACCACCGCGGCGCTGGGCGGCGAAATCGAGATTCCCACGCTGGACGGCCACGCCAAGATCAAGATTCCGGCGGAAACCCAGTCGGGCAAGGTGCTCCGGCTGCGCGGCAAGGGCATCAAGGGCGTGCGCAGCAGCACGCACGGCGACCTGCTCTGCCACCTGGTGGTGGAAACCCCGGTCAGCCTGACCGAGCGCCAGAAGGAACTGCTGCGCGAGCTGGAAACCCTCAGCGGGGAGGATAGCGCCCGCCACAACCCGCGCGCCAAGTCGTGGATGAACAAGGTAAAGGAGTTTTTTGGGCAGTAATCATTCCTTGCTGACATCGAAAGGGAGGCGCGATGCCTCCCTTTTTTGTTGCCTTGGGCGCCATCGCCGCCCCAGCGATGGAAGCGCAACCCCTGTAGGAGTGCAGCTTGCTGCGCGAACGGTTTTGTCGCCCGGTGAATCGGGCTCCTACGAAGCAACGCCTCGCGAGCTCACGTTAAAAACGATGGTTGGTGGGAATGCAGGCGCAAATAAACGCCAAGGCTACATACGCCGCCACACCGTGCCCTGCGGCGTATCTTCGAGCACGATGCCGGCGTCCAGCAGTTCCTTGCGGATGCGGTCCGCTTCGGTAAAGTTCTTCGCCTTTTTCGCCGTCACCCGTTCCGCGATCAAGCGTTCGATGTGCCCGGCGTCAACCGCCGAATCCGTTGCGCTTCCTTGCAGGAAGGCGCCGGCGTCGCGTTGCAGCAGCCCCAGCGCACCGCCCAGCGACTTGAGCTGCGCGGCAAGTTGCGGATCGCCGGTTTTGTTGACTTCGCCGGCAAGGTCGAACAGCACCGCGACCGCTTCGGGCGTGTTGAAATCGTCCTCCATCGCCGCCCTGAATGCCGCGGCGTAAGAATTGTCCGCGATGGAAATGTCCTCCGGCGGCACGTTCTTCAAAGCCGTATAGAGCCGCGTCAGCGCCCCCTTGGCGTCGTCCAGATGCTGGTCGGAATAGTTCAGCGGGCTGCGGTAATGGGCGCGCAGGATGAAAAAGCGCAGCACTTCTGCATCGTAGCGTTCGAGCACTTCGCGGATGGTGAAAAAGTTGCCCAGCGACTTCGACATCTTCTCGTTGTCCACCCGCACGAAGCCGTTGTGTATCCAGTAGTTGACGTGCTGGTGGCCGTGCGTGCCCTCGCTCTGGGCGATTTCGTTCTCGTGATGGGGAAATTGCAGGTCGGCGCCGCCGCCGTGGATGTCGAAATGCTCGCCGAGCAGGGCGTCGCTCATCACCGAGCACTCGATGTGCCAGCCCGGCCGTCCCGCCCCCCAGGGCGAATCCCATTGCGGCTCGCCCGGTTTGGCCGATTTCCACAGCACGAAGTCGAGCGGGTCGCGCTTGCCTTCCGCCACGCCCACCCGCTCCCCGGCGCGCAGGTCGTCCAGCGATTTGCCCGAGAGCTTGCCGTAGCCGGGAAAGTCGTGCACCGAATAGCACACGTCGCCGCTATCCGCGACATAGGCCAAGCCCTTGTCCATCAGCGCCCGGATCATGGCGATCATGCCCGGCACATATTGGGTGGCGCGCGGTTCGTAGCCGGGCTTTTCCACTCCCAGCCGGGCGGCGTCCTCGTCCATCGCCGCGATGAAGCGGCCGGTCAGGGCGTCGATCGGCTCGTGATTTTCTGCAGCACGCTTGATGATCTTGTCGTCGATATCGGTGATGTTGCGCACATAAGTGACGTCAAGGCCGGACGCCTTCAGCCAGCGCTGCACCATGTCGAATACCACCAGCACCCGCGCATGTCCAAGGTGACAGTAATCGTAAACCGTCATGCCGCAAACATACATGCGGACCTTGCCCGGTTCGATGGGAATGAAATCCTGCTTGGAGCGGGTGAGGGAATTGTAGATTTTCAGCATGGTATATCGTTATCAGAAGTGAAGGCCTGCATTTTACAGACAGCGGGTCGGCTTGTCCCGCAACGCGGCAAGCCGTTGACCCGGCAGTTCTTGAATTCATTCACCATGGAAGACGGCGCATGAAGCGGAAAAAGGTGGTCTCTTCGGTGCTGCTCTCGATCGGCTACGACATGACGACCGGCACGCTCGAAATCGAGTTCAACAGCGGCTCGGTTTATCGGTATTACGACGTCCCTGAGCCGATTTACGAGCAGCTTATGACGGCGGAATCCAAAGGCGGATTCTTCAATGCATGTAGGGAGCAATGAGCGCAGCCCATTGCTCCGAATGTTGGCGGATACCTACGGCGCAATGTCCGCTGGTTATTGCGTCCTTGCTGACCCCGAATTGTTTTGCGGAATTTTACCTTAAACCGGCCTTATGGAGCATCACTCTTATTCGGCGGCCTGTTTTTTCACCTAGCCGGATAGCATCACGAAATAGGGGCCAGGTCCATCACGAAATAGGGTAGCGAAATAGGGGCCAGGTCTAGCATCATGGTATATCGGAAATATGGCATTGGCGTGCTACAATGCTAGACCTGACCGTACGCAGTAATTCGCCCGCAGCCGCACGCACTCCATCAACCGCAAGCCGCCGCCATACAACAAACTCGCCATCAACCACAACGAGCCATCCAACCTATTCAGCACGGACTTGACTTCGCTCACGGTCAACACCACCGGCAAGCGTTGCGGCGTTTTTGCCTGCGTCACATTGTCCAGCCAGGGCAACTCAATTGCCAACACCTCGCGATAAAGAAACAGCAACGCGCTCTTCGCCTGATTTTGGGTCGAAGCCGCCACCTTTCCCGCCACCGCCAGATGCGACAAAAAAGCCTCCACTTCCGGCGCGCCCATCCGCGCCGGGTGAGTCTTGTCATGAAACAAAATATATCGTTTAATCCAATCCAGATAAACCCGTTCTGTGCGAATGCTGTAATGCTTGACTCGCAAGATGGATTGCACTTGATCGAGCAGTTTTGGCGGGTTCGCGGGGTTCGGCATGATGGCGTGTTAAATTCCCGAGCTAAGCCCGATAAAAATCGGTTTGCCTTGATTTTAAATTATGTTTACAAGTTATGCCATGTATATAAACCAACCCGATAAAATTTTAGGTATTTTATCGGGGTCTACTTTACGTTGGGGGCCATAGGAACCACCATGAACGAGATTGACGTTCTGAAGAAGATTGCGTCGAACCTCACTGAGCGCAAGAATTCCGCTGCTCTCAGTAACTATCGTGTTCTTTGCAGCAATATCGCATTCTTGAACAAAGCTTTTGCGACGGCCATTGGCACGCTGCGCAGCTTACATAGCCAGATTGAGTCGTCCCTCACGAACGATTTACATCTGAATTCGCAGTACAAGTCAGGCACTGATCTGAATGCGTTTGTCCCAATAGTCAGCCGGCTCCAACTCAATAGCTTTTCTGTCTTCGAGAAGCTTGCTGCGCTTACGGAACCAGATGAACGGGCGCACATTACTCTGGAGAGCGTGTCGGCGCTTTCGAGAGGCTTCGACGACTATAACGATCTCGTTACTGCGACCCGACAGTACATAGACAGCATCGTCTCTGATTCCTATCAGCTATGTCTGCTTGATCCAAAGTCGTTCAATTATCACGTCCTCGTCTCCCTCAACAGCTTTAGCAAGTACGCGACCAAGTCCCTGGCTCATGCATTGTTCAATGTCGAGGTCGAAAGCGCACTGAACGAGTTTGGAACCATAAAATTCAAGGATTGGACAAAATCTCACATCACTGAATGCAATCACAGCACTTTCGCTCAGAAGGTCGATTTCCTTTTCTCAGTCCTCGGTGCGCCAACCGACCCAGACTTGCCGGACGATCTAAAAAACCTCTTCAAGTTCTCCTCTGAGTTCACTCACATTGGTTACATATCCACCTTCTTCACGTCCACAGCTGGCGCGGAGGTCATCTTCGGCGACGAAGATGGGCCATATTTACCGAGCACGGAAAACTTCAGTGAGTTGAAATACGAAATACTCGAAACCGCATGCAACGCTTTACTAGCCACGTACATTCCAAGCCTCATCAAATGCTTGGAAAAACTGATGCTGAAGTCTCAGGCAGACAAATTTTCCGCGTTACTGCATCAAAGCGCCGCTGCACTTTCTGATGCGATTGGCACTCGTAACTCGAAGTACTTCTTCTTCATCAAAACCGGGTTGATCGGTTCCACTTCCTCAATTCCACTCACATGTATGTGCGGCGAAACAAGAACGTGGGTTCCCCCGCATGCGACAACAGACCTTTATTGCACTTCCTGCGGTAGTTCGTTCCAACTGCTTGAAGTCGATGGCGATGGTGGTTACATAATCACAAGCAACGGCCCAGCCAAAATCATCGGCGCCAATGTCCCGGACTTTCACGATCTACCAATGGCTGAACAGATAAAGCTACTGAAGCAGTGCGAAGAAGCGGCCAAGAGCGCGCATGGCCCCCAACCCGGCAGTCAACCGGACGCTGCGCAATAAAGCCGCGCAGCGCCGGTTACTTCTACGTTGGGCGTCTTCATGGCGTCGATGGCTGCTCGCATGTCATGAGGTCGCTTACTCCCGCCGACATCGAGAATTCGGCCGTCGTCGAAATAGATCGTGTCCACTTGTTCGTCGGTCAGGAAATCGAGCCGCGCGGAATCCTTTCGTGCCTCGCCATACAGCGGCATCCATCCCTTCTCGCGCTCCATCGTCTTTGCGGTGGGTGCGGTTGCTCGAAATTCCCAGCCGTACTTTGTGGCTCTGCGCCACGCTATTGCTTGCGTCATTTCAGTTCCTTTCCGGGCGAAAGCCGCCCAACATTTCAGTCAACGCGGACCTTCGCGGCTACGCCGCTCGGCCCGTTACTGCCAGCGTTGGGCCTCTCAATGAATACTCTCACGCGACAGCCGCTGGCATTCCTCATCGTGCTACTTCTCGCCCTTGTAGCGCAGCGGGTCGCTGTTGCCGGTGACATCGATAAGTTGCTCGCATTGCCTGAGGAGAAGATCGACATCGGCATTACTGCCCTCACCCTCGCCAAGGAGATCTATCCGAATCTGGACGTTGCCGCCTATTCGGACAAGATCGACATCCTGGCGGCAAAAGTCCACTGGCTCGCGCAAGGAACGCAAGACCCAGAGCGAAGAATCCGGGTACTGAATACCGTGCTCTTCCGCCAAGAAGGGTTCCACTACGACCGCAACCCTTTCTCCCGTGCCAAGGAAGAGTACTACTTCCTTAATGGCATCCTCGATACAAGGCAAGGCATCTGCTACACGATGCCGCTTCTTTACATTGCCGTCGCCCAACGGCTTGGCTACCCCATCTATCCGGTCGCTGCCCCCGATCATCTGTTCGTTCGTTACGCCGATCCCTCGTTCAAGGAACAGAACATAGAAACGACCAGCGGCGGCAAGTACTTCCCGGATGAGGTGTATGTCCAAGATTTCGCCGTCGGGCCGAAGGGGCGAAAAAGCGGTAGCTATCTACGAACGCTCACCTACCGAGAGTTCCTCGGGCACATCATCGCCGCCAATGCCTTTGTTCACGCCAGGCGCGGGAACGGGGCGAAGGCCCTTGCTTATCTGGAACGGGCTGCGCGCCTGAACCCTCGATTCGCAGACAACTACGTCAACTTGGCAATCAGCTACCGTGCGGCAAGTAAGGCTCTTGCCGGTGAAGTCGCCCAACGCTATCGAGACAAAGCGGAAGCTTATGACGAGAAAGCCAAGGCGCTTGGGTATGTCGACGCGGAACAAATCGCAATTGGAAGGAAGACACGGGGAGGATGAACGTCATGCGGATATTCATAGTTGCACTTCTGGCCTTGCTGTCGGCGTCGGTCGCTCAGGCGACTTACTACGACAGCGAAACGGGGCTTCTCTATAACTACAATCGTGATCTTGATCCCGGCACCGGGCGCTACATCGAGTCCGATCCTATCGGCTTGGACGGCGGCATCAACACCTACGCTTATGCCTATAGCAACCCAATCAAATACACCGATCCCACGGGATTGTTCGTCCCGCTGGTGATTCCGGGCATTTGCGCTGCGGGTGGGTGCGAAGCTCTGTTGCTCGGCGGAGCCATCCTAATGTCACCCGCAGGCCAGAAGGCAGCACAAAGTGCTGCAAGCCAAGCTGGCAACCTTTGCAAGAAGGACGATGACGATCCATGTGACATTATTCTGGACAAAGCCCAGCTCAAGAATGCTGGGGTTCGTGGTCGAGAACATGAGGTCAAATCTGATGAACTCGGGACGAACAAGAACCTGTCGAAGTTCGATCTGTGCGGGTGCAAGGACGGGCGCGTTGTAGTTAAAGCGCACGGATGCAAGGGGCCGATTATTTCTGTTACGGGCTACAGGTGGAAATGACATGACACATCTAGTTATTCACACCGTCGGAACCGATGCAGCATCTAAGGCGGAGTCTATTCTCGCAAAGGTCGAGTCGACACAATACACGCCGGACATCCTAGACGCATTGGTTAATGCTTGCTTAAGCGATGCTCTTGCTGCTGTAAGCGCCACAAACCTAGGCTCATTGCGATCACTTCACCCGGAGGTTTCCGTAAGCCTAACCACAACAGACGAGGAAACCGTTCGGCCCTCACTTCACCTATCTCGCGACACCATTCAGCGGCTTGCCGAAGCTGGGGCTACGTTTGACTTCGATCCGTATGTATAGGCATCGCGCCCCGAGGCCCAACCCGGCAGTCCACACGGACGCTGCGCGATAAAGCCGCGCAGCGCCGGTGACTTCTACGTTAGAGCACTTGCTCATGGCACCATCCTCAGTTGTCCAGCCGCCTCAAGTTCTGCCGCTGTTGGCGGCGGCGGTGGCGCGTCCGGGTCATGTTCGCAGCACGCCAGCGCATTGGCTTCGCTGCGGTGAAAGTCCGCGCACTCCGGGCACAGGTAGCCCTCGCTCACGTCGGGTCGGCAACACTCGTAGGTGCTGTCCTCGTCGTCGTGAATCTCGCCGCACTCGTGGCACTTCCAAACCGTTTCAAGTTTCGTTGCCATGTTCTATCTCCGCGCTCTAACCCGTCGTTCCAGGCGCGACCGGCGCGATAAGGCCGCGCCGTCGGCCTGAACTCAGGCGTTCGGCGTCACTTCGGCTGCTCCTGCTTGCACGTCGCATCCGCCATTGCTCGTTCGTGCCATCTATCCCACAGGTCAGGTTCGCCAGAGAAGATGAAAAACAATCCGAGCACCCCTCCGATGAGCACCAACAACGACAGCGTTTCGAGTAAATCTTTCACGGCTTTCTCCCTGAAAGTCAGTCTTCGTGGGACGGCGACGCCGAACGATTAAGGTTAGATCGTGCGAAGCCACGATCTGAACCGTTTGTTGGACGAGCCCGGTCCCTGGGCGCGGGGTTTGGAGCGCCCCAGAAAATATCTTTTTGGAGTTACCCCGGCGCGAAGCCCGGCCGGGAGCGCGGGCGGCGGATGGCTCGCTTCAAGCCTGCCGTTGCGGCAAGCCAGCCTGAAATTGGGCGATTGCTCGTCGATTGCCGGGTAAAACGCCCTGTTTTTCGGCGAGCCCGTTCCTCGGCTTGTGGGTGCCGATGTCCCGCTGCTCGCCAAGGGGCGTTTCGCTCACATGGTCAGGGGGCCCTGAACGGCATGGGGAGCGCGCATGGCCTCCGTGAGCGAGGATTGAATCCGCGTTCGCACGATCTTCATCACCGCCCCGCAGCAGGTGCACAGGATGGGCGCGCGCGCCTTGACCCAGTCCGACGCCCGGCCCGGAGCGAACTTCAGCAGCACGTGCAGCAGGGCGATCAGGCGCTTGCAGTTGGGGTGCATAAAGCCGAAATTGCGGGCGCGCCGGAAACCCTTCGGCAGCACATGCTGCAATACCAGCCACAGGAACTGCGCGCCGGAAACCGTCCGGCGCTCCATCCTCCCCGTCTTGGCGTGGCGATAGCGGAAACTCACTTGGCCGTCGCGGCAGGCAAGAATATCGTCCTCCCGGATCACGCCCCGGTACAGATAGCGCCCGAGGTAGACGAGCGCCGACGCGCCGCTGCCGACCGGCTTGCAATCGACCACCCACTCTGTCGGGTAGCGACAGGGCAGCGGCAGACCGGCGGCCTCGATGCCCGCCAGCAGCTTCGCCCGAAACACCTTGGCCAAGGCCTTGTGGTTGAACAGATAGCCGCCCTTGCCCTCCTTGCGCCGTTTGGCTCTCCATTGCTTCTTCTCGCCGTCGACCGCCGCCGCCGGCATGACGAGGTGGACGTGCGGGTGATAGTCGAGCCGGCGCGTGTGGGTGTGCAGCACCGCAATGGCGCCGGGCGTGCCCCGAAGCTGTTGCGCGAGAAAGTCCGCCTCGAAGGTTTCGATGACCGCAGCGAGCCGGATCATTTGACCTGCCTCCAGGCGACGGAGAAACCGTCCATCAAGCTGTTGATCCGGTCGATGGCGTGGTGCTTGGTCTGGTCGGTCAGGTGGGTATAGCGGGCGGTGGTGAGAATGGAATGATGGCCAAGAAATTTCTGCACCTCGATCAGGTCGACACCGGCTTCGATCAGGTGGGTCGCATAGCTATGGCGCAGGCTGTGGGGCGTGATCTTTTTTTTAGGCCGCAGGCTTCGACCACCTTGTGCAGCGTGGTCTGCACGCCGCCGGGATCGAGCGGCGTGGCGGCCGCTGCCGCCCCTTTGCGTCCGGCATGGCGGTTCGGGAACATCAGCACGGGGTTGCCATGCACGGGCCAGAAGCGGCGCAAGAGCTGAAGTGTCGCCTGCGGCAGGGGCACGAAGCGGTCCTTGTTGCCCTTGGCGTCGCGAATGTGCACGCGTCCGCGCGCGGCGTCGATGTCGCCGACCTGTAGCCGCAGCCCCTCGCCCAGGCGAAGTCCCAGGCTGTAGAGGGTGAAGAAGAACACCCGGTAGCTGAGAACGCGGGTGGCGGAAAATATCCGCCGGGCTTCCTCGACCGTGACGATGTCCGGCAGGCGCTGGCTCTTGGGCGGTTTGATCAGGCCGGGAGCCACCCAGGGTTGGCGCAAGACGTGCTGGTAGTAAAACTTTAGCCCATACAGGTCGAGCTTCACGGCACTCCACGAGTGCGTTGCCAATAGTTCGGTGAAGTAGTCGGTCAGTTGCGGCTCGGAAAGCTGGTCAATCCGATGCTCGAAGCGCGCGCCGATGCGGCGGATGGCGCGCGCGTAGGCTTCGATGGTCTTCGGTTGCAACCCCTTGAGCTTGAGGTGCTTGAGGTGGGTCTGATATTGCCGGTCAAAGTGCGCGGTAGATGTTGTGGTCATGGTGGCGTTTCCTCACGAAAGGTTGTAAATTCACCTCCTTACGAATCAGGATGTGAAGATGCAGAATAAATCGTGGGGCCAAAACTTGCGAATCCTCCGCGTAGCGGCTTCGTCCAACCCGGCAGTCGAGCGGACCTGCGCGAAAAGCCGCGCAGGCCGGTTAGCTACACGTTCGGCGTCATGAAACTCTCGGCCATCCTCTTACTCATCGGCGTAGCGCTACTTGCCTACGCTTTCTCCATTGCGCCATACAAAAATGAGAAATTGTTTATGGAACGGTACATGGCCATGTCCGACGGACAAAGCAAAGAATTTTGGAAACTGCGAGATGAAATGCTCACGCCCAAGTACCAACTCCAAGATTATGGTGGCACCGTTGTCGCAGTTGCAGTCGGCGTATTTCTTGTTTCCCGCAAAGGGTGGCGCCAAATCAAGTCCCCGAAGTTTCGTGCCACGCTGTTCTGGCTTGCATTTGTCGCCCCATTCCTTACCGTCAGCGCCTACGTGTTCGACCTCATGCAAGGTTTCGATAGGGGTGAGTTTCCGCACTGGGCCGACTCAATGGCTATTCCGTTAATGGGCGTCCCTGTTCTGCTTGTCGTTCTTCTTGTTTGGTCTGCCGCCCACTTGGGTTTCTTGCGGCGCGACTATCAGCCTGCAACATCCTTGGCTTTGGCGGTCTCACTAAAAGCGAATTGGTGGCTTCTGTTCGTGTCGGCGGTTACTGCTTTATTCGTGGTTGCGTGCGCCTCTAGCGGCGAGTACTGGTATGCCATACCTGGCGTACTTTGGCTTTACTTCTATCTTTCTCTTGGGGCAGTGCGTCGTGCACAAATGCCGCCGAACCCTCCGCTCCAGAGGGACGCGCCGCAAGCGGCGCGCCCCTGAGCTAACACGTTAGCCATAGGGAGAGTCTGATGACGCGCCTAATAGCTCGATCACTTCTTGCATTTTCGGTGTTGGGCCTAATGCTTCTATCCGGTTATGCGGCGGCGTCTGACGAAGGACGGATCGACAGCATCCCTCTGTATGGGCAACCTGAGATTCCACGCCCCGACTTCTTGAAAAAAGCCGACGAAGATTTTATAAAGCAAGCAGTTGAAGGGCTTGGTAGCAGAGAGGCCGCGAGTAAAGCATGGTATGCACAAGCGGAACAATTCGTTGCCAAAGGTGATCTCGACATCGCAATGCGCCGATATAACCAGTCATGGTTATTAAACCCAAACAACTACCAACCGTATTGGGGGTTTGGTCGAGTGATGCTACAGCGCGGAAAGACCAATGAATCAATCCGATACCTTGAGAAATCCAAGCAGCTCGCCGACGATCCATTCCAAAAGGTTGCTCTGCTGTCCGATTTGGGTTCGGCATATTCAGCACAAGCCGAGAGCGCAACGGGCCAGGATAGAGAAAGGCTGTTTTTATTGGCAAACCAAAATTTTTCTGAAAGTACCGCGCTCGACCCGACGTACGGAAACAGTTGGCGCAGATGGGCCATGTCTCTATATGAGCAAGGCAACTATGCGGGCGCATGGGAGAAGGTCAAGAAAGCACGAATGCAAAATGCACGACCTCTTCCTCCCCCGTTTCTTCGGGCCTTAGAACAGAAATTGCCGGAGCCAAATTGAGTGAAAAATTTGGCTAACGATTAAGGTTAGATCGTGCGAAGCCACGATCTGAACCGTTTGTTGGACGAGCACGGTCCCTGGGCGCGGGTTTGGAGCGCCCCAGAAAATATCTTTTTGGAATTGCCCCGGCGCGAAGCCCGGCCGTGCGCGCGGGCGGCGGATGGCTCGCTTCAAGCCTGCCGTTGCGGCAAGCCAGCCTGAAATTGGGCGATCGCTCGTCGATTGCCGGGCAAAACGCCCTGTAGCGAAATAGGGGTCAGGTCTAGCATCATGGCATATCGGAAATATGGCATGGGCGTGCTATAACACTAGACCTGACCCTGAACGTTCCCGCTAGACCTGACCCTGAACGTTCCCGTGCTACCCGTGTGCTTGGGCCGTTATACATGCAAGCCCACAGCAATAACGGCACCAACACCGAGGCCATAGGGAATATGCGAAAGCGTGCTTGCAAGTAGGGCATTAGAACCTTGTGGCCCACGCAGCCCGAAAAAGCCCCATCCGAAAGATGGCAGGAGAATGAACCAAGGCAACAATGACGTGGACAGACCGAACAGCAGGCCGCCCAGCAATTGATTATTGGGAAATGGGAGTCCCGTGGCTTGGAAAAAGAGCGGATAGATGAGTGCCACCCCGCCGCCGCCAACAAGGAAATGAAATGCCCAGCCGGCTTTTACCTCTTGAGGGAACGACTTGGAATTGAGGATATTGGGGTGGGCGAGTTGACCGCGCAATAAGCCCAAAAACCAGCGGCCAACCAAGGCGATATTTACGCCGCTGGTAATGCCGATTTTGGCTGCATAAGTTTCCGTCACGTCCATGAGTACGGCACCGACTATGCCACCGAGAAAAGCCCAGACCAATATTGCCATTCGTTACCTCTTGTGGCCTAACGAAAGTAGCCACCCTAAAATGACGGTTTACAAACCGTCATTTTAGTTAAAACAGCCTGCATAATTATAAAATTACTTATTATCATGTTGTTTCTGTTTTTTAGGGCATCCTAAAAATTATTGATGCTACCGGCTCGCGGTTAGCCCGCAGGATGCAGTTCCTTCGTCACTGCATCCTGCGGTACTCGCTCCGCCTGCCATTATCCCTGTTCTTTCGTCCAGGAATCCTTCAGCGTCACCGTGCGGTTGAACACCAGCTTCCCGCCCGGCTCATGGTCGCGCCGGTCGGTGCAGAAGTAGCCGAGGCGTTCGAACTGGTAGCGGGTTTCCGGCGCGGCCTGGTTCACACAGGATTCGACCCAGGCGTGCACCACGGTTAGCGAGGCGGGGTTGAGGAATTCATGGAAGTCGCGCGTTTTGTCGGCATCCGGTTCGGCCACGGTGAACAGCCGGTCGTACAGGCGGATTTCGGCCGGCAGGGCGTGTTCGGCGGAAAGCCAGTGGATCACGCCCTTGACCTTGCGCCCTGCCGGGTTCTTGCCCAAGGTGTCCGGGTCGATCGAGCAGCGCAGTTCGGCAACCTGGCCGTCCGCGCCCTTGACCACTTCGTCGCACTTGATGACGTAGCTGTACCTGAGCCGCACTTCGCCGCCCGGCACCAGGCGCTGCCAGCCCGGCGGCGGGGTTTCGCTGAAGTCGTCGGCCTCGATCCAGATTTCTTTGGAGAACGGCACGACCCGGCTGCCGAATTCGGGGTGGTTGGGATGGAACCCGGCTTCGCGCGAGGCGGTCTCACCTTCGATGAAGTTGGTGATCACCACTTTCAGCGGCTTCACCACGGCCATCACGCGCGGCGCGCGCGCTTCCAGGTCCTCGCGGATGCAGCCTTCGAGCACGCTCATATCGACCAGGTTGTCGCTCTTCGAGATGCCGATGCGGCGCGTGAATTCGCGGATTCCTTCGGGGGTGTAGCCGCGCCGCCGCATGCCCTGGATGGTCGGCATGCGCGGGTCGTCCCAGCCGGACACGCGCTTTTCGGTGACAAGCTGGAGCAGCTTGCGCTTGCTGGTGATGGTGTATTGCAATTCCAGCCGCGAGAATTCGATCTGTTGCGGATGGCAGTCGATGGTGATGTTGTCCAGCACCCAGTCGTAGAGCGGGCGGTGGTCCTCGAACTCGAGCGTGCAGAGGGAGTGGGTGATATGCTCCAGCGCATCGGAAATGCAGTGGGTGTAGTCGTACATCGGGTAGATGCACCACTTGTCGCCGGTGCGGATATGGTGGGCGCGGCGGATGCGGTAGATCGCCGGGTCGCGCATGTTGATGTTGGGCGAGGCCATGTCGATCTTGGCGCGCAGCACCTTGGCGCCGTCGGGGAACTCGCCGGCGCGCATGCGGCCGAACAGGTCGAGGTTTTCCTCCGCCGAACGGTCGCGGTAGGGGCTGTTCTTGCCGGCTTCGGTCAGGGTGCCGCGAAACTCGCGCATCTCCTCGGCGCTGAGCTCGTCGACATAGGCCTTACCCTGTTTGATCAGTTCAATGGCATAATCGTACAGCGCGTCGAAATAATCGGACGCCCAGCGCACCGCGCCGTCCCACTGGAAGCCGAGCCAGCGCACGTCGTCCTGGATGGACTGGGCGTATTCCTCGCTTTCCTTTTCCGGGTTGGTGTCGTCGAAGCGCAGGTTGCACTTGCCCCGGTAGTCCAGCGCCAGGCCGAAATTCAGGCAGATCGATTTGGCGTGGCCGACGTGCAGGTAGCCGTTGGGCTCGGGCGGGAATCGCGTGACGATCGCCTTGTGCTTGCCGCTCGCAAGATCGTTTTCGATGATGTTGCGAATGAAATGGGGGGCCGGGGTGTTGTCGTCGCTGCTCATTTGGATTTGACTCCGTCCGAAAATATTGGCGGTAAAGGTTTGGTGTAAAGGTGCGCTTCTTGTTAGAATTGGCGCTGTTTGTAAACTTTAAGAAAAGTATACTACCAATGAGTCGTTTTCGCATTGCCGCTATCCTGGCCTCTCTCTCCTGCGCCTTGCTGGTCATCCCCGTTCAGCCGGCTAACGCCGACGAACTGCAGGACATCAACAAGCTCTATAAGCAAGGCCAAAACGACAAGGCGCTGGAGCGACTAGACGCGTTCCTTGCCAGCAAGTCCAAGGATGCGCAGGGGCCAAAAATCGCCCAGGGCCATTTTCTCAAGGGGCTGATTCTGGCCGAACAGGGCAAGACGGCGGAAGCGATCCAGATATTCACCAAGCTTACCGAGGAATATCCCGAGCTGCCCGAACCTTACAACAACCTGGCCGTGCTGTACGCGTCCCAGGGGCAGTACGACAAGGCGAGGCATGCCCTGGAAATGGCAATCAGCACCCACCCCAGCTATGCCACGGCGCATGAGAATCTGGGCGACATCTACGCAAAAATGGCGAGCCAGGCCTACGACAAGGCGCTGCAACTGGACAAGAGCAACGTAACGGCCCAAACCAAGCTGGCGCTGATCAAGGAGCTGTTCCCCGCCAGCGGCAAGGCGAATCGCGCTCCGGTACGAATGGAGGAGCCCAAGGCGCCGGCTGCCCCGGCAGCCGTTCCGGTCAAACCGGAGCCGCCCAAGCCTGTTGCGCCTGCGTCCGTCTCGGCGACACCTGCCCCTGCGCCGGCCAAGGCGGAGCCGCCTAAAGCGGCGCCTGCACCGGAAAAAACCGAGCCGTCGGCCGAGGCCGACGTGCTGAAAACCTTGAACGGCTGGGCCGCGGCCTGGTCCGGCAAGGATGCGAATGCCTATCTCGCTTACTACGCCAAGGATTTCAGGACGCCGGGTGGCGAAGGCCGCGCCTCCTGGGAAAAAGGCCGCAAAGAGCGTATCGGCAAGCCTAAATCCATCCACGTCGCCATAGAATCGCCGCGCGTCACCGTCAGCGACGCTACCCATGCCAGCGTTATTTTCAAGCAGGCCTACAAGTCCGATGCCCTGCACAGCTCTGCCCAGAAAACCGTGGTCCTGGTCAAGACCGGCGACAAATGGCTGATTCAGCAAGAGCGGATCGGACGATAGCAATTTACGCGCTCGGGACTCTACGGGACTCTACGGGGCTGTTCGTGGTTGTTTGGCTTGACGAGGCCGCCCGCGGCGGTAGCCTGTGCAGTATTTTTCGCTGGTAAATCATGAAGTTCCCTGGTTTTGTTTTCTCCCTGTTCTGCGTCTTTTTCGGTGCGCAGCCGGTGCCGCTGATGGCCATGGGCGGCAAGCCGCCCGCCGCACCAAGCCAAGCCGTGCCCTACCAGCCTCAGCTCGATCTGGAATCGGCGTTGGTGAAAAGCCTGCTCGAGATCAGGGAGGATCGCCTGGACGCAGCCCTGAAAGACATCGAGGCGCTGCTTCGGAGTTACCCCAACTTCAAGCTCGCTCACTTGATCCGCGGCGACCTGCTGTTGGCGCGGGCGTACCCGTTGAACACGATCGGCAACGCTGCCGGCGCCACCCAGCAGCAGCTCACCGATTTGCGCGAGGAAGCCCGTGTCCGCCTGCTCAGGCACCTGGAGCAGTTGCCTGTCAACCGCGTCCCCAAATATCTGGTGCAACTCCAGCCGGAGCAGCACTACGCCGTGGTGGTGGACACCGGCAAATCCCGGCTCTACCTGTTCCGCAACGACAACGGCACGCCGCACTACGTCGCAGATTATTACGTCAGCAGCGGCAAGGCCGGCGCCGAAAAAATGAAGGAAGGCGACCAGAAAACGCCGATGGGCGTGTATTTCGTCACCGCCAGCCTTCCCAAGACCCAGATTTCGAGCTTTTATGGCAGCGGCGCCTTCCCCATCAGCTACCCTAATGAGTGGGACCGGCGGCAGGGCAAGGACGGCCACGGCATCTGGCTGCACGGGGTGCCGAGCGACACCTACAGCCGCCCGCCGCGGGCCAGCAACGGCTGCGTGGTGCTGGCCAACCCGGACATGGACCGGGTCGGCAAGATGCTGCAGGTGGGATATACCCCGGTGGTGATCAGCGACCGGGTGGAATGGGTGGACGCCAATGAATTGATTGCCGAGCGCGGCGATCTAATCGACGAGGTCGAAAGCTGGCGGCGCGATTGGGAAAGCATCGATACGGACAAGTATTTGCGGCATTATTCGAAGAATTTCAGCGCGCCGGGCCAGAACTATCGCACTTGGGAGGAGCAAAAGCGGCAGGTCAACGCTGGCAAGTCCTGGGTCAGGGTCAAGCTGTCGAATATCAGCATCTTCGCCTATCCCGGCGCCGACGACATGATGGTGGTTTCTTTCGAACAGGACTACGGCAGCAACAATCTGAAGAACCAGATGAAGAAGCGCCAGTACTGGAAACAGGAGAATCACAAATGGAAAATCATCTTCGAGGGTGCCGTGTGATGCGCGGTTTTCTGCTTCTGGTGTTGGGGATGTGCGTCAGCGCCGGGGCGCTCGCCGCCAATCCGCTGGTCAAGATGCATACCAATCTGGGTGACGTGGTGGTTGAACTCTATCCGGACAAGGCGCCGAAAACCGTGGCCAATTTCCTGCAATACGTGAAGAACGGCCATTACAACGGCACGATTTTTCATCGTACGATCAACAAATTCATCATTCAGGGCGGCGGCTTCACCGCAGACTTCCAGTACAGGCCGACCCTCGACCCGGTTCCCAACGAAGCCGCCAACGGTCTCCGGAACGAACGTGGGGCGCTTGCCATGGCGCGCACCTACGACCCCGATTCCGCAACCGCGCAATTTTTCATCAACCTCGACGACAACAAGTTCCTCAATTTTCTCCACCCCCATCCCGATTATTACGGCTACTGCGTATTCGGCAAAGTGATCCGGGGGATGGACGTCGCTAGGCAGATCGGCGCCTTGCCCACCGCTGCGGGCGGCCCATTCGATGCCGACGTGCCGGTCCAGCCGGTGATTATCGAGGAAATGGCGCTGGCGACGGACGCCGTGGCGGATGGCGCAAAAACGGCGAATATGGCAGTATCGACAAAACCTGGCAATAAAACCCCTAAAAGTAAAAAGGAAAAAATTCATGGTTAAGCTGCACACCAATTTCGGCGACATCACTCTGGACCTGGACGCGGAAAAAGCGCCCAAGACCGTTGCCAACTTCCTGAAATACGTGGAAAAAGGCTTTTACAACGGTTTGGTGTTCCACCGCGTCATCGACGGTTTCATGATCCAGGGCGGCGGCTTCATGCCCGGCCTGATACCGAAGGAAACCATGGAGCCGATCGAAAACGAGGCCGCCAACGGTCTGAAAAACGACACCTACACCATCGCCATGGCGCGCACGCCCAACCCGCATTCCGCTTCCAGCCAGTTTTTCATCAACACGGCGAACAACGGGTTCCTCAACTACACGGCGCCGACCCCGCAGGGATTCGGCTACTGCGTGTTCGGCAAAGTGACCGCGGGCCAGGAAGTCGTCGACCGCATCGGCAAGGTCAAGACCGGCAGCCAGGCCGGCTATCAGGACGTGCCGCTGGACGACGTGATCATCGAAAGCGCCGAGGTGGCCTGACTCCGGCCGGCTCGCGCTGCTCGCGTAGCCTGGATGAAGCGTAGTGCGATCCGGGGGCTCCCCGGATTCTGCCTTCATTCCATCCGGACCACGCGGCCCTAGCATGAAACACAGCCTTTTCGTCGCCGACCTCCATCTTTGCGCCGAGCGTCCGCAGACCACCCGAATTTTCGAGGATTTCGTGCGCCGCACGGCCTCCGGCGCCGAGGCGCTGTATATCCTCGGCGATCTGTTCGAGTATTGGGCGGGCGACGACGATCTTGCCGATCCCCATCATGCCCGAATCGCCCAGCTGCTGGCCGAATTGAGCCGGGGCGGCACGGCGGTTTTCATTTTGCCCGGCAACCGGGATTTTCTCATGGGCGAGGCATTCGCCGGCGCTTCCCACGCCCGCTTGCTCGACGAACCGGTCCGCATCGATCTTTACGGCACGCCGACTCTGCTGATGCATGGCGATACCCTGTGCCGCGACGACACGACGTATCTCGCTTTTCGCGCCATGGTCCGGCAACCGGACTGGCAGGCGGCCTTTCTTGCACGGCCCTTGGCGGAGCGCAAGGCGGAAATCGAGGCATTGCGCCAGCAGAGCGAGCGCGACAAGCAGTTGAAGCCGGCTGCCCAGATGGACGCCCATCCCGACGAAGTCGCCACGGTGCTGCGCGAACAGGGCTACCCCCGCCTGATCCACGGCCATACCCATCGCCCCGCCCGCCACCTGCATCGGATCGACGGCCGCGACTGCGAACGCTGGGTACTGGGGAGTTGGCATGAGCGCGGCAGTTACCTGCGCTGCGACGCGGCGGGGTGCGTAGCGATACAACTAAATTACTTCGAGGGGGCGCGATGATCCTGATTCTTTCTTCCGATACCCGGTCCGATGGCGCCGAATACCGCCAGCTGCTCGACCATCTGGCGCAGTTGCCCAAGATCAAGACGCGCATCCATCAGGAGAAGGGTGCCCAGCAGACCCTGATCGAAATCTACCTGATCGGCGACACTGCTTCGCTGTCGCCGGACGCCATGGAAAGCCTGCCCTGCGTCGAGCGCGTGGTGCGCGTTTCCCAGGAATACCGGGTGCTCGGACGGCACAAGGACGACGAGCGGCCGACCCATTTCGAATACAACGGCGTGCGCTTCGGCCAGGACAACCTCAACGTTTTCGCCGGACTGTGCGCGGTGGATACGCCGGAGCACGTGGAAGCGATGATGAAGGCGCTGCGCGACCACGGCCAGGTCTGCACGCGGATGGGAGCCTACAAGCCGCGCACCAGCCCATACGCTTTCCAGGGCCACGGCAAGGCCTGCCTGCCCTGGGTATTCGAACTGGCAGGGAAATACGGCATCAAGGTCATCGCCATGGAAGTGACCCACGAATCCCACGTCGATGAAATCCGCGCCGCGCTCAACGAGACCGGCAACCCCACCGGGGTGATGCTGCAGATCGGCACGCGCAACACGCAGAATTTCGAGTTGCTGAAAATCGTCGGCCGCCAGCAGGAATTCCCGGTGCTGTTGAAGCGCGGCTTCGGCATCACCCTGGACGAATCGCTCAACGCCGCGGAATATCTGGCCTCGGAAGGCAACCGCAACGTGGTGTTCGGCCTCCGGGGCATGAAGACCAACATGGGCGATCCGCACCGCAACCTGGTCGATTTCGCCCATGTGCCGGTGGTCCGGCGCCTTACCCGGATGCCGGTGTGCATCGATCCGTCGCACTCGGTCGGCACGCGCAACCGCGCGCCGGACGGCATCCTGGAGATTTTTCACGCCACCATGCAGGGCGTCATCGCCGGCGCCAACATGATCCTGGTGGATTTTCACCCGGCACCCGCCAAGGCGCTGGTGGACGGGCCGCAGGCGCTGCTGATGGACGAATTGCCGCTGTTTCTGGAGTGCGTGGCGAACGCGCGGGATGCCTACGAAAAAAATGCCCGGTTGGTGGGCGGAGCGGGGCGCGGTTAGGCTGACCGGGGCATAACCGGTATAGGTGACTGTACGGCTACGCCCTAAAGGGCACAAGAGCCGTACCCGCAACACGTATCCCCGGAGGCTCTCATGACGGCCGCCGCGCCGCTTCAAGGCGTCCGTGGTGTATGATTTAATTTTTTCAGCATTCGCCTTGAACCAACAATGAAAAACACCGCCATCCTGCTGATTTCCTGCCCCGACCGCAAAGGGCTGGTCGCCGGCATCGCCGATTTCCTTTACCGCCACAACGCCAACATCCTCCACGCCGACCAGCACCAGGACAGCGAGCTGGGCCTGTTCCTGATGCGGGTCGAATGGGAACTGGAGGGTTTCGACCTGAACCTGGACCAGTTCGAGCAGCATTTCGCGCCGATTGCCGAAAAATTCGAAATGAAATGGCGCGTGGCGCTGTCTTCCTACCGCCCCAAGGTGGCGATTTTCGTTTCGCGCTACGACCACTGCCTGGTCGATCTGCTTTATCGCCACCAGAGCGGCGAGCTGCACTGCGACATTTCGCTGATCGTCGGCAACCACGACGACACCAAATGGATCGCCGACTCCTACGGCATTCCGTTCCAGCACATCGCGGTGCACAAGGACAGCAAGGCCGAGGCGGAAAAAACCCAGCTCGCCCTGCTGCGCCATCACCATATCGACCTGATCGTCCTGGCGCGCTACATGCAGGTGCTGTCGGCCGATTTCATCAAGCACTACCCCAACCGCATCATCAACATCCATCATTCATTCCTGCCCGCTTTCCTCGGCGCCAAGCCTTACCACCGGGCCTTCGAGCGCGGCGTGAAGCTGATCGGCGCGACCAGCCACTATGTCACCGAAGTGCTCGACGACGGTCCGATCATCGAGCAGGACGTGGCGCGCATCTCGCACCGCGACGCCATCGACGACCTGATCCAGAAAGGCCGCGACCTGGAGAAGATGGTGCTGTCGCGCGGCGTGCGCTGGCATATCGAAAACCGCATCCTGCTGTATGCCAACAAGACGGTGATTTTCGATTAGGAAATAACCGGCGGCTTTGCGGCACCGCCTGGTCGATGGTTGGCAGCTCCATCAGAGGCTGGGCTGTGGGGATTCGCGAAAAAACAGCCGGAAGTGCGAGCCGTTGTGGGTACGGCTTTCTCGCCCGTGCGAGCAGCTCCGCTGCCGCTCGCGGCGGGGACACTCCTTGCGGGTGCAGCCGTACATGTCAGGCTGCGCCCTAAAGGGCACAAGAGCCTGACCCACCAGGCTGACTGACACTGACCCTGATCCTAACCTTATTGTCGAATCCCGGACAGAAAAAGCCCGCCGGTCAGGTGGTGAGCGGCGGGCAAAAACCGCTTTTGGCGGCTCGGAGGAGGACAACCCCATGAAGGGGGTCAGCGCGGCCGCACTTAAACGGAACGCGATGTAGTCATCCTAACGAGCAAGGGGGTCGGCCGTCATTGATAATTCTCAATCGGCGGCAATAATATTCAGTGCGGCCGGATCGCACTTCAGCAACACGCCGCCGGGGGCTTCCGCCAGCGCGCCGTTGCGCTTGAATTCGGCGATGATGCGGCTGGCCGTTTCGGTGGTGATGCCGAGCATCGAGCCGATGTCCTCGCGCCCGAACAGTTCGATGTAGCCATCTTCCCGGCCACCCGCCAGCTTTTGCAGCAGGCGGGCCACGCGCGCCCTGGCGCTGCCGGTGGAGAGCTGGGTCAGCCAGGCGTCCGCCTCGTCCAGCGCGCGCTGCCAGCGCACCATCAACTCCTTGCGCAGCTTGGGCTTGTCCTGGTCCAGCCGCTGGATCACTTCGAGCGGAATGCGGCAGACCTCGGTTGGCTGCAGGACGATGGCGTCGTGCTGGTAGGGCTGGTCGAGCAGGGCTTCCAGGCCGGTGACATCGGTCGCGTGGAGCAGGCGGACGATGCGCTGGCGCCCGTCCGGCAGGTATTGCACCAGCTTGATCAGGCCGCTGCGGATGGTGAAGACCGCCTGCGCGGGATCGCCGGCGCGATAAAGCGCTTCCTGCGGAGACAGGGCGATATCGTCGATCGGGCGGTGAATGGCTGCGCAGTCGGCGATGTCCAGGCCGGCGAACAGCACCGACTTGCGTATGCAGCAGCTCACGCAGTCGGCTCCGCCCGGTGTCAATATTTTGCTCATGCGCAATTATGGTTCAAATCGGCTGCCGAAGGGAATACTTCATTCCGGGGATTGGGCGGCGACCAGACTGCGGTATTTCCGCCAGTCGAAGCAGGGTCCCGGATCGGTTTTGCGCACCGGGGCGATATCCGCATGGCCGACGATGTCCTTGATCGGATAGGCTTCCTGCAATGCGCGGGTGAGTTCAGCCAGCTTGTCGTACTGGATATCGGTGAACGGGTCGTCGTCGCTGCCTTCGAGCTCGATACCGATGGAAAAGTCGTTGCAGCGGATGCGGTCGCGCCATACCGAAACGCCGGCGTGCCAGGCGCGCTTGTTGCACGATACGAACTGGACCACTTCGCCGTCGCGGCGGATCAGGAAATGAGCCGACACCCTGAGGTCGGCGATCATCGGGTAATACGGATGCGCGTTGACGTCCAGCCGGTTGGTGAAAAAATCGATCACGCCGCTGCCGCCATACTCGCGCGGCGGCAGGCTGATGTTGTGGATCACCAGCAGGGGAATGTCGAATTCCACCTCCGGCGGGCGCTCGTCGCTGTTGGGCGAGGCGATGAAGCGCACGCCCCGCAGGAAGCCCGATTTGTCTATTTTCATGTTACCTCTCGCCACCGGTTATAATCGCGCCACAACCTTTTCCGGAAATCCGCCTGTGACCACTTTTGCCATTTTGCTGCTGATGCTGATCGTCATTTTAATTGCCGCCGAGGTATTCACCAATGCCCTGGAGCATTTGGGCGAAAAATTGAAAATATCCGAGGGCGTCACCGGCTCGCTGTTCGCCGCCGTGGGCACCGCCCTGCCGGAAACCATGGTGCCCCTGCTGGCGCTGCTGGCGGGCACCAGCAACGCGGCGCTGAACGAGGAGATCGGCGTCGGCGCGATACTCGGCGCGCCGCTGATGCTTTCCACGCTGTCGATTTGCCTGATGGCGTTGTCGGTATTGAAGCAGCGCGGCATCGGGGGGGAGCTGGCGCCGGAGCGGACCGGCCTGACCCGCGACCTGAATTTCTTTCTCGCCGCCTTCGCCTTTTCCGCGCTGGCGCTGTTCGTGCCGCATCAACAAGCGGCAACCCGCGCCGCCATCGGCTTCGCCCTGGTACTGGCCTACTTCATCTACATCCTGCTCACCCTGCGCGCCTCCGCCGAACTGGTCAAGGAAGGCCACGGCACCGAGGCGGAAGAAAAAATGTTCCTGTGCCGCATCGGGCTGCCGGAAAACATGCCGGTGATTCTGCTTCAGCTCGTTCTTGGCCTCGGCTTCCTGGTGGGCGGCGCCAAGGGCTTCATCATGGGGGTGGAAGACGCCTCCAGGCTGCTCGGTATTTCGCCCCTGCTGCTGTCGCTCCTGATCATCCCCATCGCCACCGAACTGCCGGAGAAGGTCAACAGCATCCTGTGGGTCCGCCGCGGCAAGGATACCCTGGCCTTCGGCAACATCACCGGGGCGATGGTGTTCCAGGGTACGCTGCTGCCCGCCATCGGCATCATGCTTACGCCGTGGGAGCCGCGCCAGGAAGTGCTGGCGGGCATCGTCATCACTTTCGTTTCCGCGCTCTGGCTCCGGCTGGTGGTGCAGCGCGGATCGATCAAGGTCGGGCATCTGGCCTTCAATGGCGCGATGTACGTCACCTACTTGTTCATTGCGCTGACATAAGCCGGCGCCATGCTTTACCCTCGCTCCGGATGGCGGTAACCTCTCTCTAACAAGGAGATGCTGCCATGGCCAGGAAATCCGCAACCACAGACAAGCCTTCCCAACCAGAGATCAGCGGGGATGCGGCGGTCTTTGGTCAAGCGCTCGCCAATCACCTCACTTATTCCGTCGGCAAGGATCATTTCACCGCGACGCCGCGCGACTGGTTCTACGCCCTCGCGCACACTACCCGCGACCGGCTGACCGGCCAGTGGATGGAGACCATGCGGCGCTATTACCGCGCCGACGCCAAGCGGATTTATTACCTGTCGATGGAATTCCTGATCGGCCGCTCGCTTGCCAACAGCCTGCTCAACATGGGGCATTTCGGCCCCTGCCATGAGGCGGCGCTGGCTGCCGGCGTCGATCTGGACGCGGCGCGCGAAATGGAACCCGACGCCGCGCTCGGCAACGGCGGGCTGGGACGCCTGGCGGCCTGCTTCCTCGATTCCATGGCCACCCTCGGCCTGCCGAGCTACGGCTATGGCATCCGCTACGAGTACGGCATGTTCAACCAGCGCATCGAAAACGGCAAACAGGTCGAGCATCCGGACAACTGGCTGCGCTACGGCAATCCGTGGGAATTCCCCCGGCCGGAAGTGCTTTACCCGGTGAAATTCAACGGCCGGGTGGTGGAATACGTCAGCGAGCGGGGCTGCACGCGACACCACTGGGTCGATACCGAGGACGTCATGGCGATGGCGTA
Source organism: Sulfuricella sp. (assembly GCA_023266195.1). Classification (GTDB taxonomy): domain Bacteria; phylum Pseudomonadota; class Gammaproteobacteria; order Burkholderiales; family Sulfuricellaceae; genus Sulfuricella. The sequence goes on from JAHFRP010000008.1 coordinate 134,219, forward strand.
TGACACGCCGATACCCGGATTCGGCGGCGAATCGGTGAACAACATGCGGTTGTGGTCGGCCAAGGCGTCGCGCGACTTCGATCTGAAATATTTCAACGAGGGCAACTACATCAAGGCGGTGGAGGACAAGAACCAGTCGGAGAACCTGTCCAAGGTGCTCTACCCCGACGACACCACGGCGATGGGGCGGGAACTGCGCCTGAAGCAGCAGTATTTCCTGGTCAGCGCCTCGCTGCAGGACATGCTCTACCGTTTCCTCAAATCGCACGAGCACTTCGACAAGCTGCCGGACAAGGTGGCGATGCAGCTCAACGACACCCACCCCGCCATCGCGATTCCCGAACTGATGCGCATCCTGATCGATCTTCACCTGCTCGATTGGGAGCCGGCCTGGGACATCGTTACCCGCACTTTTTCCTATACCAACCACACGCTCATGCCGGAGGCGCTGGAAACCTGGCCGGTCGGCCTGTTCGAGAAAATTCTGCCGCGCCATTTGAGCATCGTCTATGAAATCAACCATCGCTTTCTCACTGATGTCATGCATCGCAATCCCGGCGATACCGAGCTCCTGAAGCGCATGTCGATCATCGACGAGGAGGACGGGCGGCGCATCCGCATGGCGCATCTGGCCATCGTCGGCAGCCATAGTGTCAACGGCGTGGCGCGGATCCACACCGAGCTGATGCGGCAGACCATTTTTCGCGATTTCGACCGCTTCTATCCCGGCAAGATCATCAACATCACCAACGGCATCACCCCGCGCCGCTGGCTGAACCAGGCCAACCGCGGCCTCGCCGCGCTGATCACCGGGCATATCGGCAGCGGCTGGATCTCCGAGCTGGAGCAGTTGGGCGGCCTTGCCGAATTCGCCGCCGACGAGTCGTTCCGGCAGAAATTTCGCGCGGTGAAGCGCGCCAACAAGGAAAAACTGGCCAGACTGATCGAACATCGCCTGGGCATCGCGGTCGATCCCGATTCGATGTTCGACGTGCAGATCAAGCGCATCCACGAATACAAGCGCCAGCTGCTCAATCTGCTCCACGTCGTCACGCTGTACAACCGCATCCGCGCCAATCCGTTGGCCGAAAGGGTGCCGCGCACCGTGGTTTTCAGCGGCAAGGCCGCGCCCGGCTATGCGCAGGCCAAGCTGATCATCCGGCTGATCAACGACGTGGCGGACATCGTCAACCACGACCCCGCCATCGGCAATCTGCTCAAGGTGGTATACATCCCCAATTACGACGTCACCACCGCCGCCGAGATCATCCCCGCTGCGGACATTTCCGAGCAGATTTCCACCGCCGGCACCGAAGCCTCCGGCACCGGCAACATGAAGCTCGCCTTGAACGGCGCCCTTACCATTGGAACGCTGGACGGCGCCAACATCGAGATGCGCGACGAGGTCGGGGCGGACAATATTTTCATTTTCGGGCTGACAGCGGCGGAAGTGGCGGAAGTGAAAAACCAGGGCTACCAGCCGTGGGATCGTTACCACGGCAACGACGAACTGCGGCAGGTGCTCGACATGATCGCCTCGGGGTATTTCTCGCCGGACGAACCCGGCCGCTTCCGGCCGATTTTCGACGAGTTGACCCGCGGCGGCGACCGCTTCCTGCTGCTTGCCGATTACGCCGCCTATGTCGCCTGCCACGAGAAGATCGAGGCGCTATACCGCGATGCCGACGCGTGGACGCGCAAGGCCATTCTCAACGTGGCCGGCATGGGCAAGTTTTCCAGCGACCGCGCCATCCGGGAATATGCGGAAAAGATTTGGGGGGTGAAGGCCGTAAAAGGGTAGGGAAGGAGAGTACGCTTTGTGGGTTGGTTCTTGTGCTTTTTATGGCGCAGCCCGCACATGTCAGGCTCAAGCCTGACCCACACAGATTAGGTAGGTCGGTTCAAGCGTAGCGGAACCGACGATTCTTTGTGCGGTGCATCGGGTGTCGGTTCCGCTGCGCTTGAACCGACCTACGCAGGTTTTGTGCCTTTTCGCGGTCAAAGAAATTAATCTATCCCGAGCCGGTCGAGCCGGTAGCGCAGGGCGCGGAAAGTGATGCCGAGCAGTTTGGCCGCCGCGGTCTTGTTGTAGCGGGTTTTTTCCAGGGCGTCCATGATCGCCCCTTTTTCCACCTCGTCGAGATATTCCTGCAGCGGCAGGCTTTTCAGCCGTGCGGCGTCCTTTGGCGGCTTGACCGACAGCTGCAGGTCTTCCTTGCCGATCTCGTCCCCGGCAGTCAGCGCCAGCGCCCGCTCCAGGATGTTCTCCAGCTCGCGCACGTTGCCGGGGAAACCGTATTCCTGCAGTTCCTTCAGCGCCGACTGGCTGAGCCTGGGCGACCCCGCGTTCAGGCTCGCCACTTTCTTGACGATTTCCGTTGCCAGCAACGGAATGTCCTCGGCGATCTCGCGCAGGGCGGGCATCTTCAGCACGATCACGTTGAGCCGGTAGAACAGGTCCTGGCGGAATTTTCCGCCGTCTACGCACAGGCCGAGATCCTGGTGGGTGGCGCTGATGATGCGCACGTCCACCGGCTCCTCTTGCGTCGCTCCGACCTTGCGCACCATTTTTTCCTGGATGGCGCGCAGCAGTTTCACCTGCATCGGCAGGGGCAGGTCCGCCACTTCGTCGAGGAACAGCGTGCCGCCGTTGGCCGCCTGGAAATAGCCGTCCCTGTCCTGGGCGGCGCCGGTGAAGGCGCCTTTTTTATAGCCGAAGAACTCGCTTTCCATCAGGTTTTCCGGGATGGCGCCGCAATTGACCGCGACGAACGGCCCGTCAACCCGCGAGCCGTTGAAGTGCACCAGCCGCGCCGCCACTTCCTTGCCGCTGCCCGATTCGCCGGTGATGTGGACCGGCGCCTGGCTGCGCGACACTTTTTCGATCATCAGGCGGGTTTGGCGCATCAGGGGGGAATCGCCGAGCAGTGCCGGCTGGCCGGCCGGAACGGGACCCTCCCCAATTTTTTTAACCTGGCTGGCGCTCGGCAGCTTGAGCGCGGAAGTGACCAGCGCGCGCAGCTGCGCCAGGGACACCGGCTTGGAAAGGTAATCGAATGCGCCGGCCTTGAGCGCGGCGACGGCGTTTTCCGCACTGCCGTAGGCGGTAATCACGGCCACCGGCTTGCCGGGATAATTCTTGCCCACGTATTCCAGAAAGCCCAGGCCGTCGCCGTCCGGCAGGCGCATGTCGGTGAGGCAGAGATTGTAGTAATTCTTGTGCAGGAATTGTTCCGCCTCGAACGTGCTGGCGGCGGTGTCCACTTCCAGCCCCATGCGTCGCAGCGTCAGCGCGAGCAGTTCCCGGATGTCGGTCTCGTCGTCGACCACCAGCACCCGGCGCGGAATGTTTTTGTCATGCTGGGAATCTTGCTGCGTCCGGTTCAACGCTTTTCCCCCTGATTCTGAATTGTCCGCCTTGCGGCGTGGCGATGTAATCGAGCGTAGCGCCGTTGGCTTCGCAAAGCTCGCGGGCGATGTAGAGCCCCAGTCCCGTGCCGCCGCTATCGGTGGTAAAGAAAGGTTCGAACAGCTGGGCTTGCAACGGTTCGGCGACTCCGGGTCCATCGTCGAACACGTCCAATTGTACCGCATTCCCGGCCGGCGCAAGCGCCGCGTGCAGACGGATGCTGCCCGGCTGCCGGCGAGAGTAGCGCCAGGCATTGCGGCACAGATTCCACAGCACTTGATCGAAATGGTGCCGGTCGAAGCTGATGGCCGGATCACCCCGTGTTTCCAGAATCATTACTCCATCCGGCACTTTTTCGGTCTGGCAGAATTGTTCGGCAAACTGGCGCAATGCCGCCGCCAGGCTAAATTTTTCCGGCGCGGCGCGATCCCGGCGGTTGAGTTGCAGCACGTCCTGCACCATCCGGTCGAGGCGGAAGGTGTTGTCGCGGATGATCTGCAGCAGCCTGACCTGGGTCGCATCTAACGCCGGTTCCTCCTGCAGCAATTGCGTGGCATGGCCGATCGAGCTGAGCGGGTTGCGAATTTCGTGCGCGATGTTGGCCGTCAGCCGCCCCAACGCCGCCAGTTTGAGTTGTTGCGCCCGTTCCTGCATCTGGCTCAAATCCTCCAGAAAAATTACCGCGCCCAGCGTTTCGTCGCCGCCGATCGCGCTGAAGCGCGCCTGAACCTGCTTGCCGCTGGCAGGCGCGATCAGATCGAAGTTCCGGTCGCGCAGATTGATGCGCCAGTGCTGAAGGCAGCGGGCCAGGTTCGGGAAATAGTCGCCGAGCAAAAGCCTGTCCCATACCGCGACCGGCAAGCCCAGCAGCCGCTGGGCCTCGGCGTTGTGCTGCCGAACCCGGCCCCGCTCGTCGACCACCAGTACGCCGACTTGCATATCCTGGATCACCAGCTGGTTGACTTGGGCGAGGTTGGCCAGATCGACGCGCTGCTTCTGTGCCAGATTCTCGGTTGCGGTCAGGCGCCGGGTCAGCACGAAGGCCAGCCCGGAGGTGGAGAAAAATCCCATGCAGGTGAGGCTGGTCTGCAAGTATTCGCCGGTGCTCCCGGTCATCGCCAGCACTTGGTATGTTTGCTCCAGCAACAGAGAGATGCTGGCAACCGCGGCGTGGAACATCGCCAGCCTGCCGCGGCTGACCATGCCGGTGGCGACCAGCGGCCCGATCAGGAGCAGGCCGAGGCCGCTTTGGATGCCGCCGCTGGCGTGCATCAGAAGCGTGACGAACACTACGTCTGCCGTCACCTGGACGCTCAAGAGCAAATTGAAGCGCGGCCAGTGCACGTCGATCGGCACGATCAGCAATAGCGCGAACAGCAGATAGCCGATGCTGGTGGTAAAAAACAGGGTGGGGTGGTAAGCGCCGAAGGTGTGCACGGCGCCAAACAGTGCGTAGGCGACGGCGAATGTGCCGGACACGACCAGGCGGAACAGGTTGAAATAGCGCAGCGACAGCCAGTATGCCTCAGGTTGGCGCGTTGTTTGTACCGGGAACCATCTTGTCGGCATGGCGGGGAATCCGGCCGCAGCGGGGGACGTTACTTTTGATGGAGCTGGCGATGCTCATTGGTGCAAAAAAACTCACCATGGCTGACGATGCTTTCACTGCGCGGCAGATGCACGCCGCAATGGATGCAGCGCACCATGTCTTCGCTTGTCGGGCTATCGACCTGCCGGTCGCGCTGGACGCTGTGGCCATATCCCGTGACAAGGCGGTAAACAAACCAGATGCCAAGAGCAAGAAGTATCAGTTTGATCAACATCGCCGGCCCCGTATTTGCGAGGCGCTCCAGAAAAAGACTTGGGAATGAATATTGGTCGGGGTGAGAGGATTCGAACCTCCGGCCTCTGCGTCCCGAACGCAGCGCTCTACCAGGCTAAGCTACACCCCGTTGTGAATTTTTTTGTTTCAGTAGCTTCGCGTTACCGCAAAGTCCGCCAATTGTAGCAAAGATTCCTTGTATTTTGAATGCGGCAGGTGAGAAATCGCGGTGCAGGCGTGCAAAGCCTCTGTTTTTGCTTGTTTTGTTACGTAATCCAAGGCGCCGGTATCGCGGATGGCCGCCATCACCGCATCCAGTTCGCCCAGCCCGCCATGCTCGATCGCGTTGCGGATCACTTGGGTCTGTTGCGCGGTGCCGTTGCGCATGGCATAGATCAGCGGCAGCGTGGGCTTGCCTTCGGCCAGGTCGTCGCCGACGTTTTTGCCGGTTTCGGCGTGGTCGCCGGAATAATCCAGCACGTCGTCGATCAGCTGGAAGGCCGTGCCCATCCTCATGCCGTAGATCGCCATGGCTTCTTCGTCGGCGGCCGAAGCGTTGCCCAGAATGGCGCCGAGCCGGGTGGCCGCTTCGAACAGCTTGGCGGTTTTGTAGTGGATCACCTGAAGATAGCGCGCTTCGTCGATGTCCGCATCGTTGCAGTTCAGCAATTGCAGCACTTCACCTTCGGCGATGATGTTGGTGGCGTCCGCCAGCACTTCCATCACGCGCATGCTGCCGGCGCCGACCATCATCTGGAAGGCGCGCGAGTAGAGAAAATCGCCCACCAGCACGCTGGCGGCGTTGCCGAACAATGCGTTGGCGGTGGCGTTGCCGCGCCGCAGGTTGGATTCGTCCACCACGTCGTCGTGCAGCAGCGTGGCGGTATGGATGAATTCGACCACCGCGGCGAGAACGTGCTGATGGCTGCCGGAATAGCCGAACGCGCCTGCAGACAAGAGCACCAGCGCGGGGCGCAAGCGCTTTCCGCCGCTGCCGATGATGTACTCGCTGATCTGGCGAATCAGTACGACATCGGAATACAATTTCCTGCGGATGACCTCATCCACGGCGAGCATGTCCGGCTCGATCGGGCTACGTATGGCTTCCAGCGACACAGAAAAATCCAGTGTTTGGGGTGAAAAGACAGTAATGGTAGGAAGGAGGGCGATCAGGTGTCAAGTCCGTTCCAAGGTTTTTCACATTGTTTAGACCGCGCGGCAAAACTCTGGTACAATCGCGTTCCTTTTTAAAAAGCACGCAATTGGAGCTCAACATGTACGCGGTCATAAAAACCGGCGGGAAGCAGTATCGTGTGACCCCCGGCGAAAAATTGAAAATAGAACAGATACCGGCAGACATCGGCAGCGAAATCGTACTGGACCAGGTTTTGATGGTTGCGGACGGTGAAGCGGTTTCGGTGGGTACGCCGTTGGTAAGCGGTGCCACGGTCAAGGCGACGGTTGTCGCGCACGGCCGCGGCGAGAAGGTGCAGATTTTCAAGATGCGCCGCCGCAAACACTACCAGAAACATCAAGGTCACCGTCAGAACTACACCGAGATCCGCATCGACGGCATCGCGAAGTAAGGAGAATCAGCAATGGCACATAAAAAAGCCGGCGGCAGTTCACGTAACGGCCGCGACTCACAATCCAAGCGCCTGGGCGTGAAGCGCTACGGCGGCGAGCTGGTTTCCGCCGGCAGCATCATCGTGCGTCAGCGCGGCACCCAGATGCACGCCGGCGACAACGTCGGCATGGGCAAGGATCACACCCTGTTCGCCAAGGTGACCGGCACCATCAGCTTCGCCGTCAAGGGCGCGGCAAGACACAAAGTGGTAACCATCACCCCGGCTTGATCCCGGCGGATGGTGGAACCCTGGGCCCTATCGGACGATAGGGCTTTTTTATTTTGAGTTATCCGTTGTCAGCCGTCAGGTTACCAGGATGCGCGGAAACGCATCCATGACGCCGACGACTGGTCGCTGATAACTGAAAACCGAATATGAAATTCATCGACGAAGCGAAAATCCAGGTCCACGCCGGCGACGGCGGCAACGGCGTAGCCAGCTTCCGGCGCGAGAAGTACATTCCCTTCGGCGGGCCGAACGGCGGCGACGGCGGCCGCGGCGGCAGCATTTACGTCGTTGCCGACCGCAATATCAACACCCTGGTGGACTACCGCTTCGCCCGCACCCATCGCGCCGAGCGCGGCGAGAACGGGCAGGGCTCGGATTGCTACGGCAAGGGCGGCGAAGACCTGGTGCTGCGCGTGCCGGTGGGCACGGTCATCACCGATCTCAATACCAGCGAGATTCTGGCCGACCTGGCCCGGGACGGCGAGAAATCGTTGATCGCCAAAGGCGGCAAGGGCGGCCTGGGCAACTTGCATTTCAAGTCCAGCACCAACCGCGCGCCGCGCCAGTTCACCCACGGCGAACCGGGCGAGGAACGCGAACTCAAGCTGGAACTGAAGGTGCTCGCCGATGTCGGCCTCTTGGGCATGCCCAATGCCGGCAAGTCCACCTTCATTCGCGCCGTCTCCGCCGCCCGGCCGAAAGTGGCGGATTACCCCTTCACCACGCTGCACCCCAACCTCGGCGTGGTGCGGGTGGATCACGACCGCAGTTTCGTCATCGCCGACATCCCCGGCCTGATCGAAGGCGCTGCCGAGGGCGCCGGCCTGGGCCACCAGTTCCTGCGCCATCTGGCGCGCACCAGCGTGCTGCTGCACCTGGTCGATATCGCTCCCTTCGACGAAGCGACCGACCCCGTTGCCGAAGCGCGCGCGATCGTCGCGGAGCTGAAGAAATATGACGAGTCGCTGTATCAAAAGCCGCGCTGGCTGGTGCTGAACAAGATGGACATGCTGCCCGAGGACGAGCGGGACCAACGGCGGCGGCAGTTCATCGAGGAGTTCGGCTGGGAAGGCAGATGTTTTATCATTTCCGCCTTGAGCGGCGAAGGCTGCAAGGAAGTGACTTACGCCATCATGGAGTTTCTCGAGCAGAACCGTGAGGCCGTTCAAAATACAGAACCACAGGGACAAGACGCGGAGCCGGACTCAGGGCAATAGCATTGTTTTCCCTGTGCTTGGCGGTGAGAAAGTCATGGAATCCATACTCAAAAATTCGAAGCGCCTGGTCGTCAAAGTAGGCAGCAGCCTGGTCACCAACAGCGGCGCCGGCCTGGACCACGAGGCGCTCGCCAACTGGGCGGCGCAGATCGCCCAGCTCAAGGCGATGGGGCGCGAAATCGTGCTGGTGTCTTCCGGCGCGATCGCCGAGGGAATGCAGCGCCTGGGCTGGAAAAAGCGCCCCCGCGCCGTGCACGAGCTGCAGGCTGCCGCCGCAGTGGGGCAGATGGGGCTGGTGCAGGTTTACGAAACCTGCTTCCGCAAGCACGGCCTGCACACCGCGCAGATCCTGCTCACCCATGACGACCTGGCCGACCGCAAGCGCTACCTGAACGCCCGCTCCACCCTGCGCACCCTGCTGGAGCTCGACACCATCCCGATCATCAACGAAAACGATACGGTGGTCACCGAGGAAATCCGCTTCGGCGACAACGACACCCTGGGCGCGCTGGTGACCAACCTGATCGATGCCGATGCACTGGTGATCCTGACCGACCAGAAAGGGCTGTTCACCGCCGATCCGCGCAAGGATCCGGCGGCCACACTGGTGCAGGAAGCCACGGCCGGCGATCCCGCGCTGGAAGCGATGGCGGGCGGCGCGGGCAGCGACATCGGCAGCGGCGGCATGCTCACCAAAATCCTCGCCGCCAAGCGCGCCGCGCGCAGCGGCGCCCATACCGTGATCGCCTGGGGCCGCGAGCCGAACGCGCTGGTCCGTCTGGCGCAGGGCGAAGCCATCGGCACCCAGCTCGTCGCCGGGCAAATGAAAACCGCCGCGCGCAAGCAATGGCTGGCCGACCATCTGCAAGTCGGCGGCAAGCTCACGCTCGATGCCGGTGCCGCTACGGCATTGCGCCAAGGCGGCAAAAGCCTGCTGCCGATCGGCGTGACCGCCCTATCCGGCGATTTCGAGCGCGGCGAAGTGGTTACCTGCCTGGATGAAATGGGCCGCGAAATCGCCCGCGGCCTGGTCAATTACAGCGCCCAGGAAACCGCAAAAATCTTGCGCCGCGCCAGTCCGGAGATCGAAACGATTTTGGGCTACGTGGATGAGCCGGAATTGATTCATCGGGATAACCTGGTGTTGCTTTGATCCAGGCGGCGAGATTCCACTTTTATCCTTAAAACCTCAGTTCAAGCCACAGAGATCACAGAGATGACGCGGGTTTTTGGATGTTTCCGTATTCACCAAATTGGTGAGAACAGTTAGCCCGCAACCCATTGTTTTTCCTCTGTGAACTCTGTGTTCTCTGTGGCTAAATGATTTTTCTAGGTTTGTCGAATCCCCGATCCAGCCAAACAAAAAGCCCGGCGCTAAACCGGGCTTTTTGTTTTGTGCCTCACGCTATCTGGAATCGACTTGTGGGCACGGCTTCAGCCTGGCCCACATGGCGTCCAAGTTCCGTTAGTTACGATGCCCCAAACGCCACCTGCCGCATCGGGTCGGCGCCGATGGTGCCGCGCAGGCTTTCCAGGTAGGCGTCGCTCTTCACCCATTCCAGCTTGGCCGTGGCGCCCGCGAGCCGCGCCGAGATGTCGAGGCGTTCCGCCACGTCCTGGTGGCTGGCGCGGTCGGCGAAGGCGCCGAGGTAGGCGACGTGGCGCTGCCACAGGGCGATGTCCCGCGCCTGCTTGGTTTCCAGCCGTTCGCGGTACCAGTCGGAGGCGAGCAGCGCGTCGCGGGTGAACAGGGCGCGGATCGCCGGATCGTGCTGATCCTTGCCTTGGTAGCGGCCGGTCGCCATGATGTGAAGCAGGGCCTTGAGCGGCGGGCAGGCGTCTTCCACGCTGCCGTCCTCGAGGTAGCAGGCCGCCACCTTCTGCTGCGCTTCGACGATGTTCTCCACGCCGTCCACGAACACGGCGAGATCCTGCAATTCCGGCCGCAGTATCTGCTGGCCGAATACCGCGCGGGGCGCGTCGAACATCTTGCCCATAACGCCGTGCACGAAGCGCTCGGTGATGCGGTAGCCGAGCCGGCTGGCCTGGATCGGGCGGCCTTCGTGTTCGAAATCCTCCACTTTTTCCAGGTAGCCGTGTCCGATCAGGTAGCGCGGGTCGCGCACTTCGGGCGACAGGCGCGACCAGATTTCCGGCACCAGCAGGCTGATGTCGTGATCGACGCGGAATTTCGGGCCGATGTGGCCGGCGGCGGTGGAGTAGCCGGCGTAGCCGGTGAGGATGAAGGACACCAGCGTGTTGTTGAGGTCGGCGGTGGCGCGCAGCGCGTTGAACGGCCCCTTGGTGAGCGCACCTTCGCTGCCCGCGCCGGTGGTGGAGGGCGATTTGCCGGTGAGGCTGCACACGAAGTCCATGAACAGCTCGGGCAGTTCCTGGTAATGGATCGGGTTGTACACCGCCAACGGGCGGATGCCCGGTTCCGGCGGGTTGTTGCGCCGCCCCACCAGCACCGCGTTGACCGGCTCGATCACCGCGGTGCCGAGCGGCACGCGGCGATGGAAGCGCGCGCCGATTTCGGCCACGTAGCGCCGCACTGGGTTGGCGAGGTCGGGGCGCAATTGCAGGTAGCGCGGATTTTTGCTGGGCTTGCCGTTCACCAGGCGCGGATGGGCGGACGACACCACGTAATCGCCGGCCACGTGGGCTTCGCGCAGGATTTCGCGCATCGGTGCGGTGTACTGGTCGAAGCCGACCACATCCTCGACGATTTCCGCCAGGGGTTCGCTCTTGAGCGGCTCGTAATTGGCCAGGAAGTTGTCGCGCAGGGCCATGTCGTGCTCGGTCTGGCGGTCGAAGCCGCGGTGGACCGCGTCGTCCGGGCGCTGGAACAGGCGGTATTCGCAGTTGCGCACCAGCTTGACGGACGGGTCGGCGCTTTGCGGCGAGGTATTGGGCAGGGTAGAGGCGGGAACCACGACCGAAGCGCTGATGTCGTCTTCCATCTGCACTTTTTCCGCGGCGATGAAATCCTGTCGCAGCTTGAACACGCACCACGCGCCGTTTTCCTCGAAGCCCACCCGCAGGTAGGAGCCGACCAGCTTGCGTTCGTACAGCTTGAGCTCGTGGCCGGGCTGGCCGTTGACGAAATCGACCGACAGGCGCGCGCGCCAGTCGTCGCCCCAATCCGGCCGGTACATGCGCTTGATGATGAACGCCAGCGCGAGGATATGGTCGGGAATGCCTTCCAGCCAGGCATTGAAGTCGTCGGTGTAGGACGGCGAGGGCGTGAGCACCTTGATCACCGAACCCAGGCTGCGCTCGGTGCTGAGCAGCTTGCGGGCCACGTCGCGGTCTTCCTGCTCGCATCCGGGTTTGAAGCGGCGGGTGTAATCGCGCTGGAAAATGTCTTCGACCTGGTCGAGGTCCTGCTTCAGGTCGGCCACGAACAGCGGCCCGTAGATCACCGCGTCGGTGAGCGACTTGGAAATCTCCGACTTGCCGCCGCCGGAAACGGTGCAGGGCTTGTGGCAGAAGGTGCCTTCGGCGTCGGTGCCGACCAGGCGCCAGGTCGGCGCGCCCGGATGCTTCTGCATCTCGATCTTGTAGCCGTTGGGCTGGACGTAGATGTGGCCGGGGCGCAGCTTGATGCTTTGCTGCACGCCGTCCTTCAGCCAGGCGATAGTCTGGGCGGGCAGGTCCATGCGCAGATCCTGCGGCACGTAGACGACTTCCGGGTGCGTTTTGTCGATGCCGTAGCCTTCGGGCTGCAAATCCATCAATTCGCCGTAGCGGGCGGACATCGCCGCGAAGTTGTATTCGGCGGTGCGGGTGCTGCTGTCGACGCCGAATTCCTCGCCGTGGTTATGGCGCGGGAACGCCAGCGCGCCGCCGGCGTGCTCTTCCTCGGCCAGGCCGAACAGGTTGGCGGCGTAGCTGATCTGGGTCTTGACCTCTTTCTTGCAGTAGCCGAAGTAGTTGTCGGCCAACAGCGTGACGATCACGCCGCGTTCGTCGCGCGCCGTGATCTTGAACGCGGCGCCGTCGTTGTACAGCTCGTTTTCGTCGCGCCAGCACATGCCTTCCCGCTGTTGGCGCGGCGTGGCCTGATCGTGCCGAGGCAGGCCCAGTTCCTTCTTGGTGAAGCGGGTCAGGTGGGGCGCCAGGATCACGCAGCCGGTGTGGCCCGACCAGTGATCCGCGTCCAGCCCGGCATCGTTGGAGGCGAGCACCGGATTGCCGCCGTTGCCGAAGATGCTTTCGACGAAATCCAGGTTGCTGACCAGGCTGCCGGGGGCGAAAAAGCGGATTTCCATGCTTTTTTCCGCTTCGCCGCCGGGGATTTCCGGGCAGACCACCGGGCGCAGCAGCAGCGAGACGAACATTTTCGCTTCCTGTTCCTCATTCGCGGTGAAAGGCAGGCGCAGCAGGTTTTCCGGCGGATTGAGCGCTTCCTGCAGGAGCCGCGCGAAGATGGCTTTCGGCACGGCCTTCTTGTCGCCGGGAATCGGCAGTCCGCCTTCGGCGACATGGAACAGGCCCTTGGTGGTGCGGCGGTCGCTCACCGGATTGTGCAGCACGCCGTTGCGGACACGGTAGCTGCTGACGTATTCGCCCTTGAATTCGTCCCGGTTCACCGGCAGGGAAAGCTCCCGCGCCACGCCGTGGCGATCCAGGATCAGTGTGTTTTCGGGCAGGCGCGGCACGGCGCCAGCAACGGCATCGGCCAGGTAATCTTCGAGGAAAGTCTGGATGCGCTGGTCCGGCGGACAGAGATAGCGGCTCAAGAGGCGCGATTTTTCCCGGTAGCTTTTCAGGAGGTCGCCCGCGACCGCGAGGAAATCACTGCTGCCGCCTTTCAGATAGGCGGGCTGCCCCGACGAGGACAGTTTCAGGTTGATATACAGCTGTAGCCGCTCGCGGGCTTCCCGCGGGTCTTCCGCGCCGTCGCCCAGTCCAAGAAATTGATTCAGGTCCGTCATGCCTTTTACCTTGTTCGTGCTCCCGCAGCGCGGAAAAATTGTCTATTTTAACCCGAAAAAGGAAAAACTCGGATTCCGCTGACGGTCATGGCGAATCCGCGGCGGCTTCTTCCTTGTCCGCGGGCAGTTGCAGGGCGAGCATGCTGCGGCGGCTTTCCGGCGTTTCCAGGCTGATGCGGCCCATGGCGCCGGTGCGGTAGTCTTTCAGCAGGGTAAGTGCGGCGGTTTCGAGGTCGGGCTCGCCGCCCTTGAGGCGGTAGCCGCGCCTTTTCGCGACGGCTTCGATCACGCCCGGTCCATCCAGGTTTTCCACGCTACAGTTATAGCGCGCCGCCAATAGGGCCGGGTAGCGCACCAGCAGTATTTCAGCCAGGAAGGTGGCCACTTCCTCGTCGATCACCGCATTGCGGCCGATCGCGTGGCTCGCGGCGAGCATGTAGCCGTCGCTGTCGTGCTCGATCTTCGGCCACATCATTCCCGGCGTGTCGGTAATCGACATGCGTTCGCTCAGGTCGAAGCGCTGCTGCGACTTGGTCACCGCCGGTTCGTCGCCCACCGCCGCCACCCGCCGCTTCAAGAGCGCATTCATCAGGGTGGATTTGCCGACGTTGGGAATGCCCATGATCATCATGCGCAGCGGCTTGAAGTTGCTGTCGCGGTGCGGCGCGAGTTTCTGGCAAAGGCCGGGCACCTTGGCGACGTCGCCCGGTTTCTTGCAGGACAATGCCACCGCCTTGATGCCCTTCTGGCGGTTGTAGAAATTGAGCCAGGCCTGGGTGGCGGCGGGGTCGGCCAGATCGGCCTTGTTGAGGATTTTCAGGCACGGGCGCTGGCGGTGCGTGCGCAGATCCCTGATCATCGGATTGCAGCTGGCCTCGGGCAGGCGGGCATCCAGCACCTCGATGACGACGTCCGTCCATTCCATGGTCTCGGCCGCTTTCTTGCGGGCGGAAACCATGTGACCGGGAAACCATGTGATGGGCATTGAGAATCAACTATTTAATCGAAAGAAACATTTTACCCCGTGCCGTCGGCTGCGTCATGTTTGTCGGCGTTTTGGCCGAATGAATTCGGCCCAGCAAAGGATACAATGCCGCATCGATCAAACTGAGGGAGACCGCCATGCAACAACTTGAATTTACCCTGACCGGCGAATTCGTCGAGCTGAACCAATTGCTCAAACTGGTAGGGCTATGCGACAGCGGCGGCGCCGGCAAAATGCTGGTCGCGGGAGGCGGGGTGTCGGTGGACGGCAAGGTGGAACTGCGCAAGACTTGCAAAATCCGCGCCGGCCAGGTGGTCGACCTGGGCGCCTTCCGTATCAGCGTGAACGGCCAGACCGACAGCCGGTAACGGTAACGGGGATGGCCGGGGCGGCGGGGTTCCCGCGTTATATAGTTTGAGTGTCGAGTGCGGTCAATTCGTGCCGCATCCGATCGAACTCGAAACAAAAAGCTGAATCTAACCCATGTATTCTTCAGCCATGCAGGTTAGCGGCTTTATCGCGCAACCCACAAACCCAAACATTCAAGACCCACATTTTGAAGGAAAATTGGGTTTGTTGGGTTACCCCACAACGGGGCTCCGCCCCGCTGCGAGCCGTAAAAAACCGGGTATATCCTGAAGAAATGGAACGGCAGGGCGGTCGTGGCGGCGGTCGAATAAGCAAACGGCCGTTCACGTTCGATGGGCGGCAACCGATGCTACCGCTCGCGCCGGATTTGCCGACTTGATGTTGTCGGCCCGCATACGGGGTTTTGGCGTAAAACTCGCGAAGCGAGACCATGTCCCCCTCGTCCGTCTCGCCATGGTTGCTACGCAGCAGCGGGAACCCGGCGGGGACACTCCTTGCGGGTGCAGGGAGAGGGAAACGGTCATGGCGAATCGCCGTTTCATGATTCGGGGCGGCGATTCGCCATGACCGTTAGTCAGGCGTTATGAGGGGAACCCAATGAAAGGTATCGATTTGTTGGAGTTCGATGATGATGGCTTCCTGGTCGATCCCATGCGATGGGACAGGCTGCTGGCAGAGCAGATCGCCGGAACGGACGGCATCGGCCTCCTGCAAGATGGGCACTGGGCGGTCATCCAGCTGCTACGCGACCATTACTTCAGGTATGGCGCGTTGCTGCCGGCCAGCCATGTCTGTCGCATGAACGAGTTGGATGCCGAGTGCGTGGCCGGCTTGTTCCACAACATGCGCGAAGCCTGGCGCATTGCCGGGTTGCCCAATCCGGGCGAAGAAGCCAAAAGCTACATGTAGTATGGGTGTCCTCGCCAATTCTGGCGATGCGAATCGCTATTGGAGATGGCCGCCGATATCGATGTTTCGTCATCCCCGCACGGGCGGGAATCCCGTATTGGCGAGGCTCCCGGATTCCGGGTCAAGCCCGGAATGAGTGCATTAATTGGCCGATTCGATAATTCATGAAATCTTCCCTGATCGGCCCCGATGCCGACCTCGCTCGCGAGTGCTACGCGCTGGTGTATGCTCCGAGCCGCAGTCGCAAACGCTTCCCGGAAATCTACCGGGAGGCTCTAAAGCTTCGGAGGATGCGGCGCGTGCGGGTGCCGACCCCGAAAAACGGCTGGTTTCCGCGGTGGTATTCGGCCCTGCGCGCTCGTCCGAAGAATTCAGGCTGTTCTATCCGGTGCGCTGGCTCGACTAGCTCAAAAAAAGCCCGCAACCTTGCGGTATGCGGGCTAAAGGGGACCTTGTTCGCTTCTTCGCGTCAGGCCGCGCCAGCCTTGCGCTGTTCGGCCTTCTCGACCTCTTCCTCCCAGCCGTCCATGCGCACGTAGGGGTTGGCGCGCGGCTGCAGCACCATGTTCGGATCGATCTCGACGCCGATGCCTTCGAGGAAATTGACCAGGCCGATGCGGTCGATCATCTCGCCGGTGCGCTCGTGCTCGAGCGCGTTTTCGGCGAAGAAATCGATGGTGTTCTGTGCGATTTCGACCAGGCGGTCATGGTCCTCGTCCGACTCCAGCTTCATGAACGGAATGATCACCGTGCCCATGGTGGCGCCGATCTTCAGCACGCTCTTGCCGCCGATCAGGACGGTCACGCCTTTGTCCTCGCCGGGGGCCAGCGCGCCGGTCATGACGTTGATGCAGTGCATGCAGCGCACGCAGTTGTGGTTCTCGATCTGCAGCGACTGGCTGTCGTTGAGCGCAACGCTGGAAACGCCTTCCGCCTTGGAAACGTCGGCGGTGTTCTTCAGGCTCAGCGCCTTGGTCGGGCAGCGGGTGATGACGTCGTTGACCAGCTCGTCCATGCCGTGCTTGGCGAACCATTTCTTGCCCAGCGCGTCGTCGGTGCGGATGTTGTCGCGCCAGGTGCCGATCACGGCCATGTCGGAACGCTGGATCGAGTTGACGCAGTCATTCGGACAACCGGAAAACTTGAACTTGAACTTATACGGCAGCGCCGGACGGTGCATGTCGTCGAGGAAGGTGTTGACCACGGTGCGCAGCGCCCGCGCTTCGTCGTAGCAGGACTGCTCGCAGCGCGCGGCGCCGACGCAGGACATGGAGGTGCGCACGGCGGGACCAGCGCCGCCCATGTCGAAACCCATTTCATTGAGATCGTCGAAAGCGGGCTGGACATGCTCGGTGGAAACGCCCTGGAACATGATGTCGCCGGACTGGCCGTGGAAAGCGATCAGGCCGGAGCCGTGCTTTTGCCACACATCGCACATCTTGCGCAGCAAATCCGAAGTGTAATGCATCCCGGCGGGAGGCTGGATGCGCAGCGTGTGGAACTCGGCCGCCGCCGGGAACAGCGGCTTGTCGTTCTCGTCCTTGAGCTCGGTGAAGCGCGGGATCACGCCGCCGCCATAGCCGAACACGCCGACGGTGCCGCCCTTCCAGTAGCCTTTCTTGGTCTCGTAGGACGTTTCCAGCTGGCCGAGCAGGTCGGCCATCATGTCGTTGTCTTTGGCAAGACGCTTGAGGCCGGTCACGAAGCTTGGCCAGGGGCCGCTTTCGAGTTGATCCAGCATGGGGGTATCGTGCATAGGCTTGTCGGACATCATTTTCTCCTTTCGCACACACAACCCGGGGGTCGCTGTGTTGGGTTAGCGGTTAAATATCTGCCAGGCGAACTTAATGGATAGACATTTTCCATTAGTTAAACCTAGTATAGCAATACCAGATTAAATTGATCAAGTATTAAACCGATAATTCAAAAGGAGTAGCCATAGGGTGATCATAGGGGTGAAGCGTAAAATCGCCTCGCCAACTCATTCCCTGACGGCAAGCGTCCGATCCCTGACTTGCCTGAGCGCATCCAGGATCGTCATGCTGGGCGGGACAGCCGGGGTTTTCAGCTGTTCCAGGATGGCCGCCGTCATCTTGCGCAGATCCTCGTCGCCGATACCGGCCGCCTGCGCGTCCTCCGGTCGCCGGATCGGAGGCCGCAGCGAGCGTTGCGTCGGGTGATTGGTCGTTCCGCCGGACCGGTTGGGTCTTCTCAATGTCCTCATCGCCGTCTCTCCGCTTGGTCGTAAAGTTCAATTTAGGACAATCGGCGCAAAAGGCAAGGTGGGCGGCTGGAACGGAAGGAGCGCAAACGCGCCTGTCCAAGGTGGCTGGTGAAAGGTTAAAAATCCACCGGCGGGGGTTTTACAAGCACAAAGGAGACGCCGATTAAACGTCGTTCCCGCGAAGGCGGGAATTTATCGGAAGGGGGAATGGCATTGAAAAATTGCTGTAGGAGCGGCCTCCTGGCCGCGATTCCGGAAATCGCGGCCAGGAGGCCGCTCCTACATGCTCCGCTGAATATTGTGGCTAATCAAGTCGGAAAATACTGGATTCCGGCTTTCGCCGGAATGACGGAAATCCGCGCTCCCCGATGAGATCAGTGCAGGTGCTTTTTGCGGAAATGGACCAGACTGCCGCCTGTTTGCGGGAAATCCGCTTCGGATTCGGCGGCGGCTTTGCTGCGTTCCAGGTCGCGGTCGAACAGCTCGTTGACCACCGTGGTCACCTGGCCGATTTCCGCTTCGCCGAAATGGCGGGAGAGCAAGCCAGAGACGTCCTCGATCATGCGCCGGCGCTGGGTCTGGTGAATGGCTTCGGCGGTTGGGCCGACGAACAGGAGCTGGTATTCGTCGCGACCGTCTTCATAGTAGTAGGTGACTTCGACTTCCGAGGCGTGCTCGGTCAGCGGGCCGATTTCATATAGGGTTTCCTGTAGACGGTGGACGAAATTCCTGCCGACCTCGCCGGTCCAGCAGATTTCCAGCGTGCGGTCGCTGCGGTGAAACACGATGCCGGGGTCGTCCTGCTCCAGGCTGCGCGCCTCGGCGATGGAGGCCACATCCAGATAATCCAGCCATTTGTGCAGACCGTTTTCGACCTGGGCCAGGGTGACACCCTTGCAGAGATAAAGTGTGCCGTGTACGTGAACTTCGATGCGCATGGTGCAAAATCCTTCAAACATTTACCTGGAAACGTCTGTCATTTTACTCCATCGCCTATGTCTTGATCGAATATAATCCGCCCATGTTCACCTTCGAGCCGGTCGGCGTCATTCATTCCTGTTTCAAGGAAAAATTCGGCATTCCCCGCCAGCCGGGGCTGGTTTCCGAAGCGCGGGCCGTGCTGGAACTGCTGCCGCCCTACAACCGGACGGAAGCGGTGCGCGGGTTGGAGGGCTTTTCCCACGTCTGGCTGACGTTCGTTTTTCACGCCTGTCTCGGCGTGCCCTGGAAGCCCACAGTGCGCCCGCCCCGGCTGGGCGGCAACCGTCGCCTGGGCGTATTTGCCACCCGTTCCACCCACCGCCCCAATCCCATCGGCCTGTCAGCGCTCGAACTGGAAAAAATCGAGACCGCGCCGGGGCGGGTGCGGCTGCACCTGAAAGGCGTGGATTTGCTGGATGGCACGCCGGTGCTCGATATCAAGCCTTATTTGCCATATTCCGACAGTCTGCCAGCGGCGACGGGCGGTTTCGCGGAAACGGCGCCCGCGATGCCGTTCGAGGTGGTTTTCAGCGAGGGTGTGCTGGATGGATGTGCCGATCAGCCCGAACTGGAGGCGCTGATCCGCGGCATATTGGCCCAGGACCCGCGCCCGGCCTATTACGCCAAAGGCGATGGCAAGCGCGGCTTCGGCATGAAGCTGGGCGGTTTTGACGTGAAGTGGGAGGTGGACGGCGGCGCCGCACGGGTGACCGGCATCGTCCGACTGCCCTTCGCCATAACCCTCGACAATTAACCAGGGCTTTCCCCAATAGCATATCGGTTTTGTGGATGATAATATCGTAATTATTCGACATAACCCAAAATCAATAAAACAACAATGCCGGGGAAAGAGATTCGCGCCGAAGACTGCCTTTGGCTGTTGGGGAGCCTGTGCAGCCTGCACCGCATCCCGTTCGATGCCGCGCTGATCGCCAGCCAATTCCCGCCGCCTTACACCCTCGCCACCTTCCATGAAGCCGCCCATGCCCTCGGCTTCAAAACCGGCGCCGGGCCGTTGCCGCAAGAAGGCTGGGAGAAGCAACCGTTTCCCTGCATCGCCTTCCTGAAAGCGGAAGAGCAGGGCTTGCTTTCACCCTCTCCCTTCCAGGGAGAGGGTTGGGGAGAGGGTAATAACGCCACCCTCCCCGCCGGAATCCGCTGTTTCAGAACCTCCCATCTCATCCTTATCGTCAAATCCAACTCCCAAAACCTCCTCTATTTCCGCCCCGGCTCGCCAAACCCCGAAACCCTCGCCATCGAAGACGCCGCCGCCCGCCTCGAACCCCAACTGATCCTCGTCGCCCGCGAGCAAACCGGAGCGGATGGCCGGCTCCAGGACATCGCCGGCTTCGAAACCGAAAAGCCCAGGTTCGGCTTCCGCTGGTTCATCCCCGAACTCCTCAAGCACAAAAAAATCTGGCGCGACGTCGTCCTCGCCTCTCTCGCCATCCAGCTCGTCGGCCTTGCCACCCCGGTCTTCACCCAGGTCATCATCGACAAAGTCGTCGTCCACCAGACCCACAGCACCCTCATCGTCATCGGCGTCGCCCTCGGCCTGTTCATGCTTTTTACCATGGCCATGACCTGGCTGCGCCAATACCTCGTCCTCCACACCGGCAACCGCATCGACGCCGTACTCGGCTCCCAGGTGCTACGCCACCTCCTGCGCCTGCCGCTGCCCTACTTCGAGCAACGCCCCACCGGCGTCCTCGTCGCCCGCCTGCACGGCGTCGAAACCATTCGGGAATTCGTTTCCAGCGCCGCCGTCACTCTCGCGCTGGATTTCCCCTTCCTGCTTATCTTCCTTGCCGTCATGTTCGCCTATAGCTGGCAGCTCTCCCTCATCGCCGTCTTCCTCCTCGGCCTGATCGGCGCCATGAGCCTCCTCGTCGCCCCCGTCTTCCGCGACAAGCTCAACAAGCAATTCATGCTCGGTGCCCGCAACCAGGCCTTCCTTACCGAATACCTTGCCGGCATCGCCACCGTCAAATCCCTCCAGATGGAACCCCACGCCGAACAAAAATACAGCGGCTACCTCGCCCAATATCTCGCCGCCGGCTTCACCACCAAGCAGGTCGGCAACAGCTACAACGTCGTCGCCAACGGCATCGAACAAGTCATGACGCTCTCCATCCTCATCGTCGGCGCCCTGTTGGTGATGCAGAACGACGGCTTCACCGTCGGCATGCTGGTCGCCTTCCAGATGTTCGCCGGCCGCATGAGCCAGCCCATGCTGCGCCTGGTCGGCCTGTGGCAGGAGTTCCAGCAGGCCGACATCGCCGTCAAACGCCTGGGCGACATCCTCGACATGCCCGTCGAACCCCACGCCCTCATCCCCAGCCGCGAAGCCGGCGGAAAAGGACAAATCGAACTCAAGGACATCGCCTTCCGCTACAGCGAGCACCACCCCTGGCTCTACCGCCACCTCGACATGAAATTCAGGCCCGGCCACCTCACCGCCCTGATGGGCCCCTCCGGCTCCGGCAAAAGCACTCTCGCCAAACTCTTGCTCGGTTTTTACCAGCCCCAGGAAGGGCGGATCGAACTCGACGGCCGGGACATCCGCCACCTCGCCGCCAACGAACTCAGACAGACCTACGGCGTCGTCCCGCAGGAAACCGTGCTCTTCTCCGGCAGCCTCTACGATAACCTTGTCATGGCCCACCCCCACGCCGGCTTCGACGACGTCATCCAGGCCTGCAAGGCCGCCGAAATCCACGACTTCATCGACCAACTGCCGGACGGCTACCAGAGCGAGATCGGCGAACGCGGCACCGGCCTGTCCGGTGGCCAGCGCCAGCGCATCGCCATCGCCCGCGCGCTGCTCAAGAAACCCAAAATCCTAATCTTCGACGAAGCCGTCTCCAACCTCGACAGCCATACCGCCGAGCACTTCGCCAGGACCGTCAACAAACTCAAGGGCAGGGTTACCATCCTGTTCATCACCCACCAGATTCCGCGGGGGTTGCAGGTGGACGAGGTGTTCAGCATCGGCGGGGCGCAGGGGGCGGTGAGGATGGGGGTGGTGGAGGATGAGCAGAGGAGGGATAAGAGTGAGGAGTGAAATTGGGGGCGGCTTGACTGCGGCACTTTTGGTGGAAAAACGATGAAATGTTGGAACTGGCCCTGGCACGATGGCAAGCGGAAAAGGAAATCGACGTGATAACAATACTTTATTTCACATGTGCAGGGTTGCTTGGACTATATCTTGGGCTCGAATTCTTTCTGTATTTTTGGGTATTTAGAACCACCAAAGATTGGGCTGTGCTTTATGACGTATCGGTAAAGCGGCGCTCGCGATCAGAATTGTCAGAGAGCCAACTCAGCCTTTTAAAGTTCGTAGGCTTGCTAAAGAGAATTATGATTGTTAGCACTGTTTTAACAGTAGTAATGGACTTAATTCTAAGAAATATAGGGAGATAAAACATGCCTGGGTCAATTGAAGCGGGAATCGCAGTAACACAGGGTCAGATTGGTATCGGGAATCTATTAAATTCGAGCGATCCAGTTGCGAAAATTGGGGTCGAAGCCGCTTTTCGATGATTTTCTGAGAAAAGTAACTGTTTTCTGAAATCTATCGAAAAATGATTCAGTGAGGGAGATATGGCACGAAAACTGCGATTTAACTTGGCTGAAATCCCCCAGCACATCGTGCAACGGGGGAACAATCGACAGGCATCGTTCTTCAGCGAGGACGATTACCGGTTTTACCTCGACTGCCTGGACGAAGCATCAATCAAGTACGGCTGCACGGTCCATGCCTATGTACTTATGACCAACCATGTCCATTTGCTGGTTACACCCCGCGCACCGGATAGCGTCTCGCGGACAATGCAATCCGTGGGGAGACGTTATGTGCAATATGTGAACTATCACTACAAGCGTAGCGGCACCCTATGGGAAGGCCGGCATAAAGCCAGCCTGGTGCAGACGGAAAAATACCTTCTGACCTGTTACCGATATATCGAACTGAATCCTGTTCGAGCCAACATGGTGTCACGCCCGGACGAGTACCCGTGGTCAAGCTACCGGGCGAATGCGCAAGGCGCAGAGGATAGGTTGCTCCGAGCTCACACCGAATACCTCGCTCTCGGAACTACGCCGGAGGAGCGGCAGAACGCCTACCGGGAGTTGTTTTACAGCCAACTCGATACGGAAACGCTAGGTGAACTGCGGAAGGCGGTAAACCAAGGACTGGTGACGGGAAGCGACCGATTCACGGAAGAGATCGAGACAATGCTTGATCGACGGGTGCGACCGGCCAAGCGGGGACGACCATTAAAACAGATCGGAGAACAAGCGCCGGTAAAGGGTGGGAGGTGTCAGCTTTCATTTGAAGAGAAGGAAAAATGACTCCGACCCCATTTGTACACCCATGGAAGCTGATCCAGATGGGGCGGCAGGGATATGCAATATGGCATTCGGAACGCCGCCCTTTAAGCTATTTGAACTACCACCTCTTCAGGCTTCTGGAGAAAAACGTTATGTCTTTTACTACGACGGCGGTTATGGCCCGATGAACATAGATGAGAATAAACCAGCAATAGGTGATTTTGGCGTCTTCCGACAAATTTATGTTGCGAATGATGACGCGGCGGTTGCTTATGCTTCGGGCGGGCGACCGAGTTACAACAGTATCGTTGAATATCAGAATCAATATTATTTTTTGATGTTGGTTACTTTTATAGACGCCTATACGCTAAGTGTAGAGTCAGTGACCCCAAATCGATCAGCGGACAAGCAGATTTGCAGATGGTCCTCAGTTAAACAACTATCACCTAAAAATCAAAATAAACCACGTAAAACCGCTAAACCACTTCCACTTAATTAAGGGGGCAGATAATCATGGCAACCATTACACCAACGCCAATTGGCAGCGATTTTAGCAAAGCGCTTTTCAATTTCCTGAAGACCCCAGGCGTTGAAGGATTTGAGCCCTTTGTGTATGACGATAGCCAAGGTATACCAACTTTGGGGGTGGGCTATGCCTTGGTAGTCAATGTTGGCGGCGTTTGGAAGATCCGGAATGATCCAACTGATATCACTAATTATCTGACGCAGTTTGCGAACAATGGCATAAAACTCACGGATGCACAGTTAAAGACTCTAAAAGATCAATTACAGTTGGCGGCAGACGATCTGAATGCGGCAGGGCCTGTCGCAACAACAGATTCCTTTCCTGGTTGGTATCCAGGACTCCCCGACAGCGCAAATTTTCTCGGCTGGACGATAACGGATGAACAGGCACTGTCGCTTTTCAAGGCTGTTCTTCCCAAGTATCTATCAACCGTAAAAACATGGCTGGGCAACGATACCCTTTATACTTCACTGCAAGGCAGCCAGGAAATGATGGTACTGACATCCTTAGCCTATAATGGATACTTCGGTGCTGGCAAAAGCCCTGCGTTGCACAAAGCCATAGTGGATGATGGCAACCGGGCCGAAGCTTGGTACGAAATTCGGTATAACACTCCTGCCACCAACATAATCCGCAATTATGCTCAAGCCGCACTATTCGGCTTGTATGATCCAGGTGTCGTCACTGAGCCAGAGGCAATTCAGGTTTACCAAATGTTTGGCTCTTCCGGTAAATCCTACGGAGAAATGAGATGACCGACATCCCTGATATGGTGTATCCACGCGGGTTTTCCAGGACTCGGGTAGGTACAGCATATGGGAGCGGTCATCCCGGCG